>NZ_JBQUZP010000006.1:0-268837 GCF_056313785.1 Caulobacter sp. DMC95 | reverse complement strand
TCTTGCCATGGTCAACGTGACCAATCGTGCCGATGTTGCAGTGCGGCTTAGTGCGTTCGAACTTTTCCTTGGCCATCGTCTCTACCTTCGCGCCGGCGGCTGGGTTGTTGGGAATAACTCGTTAGGGAGCTGGAGCGGGTAGCGGGAATCGAACCCGCATCCTCAGCTTGGAAGGCTGCTGCACTACCATTGTGCTATACCCGCCCAATCACCCTCAGGGGCTAGCGGGGTCGCGATTGGCTCCCGGTCTTTCGGCTCTGGGACGCCCCCTGTTTTCAAGGGCGCTGCCTTCCGGAACTCATCGCGCGCATGGTGGGGGAAGTAGGACTCGAACCTACGAAGGCTTACGCCAGGGGATTTACAGTCCCCCCCCTTTGCCACTCGGGACATTCCCCCAAGCACGCGATGGAGTTCCGAAGCCGGCGGCCTTTATCCGCTTCGACGAGCGACGGCAAGCCGTCAAACGCCGATGCGAAACAAAAGCTTCTTGGACCGTCGCCGGACGATGCTAAGAGCAGCGCCGGTTGGCCGAGAAGCCCTCGGGGCCCCAAATCGGAGCGCGTCTTATAGTGTCCTCTCATTCCGAACGCAACGACCGGAAACGCCCTTCTGCACAAGGACGCGATTTTCGTTCCAAGCCACGGAAACAAAATGACTTTTCCAGAGGCCAAGGCGACGCCAAGGACTGGATTTGGGGGACTCACGCCGTTGAAGCCGCGCTCGCCAACCCTCGCCGACCCGCTCCGAAGCGGCTTCTGGCGACACCGGACCGGGCCAAGCGACTCGCGCCGCATCTGCAGAAACTGAATTGCCTGCAGGTGATGGAGGGCCAGGAGATCGCCAAGCAGCTGCCCCAGGGCGCCGTGCACCAAGGTCTCGCCCTGAAAATCGACGAACCCGAGCCGATGACGATCGCCGAACTGGCGACGCCCGCGGGCGGCTTTCTGGTCATGCTCGACCAGATCACTGATCCGCAGAACATCGGCGCGATCTTCCGCTCGGCGGCGGCGTTCGGGGCCAAGGGCGTCATCCTGCAGGATCGCCACGCGCCAGCGCTTTCCGGCGTGCTGGCCAAGACCGCCGTCGGGGCCGTGGACAAGGTGTCGTACGCGCGCGTGGTCAATCTTTCCCGCGCCCTCGAGGAGCTGGCCGATCTCGGCTGGCGCGCCGTGGCCCTGGCCGGCGAGGCCGAGGAGAGCCTGGAGGCAGTGCTCGACGCCCAGCCGACGGTGCTCGTTTTGGGTTCGGAAGGCGAAGGGGTTCGTCGCCTCGTCGCCGAGCACTGCGACGCCTTGGGCAAAATCCCTATGCCCGGCGGCTTCGAGAGCCTCAATGTTTCCGCCGCCGCCGCGATCGCACTCTACGAGGCCTCAAAAGTTCGCGCGGTGGACGAAATCGTTTCGTGAATCTCTCTTAACCGTTTTGATTTCGTCGCAAGCTCGTGCTTCTCTCGTGAACAGTGGTCCGCGAGCGCTGCTCTGCGGAGGAATCTGACATGGGATCGGGGGACCCGATGTTTGGACGTAATACACGCTTGGCCGCCCTGGCGACCGCCGCGGCCGGCGTTCTGGCGCTCGCGGGCTGCAGCGCTGGCGACCCGGTCGCCTCCGCGCCGCCGCCCAGCGGTCAACAGAACGCCGCCGCGCCGCCGGAGCTGATGGGGGCGCCGCCGCCGCCCAACGCTGGCCAGGCCCAGGATGGGTTGCTGGGCGGTCCGACCGCAGCCGCCTCCACGCAAGCCCAGGCCCAGGCTCAAGCGGATGCGACGCGCCCCCCGCCGCCGCCGCCCCATAATTCTCATCTGAAGACCTGGCGTCGGCCGGACGGAACGCTGGTCACGGCCATGCGTCCGATCCCGAACCCGAAGGCCTCAAGCCACGCCGCCTCGGCTCCAGCGCGCCGGGTCCACACGACGATGCAGACGCATGGCGCGGCCGTTCCGGCCAAGCCTGCGACGGTGGCCGTCGTGAAGCCCGTGACTCCGAAGACCGTCGCGCCGGCTCCTGCGCCGATCAAGGCGGCTCAGCCCGCCCAGCCGACGGCGCCGCTGGCCAAGCCGCCCGTGGTCGCCGCCGCCGCGCCGGTCGCCGCGCCCGCTCCGGCCAAGCCCGCGACCAAGCTCGAACAACTGCAAGCCGCCGTGGCGCCGGCCGCCACCAATGGCGCGGTGCTGGCCACGGCGGAAAGCCTCGGCAAGGGTCAGCCGGGCCAGGTCACGCTCTCGCTGCCCGCGACCCTGGGCGAAATGATCCAGAAAGAAGCCGCCAAGCTCGGTCTGACCAAGGCGGCCAAAAAGACCAGCGCCTACGCCGAACTCCAGGGCGAGGGCTATGAGATCACGCCGAACGGCCGTCAAACCGCCGTCGTCAAGCCGGGCGAAGCCACCACTTTCGCGTGGCAGGTCAAACCCGGTCCGGAAGCCAAGGGCGAACTGAAGTCGGAGTTCGGGGTCGAAATGACCGGCGCCAAGGCGCCGCAAGGCTTCTCTCTGGGCGAAATCAGTAAGCGCGTCGCGGCGCTGCCGGAAACCGCCAAGAAGGGCATGGACAAGCTGGATCTGGGGGCTCTGAACGGCTCGATCTCGCTGCCCGGCCTTGGTCCGACGCCGATCAAGACCCTGCTGGGCGCGGCCCTGGTGCTTCTGGCGCTGATCATTCTGGTGGGTGTTTCGCGGAGCGTCTCGGCCTCGCGCCGCAAGGCGGAAAGCCAGCGCAAGTACCGCACGCTGACGGATTACGGCCGTAACGAGATGGAATTCGATACGCCGCTGGCCAGCACACATGTCTCTCACGTCAACCCGTTCCTCGCCGCCGCCGGCGGCGCGGCGGCAGGCGCTGTCGCGGCTTCGGCCATGACGCATCATGACGACCACGGGCATGGCCACGACGATCATCACCGCCATGACGACCACGGCCACGGCCATGACGACCACGGCCACGGTCATGACGACCATGGTCACGCCCACGGGCATGATGATCACGGGCACGGCGCTGATCTCCATGCCCACGCTCACCCTGAGCCCCACGCGCCTGCGGAGCACGTCTCGTACGTGAACCCCATGGTGGCGGCGGCTTCCGCCAGCCACAGCGATCATCACGGCCACGACGCGGCGCACGGCCACGATGATCACGGCCATGGCCACCACGACGACGGCCACGGCCACGGCGATCATGGGCATGGTCACGATGACCACGCGCATGGCCATGACGATCATGACCATGGCCACGACCATGGCGCTCATCACGCCCATGCCGAGCACACGGCCCATGTGACCCCGACCAGCCATGGCGACGATCATGGTCATGGCCATGGCGATGCTCACGGCCACGGCCATGACGATCATGGGCATGATGATCACGGCCACGACGCGCACGGCCATGGCGGACACGGTCATGATGACCACGGCCATCATGATGATCACGGCCACGGTCACCATGACGCCCACCACAAGGAACCCGAGCCCGCTCACCACTAGACCGAGCGCGCCCAGAACCAAGAGCCCCGGATCCGCTGATCCGGGGCTCTTTCTTTTCGCATCGTGCGCGAAAAGGCGTTTGCGCCTTGCATCGTCCCCCGCGTCAAAGCATTGAGAAGCCATGTTCGACGCTCTGATCGCCCAGTTCGGCGCCTTCCAAGGCCCGCTCACCGCCCTGCTGCAAGTCCTGATGATCGACCTTGTTCTGGCGGGCGATAACGCCGTGGCCGTGGGCCTGGCGGCCGGCGGCCTGCCGGCCAAGGAGCGCAAGAAGGTCATTTTGTACGGGCTAGGCGCGGCCGTCGTTCTGCGCATCACCTTCGCCCTGATCACCACCTGGCTGCTGGGCGTCGTGGGCCTGCTGCTGGCCGGCGGCTTCCTGCTGCTGTGGGTCTGCTGGAAGATGTGGCGCGAGCTGCGCGAGCAGACGACCCACGACGAGGCCGACGCCATGGCCTCGATCGATGACGACCCGACCACCGAGCCGCGCGCCCGTCCGAACAAGACCTTCAAGGCCGCGTTCCTGCAGGTGCTCATCGCCGACGTCTCGATGTCGCTGGACAACGTTCTGGCCGTCGCCGGCGCCGCCCGCGAGCACCCCGGCATCCTGATCTTTGGCTTGCTGCTGTCGATCGTCCTGATGGGCGTGGCCGCCACCGCGATCGCAAACCTGCTGCACAAGCACCGCTGGATCGGCTTTGTCGGCCTCGCGATCGTGCTCTACGTCGCCGTGCATATGATTTGGCAAGGCCACCGCAGCGTGGTGATGGACCTGAACCAGACGCCTGCCTACAACGCGGCGGTCCCCGCCCCGCTCGACATCAAGCCGGACGAGATCGCCCAGCACAACAAGCACCGCTGACGGGGCTTCAGCGACCCGGCAGAGGCGGCAGATCCAGGCGTCTCAGCTCGGCCATCTGCACGTAGAGGCGCAGAATACGGGCGTGACGCGCGGTGTCGCCCCGAGCCTCCACCGCCTCGTGCAGGCCGATCAAGGCCAGGCGCAGGGCGGCGTTCACACGGTCTAGCGCGCTGATCGTCAGCTCTGCGGGATCCGCCGGCCAACTGCGCTCAAGACCATAGTCTCCAGCGGCGTCGGCCAGAATCTCGCGGATGGCGGTGTTCTCGGTGACCCGAGCCGCCGCACCCCGCTCTGCCTCTTGGGCTGCGAGCAGCGACAGCAACGCCACTACCGCGACCTTGCCGGCCATGAACTCGCCCTGCTGTTCGGGCGGCCCCGGCTCGGCCATGCACAGGAAGTTGCCGACCAGGATATCGGGCACGCTCGGCGTCATGAAAGCCCCTCCAGGCGCAGCAGCATCTCGGCCAGGATCTGGTCGTGGCGGCGGGCGGTATACCAGCCCGAAATCGCCAGAACCGGATCCTTGAACCCGCCATCACGGTATTCCTTGGCCGCCGAGGTCCAGATCGCCTGGCCCTTCACGGCGTTGAACAGCGACCACCAGGCTAGGGCCGCCTCGTCGACCTCAAGGCCGCTGGTCTGTTTCCAGAGGGCCAGCGCCTCGTCGCGTGGCAGCATCCCGCCCACCTTGTCGGCCTCGAAGTGTCCCCACAGGGGGTCCATGGCCCAGCCCAGGTCCTCCAGCGGATCGCCCAGGTGGACCATTTCCCAATCCAGGATCGCCAGGACCTTGCCCGCGCCGTCGTGCAGGAAGTTGCCGGTCCGATAGTCGCCGTGCACCACGCGCACGGCCTGGGCCGACGGTGGCGGGCGACGACGCAGGGCGCGGATCGCCGCCCAGACGATGGGTTGCGGATGCTGTTGATCGTCCTTGATGACCTTGGTCCAGTGATCCAGTGCGATCCGCCAGCAGTCCTCGGGCCCGGGGCGCTCGGCCGCCCTGGCCAGCGGCAAGGTCGTCGGATCGGCTGCAGCGATGGTTCCGAGGATCCGGAAGAACTGCTCGCCGATCGTCCGGGCGTGCTCGCCATAAGGAACGACCGTGAAGGGCGAGGCGGCGGTCCCGCCCTCGACGCGCTCCATGATGAAGAACGGCCGCTCCAGCTCCGCGCCCTCGGGCTCCATGGCGACGGGACGCGGAACCGGGAGGGAGCCGTGGAATGACGCGAAGGCTAGATATTCCAGGTTTCGATCGGTCTCGATCAGGCTGCCCGGCGGGTCCCGGCGCAGGATCAGAGGATGGGCCTGGCCATCCGCCACAGCTGTGAAGCGATAGGTTTCACGACTGGCGCCGCCGGGAATGCGCGACAGGTCCGAGACGGTCACCGGCGTCAACCAGATCCGCGAGAGGTAGGCTTGCAGGCTCTCGGTGAGGCTCATGGGGCCAGATCCAGGATCGAGGCGAAGCCGGAGGGCGCGTGCGGGCCGATCGCCAATTGCTCAAAGACGCCGCGACCGACCCGAGACCGCCCCTCACCGTCCACATAGGTCACGCGGCTCAGCGCCTGGACATGCAGGTGGTGCGGCAGGCGACGGTCGATATCGGCCAGCACAAAGTCTTCCCGTTCGACTTTCAGTTCGCCCTGGTTATGGCCGTGCCCCCAGGTCGGGTGGGTGTAGCCCAGGCCCAGCATGAAGAACTCGGTCTGCGGTTCGATGGTCACCGAACCGCCGTCGCCCAGATCCAGGGTCGCGGTGCTGGCGTGGCGCGTGCCGCTCCTCCAGCGGATGTCGCACGACGATTGGGCGAAACCGCCGAACGCCTCCTCGTGGCCGCCATCCTCCAGCCAGACAGCGCGCCGGTTCCAGGGCCGTCCCAGCTCGTCGTCATTGGTGTGGAAGAAGAAGCTGCCGTCGGCGAAGTTGCAGGGGCTCCACAGCCAGAAGAACTGCGGCGGAACGGGCGGAACCGGCTCCTGCGGATCGCGCGCGCCGACCGGCCTTACGCCCCACGAGCGGTCGCGCGTGCCGACGAAGCCGTCGACGGCGGTGCGAACACCGTCTACCTCGACCCAGCCGCTGTAGCGGCCGTTTTGCGTCAGGCGGGTGTAGTCCATGAAGGCGCGTGGCCCGTTGCGGCGGATGAAGCGCGGCTCCTCGATCGGGAAGGCGCGGCCCTCGAAGACGATCTCGGCCGCGACGCCCTGCTCGGGGGCCTGCACGACCAGCTTCAGGCGTTGCAGCGGCTGCAACACCTCGATGGCGATCGGGCCGACCCTCAGGTCCATCCGCTCCATGCCGAGCCACCGACTGGCGTGGAGGTTGACCTGCTTGCCGCCCTTCATCACGCAGAACGAGGCGTCGGCGATGTTCAGGTGCGGATAGACGCCGAACGCCGCCGCGAAGAACAGGTCGCCGCCATCGCCCTCGGGCGCATAGCCGTTGAAGAAATAGCGATCATAGAAGTTCCGATCCGTGCCGGCGTAGGCCACGGGCTCGGGCGTCTGATGGATCGGATAGTCGTCGCCCCAGGTGAGCGCCATGCCGTCCCTCCCCTGTTCGCGCCGACGCTCTGACGGGCCGGCTTTACGAGCAGGTGAACGACGTTAAGGTCGCGACGAACGATTGCAACGGTGACGGAGCGTAAAGGCGATGGAAGGGTGGACACCCCGGACTTGGACGGGCCTTGCGGCCGCCAACGGTCTCTTGGCCGTGGCGTTCGGCGCCTTCGCCGCGCATGGGATCGAAGGCTGGAAAGCCGTCGAATGGCTGAAGACCGGCGCGCAGTACCAGATGATCCACGCCCTGGCCGTTTTCGCGGCCTTCACGCTGCACAAGGGCGGGGCCAAGAGCATGGGGATCGTGACCGCCCTGTTCTTCGTCGGCATCCTGCTGTTCTCAGGTTCGCTCTACGCCATGGCCTTGGGCGCGCCGCGCCTCCTGGGGGCGATCACACCGCTAGGCGGTCTGTCGTTCATGGCCGGCTGGGCGCTGATGGCCTGGCGGGGATTCAACCTGCCTCAGGCCTGAATCTTCTTCGCGCCCGGCAGGGCCAGCAGGAAGATCGCCAGCGCGGATCCAACTAGACAGGCGAACATCACCCCGGCCACCGGGCGAGGCGTCCCGTCATGCAGCGCCGCGCCGGCCCACGAGGCCAAGGCGCCCGCGCCGAACGACGCTGAACCCATCAACGCAGAGATCGAGCCCGCCCGGCGGGGATCGACGCTGAGCGCTCCGGCCATGGTGTTGCCGCCCATCAGGCCGTAGATCGAGAGGGCGACGAACAGCAGCGGCAACACGGTCCACTGCCCGCCCCAGCCGGTCCAGGCCGCCAGGGTCAGCAGGAGCGCCGCGACGATCGAGGCGATACTGGCCCGCGCGAGCACCTGGTCGGGCGTGGATCGCCGCAGCAGCCAGCGGTTGACCTGGCTGGCGCCGATGATGCCGACGGCGTTGAAAGCGAAGACCAGATTGAACACCAAGGGGCTGTGGCCGTAGGTCCCCATCACCAGGTCCGGCGCGCCCGAGATGTAGGTGAACAACACCGCCCCGTTCAGCGCCCCCGCCAGCGCATAACCCATCAGCCGCCGCATCCCGAACAGCGCGACATAGGCCTTCAGCGGGTTTTCGCCCCGCGCCTGCGCCTCGGTCGCCGCCGAGCGCGATTCCGTCAGGCTCAGCACCACCCAGGCGGCGATCAGCACGCCGAACAGAGCCAGGCTCCAGAACACCCCGCGCCAGCCGGCCACGAACTGGACGACGCCGCCCAGCTGCGGCGCCAGCACTGGGGCCAGCCCCATGATCAGGGTCATCAGCGACAGGACACGCGCGGTGTCGGTGTGGCTGAAGCGGTCACGCACCACCGCGCGCGCAATCACCGGGCCCGCGCAGCCGCCCAACGCCTGGGCGAACCGGGCGGCGATCAGGGTCTCGATATTGGGCGCGATCGCGCAGACGATCGAAGCGCCGATGAACAGTCCGATCCCGATCAATAGGGGCGGCCGACGGCCGAAACGATCCGAGGCCGGCCCGTAGAACACCTGCCCGATCGCCATGCCTGCGAAGAAGGCCGCCAGGGTCGCCTGGGTCTCGTCCGGGGCCGCGTTCAGCGTCCGGCCAATCGAGGGCAGGCTGGACAGATACATGTCGATCGACATCGGCGCGAAGGCCGTCAGCGCGCCCAGAAGCAGGACAAGGCGCCACGGAACGTGGGCGGGCGGCGGGCTGGCGTCGGTCATGGCCGCCTTTTACGCCCGTTCGCCCCTACGGAAACCTCAAATGACGCTTGCCGGGCTCGTTCGCACGCAGCAGCTTATCGGCAATCACTTAGAAACGACGGGAGACAGCGCTCATGACGGACACCCTTCCGAGGCACCCGGCTCTCCCCGCCCCGCAGTACGCCGACGTGAATGGCATCCGGATGGCCTATTACGAGGCCGGTCCGCGCCAGGGCGTGCCGATCATCTTCTGCCACGGCTTCCCGGAGCTGGCCTTCTCATGGCGTCACCAGATCGCCGCCCTCGCCGCCGCCGGCCGCTGGGTGATCGCGCCCGATCAGCGCGGCTATGGCCTTACCCCAGGTCCCGAAGCGGTCGAGGCCTATGACATGGAGCATCTGACCGGCGACCTGGTCGGCCTGCTCGATCACCTCGGCGTCGAGAAGGCCATCTTCGTCGGTCACGACTGGGGCGGCATCGTCGTGTGGCAACTGCCGCTGATGCATCCTGACCGCGTCGCAGGGATCATCGGGCTCAACACGCCCTTCTTCCCGCGCCTGCCGCTGGACCCCATCCAGATGTACCGCAACGCCTATGGCGACGACATGTACATCGTCCACTTCCAGAAGCCGGGCGTCGCCGACGCGCAGCTAGGCGCGGATGTCGAGAAGACCATCCGCTATTTCATGCGCAAGCCGAAGGGCACGCAGGAGGACTTCCTGGCGCAGCCGGCCGAGCGCCGCAGCCTGGCGCTACAGACCGCCCTGGCCCACTACGAGCCCTCCTCGGACGACAACCAGTTCCTGACGCCTGACGAGTTGGCGTTCTTCGTCCAGGCGTTCCAGCGCACCGGCTTCACCGGCGGCATCAACTGGTACCGTAACTTCACCCGCAACTGGGAGCGCTCGGAACACCTGCCGCGCCGGATCGACGGCATTCCGTGCCTGATGATCATGGCCGAGCTGGACGTCGTGCTGCCGCCCGCCATGGCCGATCGCATGGGCGACCAGATCAGCGACCTGGAGAAGGTGCTGATCGAAGGCAGCGGTCACTGGACGCAGCAGGAAAAGCCGGCAGAGGTGAACGCAGCGCTTCTGGACTGGCTGGACCGCCGCTTCTCGCTGTAGCTCAGCTGCGGGCGTCGACCATCGCCTGGGCGCGGCGACGCATGGCGGCGGCCAGCTGCAGCATGGCCAGGGCCGAGGTCTCGTCGCGTTCAGCCGCGCGCATGGAATAGACGTTAGCCATGGCGAACAGGGCCTCGACCCGGTCCACGCCTTCGGCTCCAAACATCTCGCCGATCTGGCGATTCAGTTCCGCGAGCTGGGCCGGCTTCAGCATCGCCAGCAGCTCGTCGTCGGAATAATCTTCAGGCGCAATCTGAGTCATGCGCTCAGCATACAGAAGCTGACGAAAGGCATGAACCCGGCGCGATCCGCCGTTCACAACCCCGCGCCGAACGCGCTAGACTCCGGGCATGGATCGCTACGCTTCCGCTACCGCAATGAGTTCCGTCGGTCGCCGCGGCCTCTTCCGCGAGGTCGAGCCGTTTTCGTTCGGCTGGATGCCCACCGGCGGTCCGCACGAGATCTACTACGAGGAATGCGGCAATCCGCGCGGCAAGTCGTGCGTGATCTTGCATGGGGGTCCCGGCGGTGCGGTCAATCCGACCATGCGACGCTTCTTCGATCCGGCCAAATGGCGCATGGCGTTGTTTGATCAGCGTGGCTGCGGTCGGTCCCGCCCCAACGCCAGCCTGGACGACAACACCACCTGGAGCCTGATCGAGGACATCGAGCGCCTGCGAAAGCACCTGGGCGTCGAGAAGTGGACCGTGTTTGGCGGCTCCTGGGGTTCGACCCTGGCGCTGGCCTACGCGATCAAGCACCCTGAGCGGGTCGAGGGCCTGGTGCTGCGCGGCATCTTCCTGCTGACGGAGAAGGAGCTCCGCTGGTTCTACCAGGACGGCGCCTCGATGCTGTTTCCAGACGCCTGGGAGCGGTTCCTGGCCCCTATCCCCGAGGATGAGCGTGGCGACCTGATGGCCGCCTATCACCGCCGCCTCGTCGCGCCAGACCGCCGGGTGCAGCTTGAGGCCGCCGCCGCCTGGAGCCAGTGGGAGGGCGACACCATCTCGCTCAGAGGCCCGGAAGCACGACCCGCCAAATTCAACGAAGAAGACTTCGCGATCGCCTTCGCGCGGATCGAGAGTCACTTCTTCACCCACAAGGGTTTCTTCGACGAGGACGACTGGATCCTCAAGAACATCGACCGGATCCGCGACATCCCCGGCTGGATCGTCCAGGGCCGGTTCGATGTGGTGACGCCTCTGGACAGCGCGTGGCGGCTGCACAAGGCCTGGCCCGAGGCGCGGTTCGACATCGTCTGGGACGCCGGCCACGCCTCGACCGAGCCGGGCGTCATCGACGGCCTCGTGCGCGCCACTGAGGCCGCCCTGGTCAGCTAGCGGGCTCTAGCCGGCCTTCAGCCAACCGTTGTCCGCTAGCCAGTCGTACAGCCGGTCCGGCCACGCCTTGAGCGCGGCCTTTTGGCTACGCAAGCCCATGTTGAACGCATGGCCGCCCGACTGGAACAGGTGGAGCTCCACCGGAACCTTGGCGGCCCGGAACTTGTTCAGCAGCGCCACGGGCGGGGCCGAACAGCACTCGTCGTCGTTCGCGGCCACGATGAAGGCCGGCGGCGCATCGGAGGGAACCGACTGCGGCACGCCCAGCGGTCCGGGATAGACCAGAACCTGGAAGTCCGGACGGGCGCTGACCGCGTCGATCGCATCCGCCTTCGGATCCTGCGCCGCGCCTTGATAGACAGCGAGATTGACCGCCTCGCCGCCGGCCGAAAAGCCCATCAGGCCGATCCGCTTGGGATCAACGCTGAACTCAGCGGCGTGGGCGCGCACATACCGCACCGCGCGGACCGCGTCCTGGCGAGCATGATCAATCGTGTAGGGCGAGCCCTCCTCCCGGAAGAGACGGTACTTCACCACGAAGACCGCCACACCCTTGGGGTTCATCACCTTGGCCACGTCCGCGCCCTCGGAGTTGATGACCAGGATCCGATGCCCGCCGCCGGGCAGCACGACCAAGGCCGCGCCGGTGGCGACCTCCTTCGGTGGGAGATAGGCGGTGATGGAGGGGTTGTTCACGCCCTTGAGCCAATAGTCGGCCGCCTGCTCCGGGATCGCCTTGCGGCTCTCGAAACCGGGCGCGCCATTGGGCCAAAGCGGAATCTGCTGCTGCGCGAGCGCCGCCGTCGGCGCCAATAGCGCCGCGATCAGTACCAGCGCCCTCACAGCCTGACTGTCCGTCCCTCGCGCGCAGCGCGGTAGATCGCTTCGATTACGCGAAGGTCCTTCAGCCCCTCGCGGCCGTCGACGATCGGGTCACGGCCAGTCAGAATGCATTCCGACAGATGGTCCAGCTGCGCCGAGAACTGGTTCTTGAGCTGCGGCGCCGGTTCACGCGGCGCGGGCGGTCCGCCCAGCTGCGCGCGCATGGCCTGGCCCTGATAGCTGGTCGCCGGATCGATCTCGACCCAGCCCTTGGGCCCGCTCACCCGATAGCGGTTGCAGTTGACGCTGTAGGCCGACACGCAGTTGGCCGTGGCGCCCGACGGGAAGAGGAGCTGGAAGTTGATGATGTCCTCCACCTCACCGAAGCGGGGATCGGATCGGTCCGTGGACTCCACGGCGTTGACGGCCACAGGCTCCTCGCCCGAGAGGTAGCGGGCGGCGTTCAGGCTGTAGATGCCGATGTCCATCAGGCTGCCGCCGCCGGCCAGAGCCTTGTTCAGACGCCATTGCTTGGGATCGCCGATCGTGAAGCCGTGGTCGGTGACCACCGTGCGCACCGGCCCTAGCGCGCCGTCGCGCACCAGCTTGATGGCCTCGATATTGTGCGCCTGGAAGCGGCTGCGATAGCCGATCATCAGCTTGCGACCGGCCTTCTGGCAGGCGGCGATCATCGCCTCACAGTCAGCGACCGTATTGGCCATCGGCTTCTCGCACATCACGTGCTTGCCGGCTTTGGCGGCTCGCTCGGTGAAGGTCCGGTGCAGGCTGTTGGGCGTGATCACATAGACGATGTCGACGTCGGGATTGTCGATGATCTTGTCGAAGGTCTCGTAGCTGTAGCGATGGGTCTCGGGGATCCCGTACTGCTCGCCGTAGGTCTTGAGCTTCTCGGGCGTGCCGCTGACCAACGCCGCCAGACGCGAGTGCTCGCACTCGGCGAAGCGTGGCATGATGATCCGCGTGGCGTAGTAACCCAGGCCCAGGATCGCATAGCCCAGCTTACGGCCCGGCTGAGCGGCGAAGGCGCTGCGCGGCAGCCCTGCGACGCCAGCGGCCAGGCCCGCGGCGAGAAGACTTCTCTTGCTGATCGTTTCCATCGCTAGCGCCCCAGCCCCTTGGTCTTGGTGCGCACCCGCGCCACGAGATGGTTGGAGGTGATGAACAGCGTCCCGCCGTCCTCGCCGAACACGCAATTGGCCGCCGGAAAGCCGGTCTCGATCACGCCCAGCAGCTTGGCGTCCGGCGTCAGGATCAGGATGCCGCCCGGCCCGCTGGCGAAGAGCCGCCCCTGGGCGTCGACCTTCATGCCGTCCGGCAGGCCAGGCCCGCCGGCCTTCAGGAGGTCCGAGGCGTCGAAGAATACGCGCGAGGCCGTCGGTAGCCCGTCCGCTCCCAGGTCATAGGCCATGATCACGGGACGCTTCGGATCGGAGATGGCGACGTACAGACGCCGACCGTCCGGTGACAGGCCTACGCCGTTGGGGAAGCTGAGTGAGCCATCGACCAGGGCCACCTCGCCGTTCGGCCGCAGCAGATAGACGCCGTTGAAAGCCTGCTCCTTGGCCGGCGACGCATCCACCCCTTCGAGGCCATAGGGCGGATCGGTGAAGTAGAGCGAGCCCTTCAGCGGCCCATGACGAACCTCCACCAGATCGTTGGGGCTGTTGAACTTCTTGCCGTTGAAGGTCGTCGCCAGCAGCGTTTTCTTGCGGGTCTGAAGGTCGATCCGCGCCACGGCGCGGTTGCCGCAGTCGCAAACCAGCAACTCACCCGCCGTGCTGATGATCGCGCCGTTGGTGCCGGCCTCGCGGAAGATCTTGGTCGGCGGACCGTCATAGCCGGAGGGCCGCAGGAAGTCGGTCTTGCCGCCCTTGGCGTCCCACCGGTGCATGACGTTGCCGGGCACGTCGGAGAACAGCAGATAGCCGCCGTTCGCGACCCAGGCGGGCCCCTCGGCCCAGGTCACTCCATCGGCCAACTGCTCGATCGGCGCGTTGGCGTCGAGAACCGCATCAAGGTCGGGCGAAAGCCGGCGGATGCGGCCGATCCTGGGATAGTCCGCGATTGCCGCCAGGGCTCCAAACCCCTGCGCCCCCGCGATCAGGGCGACACCTGCGCCGAGCATGGCGCGTCGAGTGGTCATGGCGGCCTCCGCTTATGGTTGTTTGCGGGCTAGAGACCATGACAGCGATGTCACCGCAACCGGGGATCGACTAAAGTCGAACGCGCGGCACCGCGTCGAGCCATCGCGCGTAAGCGGCTTCGCGAGCGTGTTCGTCCATCGCCGACGCCAGGGTCTCTGCGGCCGGACTGGCCTCCGCAGCTTCCTCGATCGAAGCATAGAGACCGGACCCGACGGCGGCGAACAGCGCCGCGCCTAGGGCCGTGGTCTCCTGATAGCTGGCCCGTCGCACCGAAAGACCGGTGAGGTCGGCCAGGCGCTGGGAGAACCAGGCGCTTTTCGACATCCCGCCGTCGATCCGGAGTTGCGCGGCTTCACCGAACGCTCCGGGCGCATCGGCGCGCATCGCTTCGATCAGGTCCCGCGTCTGCAGAGCGCAGGCGTCGAAGGTGGCGGCGGCGATCTCGGGCAGACCCGCGTCTCGGGTCAGGCCAAAGATCCCGCCGCGCGCGTCGGCGTCCCACCACGGCGCGCCAAGACCGGTGAAGGCGGGAACCACCACCACCGCGTGATCGGGCTTGGCCGCGCGAGCCAGGGCCTCGGCGGCGCGAGGGCCGCCGGTGATCCCAAGGCCCTCGCCCAGCCACTGGATCGCCGCCCCCGCGACGAAGATCGATCCTTCCAGCGCATAGGTGGTCTTGCCGCCAACCCGGGCGGCGACCGTCGTCAGCAGGCGCGCCCGTGAGGCGGCGCGGTCGGTTCCGGTGTTGATCAGCATGAAGCAACCGGTGCCGTAGGTCGCCTTCATCTGGCCCGGCGCGACACAGCCCTGCCCCATCAGCGCCGCCTGCTGGTCGCCCGCAACGCCACGGATCGGAACAGCGCGCCCCAGGATGTCAGCCCGCGTGGCGCCATAGTCGTCCACGCAGTCCAGCACCTGCGGCAGGATCGCCGACGGCACATCAAAAAGCGCCAGCATCTCGCTGGACCAAGCCTGCGCGCCGATGTCGAACAGCAGGGTGCGCGAGGCGTTGGTGGCGTCGGTCGCATGCACGGCGCCGCCGGTCAGCCGCCAGATCACCCAGCAGTCCATGGTGCCGCACAACAGCTCCCCTGCCTCCGCACGGGCCCGCGCGCCGGGAACCTTGTTGAGGATCCAGGCGATCTTGGTCGCCGAAAAATAGGGGTCCAGCAGCAGACCCGTGACCTCTGTGACCTTTGGCTCATGCCCGTCAGCCTTGAGGCGCGCGCAGACGTCGGCGGTGCGGCGATCTTGCCAGACGATCGCCGGATGGATCGGACGCCCGGTGGCGCGGTCCCAGACCACCACGGTTTCGCGCTGGTTGGTGATTCCGATCGCGGCGATGTCTGCGGCGCGGCCGGAAGCTTCCGTGACCTCGCGCAGCACGGCGACGGCGGCGGCGTAGATCTCTTCGGCGTCATGCTCGACCCAGCCGTCGGCAGGGTAGCTCTGCCGCAAGGGGCGAGACGCCTCGCCCAGAGCCGTGCCGGAGCGGTCAAAGAGGATGGCGCGCGTGCTGGTGGTCCCTTGGTCCAGGGCCAGGATCAGGTCTTGCGCCATCGGCGGTTCCTCCACTCAGACTTGCGACATCTCGACGCGTAACGCCGCGTCGGCGGCTTTGAGCTGTTTAAGCATGTTTTCATTTGCGAGCCGCAAGGTCATCCTCATCGAACCTTCCGGATTCGTGGAGGCGGGGCCATTCAGACCGTCGAAATCGCTTCGCTCATGACGCTGGCGCGTAGTCGTGAACCCGGTGATCGGGAACGACTGCTGAGCGGCATCGTCGATCTATGCGAGGCGGGCCAGGCCCGTGGCGAGCCCACCCATCCCGATATCCAGGCCCTGCTGAACTCGATCTTCATGACCCTGGTGGTCGAAGCCGAGCGCGACATTCGCAAACGCCTGTCCGAACGGCTGGCCGACGCCGACTGGGCCCCTTCGGCCCTGATCAACATCATGGCCCTCGACGAGATCGAGATCGCGCGGCCGATCATCGCCCGTAGTCCGGTGCTCGAGGACCATGACCTGATCCGCCTGCTGGTTCAGGCCACGCTGGAGCACCAGATCGAGATCGCCCGACGTCCCCATCTGAAGGCGCCGGTCGTGGAAGCGATCATCAGCCGGGACGAGCCGGCGGTCATGACCGCCCTGGCGTCCAACGACACCGCCGAGATCTCACCCGACGCCATGGGCCGTCTGGTCAACCGCTCACGCGACGTCGTGGCCCTGCGGTCTCCGCTGGCGCGGCACCCGAAGCTGTCCAGCGACCTGGCCGAGCAACTCTATTTGCTGGTCGGTCGCGCGCTTCGCGACGCGCTGACGTCGCGTTTCCAGCTCGACGCGGCGCGCATGCAGGCCGCCGTCAACGAAGCCCTTCAGGCCGCTCATAAGGGCGAGAGCGATCGTATCGTCGCCCCGGTGGAGGTCGATGAGGATCGTGAAGAGATGGAACGGTCGTTGATCGAGAAGCTCGATTCGGCCGGCCAGCTTCGCCCGGGCTATCTTCTGCGGGTTCTGCGGGAAGGCCGCCTCCAGCTCTTTGTCATGGCCCTGGCGCGGCTGGGCAAGTTTGAGCCGGGACAGATCCGGCGGGCCATCGACACCAGTCGCCCCGAGCTCCTGGCGTTGGCCTGTTCGGCCGTCGGGATCGATCGCAGCGTCTTCCCGACGATCCTGGAACATGTGCGGCAGCTGAACGGCGGCCGACCTGGCGGCGGGGACGAGGGCGTACGGCGCGCGGCCAGCGCCTTTGGGCCCTTTACGCCGGACATTGCCGGCATGGCGTTCCGGCAGGCCGTCGGACAGGTTTGACAAGACCACGGCCTTCCCGCCTCTTGGCCGCATGTATCAGCCGCAACCGTTCGTGACTCGCTTGGCGTTCAAGTGCAGCGACAGACCCGAGGCCCAGGAGGCCCGGGAACGACTTGCGGCGCGCTATGGCGATGTCGGGGCTGAAAACGCTCAGGTGATCGTCGCCCTTGGGGGCGACGGCTTCATGCTCGAAAGCCTGCACGAGGCGATCGCCACCCAGACGCCGATCTACGGGATGAACCGCGGCTCGGTCGGCTTCCTAATGAACGAGTACAGCGAAGACGGGCTGCTGGAGCGAATCAACGCTGCGGAGCGCGCTGTGATTCATCCGCTGGCCATGGTCGCCATCGACGCGCGGCGCACCCAGCATCGGGCGTTGGCGATCAACGAGGTCTCGCTTCTGCGCCAGACCCGCCAGACCGCCAAGGTGCGCATCTCGATCGACGGCAAGGTTCGGATGGGCGAACTGGTCTGCGACGGCGTGCTGCTGGCGACCCCGGCGGGTTCGACCGCCTACAATCTTTCAGCCCATGGCCCGATCATCCCGATCGACGGCCGCGTGTTGGCTCTCACCCCCATCAGCGCCTTCCGCCCCCGCCGTTGGCGCGGAGCCCTGCTGCCGCAGTCCGCTCGGGTCACCTTTGAGATTCTTGAAGCCGACAAGCGCCCCGTCAGCGCGGTGGCGGACAACTTCGAGGTTCGCGACGTGATGGAGGTGCACATCTCCGAGGATCGCGGGACGTCACTATCCATGCTCTTCGACGCCGGACGAAGCCTGGAGGAGCGCGTCTTGGCCGAACAGTTTTCAGCTTGAGCAAGACCTGAGACGTTGAGTCGCACAAAAACCCCGGTCTCATCTAATATTAACGCCTGCTATGTTAGCCATACCCAACTTGTACCGCCGCTGGGGAGGCGAAGAGTGACCAATAAGACCACCGCCGAGGTGATCCAGGTGCCGAACATGCTCAAGCTCAAGGTGGGCGGGCGCGGCGGCATCGACATGGCCGCGATCGCCAAGGCCGAGGCCGCGCTCAAGAGCTTGTCGGGCAATTTCGCCCAATGGCTCAACGACGAGATCGTCAAGCTGGAGGCTGCGCGCCAGGCGGTGAAGACCGAGGGCCTCAACGCCCAGACGGTTGAGACCCTCTATCTCCGGGCGCACGACCTGAAGGGTCTGGGCGCGACCTACGAATTCCCACTGATCACGCGACTAGCGGCTTCGCTGTGCAAGCTGATCGACGATCCCGACACGCGCCTCAAGGCCCCGATGTTCCTCGTTGACGCCCATATCGACGCGATCAAGGCGTGCGTTCGGGACGACATCAAGGTCGACACCCACCCGGTCGGCAAGGCTCTCTGCACCGAGCTCGAGGCGCGCGTCGCCGACTACCTCGGCGCCGCCGGCTAGAGCCTCGCGCGTCAAAACGGAATCGTTTTGACGCGATAACGCGGATCTAAATCAAATACTTAGAGCGTGACGCCGAAGCCGGTTCACACCTTCGGCGTTACGCTCTTGCTACATCAGGCCAAACAGGCCCTTGAGGTAAGGATTGAGCATCCGCGCCTCAGGATCCAGGTCCTGGCGGACCTCCAGGAAATCCTTCCAGCGCGGATAGATCGCCTCCAGCTGCCGGCCACGCAGCGTATGGAGCTTGCCCCAGTGCGGACGCCCCTCGTAGCGGCGGAAGATGGGCTCGATGAGCTGATACAGGAAGCTGAAGTCATCGCGGTAGTAGGCGTGCACCGCCACCGATCCGCGCGCGCCCCCATGGAACGGCGACAGCCAGGCGTCATCGCCCGCGATGCGACGCACCTCGATCGGGAAGAACACATCGGGTCTTTCCGTCTCGATCACCCGCATCACCTCGTCCAAGGCCTTCAACTGGTTCTCGACCGGCAGGTGGAACTCCATCTCGTTGAATCGCACCGGGCGTTCGGTCGAGAGCAGCTTCCAGCCTTCGTCAACAGCGGTCTCAGGCTTGGCCGAAGACAAGAGCGCCTTGGCGGCGGCCTTGCGCAACGGCGTGGCGAAGCCCAGCAGGTTTCGTAGTCCCTTCAGGGCCTGCAGGAACTCGACATCCTGGTCGGGACCGCGGGCCTCAGCCGGATCGTCGGTCTCGTCATGGCTGATGTTCACCGCCAGCCCGGTGAACGGGACCGCGTAGAACTCGAAGTTGCGATGCTGGGCCCAGCGGCCTTCAGCCTGGGCCATCGCCTCCTCGAAGGGCTCCAGCCACACGCGGCGACGCAGGCGGCGGTTGGCGCTGGTGCGTATCCGCACTTGGCTGATCACCCCCAGCGCGCCCAGCGACACGCGGGCGGCCTGGAAGATCTCGGGATTGTTGGTCGCGTCGGCGTCGATGATCTTGCCCGAGGGCGTGACCAGTCGCAGGCCCGTGACGTCGCCGTGCATGGCCGGAAGCTTGACCCCCGTGCCGTGCGTCGCCGTGCCCAAGGCGCCGCCCAGCGACTGCTTGTTGATGTCTGGGAGGTTCGGCAGCGCCCGCCCCTTCTCGGCCAGCAGGGGGCCAAGCGCGCCGAGTCGGGTGCCGGTCATGACGATCGCTTGGTCGCCCTCCCAGCCGACAATCCCCGACATCGAGTCCAGCGAAACGAGCGTGCCGTCGGTCGGGGCCAGGGCCGTGAAGGAGTGGCCCGAGCCGACGGGGCGGATCGGCGCCTGGGCGACTTTCAGCGCAGTGGCCAGTTCGCCCTCGTCCTTGGGGGCCAGACGGGCGGCGGGATAGGCGTGCTGAACGCCCGACCAGTTGCGCCATAGAACCTTGCCCTGCGCATTGACCGAAGCGGGCGAAGGCGGTTCGGGCTTGTCCCCGGTGGCGACCATGTAAGCCGCGCCCGCGCCGCCGGCGACCACCGCCGCTCCCGTTCCGCCCGCGATCAGAGCCCCACGCCGCGAGATCATGACGCCTCCCCGTATCTTAAGACGCGGAGTCGTCTCGCCCCGCCATGAAGCGTATCAGGGCCTTGAAATCGTCCGGCGTGCAAGTCGCGCATTGGCCGGTCGCCGGCATGGCGTTGAAACCCTGGATCGTGTGATCCAGCAAAATCGCCTCGCCCCGCTTCCAACGCGGATCCCAGGCGGCGCGGTCATGGACCAGCGGCGCGCCCGTCTCCGGAATGGCGTGACAGGCGTGACACGAGGTCTCGTACAGGCCCGCCAGCCGCGCATCAGCCGGGCGCAGCGCCAGGGCCTGCTCTGGCGTGGGCGGCGGCGGGATCTTCGATCCGCAAGCCGAAAGGACGAGGGCGGCGGCGACCAGAACCAGCGCCGCGCGCATCAGGCGATCCCCGACAGGCGTTTGGCCGCCGTCAGCGTGTTGGCCAGCAAGCAAGCAATCGTCATCGGTCCAACGCCCCCCGGAACCGGCGTGATCGCGCCGGCGACCTCCTTAACCTCGTCGAAGGCGACGTCGCCGACAAGCCGGGTCTTGCCAGCGGCGGCGGCTTCCGGATCGCGGGCCGGGAAACGGGTGATGCCGACGTCGATGACCACGGCGCCGGGCTTGACCCAATCGGCCTTGACCATCTCAGCCCGGCCGACGGCGGCCACGACGATGTCGGCCTGGCGGACAATCGAGGGCAGGTCCTGGCTGCGCGAGTGGGCGATGGTCACCGTGCAGTCGGCGGCCAGCAGCATCTGGGCCATAGGCTTGCCCATCAGGTTCGAGCGGCCGATCACCACGGCGGTCTTGCCCTTCAGATCCCCGATCGCGTCCTTGATCAACATCATGCAGCCCGTCGGCGTGCAGGGCGCCAGGGCCGGCAAACCGCTGGCCAGGCGTCCAGCGTTGGTTACGGTCAGGCCGTCGACGTCCTTGTCAGGCGACAGAGCGGCCACGACGTCCATCTGGCTGATGTGCGGCGGCACCGGGAACTGCACTAGCACGCCGTGGATCTTGGGATCGGCGTTCAGCTTGGCGACGACCGCCAAGAGCTCGTCCTGGGTGGTGGTTTCCGGCAGACGATGGGTCTCGGAGTACATGCCCGCCGCCGTGGTCTGCTCGCCCTTGTTGCGGACATAGACCTGGCTGGCGGGGTCCTCGCCGACCAGCACGACCGCCAAGCCCGGCGTCACGCCATGCTCGGCCTTCAGGGCGGCGACCTCCTCGGCGATCTTGGCCCTCAGATCGGCCGCGAAGGCCTTACCGTCGATGAGTTTCGCCTGCGCCATGGGGGTTCTCCTGCTTTGTCCGTCCCTAGCCGCTGGGCGCGAGACTCGCAACGGCGCGCGCTCGCCAAGGGCTTGACCGCCTTCCCGCTGCGGCGTGTCCTCTGGCCATGACTCAGCCCTTCCCGTCCCCCGCCATCCATGCCCGCGAGATCCTGGCCAAGCTGGGGGCGCCGCCGCTGCCCGCCGACGCGGGAGAGTCCGTGCGCAGCCCCATCGACGGCGCCGACCTGGCCCACGTCGGCTTCGACGACGCCCGGCAGATCGAGGCCAAGATCGCCGCCGCCGTTCGCGCTTTCGCCGATTGGCGCGTGGTTCCCGCCCCGCGTCGTGGCGAACTGGTGCGACTGTTCGGCGAAGAGCTGCGGGCCGCCAAGGCTGAGCTCGCCGCCCTGGTGACCTTGGAAGCTGGGAAGATCGCCTCAGAGGCGGCCGGCGAGGTCCAGGAGATGATCGACATCTGCGACTTCGCCGTGGGCCTGTCGCGCCAGCTGCACGGCCTGACCATCGCCTCGGAACGTCCCGGCCACGCCATGCGCGAGACCTGGCATCCGCTGGGTCCGGTCGCCGTGATCAGCGCCTTCAACTTCCCCGTCGCCGTCTGGGCGTGGAATGCCTGCCTCGCGCTCGTCTGCGGCGATCCGGTGATCTGGAAGCCGTCGGAAAAGACCCCGCTGACGGCCCTGGCCACCCAGGCGATCCTGGAGCGCGCCCTGGCCCGCTTCGGCGACGCGCCGCAGGGGCTGTCGTCGGTCGTGCTGGGCGCCCGCGACGCCGGCGAGCGGCTGGCCCGCGATCCGCGCATCCCGCTGGTCAGCGCCACCGGCTCCACCCGCATGGGCCGGGCCGTCGCTCCCATGGTCGCCGAGCGCTTCGGCCGCTCTATCCTGGAGCTGGGCGGCAACAACGCCATGATCGTCGCGCCCTCGGCTGACCTCTCGCTAGCCCTGCGCGCCATCGTCTTCTCCGCGGCGGGCACGGCGGGCCAGCGCTGCACGTCCTTGCGCCGCCTGATCGTCCACGAGAGCCTGGTCGACAAGGTCAGCGACGCGGTCGAGAGCGCCTTCCAGCGCCTTCCCGTCGGCGACCCGCGCGATCCCAAGACCCTACTGGGCCCGTTGATCGACAAGGCCGCCTATGACGCCTTCATCGCTGCGATGAACCAGGTCCGCGCCGAGGGAGGAACCGTCGCCGGCGGCGAACGCGTACTGATCGATGAACACCCCGAGGCCTACTATGTGCGCCCCGCCCTCGCCCGCCTGTCCGCGCCTGCGCCGTGCATGCAGCGCGAGACCTTCGCACCCTTGCTGCACGTCGTTCCGTACACGGATTTTGAGGCGGCGATCGCGATCCAGAACGACGTGCCCCAGGGGCTGTCCTCCTGCGTGATGACCAACGACGTCCGCGAGGCCGAGCGCTTCCTGTCCGCCGCCGGCAGCGACTGCGGCATCGCCAACGTCAATATCGGCCCCTCGGGCGCCGAGATCGGCGGCGCGTTTGGCGGCGAGAAGGAAACCGGCGGCGGCCGCGAGAGCGGCTCCGACAGCTGGAAGCAGTACATGCGTCGCCAGACCGCGACGGTGAACTATTCCAGCGCCCTGCCCCTGGCGCAGGGCGTGCGGTTCGATCTGTAGAGCTTGCAAAAAGAAAAGGGGGAGGCTCCGGAAGCCTCCCCCGATAACCTTTGCGGTCTAACGGCGTAGGTCTGGCTGGATGCGCTCCAACCCCGCCTACAGCGGGATATTGTCGTGCTTCTTCCAGGGGTTGGAGAGCTCCTTGCCCTTCAGGCTTTTCAGGCCGCGCACGATGCGGCGACGGGTGCCGTGGGGCATGATCACGTCGTCGATGTAACCCCGCGAAGCCGCCACGAACGGATTAGCGAAGCGATCCTTGTACTCGGCTTCGCGGGCGGCGAGCGCTTCGGGGTCCTTGGCCTCGGCGCGGAAGATGATCTCCACCGCCCCCTTGGCGCCCATGACCGCGATCTCGGCGGTCGGCCAAGCGTAGTTCAGGTCACCGCGCAGGTGCTTTGAGCTCATCACGTCATAGGCGCCGCCATAGGCCTTGCGGGTGATGACGGTGATCTTCGGCACGGTGGCCTCGGCATAGGCGAACAGCAGCTTGGCGCCGTGCTTGATCAGGCCGCCGTACTCCTGCTTGGTGCCCGGCATGAAGCCCGGCACGTCCACGAAAGTGACGATCGGGATATTGAAGGCGTCGCAGAAACGGACAAACCGCGCGGCCTTGCGGCTGGAGTCGATATCCAGCACCCCGGCCAGCACCTGCGGCTGGTTGGCGACGATGCCGACCGTCTCGCCGTCCATCCGCGCGAAGCCGCAGATGATGTTCTTGGCCCACTCGCTGGAAATCTCGAAGAAATCCGCCTCGTCGACGACCTTCAGGATCAGCTCCTTCATGTCGTAGGGCTTGGTCGGATCGGCCGGGACCAGGGTGTCCAGGCTCATCTCCTCGCGCAGCGGCTCGTCGAAGCTTTCACGCTCGGGCGCCGCCTCGCGGTTGGACGAGGGCAGGAAGTCGATCAGGCGGCGGACCTGGGTCATGGCCTCCAGATCGTTCTCGAACGCGCCTTCGGCGACGCCCGACTTGGCCGCGTGAACCCGCGCTCCGCCCAGCTCCTCGGCGGTGACGACCTCGTTGGTGACGGTCTTCACGACGTCCGGGCCCGTCACGAACATGTAGCTCGTGTCCTTCACCATGAAGATGAAGTCGGTCATGGCCGGCGAATAGACGTCGCCGCCGGCGCAGGGGCCCATGATCACGCTGATCTGCGGAATGACGCCCGAGGCCATGACGTTCTCGACGAAGATGTCGGCGTAGCCAGCCAAGCTGTCGACGCCCTCCTGGATCCGTGCGCCGCCGGCGTCGAACAGGCCGATCACCGGCGCGCCGACCTTCATGGCCTGGCGCTGCACCTTGACGATCTTCTGGGCATGGGCGTTCGACAGCGAGCCGCCGAACACGGTGAAGTCCTTGGAAAAGACGTAGACGACCTTGCCGTTGATCGTGCCCCAGCCGGTCACGACGCCGTCGCCGGGGATCTTCTGGTCCTGCATGCCGAAGTCGGCGCAGCGGTGCTCGACGAACATGTCGAACTCCTCGAAGGAGCCCTCGTCCAGCAAGAGGTCGATCCGCTCGCGGGCGGTCAGCTTGCCCTTGGCGTGCTGCGCTTCGACGCGCTTTTCGCCGCCCCCGGCCTTGGCCTGCTGGCGACGACGCTCCAGTTCCTCGAGAATGTGCTGCACGCGCGTACTCCCCTGCCCGGTTCGTTCATCTGGCGGTTCTTCCACCTTATGACCAAGCCGTAGCGAGGCCGGAGCCGAGGCGCAAGGCGGACCTTGCGGCACCGCAGCATAGCTTTTCGGTCGGGGACTCAGTTTGTCCGTGGCCCGAACAGGATCAGGGCCGCTCCAACCAAGCATATCGCGCCGCCGACGAGGTCCCAGCGATCAGGGCGAGCGCCTTCCACCAGCCGCATCCACGCCAGGGACGCGATGATGTAGACGTCGCCATAGGCCGCAAACGCGCGTCCCGCCGCGCTGGCTTCGATCCGCGTCAGAAGCAGCGCGAAGATCACTAGCGACAACGCCCCCAGCACCGCCCAGCCCGGCGACTTGCCGAGCCTGAGCCAGACCCAGAAGCCGAAGCATCCCGCGATCTCGGCAAGCGCCGCAAGGCCGTAGATCGCGAAGCTGGTCAATGCCGCAACGCGGCGAACCAGCGGTCTATCATCGCCGCCTCCACGCCCAGGGCCTGGGCGCGCGCCTGGGCTTCGGCGTCCTCTCCCCACTGCTCGGCCTGATAGATTTCGTCCAGGCGCGAAAGGTCCAGCGCGCTCTGGCCCGTCAGGCGTCCTGCGTGCACCGCAAGCGCAAGAACCGTCGATCCAAAGAGCCCCGCCGCGAAGGCCACGCCCGCCAAGGCGAAATCATCCAGGGTCAGGGCCAGGGCTTCAACCGACGCCAGGGTGGCCGGCGGCTGCGGCGTGTGGATGATCCCAGCGACGGGTGTGAACAGCAGGCCATGTTCGGCCTTGGCCCAAGCCAGCACCGCGTCCCACTCGCGCTGCTGTCGCTCGACGAGGGGCCTGGGGCTTTCCGCGCGATAGCAGAGGTGATCCGAGGCGGCGTAGGCGGTGATCTCCCGGGCGACCTCGGCGCGCGTCTCGGCGATCCGGTCGATGGCGGTGAAGGCCAGACGCGTCGCGGGCATCAGGCTGTTGTCGACGTATTCGACCTGCGCCTCCCATTCGGCCGCGATGATCTCGCCCAGGGCTTGGGTCGGGGCCACCAGCGGCCGCTTGGCGGGCGACTTGGGGGTGCGGCCGTCCAGTTGCACCGCAAACCCGCCGTCGACCTGCACAGCGGCGGCGGTCTTGTAGAAGCGCTTGGGCTTCAGCAGCAATTCGGACTTGTCGGACACAGGAAGGCTCTTTTTCGCGATCATCCGCGACGGATCGGCGACGGACAGGCGTTGAATGGGCAAGATCGCGTTGTCGCGCAAGGGAGAGCATTGCTTGAGCCTGCCCACCAAGGACCTGATGGCCGCCATAGCCGCCACGCGCTTTGGGCTGGGGGCCCGTCCCGGCGAGATCGAGGCCGCCAAGGCCGATCCGCAAGGCTTCCTGATCGCCCAGATCCGCCGCGAGGGCGCTGATCTTCCGCAGGACGATGGTGAGACCGCCAGCGCTCGTTTCGAGCAGATGCGGGCCTATCAGCAGCAGCGACGCGCCGAGCGCCAGCGGAAGGTCGGCGAGGACGACACCAAAATGGCCGCCCAGGCCTTCATCAGCGCCCAGCGCGACCTACGCCAGAAAGTTGGGGGCGACTTCCTGGCGCGCGCCCGCCTTGGCGCCAGTACGCTGACGCCCTTCCGCGAGCGCTGGGCGCTCTTCTGGGCCAATCACTTCACCGTCTCGGCCACCAAGCAGCTCACCTCGGTGCTCGTCGGTCCGTTCGAGCGCGAAGCGATCCGTCCCCATGTGTTCAGCCGCTTCGAGAACCTGTTGGTGGCGTCCTCGACCCATCCGGCCATGCTGACCTATCTGGACCAGGCCCAGTCCATCGGTCCAAACAGCCGCGCCGCCGAATTCGCCGCGCGTCGCCGCAACAACGCCACAGCCGGGCTGAATGAGAACTTGGCGCGCGAGATCCTGGAGTTGCACACCGTCGGGATCGACGCAGGCTATAGCCAGACAGACGTCACCGAGTTCGCACGCGCCCTGACAGGCTTTTCCATCGGTCGAGAGCAGGAACACCGCGCCGGTCAGTTCCTGTTCCGCGAACAGGCCCATGAACCCGGCGCGCGGACGATCCTGGGTCGTCGCTACAGCCAACAAGGGATGGCTCAGCCGCTGGCGGCCCTGCGCGACCTTGCCGCCGATCCTCGCACCGCCCGCCATGTCTGCGGCAAGATCGCCCGCCACTTCGTCGCTGACGTCCCGCCCACGTCGCTGGTCCAACGACTGGAGCAACGCTGGATGGCCACAGGCGGTGACCTGGCGGCGGTGGCCCGAACCCTGGTCGAAAGTCCGGAAGCCTGGGACCCGGCGCCCGCCAAGTTCAAGACGCCCTACGAGTTTACGGTGTCGACCTGGCGGGTGATCGGCGCCGAACCTTCGGCGTTCGAGCGCATCGCGCCGATCCTGAACAGCCTGGGCCAGAAGCCCTTTGAGCCCCCCTCTCCCAAGGGTTGGCCCGAAGACGCCGAGACCTGGGCGGCGCCCGACGCGCTGATCAAGCGCATGCAGTGGGCGCAAGGTTTCGCCGCCGCCGTCGCCGATCGTACGGATCCCAACGCTCTGGCTGCTTCAGCCCTCGGCGCACGGCTGACACCGCCGGTCGCCAAGGCCGTCGCCCGGGCCGAGACCCGTCGAGAAGCCTTCGCCCTGCTGATCATGAGCCCGGAGTTCCAACGTCGATGACCGCCACCGTCAACCGTCGCTCGTTGCTCGGCCTTGGCGCGAGCCTGGGCTTTAGCGTCAACCTGTTCGGAGCCCAGGCCTTCGCGGCCTCTGAAAGCGCCCTGGCGCGCAAGAAGCTGGTGGTCGTCATCTGTCGGGGCGGCATGGACGGACTGTCGGTGTCACCGCCGGTCGGGGATCAAAGCTACGAGGCCCTGCGCGGCTCGATCGCGATGCGCCGCGATCAGGTGCTGATGCTGGATGACACCTTCGGCCTGCATCCGGAGTTGAAGTCTGTTTTCGCCCTGGCGCAGAAGGGCCAAGCCCGCATCGCCCCGGCGATCGCCAGCCCCGACCGCGCCCGGTCGCACTTCGAGGCCCAGGATGTGCTGGAGACCGGCTCGGCGAAGGTCTATGGGGCCGAGACGGGCTGGCTGAACCGGACGCTGGAAGCCCTGACGCCGATCCGCAAGGTCGGGGGCTTGTCGGTCGGGACCACTGCGCCGCTGATCCTGCGCGGCAAGGTCCAGGCCGCCAGCTGGTCTCCCGGCAAGGGCGTCGACGAAGCCGCGCGCCTGCCCACCCTGCTGCAGGATCTCTACAGGTCGGACCCGCTTCTAGGCCCCGCGTTTGCGCGCGGATTGGAAACCGAAGCCATGGCCGAGACGGCTATGGCCGCACAGGCCAGCGGTTCCGCCATGGCTGGTATGATCCCCGCGATGGGCGCGGGCGGACAAAACCGCGGCGGCGTGGAGACCGCGCGCAGGCTCGGATCAACGCTAGGCGGCTTCATGACCCAGGCGGGCGGACCGCAGATCGCCGCCGTCTCGCTCGACGGCTTTGACACCCACGCCAATCAACCCGGACAGATCGCCACCCGCCTGTCCTATATGGACGCGGTGCTCGATGGCCTGCACAGCGGCCTGGGCTCCGAGTGGAAGAACACCGTGGTGCTCGTCGTCACCGAGTTTGGCCGAACCGCACGGGTGAACGGCACCGGCGGCACCGATCACGGCACAGCCTCGACCGGCCTCATCCTGGGCGGCGCGCTGAAGCGCGGCGGGATCATCGGCGACTGGCCAGGCTTGGCTGATAAGGCGCTGTTCGAAAGCCGCGACACCGCGCCGACGCTGGACGTCCGCAGCCTCTTCAAAGGCGTCTTGGCCGACCACATCGGCGTCGACCACGCCATCCTCGAGAGCAAGGTTTTTCCGGACAGCACAAACGCCAGACCCATTACGGGCCTCGTCTAGAGCGCGTTAGGTTTAAGTGTAAGCGGTTAAACCTAACGCGCTCTAAGTCTATGAATTAGAGACTGTTTATCTGGTTTAGATGATCCCATCTAAACCAGACAGGCTCTAGAGATCCGCGCATAGCGGAGACCCGCGCCCCATGCAGGGCGCGGCAGGTGGGGGACCAAGCGGCGCGATCAGCGTCGCTTGGTCTGACGCCGGGCGAACGGTTCGGCGTCCGCCTCGTCTTCGGAGAAGCCGAACTTGCGGAAGCCTTCCTGCATCTCGGGGCTTAGCGGCGCTTCGATGTGCAGCATGCCGGCCGAGGGGTGCGGCAGCAGGATAGAGCGGGCGTGCAGCTGCAGCTTCAGCCCTTCCGACAGCGGGGCCGACTTTTCGTCGCCGTACTTGGGATCGCCCAGGATCGGGTGGCCCATGGCCTTCATGTGCGCCCGAAGCTGGTGGGTGCGGCCGGTGTGGGGGCGCAGCGCCATCCAGGTCACGCGCGGCCCGGCCCGACTGATCGTCACGAACTCGGTTTCGGCGGGTTGCGCGTCGGGATCCTTGGGCTGGGCCGGCACGACCAGCTCACGATCGCCCACCCCGCGCTTGGCCAGGTGCAGTTCCATCACGCCCTCGGTCGGGTGAGGATTGCCCGCCACGATCGCCCAGTAGGTCTTCTGCGCCTTGCGTTTGGCGAAGGCCCCCGACAGGCGTGCGGCGGCCGACGGCGTCTTTCCCAAGAGCAGCACGCCCGAGGTGTCGCGGTCCAGGCGGTGGACCAGGCGCGGACGATCGACGCCCTCGCCCCAGGCGCTGAGCAGCTTGTCGACATGCTTGGTGGTCTTGGTGCCGCCCTGCACGGCCAGGCCCGCCGGCTTGTTAAGGGCCAGGACCTCTTCGTCCTCGTAGAGGACCAGCGAGCGGGCGTAGGCGATGTCACGCGGCGACAGCTTGTTCTTATCCGACGGATCGGGCGCGTCGGGCAGCGGCGGCACGCGGATCTGGCTGCCCGCCGCCAGCTTGGTGTCGGCCTTGGCGCGCGAGCCGTCGACGCGGACCTGGCCGGAGCGGAACAGCTTGTTCAGCTGGATATGGTTCAGGTGCGGCCAGCGACGCTTGAACCAGCGGTCGAGACGGACCCCGTCCTCGCCAGCGTCAACGTACAGGGTGCGGACTTCCTTGGTGCTCATGCGAAGACTTTCCGGGCCAGCAGAAGGCCCGCGAACAGGGCCGCGATCGCCAGAAGGACGCTCGCGGCGGAATAGGTGAACGCCTGGCCGTAGGCGCGCTTCTGGATCATCAGCGCGGTCTCCAGCGAGAACGACGAAAATGTTGTGAACCCGCCCAGGACGCCGACGCCCAGCAGCACGCGCCACTGCTCGCCCGAGCCATTGCCTCTGTGGGCCAGCCAGGACGCCAGGCAGCCCATCAGGAAGCCGCCGACGACATTGACCGTGAAGGTTCCGTACGGCCAGCCGGGTCCCATGACCCGCATCGCGCCGACGCCCACCAGATAGCGCGCGACGGACCCGACGGCCCCGCCGGCCGCCACCAGGAGCAGCTTGTTCATAAACGCCTTATGCGCCGAGGGGCCGTGAACGCCAAGCGCCCACCGTCGTTCCCTTGGTTTTCCCGGGTTTCTTTCACGGTAAACCCGGTCGGAAACCCTATTTCCAAACGAGAGGTTAAGCGCGCCGTCGGCACTCTTCAGGCGAATTAAAAGCGTCAGGTCCATGCCCTTCGACACTCCAGCATCGAACGCGAGCGAACGCGTGGCTCTTCCGACGCCGGTCATCCAGCGTCTGGCGGGCACGGACCTGGTCGCGCGCGGTTCGGTGAACGTCATCAGCATCAAGGCGATCCGCGCCTGGGCCGGCGAGTGGTGGAGCCACAAGCGCGCCGACGTCTGGACCTATGTCGAACGCAAGCTCCACGATCACCTGGACCGGCAGGATCTTCGCGCCCGGATTTCCGACAGCGAGTTCCTGATCGCGATGAACCATGATCAAGGCCTCGCCGCGCAGGCGACGAGCGTCAAGATCCTTGAGGACGTGTTGACCCATCTCCTGGGCGCGGCCTCGTTGACGGACCTGGGGATCCGGTCGGTCATCGGTCTTGAGGACGGCGCGGCCGTCTGCCGACGTATCGACCCGGCGATCGTGCTGGCGGCCCGTGCTCGACGCGACTCGGCTCGCTCCCCCGTCCGCATCGCGGTCGAGCCGGCGGACGAAGCCCGGCGCACGCCCGTCGCCTTCACCACAGCGGGCGGCGCCGCCCTGCGGGTCGACTTCACGCTGGAGCACGTGATCAGCCTTCGGCGTAACATCACCACGGCCGTGCGCATCGAGCCGATGGTTACCCACCTGGCAAGCGGGCGGCAGACCTCGGCCCGAACCTTGACCAAACTGTCGGACCGCGACGTCGCCTTCATGGACGAGTCGACCCTGAAATACGCGGCCGTATTCGCGCGATCAGCGCAGGGGCCCAACACGCCGGAGCTGATCCTGCCGGCGTCGTTCCGCACCCTGGGCACACAGCGCGGCCGCGATCTGCTGACGGGCACGGCTGGTCTTTCGCTGAGCCTGCTACGCGGCGGCGTGATGATCGAGCTGGTGGATGTCACCCGCGGCACCCCGGCGGGACGCCTGCTGGAGGTCGTAGGCCTGCTGCGCGCGCTGACGCGCGGCGTGATCGCGCGCGTTCCGCCGGACAAGGAAGCTCTGCGCGTGCTACGCGACGCACGTCTGGCCGGATTGGCGCTCGATGGATCGGATCTGTCGGGCGAGGCGGCGAAGATCGCCATGGACATCATGAACTTTGGCGGCAGCGCGCGTGGCCTGGCGCCGATGACTATCCTCCAAGGCCTGCCCGCAGAAGGCTACTTCGCCGCCGCAGAAACGGCCGGTCTCACCCACGCTTCGCTGAGAGCCGCCTATCCCCTGGCCAAGCAGGCCGCAGCTTAAACCTCGAGACTGAGGAGGGCCCGCGCGGCGGCGCGAGCCGCTTGGGTCACCTCGGCGCCTGACAGCATCCGGGCGATCTCTTCCTCCCGCTGGACGATGGTCAACGGCTCGACCTTGGTGCGGGTCGAGGTGTCGTCGCCCGATTTCGAGATCCGCCAATGCGCGTCCCCCCGCGCGGCCACCTGGGCCGAGTGGGTGACCACCAGAACCTGGGCGTTGGCGGCGAGGCGCTTCAGGCGCAGCCCCACCGCGTCAGCGACGGCGCCGCCGACGCCTTGATCGACTTCATCAAATATCATCAAGGGCTGAGGCCCACCGCCCCGTCCCGCCAGCGCCGCCTTCAGCGCCAGGGCGAAGCGCGCAAGCTCCCCGCCCGAGGCGATGGCCTCCATCGGTCCGAACGGCGCGCCAGGATTGGTGGAAATCTCGAAGGCCACCCGGTCCAGTCCCGAGGGGCCGGCCCGGTCTTCGGCGAGCGGTTCCAGCGCCACGCGGAACTTGGCCTTTTCGAGCTTCAGCGGAGCCAGCTCGGCCTCGACGGCCCTGGCGAGCGCGTCGCCGGCAGCCCGGCGTTCGGCCGAGAGCGCCTCAGCGGCGTAAAGATAGGCCTCGCGCGCTTCGGCGGCCTCCTTGTTGGCGGCCCGAAGAGCGTCTTCGGAGGTCTCGATAGCCTGAAGGCGGGCGGCGAATTCGGCGCGCTTGGCGGGTAGGTCATCGACCAACACGTTCAGCTTCCGCGCCATGCCGCGCAGGGCGAACAGGCGCTCTTCGGCCTTCTCCAGGCGATCCGGCTCGAACTCAAAGGTTTCGGCCACGGCGTCGATGGCGGCCGAGGCCTCCTGCGCCTCGACCAGCGCCCGGTCCACCGCATCGCAGGCGGCCGACAGACGGGTCATGGCCGCCCCCTCGGCCGGAGCGCCAGCCTGCAGCGCGCGATCGCGAGCCCGCTCCAAAGCACGGTAGGCTTGCGCCAGACGGCCGGAAAGGTTGTCGCCGCCCAACGCGTCCTGAGCCGAGGCGATGTCGGCCATGGCCTTTTCCGCCGAGCTCAGCAAAGCGCGCTCCTCGGCGAGACTGGCCTCCTCACCCTCGCGAGGGTCTAACCGATCCAGTTCGGACAGGCGAAGCGTCAGTTCCTCGGTTTCGGCCGTCGCGCGGCTGGCCAGGTCACGAAGCTCATCGGCCCGGTCGCGCGCCGCACGCCAGGCGCTCCAGGCCGAGGCGACGGCGCCCAGACTGACCCCGCCGAACACGTCGAGCAGCCCCCGATGGGTCTTGGGGTCCAGCAGGCCGACGGTCTCGTGCTGCCCATGCACCTCCAAAAGCAGTGCGCCCAGGTCTTTCAACACGCCCACGCTGGTGGCCTGATCGTTGACGAAAGCGCGCGAGCGGCCATCGGGCGACAACTGTCGACGCAGGACGAGGTCCTCGTCACGCGCGTAGGACAGACCCTTGTCGTCGAGATAGGCGAAGGCGGGATGGTCGGCGGGCAACGCGAAGATCGCGGTGGCCGAGGCGTGCCCCGTCGCCCCTCGGCGAACCAGTCCGGCATCGGCCCGCGCGCCGGTCGCCAGACCAAGGGCGTCGAGTATGATCGACTTGCCCGCGCCGGTTTCACCGGTCAGCGCCGTGAGCCCCTCACCGATGGCGAGATCCAGGCTCTCGATGAGCACGACGTCACGGATGGATAGGCCGATCAGCATGGGTCGCAAGATCGCCGGGAATCAGTATTTTTCAAAGCGCAAAGGCGGAACGAAACGGGACCAACCGGTGATCCCGCTGCGATCTACATGCCCAGCGGCCCCAGCAGACCCTTCTTGGCCTTGCGCTCACCGGGAGGCGCCAGGGTCGTGCTCTTGTCCTTCGACAGGATGCGCTCCAGCGCATTTCGCTTGGCGCCGGCCTTGAGAGGCTCGACCGCCGGGCGCAGGCCGTTGTCGTTGAGCAGCTTGTAGGCGTCCGCGTACCAGCGATCCCCCGGGAAGTTGTAGCCCAGCACCGCGCCGTTGCGCTTGGCCTCTTCGGCGAGACCGATCGTCAGATAGGACTCCACCAGACGAAACAGCGCTTCGGGCGTATGTGACGTTGTCTGGTGACGCTCGATCACAGTCTTGAAGCGGCCGATCGCCGCCAGCGTCTGGCCGTTCTTCAGATACCAGCGCCCGATAGCCATTTCCTTGCCGGCCAACTGGTCGTTGACCATGTCGATCTTCAGGCGGGCGTCCGTGGCGTACTCGGTGCTCGGATACCGCTGAACAACGTCGCGCAATGCGGCCAGCGCCTGCTCGGTCGCGGCCTGGTCGCGGTTCACGTCGACGATCTGTTCGAAGTAACAGATGGCCTTCAGATAGAAGGCGTATTGGGCCGACGGATTGCCGGGATAGAGCGAGATGAACCGGTCAGCGTCACCGATCGCCTCAGCGTACTGATTGCCCATGTAGTGGGCGTAGCCCGTCATCAGGATCGAGCGGCGCGACCATTCCGAATAAGGGTGCTGGCGCTCGACTTCGCGAAAATAGTCGACGGCTTCGTTCCAGTTGCCGCGGTCCAGGCGGTCGGCGCCGGTGGAATACAGCAGCTCAACGGGACGCTCTTCGTAGGCGAGGGTCGGCTTCTTGGCCTTGCCGGCGCAGCCCGCCACCGAGGCGGCGACGAGGACAGCGGCGATCGTGACGGCCGAACGTCCCTGGAAAATACGAAGCACGGACTCTCTCACCCTCGAAGCAAACGTGCGCCCCTGCGCCGTGCAAGGCTTCTACACCACGCCGTCGACGGCGCAAATGCGAAGGCCAAGCCCCGACGTTTCGGAAACGCTCCTAGACCGCTTCGGCAAGGACCGGCGCGAAGGCGCGCAGGCGCCAGGCGCGCGGCTGAGCCAGCAACGCTCGAACCACGGCGTTATTGAGGCCGTGACCGGCCAGAACGCCTTCAAAACGGCCAATAATCGGTTTGCCCAGTACGTAGAGGTCCCCCACGGCGTCCAGAGCCTTGTGGCGGACGAACTCGTCCGGACGGCGCAGACCCTCCGGGTTCAGAACACGATCGCCGTCGATGACCACGGCGTTTTCCATCGAACCGCCGCGGGCCAGACCGATCGCACGCAGGGCCTCGACATCGCGCACAAACCCGAAGGTGCGGCAGTCAGAGAGCTCAGCGCGGAACGAGTCCTCGTCCACCACCAGGTCCACGGCCTGGCGACCGATAGCCTTGCTGGCGAAGGCGATCTCGAAGGCGACCTCGAAGCGATCGGCCGGCAGCAGGCTGGCGCGCTTGTCACCCTCCTCCACCGTGATCGGCGTAAGAATCTCGATGTACTGGCGCACAGCTTCCTGACGGCGACGACCCGCGCGATCCAGGATCTGGACGAAGGGCTCGGACGAACCGTCCATGATCGGCACTTCCGGACCGTCGACCTCGACGATGCAGTTGTCGATCGACAACGCCGCCAGCGCGGCCATCAGGTGCTCGATCGTCGAGACGCGCACATCGTCGGCGTTGTTGATCACCGTGCCGAGCTGGGTCTGGCAAACCGCGTCAGCCGTGACCGGCACGCGGTTGTCGCGGTCATGCACATCGGTCCGCACAAAGACGATCCCCATGTCGGCGACCGCCGGGCGCACGGCGACGCGAACGTGCGCGCCCGTGTGCAGGCCGATCCCCGCGAAGATCACCGGTCCTGCGACCGTGTGCTGAAAATAACCCGAAGCCGACACTCGAGACCCTTATTGGCTAACGGACGACCTTGCGGTCGACCTTTCGCCCCCGCTTAGCATTTAGGTGCGATGCGGCGCCGCGGCAAAGCAAAGTCTGTTTCGGATTGTTACCACATAAGATGCTGTATTTATTTCATTTTTATAACAGCGACGCGCAGCCCAAAACGTAACGCCGATCAATGATCAGCGCTATGGCGAGGCCTCAGGGCGTGAGTCGCCACCACGGATCCAAGCCTCACCTTTGTTAGGCATAACCCGTTCCAGCCGATCGGGTTTCACAGCTAGGCGGTCAAACTTGGCCTGTGGCCGCCGCGAAGGTCAGTCGCGCCTTCTTCTCGAGTTCACCGATCTCCCGGCCAGACATGTAGACCCGCGCCAGGGCGGCCGGGGCGACGGCCGGGAACGCCGCTACGGGCAGGCGCCGCAGCTCGGCGCGTGCGGCGCGCAGCTGCGCCTCGACCCGTCGTTTGACATCGACTTGGGTCCAGTCATCTGGCAAGCGCGACCGGCCGGCCTGTTTCAGCCGCCACAGGCCGGCGAGACCCCAAGCGCGCGCCGCGCCCTTGACGGTATGCGGATCAGCATTCGGATCGAGCCGGCGCGCCGCCAGCACGGCCAGCGCGCCGGCCGTGCCGTCGATATAGGCCAGCACCGCCGCCTCATCCGTCAACGGACCCTCGTCAAGATCGACGAAACGCGCGTCGGCGAGAACCGCCAGGGCATTGGGGTCGAAGCCGGACGCGGCCAGGACCTCGACATTGGGGTGCTTGCGCGGCGGCTTGCCGGCGGCGATCTCTTCCATCGCCTCGCGCCACCAGGTCAGCCGGATCTCGCCCATCAGAGCGTTCGATACGCCGCCGGCCACGCGGGCCAGCTCGTAGTTCAGGCCGTAGAGGGCGATGACGTCCGCTCGCGCAGCGGGGTCAGCGATGAAGCGCGTCGCCAACCAGCGGTCAGGATCGACGCGGCGAACGAGGTCTTCGAGGGTCTCGGTGTCGGCCATGGGGTCCAGAACGAAGAAGGCCCGCCGCGAGTCGCGACGGGCCCTCCCCTTACAGCATTTTCCAGCCGGGTTTAGCCAAACAGCGTCTGGTTCATCGCCATGGTGGCCAGCATCGGGATGCTGAGCAGCGTGTTGGTGCGCGAGAACAGCATAGCGGTCTTGGCGGCCTTGGCCTTGGCGTCCGCGTCGGCCTCGACAATGCCCAGCGCGATCTTCTGGTTCGGCCAGATGAAGACCCAGACGTTGAAGAACATCACCGTGGCCAGCCACATGCCGGTGCCGATGAAGGTGAAGCCCATGTCGACACCGGGCGTGTAACCGCCGGCGAGACCCAGGGTGAACGCCTCCACGAGATAGCCGCGGTTATAGGCCAGCAGAACGCCCATCACCCAGGTCGCCAGGGCCGCCCAGCGGAACCAGAACAGAGCCTCAGGCGCGATGTACTTGCTGACCGCCGGCTTCAGCTCGGCCGGGATCTGCGGCATCACGCGGATCTGCACGAAGTTGAAGTAGTAAAGCAGGCCGATCCACAGGATGCCGAACAGCACGTGCAGCCAGCGGAAGATGGCCTGGAAGTACGTTGCGTCATGCCCATGCGGGCTGTGGCCGTAGCCAATGACGATGACCAGCGCCAGCACGAAGCTGACGATGATCGTGTTGCGGAAGTTCGAAAGCAGTCCAGTCACCGGTTTCCCCCTCGGATCCCATTTCCCTTAAGGGGACCATAGGGATGTTTGGGAGTCGGGCAAACCCAGGATACCGAGAGTCGCTGAAGCGACCGCTAGACCGCTATGAGCGCCGCCGCCAACCTGCGGCCCTCACTGGCCAGGACGTTGTAGGTGCGCGCGGCCGCTTCGGTGCTCATGAATTCGAGTCCGACGCCAGCGGCCTTCAGCGCGTCGCGAACCGGGCGCGGCGGCAGGGCATTGGCCAGACCCACGCCCAGCAGGACGAACTCGACCACGCCGCCCGCCGCGAAAACTTCCGCAAACGCCTCGGGCGTCAAGGCAGCCAGCGACGAGACAGCCCAGTCCTGCGGCTGATCATCGAGGATCAGCAGCGAACCGGGCCGCCAGACGCCGGCGACCCGAAAGCCGCCGCCGCCCCAGGCGTCGATGGACGGCGGCTGCCGCATCAGGGCCGCGACGCCGCGCCGAGCTTGATCGGCGTGGCTTCTTCTTCTCCGCGCTTCACCCCCCACAACAGGATGATCGGCGCGCCGACATAGATCGACGAGTAGGTGCCGACCGCGATGCCGAAGATCATGACGACCGAGAAGCCGAACAGCGACTCGCCGCCAAAAATCGCCAACCCCGTCAGCGCCATGATCGCCGTCACGCCGGTGATGATCGTTCGCGAGACGATTTCGTTGATCGACAGGTCGATCACCTCGCGCAGAGGCATCTTCTTGTACTTGCGCAGGTTTTCGCGAAGACGGTCGAAGACCACGACGGTGTCGTTCATCGAGTAGCCGATCACCGTCAGCAGCGCGGCCACGGTGTTGAGGCTGAACTCGATCCTGAACAGCACGATAAAGCCGAAGGTCAGAATCAGGTCGTGCAGCAGGCCCGCAACGGCGCCGAGGCCGAACTGCGGCTCGAAGCGGAACCAGATGTAGAGGAACATCAGGCCAACGGCGAGCACCAGGGCCAGCACGCCGCTCCGCAACAGTTCGCCCGAGACCTTCGGACCAACCGCCGAGGGGTTGATGAACTGCACGGGGTCGCCGAGCGACTGCTTCAGCGCGGTCTTGACGTTGGTCAGGGTGACACCGGGGTCACCGCCGGCCGGCGTCTGGAAGCGCACCAGAGCGCGATCCGGCGAGCCGAAGGCCTGCACCTGCACATCGCCCAGGCCTTGGGCTTCGAGGGTGGTGCGAACCTTGGCCAGATCGACCGCGCGGGGGGCGGTCGAGACTTCCATGACGGAACCGCCCTTGAAGTCGATGCCGAGGTTCAGCCCGGGCTTGAACACGCCGATCAGCGAGGCGACCACCAGGGTCGCGCTGATCAGCGCCATCAGGCGCGCGAACTTGACGAAAGTGAGGTTGGTTTTCTGCGGGAGCAGCTTGATCAGGGGCCAGGCCATGGGTGTGCTCACTCAGATCGGAAGTTTCTTGGGGCGAGTGGCGCGGAACCACCAGCCGATGAGAAGCTGGCTCACCAGCACAGATGTGAACACCGAGGTGAACACACCGATCGACAAGGTCCAGGCGAAGCCCCGAACGGGACCCGCGCCGAACGCGAACATGATGCCCGCCGCCACCAGGGTGGTGACGTTGGCGTCGATGATCGTGGTCATGGCCCGCGAGAAACCCGCATCGGCGGCCATGATCGGCGATTTGCCGGCCCGGACCTCGTCGCGCATCCGCTCGTAGATCAGCACGTTGGCGTCCACGGCCACGGCCAGGGTGAGGATCAGACCCGCGATGCCCGGCAGGGTGAGGGTCGCCTGGGTCAAAGACATGGCCGCCACGATCAGCATGCCGTTGATGATCAGCGCGATCACCGAGATGCCACCGAACAGCAGTCCATAGCTGAGGATCATGAAGACGACGATCGTGATGAAGGCCACCAGGGTGGAGACAGCGCCGGCGCGCACAGCGTCCGCACCCAGTTCGGCGCCGACGGTGTTCTGTTGCTCGACCTTCAGAGGCGCGGGAAGCGCACCCGAGCGCAGCAGCAGAGCCAGGTCAGAGGCGCTCTCGGCCGTGAACGAGCCGGTGATGATGCCGCTGCCGCCCAGGATGGCGCCATTGATGGTGGGCGCCGAGATGATCCGGCCGTCTAGGACGATGGCGAAGCGCTTGCCGACGTTGCGCGCCGTGGCGTCGCCAAACTTACGCGAACCCGAGCCGTTGAACTTGAACGACACGGCGGGCGCACCGCGATCATCGAAGCTCTGGCGGGAATCGACGAGCTCATCGCCCGACACCAGGGCGCGCTTCCGCACGACATAGGCGGCCTGGTAACGATCGTCGCTGGGCAGGGCTTCGGAGCCGGGCGGGATGCGGCCGGCGGCGATGTCTTCGGGGGTGACCGAGTCATCGACCATCTGGAACGTCAGCTTGGCGGTCTTGCCGACCACGGCCTTGAGCCTCTCCGGATCGCTTTCGCCAGCCGCCTGGATCACGATGCGATCGGCGCCTTGGCGAGTGATGTTTGGCTCCTTGGTGCCCAAGGTGTCGATGCGTCGACGAATGGTCTCGATGCTCTGATCGACGGCCATGGACGCATCCTGCGCCGCAGCTTCGGGGACGAAGGACAGTTCCAGACGCTGATCGTCGCGCTTGTTGACGTTGACGTCGCGGCCGCTGACCGAGCCGGCGAACGGGGCCCCAACCGAGCGACGCAGCAGGCTGGCGGCCTCATCGACCTTGCCCGCATCGGCGATGCGCAGACGAACCGTGCCGTTCACTTCAGCCAGTTCGCCGAACGTGATCTGTTCGCCCCGCAGAACGGTGCGCACATCTTCGACCAGGTTCTTCAGGCGCTCCTTGCGCAGGGCGTCGGTGTCGACCTCGTACATCAGGTACGAACCGCCCTGCAGGTCGAGGCCGAGGTTCAGCTTCTGCTTGGGCAGCCAGCCCGGGAAGCTATCCAGCGTCTTCTGCGGCAGGAGATTGGGCAAGGTGAAGAGAATGCCGAAGATCACCGAGAGGGTGACCAAGACAATCTTCCAGCGAGACAGTGTCAGCATGGATAAAAGCTCGGATCGACGCCGTTAGACGCCTGGATTTGCGCTGAGCCCGGCGGTCAGGCGATGAACGCCCGACGCCGGAAACCCAGATCAACATGTTCGGAGCCCGTTCGACGGACATCCGAACCGATGGCTACTACGCGCAGAACGTCTGATTAGTTCTTGGCGTCGTTGGCGGCGGCCGGTTCGCCCTTGGCGCGGACTTCGGCGATCATGCCCTTCACGACCTTGACGGTCACGCCGGTGGCGATTTCGACGCCCACTTCGCGGTCTTCGACCCGGACGATCTTGCCGATCATGCCGCTGGACAGAACGACGGTGTCGTTGCGCTTCAGGTTATTGAGCATGTTCATATGCTCTTTCTGGCGCTTCTGCTGCGGACGGATCAGCATGAAGTAGAACAGCACGACCATCAGGATGATGGGCAGGATGTTCATCAGGGTCGCCGTGGTGGAACCGGTGGGCATGGTCTCTCCAAAAAATCCGAATACGCGCCGCCTAAAATAGGGTCGCGCCAAGTCGGCGGAAGCTATGCGTTCGCCTTATCTTTTGCAATGCGAGCGCGTGAGGGTATGGAGCCACACATGACCGACGCGATCGCTCCCCTCCTCGCCCGCATCGCCGACGCCCTGGAGCGCTTGGCGCCGACCGCTCCGCCGGCGCCCGATTTCAGCGCCGCGCGCCTTTTTCGCCATGAACCGGCGAGCGGCGCCTTCGTCGCCGCGCCGGACTATCCGTTGTCGCTGGACCTGCTGGTGGGCATAGACCGCCAGAAGGCGCGGTTCGTCGAAAACCTCCGCCGTTTCGCCGAAGGGCTGCCCAGCAACCATGTCCTGCTGTGGGGCGTGCGCGGCACCGGCAAGAGCTCCGTCACGAAGGCGGCGTTCATGGCCATGGCCGACAGCTACCCCGAGCTCAAGCTGGTCGAGGTCGATCGCGACGAGGTGGCCGCCCTGCCCCCGCTGTTCGACCTGCTGCGCGCTCGGGCGGAGCGGTTCGTCGTGCTTTGCGACGACCTTTCGTTCGAAGACGGCGCGGCGGCGGCCAAGGCGCTGAAGTCTGCGCTGGAGGGCGGCGTCTCGGGCCCACCCGAAAACGTGCTGTTCGTGGCCACGTCCAACCGGCGCCACCTGATGCCGCGCGACCACGTCGAAAGCCAAGGCGCCATCGCGGCGGCCGAGAACGCCGAGGAGGAGATGAGCGTCTCCGACCGCTTCGGCCTGTGGATCGGCTTTCCGCCGATGGACCAGGCGACCTACCTGCAGGCGATCCGCAGCTACGCTGAGCGGTTCGGCCTGGACGCCGCTGATCTGGATCGGCGCGCCCTGCAGTGGTCGCAGATGCGCGGCGGGCGTTCGGGCCGCGTGGCCTGGCAGTTCGTTCGTGATCTGTCCGGAGAGCTCGGCGTTGCGTTGCCGAGCTAGGCTCGAGCCGAGACCTGGCTTGCAATCCGATCAATTTTGAGAAAATTTCTCTTCTGTGAGAAGAGCAGACGAGAGCGCCGTGCCTCCCCCGGACGCCGATACCGCCGCTGACCTAGCCCTGGCCGCCCGACTTGAGGCGTTGCGGCGGGAGCGCGACCTGTCTCTGGACGCGGCTGCGACTCAGACGGGGCTCAGCCGGGCGACGATCTCGCGCATCGAGCGGGGGGAGACCAGCCCCACGGCCAACGCGCTGGGACGGCTGTGTAACGCCTATGGTCTGACGATGTCGCGCTTGTTGGCGGCGGTCGAGACGAACGCGCCGCGCCTGTTGCGCGGCGACGAGGCCGCATGCTGGCGCGATCCAGGCAGCGGATTTCTACGCACCCTGATCGCGCCGCCCACCGAGGGCTACGCCACCGAGCTGGCGCTGGGCGAACTGCCGGCTGGGGCCGAGATCCGTTACACGCTCGATCAACCGCAGCGCGGCGGATGCGCGCCGGCCGGGCGCGAACAGTTCTTCTATCTATTCGAAGGGGCGCTAAGCCTCGACATCGAGGCAGAAACCTATCGGCTCGGCCCTGGCGACTGCCTGCGCCATCAGGGCGTCGACGCCAAGCGGATCGCCAATCCTGGGTCTATTCCCGCCCGCTACCTGATCATCAACACCACGACGGTCTAGATCCCATGACCAACCCGCAGCTGCGCATCATCGCCGGCGACTTTGACGATCCCCGTGTCATCGCCCTGCTGGCCCATCACTTCTCGACCATGCGCTCCACCGGGCCGGCGGAGAGCTGCCATGTGATGCCGTTGGACGCGATGCGCGAGGCGGATCTCGATTTCTTCGCCGCCTGGGATGGCGACACGCTGGCGGGGTTTGGCGCGGTCAAACGGCTCGGTGACGGCCACGGTGAGGTCAAGTCCATGCATACGGCGGCGGCGCGTCGTGGCCGGGGCGTGGGCCAGGCGGTGCTGGACCATCTGCTGGCGCACGCACGCGCCCTGGGTCTGCGGCGCCTCAGCCTTGAGACCGGAGCCGGTGAATTCTTTGTTCCTGCTCGGGCGATGTACGCCCGCAACGGCTTCGAGACCTGCGAGCCCTTTGGCGACTACAAGCCGGACCCCAACAGTGTCTTCATGACGCGGACGCTCTAAGGCGCAAAGAAAAGCCCCGCCTCTTGCGAAGCGGGCCCATCTTGATCAGCGCGGCAGCACCAGTCCGGGATCAACCGGCTTGGCCTTGTCCTTCACTGTCGGCGCGTAGCGCATTTCGAAGTGCAGTTGCGGCTCGTTGACCCCGCCAGTGGCCCCGACCGTGCCGAGCTGTTCGCCCTGCTTGACCTGCTGGCGCATCTTCACATTGGTGCTGGAGAGGTGGGCGTAGGCTGTCACCCAGCCGTCGGCGTGCTTGACCAGCACCAGGTTGCCGAAGGTCGGGACCTGGTTGCCGGCGTAAGCGATCTCGCCGTCGGCCGACGACAGCACCGGCGAGCCCTGCGGCGCGCGGATGTTGAGGCCGTCATTGCGCTGTCCCGTGCCCTTCACGCCGAAGGTCGAGATGATCTCGCCCCGCAGCGGCCAGGCGAACTTGCCCTTACCCGAGGCGATAATCTCAGCCTCGGTCGGCGCAGCGGCGGTCTCGATGATGGGCCGGGTGTTGGCCGGCGGCGTGATGGGCTGGGCGGCGACCGGCGCGCTCGGGCGCGTGGCGGCGCCGCTGGCCGTGTAGGGGATCGGGCTGGACGGCGTGGCGGGCGCCGGCGAGGACATCGCGCTGCTGTCTACGCGGGCGTAGGTGTTGGCCGGCGGCGTGGCTGGACGGGTCGCCGCGACGCTGGTGGTCGTGGTCTTGATCGGTCCCTTGTCGCGGAAACCGTCGGGCAGCGCGATCTTCTGCCCCTTCTTCAGCGAAGCCGTGGCCCGCAGATTGTTCTCGGCGGCCAGGGCCTTGACGCTGACATTGAAGCGCTTGGCGATCTCGCCCAGCGTATCGCCGGTCTGGACCGAATAAGCCTTCTGCGTCGTGGCGGGCCCCTTGATCTTCGCGCCCAGCTTCAGCGGCTTGTCGGGATCAAGCTTGTTGGCGTCGGCCAACTCGCTGACGGTCATGTCGAACTTGCGGGCGATCGCGGTGAGCGTGTCGCCCGACTTGACGGTATGAACCTGCCGCGGCCCGGCCACGGTGACGACCGAGCCGGTGACGCTCAAGGTGGTGGTGCTGGTGGTCGCCGGTTCGCTCGCCTCGGCGGAGACCGGCTGGCGCACAGGCGTCGAAGCGGTCGTCGCGGGACGCTGGACGGCCGGCGCAGGCGTCGCTTCGGCGACTGATGCGGCCGGCGCTCCAGGGATCACCTGGGTGGTCTTGATCGGGCCCTTGTCCTTGTAGCCATCGGGCAGGAGCAGCTTCTGGCCCTTCTTGATGGCCGAGCCGGTCTTCAGGTCGTTTTCTTCGGCGAGCGCCGCCGCCGTAACGCCGAAGCGCTTGGCGATGGCGAACATCGTATCGCCGGTCTGTACGACATAGGCCTTGGCCGTCGTGGCGGGGCCCTTGATTTTCTGGCCCAGCTTCAGGCGGTACGGCGGTTCAAGATCGTTCAGCTTGACCAGTTCAGCCCGGGTCGAGCCCATGCCGCGCGCGATGGCGTCTAGCGCGTCGCCGGACTCGACGACACGCACCTGAGGCTTGCCGGCGACCTCAACGACGGGGCCCGTGACCGTGGTGGTCACCACGGTTCTGGGCGGCGCAGCGCGCAGCACAGGCTGCGGCGCCGGCGGGGCGGCTTGGGCTGGCGGCGGAGGAAGCTCGGACTGGGCCACGGCCGCGAGCGGCTGGGTCGCAATCGGCGTGGGGCGCGGCAGGGTTTCGGCCTCGCCGGCCGGAGCCTGGATCGTTTCACCGGGCGGCGGCGCGGCCGGCTGGGTGATGGGGAAGTTGGGCGTGAAGCGCTGTCCCGCCTGCCCGCTCGCATGCGCAGGAGCGCCGAGTGTTCCAGCCGTCAGGGCGATCACCGCCGCTTGCGTCCACAACTGCCTCATAGCTTCTCCTTTCCCGCCGGGACCCGTCAGAAGGCTCCGCCAGGGTAAATCAACCCTTAACATTCCAGAGCGCGATGAACGCGTCCCCAGAAACTCACTGATCCTTAGCGACGCCGGCCAGCAGGGGCACGAAGCGCACGTCACAAAGAATCTCGACCCGGAAGCCCCCCTTGCCATCCCCGGCGTAGCGCCGAAGGCTCTGGACAGGCCCCTTCCCGACCGGCGCGACCAGCACGCCGTTCGGCTTCAGCTGCGAGAGCAGCCGCTTTGGATCATCTTCCGCCGCGGCCGTGACCATAATGCGGTCGAACGGCGCCTGTTCGACCCATCCTTCGCCGCCATCGCCGAACTTGGTGATGACATTGGTCAAACCCAACGTGTTGAAGCGCGCCTCGGCTTCTTTCATCAGGGTCCGATAGCGCTCGATCGTATAAACGAGGCGGGACACCTTGCTGAGGATCGTCGTCTGGTAGCCCGAGCCGGTGCCGATCTCCAGCACGCGCGAGCGCGGCTCGACCGTCAGGGCCTGGGTCATCAGGCCGACGATATAGGGCTGGCTGATGGTCTGGCCGCAGGCGATCGGCAGCGCGGAATCTTCCCAAGAGCGATCCTTGAAGAGGTCCGGCGTGAACAGGTCGCGCGGCGTGGTCTCGATGGCCTTGAGCACTTGGGGATCGGTGACGCCCTGGTCGCGCAACGCCTTCATCAGGCGCGGCAGGTCGGCCTTGGCGTTCTCGGCGGCCTTCGTCGTCCCTCCGCTCATGCGCCCACCTTCTTGGGCGGCGCGCCGCCCAGCACGCCCTTCAGCGCATGGACGGTTTCATTGTGCGTAAGGTCGATGTGCAGCGGCGTGACGGAGATCCGTCCCTCATAAACGGCCCGCAGGTCGGTGCCCTCCGCCGGCTGGGACGCCTTGGCGGTGAAGCCCATCCAGTAATAGTCGCGACCGCGCAGGTCCGTACGCTTGTCCATGTGGCGCATGTGGCCGTCACGGAAACCCTGCCGCGTGACCTCGACCGCCTTGACGTCTTCCGGCGGCAGCGCCGGGAAGTTGACGTTCATGACCACATCAGCGGGCCAGCCCACTTCCAGCAGACGCTGGATAATGCCCGGCGCGAAGGCCTCGGCTGTCTCCCAATGAGCGACGATCTCGTCATGGAAGTAGTTCATCGACTGGGACAGGGCGATCGATGGGATGCCCATCGCCATGCCCTCGATGGCGCCGGCGACCGTGCCTGAGAGCGTCACATCCTCGGCGATGTTCTGGCCGCGATTGACGCCAGACAACACCAAGTCCGGCCGACCGCCCTCAATCAGGTGCTGCACCGCCATCATCACGCAGTCGGTGGGCGTGCCCTCGACGGCGAAGCGGCGCGGGTCGAGCTTTCGCACGCGGATGGGGTCGGCCAGGGTCAGGGCGCGGCTGGCGCCGGACTGTTCGTATTCGGGCGCGCAGATCCAGACATCGTCGGTCAGGGCGCGCGCAATCTTCTCCAGAGCCACAAGGCCCGGCGCGTGGATGCCGTCGTCGTTGGTGAGGAGAATCCTCACGCCTGCCCCCCGATATGCGTCACGCCGCCCATGTAGGGCTGCAGCGCCGTCGGGATGTGGATGCGCCCCGCCTCGTCCTGATAGTTCTCGAGCACCGCCACCAGCGTGCGGCCGACGGCCAGGCCCGAGCCGTTCAGGGTATGGACGAAGTGACCGCCCTTTTCGCCGGTCTTGCGATAGCGCGCGTCCATGCGGCGGGCCTGGAAGTCACCGCAGTTCGAGCACGAGCTGATCTCGCGATACATGTTCTGCGAGGGTAGCCAGACCTCGAGGTCGTAGGTCTTCTTCGCGCCAAAGCCCATGTCGCCGGTGCACAGGAGCATGGTGCGAAACGGCAGCTCCAGCTTCTTCAGCACGGCCTCGGCGCACTCGACCATGCGCTGGTGTTCGACTTCAGACTGGTCCGGCGTGGTGATCGAGACCAGCTCGACCTTGTAGAACTGGTGCTGGCGGATCATGCCGCGGGTGTCGCGACCGGCCGAACCGGCCTCGGCACGGAAGGACGGCGTCAGCGCCGTCAGGCGCATCGGCAGCTCTTCCTCGGCGACGAGCTGCTCGCGGACGATGTTGGTCAGGGAGACCTCGGCGGTGGGTATCAGCCAGCGCTCGTCTGTTGTGTGGAACAGGTCGTCGGCGAACTTGGGCAGCTGCCCCGTGCCAAACAGCGCTTCATCCTTAACCAGCAGCGGCGGGCTGACCTCGGTGTAGCCGTGCTCGACCGTCTGCAGGTCCAGCATGAACTGGCCGATGGCGCGCTCCAGGCGGGCGATCTCTTTCTTCAGGACCACAAAGCGCGCGCCGCTCATGCGGGCGGCGGCTTCGAAGTCCATGCCGCCCAGGGCCGCGCCCAGGTCGACGTGATCCTTGGGGGCGTTCAGCTTGCCGGCCGGCAGGGCCTTGGCGTCGCCCCAGGCGCGCTGCTCGACATTGCCGTGCTCGTCCTCGCCCATAGGCACGTCCGACGCGGGGATGTTGGGCAAGGACGCCAGCAGGTCGCGCAGCTTGCCGCCGGCGACGCTCTCGGCCTCGGCGGCGGTGGCCATAACGCCCTTCAGCGCCTCGACCTCAGCCATCAGGCGCTGGGCTTCAGCCTCGTCCTTCTTGGCCTTGGCCATTCCGATCAGCTTGGAGCTCTCGTTCCGCTTGGCCTGAGCCTCCTGCAATGTGGTCTGAGCCGCGCGCAGTTGAGCGTCCAGCGCCACGGCTTCGTCGGCTGCGCCCGAACGGCCCTTGGCTGACCAGTGACGGTCATAGGCTTCAGGATTTTCGCGGATGGCCTTGATGTCGTGCATCGAACGCTAGCTCGGAAGAGGCAGTAAGAGACGCCCTCTCTAAGGCGCGTCGGCGGGGGCGCCAAGCTTTCCGGGCGCCGGGGCGTCGTCACAACGTCTTCGTGACCGCCGCGAGCCGAGACAGCGCAGGCGCCTCATTGCAGAAAAACTCAAATTTGAGACACGTGCGACCGGATGCCGCACCAACATAAACAATATGAAACCTCAGAAAACGGGCATTTTGGAAGATTCAGCTCAAGCGTTACCGGGAATTAGCCGTGCTTGCTCATGCGAGTTTAATTCTAAGCGCGCAAAAGCCCCGCTCAATTCAGTGCGCTTGCTCCTCCCAAAAAACGGCCCTCCCCGGCCACTCCCTCGATCATTCAAAGGATGACCATGAAGACGTTCGCCGCTCTCGCCGCCCTCGCCATCGCCGCCGCCGTCGCCGCCCCGGCCAGCGCCAAGACCAACGAAGTCCGCGTTTCGATCGCTGGTAAGAACTCGGTTGAAATCCAGAACGAAATCAAGGCCGCCGCCGCCACCGTTTGCACCGCTAACGGCAAGCTGGTCGCCCAGGACTGCGTCGAAAGCGCCGTCACCAGCGCCAACCGCCAGCTGGCCATGATCGTCCGCGCCCGCGAAACCGGTAAGGCTCTGGCGACTGAAAGCGTCTCGGTCGTCCGCATCGCTCTGAAGGGCAAGAGCCGCGACCAGATCCACTCGGAAATCCGCGTGGCCGCCCAGACTGTCTGCAAGGCCCAGCCGCGCTTCAGCGTCTCGAGCTACCAGTCGTGCGTCGCCGACACCGTCCGCGCCGCCAAGGCGCAGCTGCAGGCCCGCGTCGGCGCGGCCGCCTAAAAGCCACCCTCGAAAACACCTTGCTCTTACGGAGCAAAAAAGGGGCTCCGCGACAGGATCGCGGAGCCCTTTCTTTTACAAAGCGACGAGGTCCGTCCCGGCTTTCTCGTCTTCTTCCCTGCGACGGCGCTCGATGAGCCAGACGCACCAGATCGAGATTTCGTAGAGCAGGCAGAGCGGGACCGCCAAGGTGATCTGGCTGATCGGATCCGGCGGCGTGACGATCGCCGCAACCACGAACACCGCGACGATCGCATAGCGCCGCCCCGTCCGCAGCATCTGAGAGGTCACCAGCCCGGCCAGACCGCCCAGCGACAGCACGACCGGCAGTTGGAAGCTGAGGCCGAACGCCAGCAGCAGCGTGGTCACCAGGGTCAGATACTCCGACACCCGGGTTTGTAGCACCACCTTCACGCCGTCTCCGACCATCTGCTGACTCAACGAGAACCAGAGAACAAACGGCAGCATGACGTAGTAGACCAGCGAGGCGCCCATCAGAAACAGCACGGGCGAGGCGATCAGGAACGGCAGGAACGCGTTGCGCTCCTTCCGGTAGAGGCCCGGCGCCACGAAGCGATAAAGCTGCCAGGCGATGATCGGGAAGGCTAGAATGATGCCCCCGAACGCCGCCAGCTTGATGTTGGTGAAGAACTGCTCCAGCGGCGCGGTGGCCTGCAGCGTGACGCTGGCCAGGGCGCCGGCCGCGACTTTCTTGACGCCGACCAGGGCCAGCAGCAGATCGAAGGCGCCGTGTTGGCCGCCGCCGTCCTGCATCGCCTTCAGCCCCTCAGCGACCGTGAACGGGCGGACCAGAAACAGGAAAATCGGCTTCACAAAGGCGAAGCAGACCCCAAAGGCGATGGCGATGGCCGCGACACAGATGATGAGCCGCGTGCGCAGCTCAATCAGGTGATCCAGAAGCGGCGCGCGGGAGGCCTCGATCTCCTCATCGGGGTCATGTCCGATAGCTGTACTCACGAGACGATGTCCGAAGCTGTGGAGCCCCCAGCCTTGCTCGCACGCTTTCGCGGCGTGCGGACGGCCGTAGGCGCTTCCACTGTGATGTCTTGCTTGGCCTTGGCGCGCTTGCGCGGCGCAGTGACGGGCTCCACCAGAGCAGGCTCGGCGACGACCTTCTTGCGCGACGCACGCTTGGGCTTGGCCTCGACGATCTCCGCCGACGGCTCGGCCTTGGGGAGGATCGAGTTGTGCGCCTCGCCCGCCGCATAGGGATGGGCTTGCATCGCGCCGCTGGACAGCGAAGCGTCAATGTCGGCGAAGACCTGATCGACCTGAACATCGCGCGCGGCGTCGGCGGCGTCCTTGATGGGATTGGTGAATTGACCCGAGCGCATGGCCTGAACCTCGCGCCGCAGCTCGTCGAGCTCCGACTGGCGGGCCATCTCATCGAAGCTGGCGCGGAACTCCGACGCCATGCCGCGCATGCGACCGACAAACTGGCCGAGCTTGCGCAACAGAAGGGGCAGATCCTTGGGACCCACCACAATCAGGGCGACGGCGGCGATGATGAGAAGTTCTGTGCCGCCGATATCAGGAAGCATGGACGCGCCTTAGAGCAGAGGAGCCGCAAAGCTCCCCGCGAGATTGGACCATCGCGCGAGGTGACGCCCCGCGCGCTCGATCTTACGACTTGCGAAGCTCTTCGGCTTCGGCCTCGGTGCGCGGCAGGGTGCCCTTGGCCTTGTTGTCGGCGACTTCGCTGCTGGTGTCGTCCTTGAGACCATCCTTGAACGCCCGGATGCCCTTGGCGGCGTCACCCATGACGCTGGAGAGCTTGCCGCGACCGCCAAACAACAGGGCGACGATCCCGATGACGATCACCCAGTGAATCCAACTCATGCTACCCATAGCGTCGGTGCTCCTTGCGACAGCGGCGCTTTAGACCGTGAGCCGCGTCGTTACAATCTCTGACTCTATATAGGCGCTCGCATGGCGCAGAGCCAAGCGGGACCAGACCTTAGAAGCGTCGGCGCCTCGCGGGTCAGGCTTTTTCGGGCTCGCCCAGGAAATCCTGCGCGAATTCAGGCGCGTCGCCATCGTCGAGATCGAGCGGATCTTCCTCCTCGCCGGGTCGCAGGCCCAGCGGATCGGGCACCATGAAGCCCGGCGGCAGGTTCATTTCCAGGAGGCCGGCAGCCTTCATCTCGGCGATTCCGGGCAGGTCCGCCAAGGTCGCCAGGCCGTAGTGCTCCAGGAAGGCGTCAGTCGTGCCAAAGGTCACAGGCCGCCCCGGCGTGCGTCGGCGGCCACGCATGCGGATCAAGCCTAGCTCCAGCAGCACGTCGATAGTGCCGCGGCTGGCCTGGACCCCGCGCACGGCCTCGATTTCGGCCCGCGTCACCGGCTGGTGATAGGCCACGATCGCCAGCGTTTCCTGCGCGGCTTTGGATAACCGGCGCGGCTCTTCACGTTCCTCGGTCATTAGGAACGACAGGTCGGCGGCCGTCTGGAATCGCCAGCGGCCAGCGACGCAAGCCAGCTCGATCCCTCGCCCTTCGTAGCGCGCTCGCAGGGCCGCAATTCCCGCAGCGATGTCCGCCCCTTCGGGTAGACGCTTGGCCAGATCGAGATCGCTCAGCGGCTCAGCGGCGGCGAACAGCAGAGCCTCGATGCAGCGCTCGACGAAGAGTGGGTCCAGTTCGGTGGTCATGGCGTCAGGTTTAGCGCGGTAAAACACCGTGTCATCCCGGAAGCCTCGCAGAGGCTATCCTGGACCCAGGGGGTGACCAAACGCCGTGCGCGCCGCCACTGGGCCCCGGCTCTACGCTGCGCTTCGGCCGGGATGGCACGGCGATTGGTGTGCATTCAGTCAACCACATCGAGCGGCTCAGCCCGCGTCCGCAAGTAGATGTCCTGGAAGTGCTCAAGCTGGCGCGCTTCCAGCACCCCTTCCTTCACCAGTTCCAGAGAAGCCGAAAGCGTCGACGCCAGATAGGACGCCGCCGAGGGACCGTCGCCCTCCTCGAGCGCCCGATCAATGGGCGCCACCGCAGTCAGCACAGTCCAGTCCTCCATCTTCGGTAGAAGTCCCCGCAGACGGTCACGAGCGTCTTCCAGCGGATAGGCTGTCGGCGGACGCGGCGCATAGTGACGGCTGTGCTCGCGCTTGCGCTGGGTGATGTAGGCGCTCATCAGGCCGTAGAGATCGCCCTCCAGCCGGGTCGACGAGACGATCTTTACCGCGTCCGGGTCGCCGCGCATGAAAACGTCGCGCTTGAGGATCGGACGCTCCTTCAAGGCCTCGACGGCCTTACGCATCACGTCGAGCTTAGCCAGGCGGAAGGCGAGTTGAGCGGCCATTTCCTCGGCGGGCGGCTCTTCGGCCTTGGCGCGCTCGGGCTTGGGCAGCAGCAGGCGCGACTTCAGGTAGGCTAGCCAGGCGGCCATGACCAGATAGTCCGCCGCCAGGGCGAAGCGCACGCGGCGGGCCTGCTGGACGAAGGCCAAGTATTGCTCGGCGAGGCGCGTAATCGACAGCTGGAGAAGGTCGACCTTCTGACTGCGCGCCAGGGCCAGCAGCACGTGAAGCGGGCCTTCGTAGCCGTCGATGTCGATGACGAGCGCCGCGCCGTCCTCGGCCGCCTCGTTGGCGGCCTCAAAGTCAAATGTGGGCTGAAAGCCCGTGCTCAAGCGTACTTTCCATTGAAGGCCGCATCGAAGCGCGCGCGCGCCTCGGCCACGTCGAACGGTTCGGGGACCTTGACCAGGCGGCCCATGACCGCCTGCGCGCGGCGACGGGCTTCCTTGCCCATGCGCCCGACGCCGGACATCACGGCCTTCATCTCGGCCATGTCGCCGTTGCAGTGCAGGACGACGTCGCAGCCGGCCGAAAGGCTATCCTTGGCGCGCTGCTTGAAGTCGCCCGACAGCGCCTTCATCGACAGGTCGTCGCTCATCAGAAGTCCGTCGAAGCCGATGGACTCGCGGATGATTTTCTTGATCGCCTTTTTCGAGGTCGTGGCCGGGTTCTTCCGGTCAATGGCGGTGTAGACCACGTGCGCGGTCATCGCCATCGGCATGTCCGACAGCACCCGGAACGGCGCGAAATCGCGCGCGTCCAGCTCGGCCAGCTTGGCGTTCACCACAGGCAGCTCGAGGTGGCTGTCGGTCATGGCGCGGCCGTGACCCGGGATATGCTTGATGATCGGCAGAACCCCGCCGGCCAGCAGGCCTTCAGCCGCCGCGCGGCCCAGGGTCGCGACCTGCTCGGGCGTGTCGCCATAGGCGCGGTCGCCGATGATCTCATGACCCTTGGGGTCGGGCACATCGAGCACCGGGACGCAGTCGACATTGATCCCCAGCGCGTGAAGGTCGTGGGCGATCAGACGCGCGCCAAGCCGCGTGATCTCGCGCGCGACCAGCGGATCGTTCGCGACCAGCTCGCCATAGGCGCGGCCCGGAGGATAGGTGCGCCAGTGCGGCGGTTGCAGGCGCGCGACACGGCCGCCCTCCTGGTCGATCAGGATCGGCGCATCGGCGCGACCGACCGTCTCGCGCAGGGCGGCCGTCAGCGCCCTGACCTGGTTAGGGTCGGCGATATTGCGCTTGAACAGGATGAAGCCCCAGGGCTTCACGTCCTTGAAGAAGGCGACCTCTTCGGCCGTCAAAGTCGTCCCGGCGCAGCCGAGAATAGCGGCGGAAGGCGCGCCCATCAGAAGGCTCACTTTACGAAGCAGGATTTGCCCGAGGCGGCGATCGCCTCGCAGAAGGCCTTGGCGGCCTCACGCGTCGCGAAACCGGTCACCGAGGTGCGATAGAGCGTCGTGCCGTTCTTATCGACCGTCTCGACCTTCTTGCCCTTGCCGGCCGCGAGGCCCGGCGCCAGGCGCACAGCCTCGGTCCAGGCCTTGTCGGCCAGCGCCGGCGATGACAGGGCGCCGATCTGCACTGAGGCCGGCCCGGTCGCCGTCGAAGCAGGCTTGGGCGCGCTGGCGGTCGTGACCGGCGCCGCCGAGACGGGCTTGGGCGAGGCCTGCGCCACCTGAACGGGCCGGGGCGCCGGCTTTTGAGTCGCCGCAGCTGTGGCCAGCGACTCGATGGTCGGAGCCGGCGCGGCCGGCTTGGCCGTCGGCAGGCTGGCGGTCTCGACAGGCGTCGTCGCGGTCGGCGCGACAGGACGGGCCTGAGGCGTTTCCGGCGGCGCGGCGAAGGTGGCCGACGGCTGCGGGTCCTCGTTGTGATAGATCTGGAGTCCCGAGGCCGGATCCTTGGGCTGGCTGCTCTCGGCCGGCGGCGTCTTCATCTGCGCCACTTCGGTCCCGACCGCCTGCGGCGCGTCGTTGGGGCCGCGAACGCCCCCGCGGTAGATCATCACCACCGCTACGACGAGGGTCACCAGCACCACCGCACTGATAATCAGCGTCATCGGCAGCGGACGCGCGCCCCGCACAGGCTGACGCGCGTCGAACGACAAAGGCGCGTCGGTAGGCGGCGTATAGGCCCCGCGGTGCGGATCGGACATCTCAGCTAGGCTCCAAAACTCGGCGCGCCGACAGGCGGCGCACGGAACGACGCATCGAATCAGACGCGCGCGACGCCAGGTTACCCAAGGCCGGCCCGTCCCAGAAGCGCCCGCCCCGTTCCGGTGGCGGACGAACAGCCGCTCGCCTCCCCGGTCCGGGTCCCGATCTTTTAAGAGATCAGTTCCAGACGTCGAGATGGAACAGCTTGCGATGTTCTTCTATCGCGAAGCGATCGGTCATGCCCGCGATATAGTCGCAGACCACACGGGCTCGGCCGGCTTCGTCGCGGTTCTGCGACTTGGCGAACCAGACGGTGGGCAACACCTCAGGCTCACGCAAGAAAAGCGAGAACATTTCGCCCAGAATACGGCGAGCCTGGCTACGGGTGCGATTGACGCGCCAATGACGGTACATGCGCTCGTATAGGAAGCCGCGCAGCCGTGCCAGATCCTCAGCCATGTCCGACGAGAACGCGACCAGGGCATGATCCAGGGCCCGGACCTCGTCAGCCGACTGGACGCCGCTGGCTGCGGCGCGATGCAGAGTCTCGCCCATCACGTCGTCGACCATGGCCCCGATCATGCGGCGCACCGCTTCGAGGTGGGTCAGGCGCGCGTCAAGGTCGGGTCGCTCGCTCTTCACCGCCGCCAGGATCGGGCCAATCAGCGGCACGTCCATCAGCTCATCCAGCGTGAAGATGCCCGCCGTCACGCCGTCGTCGACGTCATGGTTGTTGTAGGCGATGTCGTCCGCCAGGGCGGCGACCTGCGCCTCGGCCGACGCCCAGGTCCCCAGGCCCAGCTCGTACTCGTTGTCATACTTGGAGATCGCCTTCCAGGACGGCTTGCCCAGCTTGTTGGTCACCGGACCGTTGTGCTTGATCACGCCCTCAAGCGTTTCCCAGGTCAGGTTCAGACCGACGAAATCGGGATAGCGGTGCTCAAGCTCGGTCACGACCCGGAACGTCTGGACGTTGTGGTCGAAGCCGCCGTACTCGCGCATCTGGATCTCAAGCTCGTCCTCGCCGGCGTGGCCGAATGGCGGGTGACCCAGGTCGTGCGCCAAGGCGATGGTCTCGGCGAGGTCGGCGTCCAGGCCCAGAGCGGTCGCCAGCGAGCGCGCCACCTGCGCGACCTCCAGCGTGTGCGTCAGGCGCGTGCGGAAGTTGTCGCCCTCGTGGGCCACGAAGACCTGGGTCTTCTCCTTCAGGCGCCGAAAGGCCGAGGTGTGGATGATGCGATCGCGATCGCGCGCGAACGGGGTGCGCGTGCGGCTCTCGTCCTCCTTGAACCGACGCCCCTTCGACTTGGAGGGATCCTCGGCATAGGGCGCGCGGGGAACGAAGTACGGAGTCTGAGACATAGACCGCCTTTATCGCATTGGACGATTTGGCCCCTTCCGAAGAGGCCGCTACACCCTCATATAGGCCGAAGGTGATTTTTCCACAGCCATGACCCAGATCGACTTAACGCTTTCCGAAAACGCCGCCCGCCGGATCAAGGCCATCGCCGAGACCGAGGGCCGTCCGTTGATGCTGCGCGTCGCCGTCGACGGCGGCGGTTGCTCGGGCTTTCAGTACCGTTTCGATCTGGTCGATACCGTCGAGGACGACGACCTGAAGGTCGAGCGCGACGGCGCGGCGGCGCTGGTCGACGTGGTGTCGCTGGCCCTGCTGAAGGGCTCGGAGATCGACTTCGTCGACGAACTGGCCGGCGCGGAGTTTCGGGTGCGCAATCCCAACGCCAAGTCCAGCTGCGGCTGCGGCGTCAGCTTCTCGATCTGAGCCTTCAGACCGGCACGAACTGTAGCAGCGTCATCGTGGCCGCGCCCCACGCCAAGGGCGTCACCATGGCGGCCCACGCCAGCTGTGTCGCCCCTTTGCGCCAGAGGATCCATCCCGCCAGAGGACCCAGCAGACAGACCACCCAGAACAGGGCGGCGAACAGGAAGCTAAGCCACGCGATCGGATTGAGGACGTTGCCGGCGCGGTCAAAGACCAGCGGCGTAAAGATCGCCAGGATCGCGCCCACCACAGCCAGCAAGCCGCAAACGCCCGTCGCCAGCGTCATCAACGCCAGTTGCGTGCGATCGATGGACTTCTTCCCCGACTTGAGCGCGGCCTTCATGCGCCCTAGCCTCTCGCCGCACCTTGGAGCCGTCAATGCGTATCGCCACCTGGAACGTCAATTCGATCAACGCTCGCCTGGAAGGCGTGTTGGCGTGGTTCGAGCAAGAGGCGCCCGACGTGGCCGTGCTGCAGGAGATTAAGTGCGTCGACGAAAAGTTTCCGACCGAAGCCTTTGAACGACTTGGCTATAACGTCGCCGTCCACGGCCAGAAAACTTACAACGGGGTGGCGCTGCTTTCGAAGCATCCGATTGAAGATATTCGCAAGGGCTTGCCCTTCCTGTCGGAAGACGAGGTCGATGAGCAGGCCCGTTACATCGAGGCGGTGATCGCCGCGCCGACCCCGTTCCGGGTGGTGGGCATCTATCTGCCGAACGGCAACCCGATCGGGACCGAGAAATTCGCCTACAAGCTCTCCTGGATGCGCCGCCTGCACGCCCACGCCCAAGGCTTGCTGACGTTCGAAGAACCGCTGGTGATCGCCGGCGATTACAATGTCATCCCCGAGGCCGAAGACGTGGCCAACCCGCAGGCCTGGCTGGGCGACGCGCTGTTCCAGCCTGAGAGCCGCGCCGCCTTCCGCGCCCTGAAGAACCTGGGCTTCGCCGACGCCTACATGCAGGCCGACGGCGCGCCGGGCGGATACACGTTCTGGGACTATCAAGCCGGCGCTTGGCAGCGGAACCTCGGCATACGCATCGATCACCTGTTGCTTTCGCCGCAGGCGGCCGATCGCCTGACCGGCCTCGTCATTCACCGCGACGAGCGCGACAAGGAAAAGCCCTCCGACCACGTACCCGTGGTGGGTCATTTCCGAGACTAGGCGCTGATCGCGCCGCCCCTGTGACGGAATCGGGACTCTCGCTAGCTTGGCGGCACTATGAGCGAACTCGCGCGTCTTTTGCTGTTCGTGGCCATCGCCGGCTCGGCGGTGACGTTCCTGGGCAGCCTGGCCATCTGGTACGGCGATGAGGACCGGCGGATCCGCCGCGCCCTGCGCAATGTGCTGAAAAGCGAGCCGGAAGGCGTCGTGGTCGCGCGCGGGCGTGGACGCGGCGCGGGCTTTTCCTTCTCCACCAACCTGTTGGCGGTCGCCTGGGATCGCGGCGCGTGGTGCCTGATCTACCGCCTGGAGGAGCTGGTCGGCGCAGAGCTGCTGGTCGACGGCCAGGTCATGGGACGCGTGTTCAGAGGCGAAGGTCGGCGGGCGATCGACCATGTCGCGCCCCATGCCCAGACGGTGACCCTGCGCCTGATCTTCGATGACCCCCGAAATCCCGACTTTGCGCTGGATCTCTGGGCGCCGGGCGACGAGACCCGTCGCGAGAGCAAATCGCCCGCCGAGTTGATGCAGGAAGCTAATCGCTGGCTGGCCCGCTGCGAGGCGATTGTGCGCCGACCCCTGCCGCCGCGTCCTGTGGCGCCGGAAACGCCGGAGACCGTGGTCGCGACGCCCCCGCGCCAAGCCGCGCCACCCGTCGCCTTGGCCGCCGAACTGGACGAGGAAGAAGACGACGACTTCCACGCCCCGCCGCCGCCTCTGCCGGACACGCCCCCGCCACTGGCACGTCGCTCCTCGTTCGACGATGCGAGACGGTCCACCGCTTCGCGTCCGGGGTCACGACCTGCGCCACCACCCGCCCCGTCGCGCGAGCCGGATATGTTTGATGATCCGCCTTGGGACGATGATGAACCTGCCCCTCCGGCGAAACCTGCGCCGGTCTACCAACCGGTCTCCAAGGCGCGACGAGAAACCGCCAGCGACCAGGACGAGTTGCCGTTCGACCTCGACGACGACTAGCCGGCGTCAGCGGCCCGTTTCGACGGCGATCCAGGCGGCGGTGGCGGCCAACGCCAGGGCGAACAGGCGGCGGCTGACGGGACTGGAGCCCGTGGCGATCACGCGACGCGCCAAGCCATCCGATGACAGGACGATGGCGCCGTGGACCACGATGCTGACCGCGATATGGACCCCGCCGAGGATCAGAGCTTGCACGGTCGGCGACGCGTGACCGGTCTGGATGAAGCCCGGCAGAAGTGTCACGTAGAACAGCGCGGCCTTGGGATTGAGCAAGTTCGCCAGCAGCCCGCGGCGAAAATGAACCCAGGCCCGGCCGTCCTCGCCCCGCCAGTCGGTCGGCTTCTCGCCGCGCCAGGCGTCGAACGCCAGCCAGAGGATATAGACCACCCCCGCCCAGCGCAGCGCCTCATAGAGCGGACGATTCAGACGGAGAATCTCGGTGAGTCCGGCCACCGAAGCGAGCATGTAGGCGAGCAGGCCAGCGGTGATGCCGGCGATCGTCACCAGCCCGGCGCGACGCCCCTCGACCGCTGACAGGCCAGCCAGATAGCCCATGTTCGGGCCCGGCGTGAGTTCGATCAGCACGATCGCCGCCAGAAATGGGGCGATCGCGCCAGGATCGACAGGCCAAGCGGCGTGGGACAAAGAACTCTCCTCCAGAGTACCGGTCATCGAAACCAGCTATCGCTCACCGATCGTCCGGGCTCTGGCGAGGCGGCGGCGAATGGGCTTACCGTGAAGGTCCAACTGGGGATACACGACAAGATGGATAGACGGCAGTTTCTGTTCGGCGCGGCGGCCTCGGCTCCGCTGTGGAGCGCGGGTTCGGCCTTTGCGGCCCAGCCCGGCGCGCGCGACGCTGAACTCCGCGCCCTGCTCGACACCTTCTGGAACGCCGAACTCGACGCCGCGCCGGAAATGACCACGTCGCTCGGCCTTGATGTAGGGGTGCGGGCGGCCCAGCGGGGCAAGCTCAACGACGTCTCCCGCGCCGGCCGTAACGACTGGATCGCCTCGCGCAGGGCCCGGCTGTCGGATCTTTCGAAGATCCCCACGGATCAGCTTTCGCCCGCCGCCCGTATTGATCTGGAAGTGACGGCCTACACCTACCGCCGCTCGGTCGAGGGCGGCTTGAAGTACGACTTCGGCGAAGGCCGGGCGGGGTTCGGCTACGCTCCCTACTCGCCTTATGTGCTGAGCCAACTCACCGGCGCCTATCAAGCGACCCCCGACTTCCTGGATTCGCGACACCCGATCCGGACGCAGGACGACGCCGAGGCCTACCTCTCGCGCCTGCAGGCTTATGCGGTCTCTCTGGACGGCAACACCGAAGCTCTGGGGATGGACGTGGCCAAGGGCGTCCTTGCTCCGGACTTCGCGCTGGACGCCGGCCTGGCGCAGCTGCGGCGACAGCGGGCCGTCGCAGCGGCCGACGCCAGTGTCACGCGATCCCTCGCCACGCGCGCCACCAAGGCTGGCCTCGCAGGCGACTGGGCGGCCCGCGCGGCGGAGATCGTCAGCGCCAGCGTCAATCCAGCCCTTGATCGGCAGATCGCCGCCTTGGAAACAGCCCGCGCCAAGGCCACCGGCGACGCCGGCGCCTGGAAGCTGCCCGACGGCGACGCCTTCTACGCCGACGCTCTGGCCTTCCAGACCACCACGCGCCGTACGCCCGACGAGGTGCACCGGCTGGGCCTGCAACAGGTGGCTGAACTGGAAGCCCAGATCGATGCGCGCCTGCGTCGCCTGGGACTGACTGCAGGAACCGTCGCCCAGCGCCTTTCGGCGCTCTCGGCTCGCCCGGACCAGCAATACGCCAACACCGACGCGGGCCGCGCCCAACTCCTGGCGGACCTCAACGGCCAGACCGCAGCGATCCGCGCCCGCATGGGCACGGTGTTCAAGACCCTTCCGGCCGCGCCAGTCGAGATCGTTCGCGTGCCGTCCGAGATCCAGGATGGCGCGCCGAACGGTTACGCTCAGCCGCCAGCGCTGGATGGCTCGCGTCCGGGTCGCTTCTACATCAACCTCAAGGACACGGCCGAGTGGCCGAAGTATAATCTGCCGACCCTGACCTATCACGAGGCCCTGCCCGGGCACGTCTGGCATGGATCGATGCTGCTGGGCTCCCAGGAGATCCCAATGCTGCGCCGCGCCGGCATGGGGTTCTCAGCCTATGGCGAGGGCTGGGCGCTTTACGCCGAGCAGCTGGCGGCGGAGATGGGCGTCTACGACGGCGATCCGCTGGGCGAAATCGGCTACCTGCAGTCGCTGCAGTTCCGCGCGGTGCGCCTCGTGGTCGATACCGGCCTGCACTTCAAGCGCTGGAGTCGCGCCCAGGCCGTCGACTACATGGTCAATCAGACGGGCATGCCCCGCGCCCGCGTCCAGCGCGAGATCGACCGCTACTGCATCTGGCCGGGTCAGGCCTGCAGCTACAAGATCGGCCATGTCGAGTGGGTGCGACTGCGCGAAGACGCCAAGAAGCGCGCCGGCGCACGCTTCGATCTGAAGGCCTTCCATGACGTGCTGCTGCAGGGCCCCATGCCGCTGGTCGTCTTGGAACAGACCCTCGCGACGATGTTTCCAGCCTGATTTCGGGCGTGCGGTCGGGGGCGCTTAGCCTTCGACCGCCTGCTCGACCGCCAGCGCCAGATCGAGCGCGCGCGCGGCTTCCTCGCCGGTCACGACCGGTCGGGGAGCCTCGCCGCGAACGGCCGCCAGGAAGCCCGCCACCGAAAGGCCCAAGGGGTCCTTCCCGGCCGGGGTCTCGGTGAAGTTCTCGATCAGCGGATAGGGTGTGGTGTTGCGGAAGGTGCGCTGCAGGAAGTCGATCTCGACCTCGCCCGAAGGATAGACGACCTTCATGGTCCGCTCGCGAGCCTCGGCCACCCGTGAGCTGTCGAACACGGCCGTAAAGCCGTTGTCGAAGGTCGCCTCGGCCTTCACCCAGTCCAGCGAGGTCGAGCGCGTGATCGCCCCCTCGCCTTCCACCGCGATCGGCGCGCCGTCGCAAAGTGCGAGGGCCAGGTCTATGTCGTGGATCATCAGGTCCAGCACGACCGATACGTCGAGATTGCGATCCGACGGCGTGCCGCGCCGCACGGCTTCCAGCCGCAGGGGCTGTTCAGGGATATCCAGCAGGCCCATGGCCTGGAACACCACGCGCTCCTGATGCCCGCAGGCCAGCGGCACGCCGGCTTTCGCGGCGGCGGCGACCATCTTGTCGGCGTCGTCCGGCGACACCGCGATCGGCTTTTCCGAATAGACCGGCTTGCCTGCCTTCAGCGCGGCTAGGGCGGGCGCAGCATGATGGACGGCGGGCGCAGCGACCGTGACCACATCCACAGCGGCCAGGAAGGCGTCCATGTCGTCGAAGCCTTGCGCGCCCAGCGGCTCGGCCAGCGCCTTGGCGCGGGCCAGATCGATGTCGAACACGCCGACCAGCGTCACACCGTCAAGTTCCGCGTACTTCTTGGCGTGGTAGCCGCCGAACACACCAGCGCCGACGACGCCCGCTTTCAGAGTCTGGGTCATGGGCCGCTGTCTACCGCGCTTCGCGATCGCTTAGAAGCACTGGTGACTTGCGTAAGGGCGCGCTAAACAGTCGTTTAAATCTACAACCCTTGGCCATGACCAAGGCAGGGAGGACACCTATGACCACCTCGCGCGAGATCCGTCTGAAAGCTCGTCCCGTCGGGATGCCCAAGGCGTCGGACTTCGACCTGGCGACCGTCGAGCTGCCCACGCCGGGCGATGGCGAAATCCAGGTCAAGAACCTGTGGATGTCTGTTGACCCCTATATGCGAGGCCGCATGTACGACCGCCCCAGCTACGTCCCGCCGTTCCAGTTGGGCGAGGCCCTGCAGGGCGGCGCGATCGGCGAGGTGATCGCCTCCAACGACCCCGACTTCAAGCCGGGCGACATGGTCAGCTCGATGTTCGGCTGGCGCGAAGCTTACAACGCCCATCCCAAGTCGCTGGCCGCCGCCGGCATGGGCGCGATCACCAAGATCGAGACCCACGGCATCCCGCCGCAGGCCTTCCTGGGCGTGGTCGGCATGCCCGGCATGACCGCCTATGCCGGTCTCCTGCGCGTCGCAGCCCTCAAGGACGGCGATGTGGTGTTCGTCTCGGCCGCCGCCGGCGCGGTGGGTTCGATCGTCTGCCAGATCGCCAAGCTGAAAGGCCATACGGTGATCGGCTCGGCGGGCGGTCCCGAAAAGGTGGCGTTCTTGAAGTCGATCGGCGTCGACCATGTGATCGACTATAAAGCGACGCCCGACGTGGTCGCCGAACTGGCTAAGGTCGCCCCCAAGGGCATCGACGTCTATTTCGAGAACGTCGGCGGCGTGCACCTGGAAGCGGCTATCAACTCGGCCCGGCCGTTCGCCCGCTTCGCGCTTTGCGGCATGATCTCGCAGTACAACGAGACCGGAAAGCCGGAAGGCCCGCCGAACATCATCCTGGCCGTCGGCAAGAGCCTGCGCCTGGAGGGCTTCATCGTCTCAAACCACTTCGATCTCTACCCGCAGTTCGCCAAGGACATGTCCGAGTGGATCAAGGCCGGGAAGATCACCTGGAAGGAAACGGTCGAGGAAGGCGTCGAACGCGCCCCGGACGCGTTCCTAAAGCTCTTCACCGGCGAGAACCTCGGCAAAATGCTGGTGAAGCTGGCTTAGGCGAGATCAGCGGCCCCGAGCAAAGAGTCTCGAGGGGCGCGATATCGAGATGGCAGGCGGCTGGGAAACCAGCCGCCTGTCTGCGTTCAGGGCCGCGCGCGAAGCGAGGCGATCTCCAGGCCTTGCGGCGCCTTCTTGAAGGCGAAGCTGACACGCGCCCCCGGTGTGATCGGCGCTTCAGCAAGGACGTCAGCGTAGACCGTGAACTGATCGCGCCCCGGCTTCAGGCCCGCAGTGCTCGCGCCGTCGTGATCGAGCGTGAGAATTTGCCCCTCAAGACTGGCGATGACGCCCTGCGAGTCGTAGCTCGGCAGCCCCTCGGTGGACGCAACAGCCGCTACGAGGGGCTTCTCTTCACGCGGGGCAGGCGAATCCTTCCCGCACGCCGCGAGCACGAAAACACTGAGGGCGAGCACAATTGCGTTTAATTTCATAACCTTAAATCGCTCCCCGAAAGCGGCCGGTGCTCCCCAGCGCCCACCACGTCACGAATTCTTCTCGCAACTGCGAAATCGGCGTGATTTCTGGTAGCGAATTTGTGATCGAAGTTTTACTGTAGGGACACCGGCGGGTCTCCACGCCGGTGTCCTCCGCCGCGCAGCGCCCACGACGCCCCGCCCCGTTCCCTAGCGAACCCACGGGCAGGCGAAAAGAGCCTCCGACGGAAGAAGCGCGCGGAGAAAGCCCGGCACGCCGGAAAAGTCCGAGATCTGACGATATGAGCGATCGCTCCGCCCTATTCGACGTACGCTCCTCCACGAGCGTGAGCCTCGATCAGGTCGTTCGCCGTGACACGGTCGAAATCCCGGCCGAAGCGCCGCTGGCCATGCCCGTTCAGCCGCTGAGCTTCTGGCAGGGCGGCGCGCGGCGCGCCACGGCGCTGATCCAGAACATGACCCTGCGCCGCTGGATGCTGGGCTTGATGACGGTCGCCATGGGCGTTGCGGGCTGGAAGGCCTCGTTCGACACGATCGCCCTGGGCGGCGTAACGCGCCTGGAGGCCGTGGTGGTCACGCTTTTGGCGCCGCTGTTCCTGGCCCTGTCGCTTTGGTTCTGCACCGCCTTCATTGGCTTCCTGGTTCTGATGGGCAAGCCGAAGGACCCGCTGGGCATCGACGGCGAAACGCCTATGCCCAAGCTGCACACGCGCACCGCCATCTTGATGCCGGTCTACAACGAAGACGCGACCGCGGTGTTCGCGCGGCTGCGCGCCATGGACGCCTCGATCGCCGAAGCCGGCGCGGCCCGTAACTTCGACATCTTCGTGATCAGCGACACCCGCGACGCGCAGGTGGCGCTCGCCGAGCAGGCCTGCTTCGCCCGGTTCCGCCGCGAGGCCAGCTGCAACGTCTACTACCGCATCCGCAAGGAAAACACCGGGCGCAAGGCCGGCAACGTCGCTGACTGGGTCAGCCGCTGGGGCAGCGCCTACGAGCACATGCTGGTGCTGGACGCCGACAGCCTGATGACCGGCGAGGCCATGGTGCGCCTCGCCGATGCGATGGAGCGTCACCCCGGCGCGGGTCTGATCCAGACCATGCCGATGATCATCAACGGCCAGACCATCTTCGCCCGCACCCTGCAGTTCGCCACGCGCCTGTACGGCCGCGTCGCCTGGACGGGCCTGGCCTGGTGGTCGGGCTCGGAGAGCTCGTTCTGGGGTCACAACGCCATCGTGCGCACCCGCGCCTTCGCCGAGACCTGCGGCCTGCCGCACCTGCCGGGCCCCAAGCCCTTCGGCGGCGAAGTGATGAGCCACGACGCCCTCGAAAGCGCCCTGCTCCGCCGTGGCGGCTGGAGCGTGCACCTGGCTCCCTACCTGGACGGCTCCTACGAAGAGAGCCCCTCGAACCTGCTGGACTTCGCCACGCGCGACCGTCGTTGGTGCCGAGGCAACATTCAGCATGTGCCGCTGATCGCCCTGCCCGGTCTGCATTGGATGAGCCGGATGCACCTGGTGATCGGCGTGCTGAGCTACGCGCTGTCGCCGCTGTGGTTCTTCTGCCTGTCGGCCGGCCTGATCTCGCGCGCCCTGATGCCCGAGCTCAAGAAGGCCGCCTTCACCATGGCCGACCTGAAGGCCGCGGCGCACGCGCTGATCGACTGGCGCGAGATCCAGGCCACCGCTTGGGCGATGATCATCACCTTCGTCCTGCTGTTCGGCCCCAAGATCCTGGGCGCCATCCTGGTTCTGGCGCGCAAGGGCGAGGTGAAGGGCTTTGGCGGCAAGCGTCGCATGGCCGCCGGCCTGGCCGTCGAAATGCTGTTCTCGGCCCTGGTCGCGCCGATGCTGATGTTCACCCAGACGCGCGCCATCGTCGAAATCCTGGCCGGCAAGGTCGGCGGCTGGGCCGCTCAGCGCCGCGACGCCGACAAGGTCGACTTCAAGGAGGCCTGGGCCGCCATGGGCTGGATCAGCCTGTCGGGCCTGATCCTGGCCGGCTCGTTCTGGTTCACGCCGGACCTGCTGACCGCGACCGCGCCCATTCTGGCCGGCCTGGTCCTGGCCGTGCCGCTGACCATGCTGGGCGCTCACAAGGTGGCCGGCCTGAAGCTGAAGACCAACGGCCTGTTCATGACGCCGGAAGAGCGCCGCCCGCCGGCCATCGTCCGCGCCGCCGTGGGTAGCGCCTGCGAACCGCCCATCCGCTGGTTCGCGCGCCAAGGCCGCCCGATCGGTCCGACCACCAAGATTCGCGACGCCGCCTGAGCACCGGTAACGCCGAACCGGGCTGGCCCTGACGCCCCCGGAGCGGTAGAAGCGCGGCTTCGTTTCCTTCCAAGGAGCCGCGTACCGTGTCGCGTCTGTTCAGCGCCTATGTCATCGTCGATTGGAGCGCGGCCGCCAAGCCGACCACGGGCGCGGACTCCATCTGGATCGGCGTACTCAAGCGCGACGTGCGCTTCCGTCTGAGCTTTGAGAGCTACAACCCGGCGACGCGCGGCGAGGCCGAGACGAAGCTAGCCGCCATTCTCGATGACCTGAAGAAGCGCGGCGAGCGCGCCCTTGTGGGTTTCGACTTCCCGCTCGGCTTCCCGCGCGGCCTAGCGCAAGCCCTGGCCCTGCCCGGCGAAACGCCGTGGCGCGCGGTCTGGGACCAGCTGGCGAAGATGGTCAAGGACAAGGCCGACAACACCAACAACCGCTTCGGCGTGGGCTCGGAGATCAACCGCCGTCTGACCGGCGGGCCGTTCCCCTTCTGGGGCTGCCCGCCCAAGGACGCCCTGACCACGCTGCAGCCCAAGCGCCCGCGTGAACACGGTCCCGACGACCTGCCCGAGTTCCGCTACGCCGATCAGGCCGCCAAGGGCGCGCATTCGATCTGGAAGCTCTACTACAACGGCTCGGTCGGCGGTCAGGCGATCATGGGCATCCCGGCCGTGCGCCGCCTGAAGGACGCGCGCGGTGAGGCCGTTCGGGTCTGGCCGTTCGAGACGGGCTTCAAGGCCCTGACGGACGCCGATCTGGAAGGCGTCGAGGTGGTGGTGGCTGAGGTCTATCCCTCGCTGCTCAAGCCCACGCCGGCGCCGGGCGAGGTCAAGGACCTGGCTCAGGTCCGCAGTCTGGCCGAACACTTCGCCAAGCTGGACGAAGCCGGCAAGCTGGGCGCGTCGTTCGATGCGCCCAAGGGCTTGACCGAGGACGCGCTAGTCTCGGCTCAGACCGAGGAAGGCTGGATTATCGGGGCTTAGGTCGCCTCCAGCGCCGCCTTGCGGTCGCGCCAGTCCAGCATCCGGAACCGCATCAGCAGGAAGCCGGCGGCCAGGAAACTGGTGACGATGATTGAGACGAGCACGCCGTTCAGGCCCATGCCCTTGGGGATCGCCAGCCACCAGGCCAGCGGCCCCATGACCAGCGCATAGCTGATCAGGTGCGTGATCGTCGGGACCCAGACCTCGCCCCGCGCCCGCAGCGCCTGGGCCGCAACCACCTGCACCGCATCGGGCGCGAAGAAAAGGCACGCCAGCACCAGGGCCGGCAGGATCAGCGCTAGGGCCGCAGGGTCGGTCGTGTAGGCCAGGGCCACCCAGTGCTTGGTCGGATACAGCAACAGGCCAAACAGCACGCCGATCACCGCGATCACCGCAAAGGCGATCCAGCCGGCGCGGGTCATGCCCGCCGGATCGCGCGCGCCATAGGCTCGCCCCACCAGGACGGCGGTGGCCGAAGCCACGCCCAGCGGCACCATGAAGATGATCGCCGAGACGTTCAGCACCACTGTGTAGGCCGCCACGGCCAAGGCGCTGATCCAGCCGCAGATCAGGTTCATGCCGGCGAAGGCCGAAACTTCGAAGAAATTGGACGCGCCGGCGCCATAGCCGATGCGGCGTTGCTCGATCTCGGCGGGCCGATCGCGGGCGGGCTTGTCGAATACGCCGAGTTCGCGGGCGTCCTTCATGCGGATGACGAAGATCGCCAGGGCCAGCGCCAGCGCCGATCGCGCGATGAAGGTCGCCCAGGCGCCGCCCACCGCCCCAAGCGCGGGCAGACCCAGCACGCCCGGCACCAGCAAGAGGTTAGCCCCCAGGTTCACGACATTGGCCAACCACATCATCGCCGCGCCGGGTCCCGGCTTGGAGAGCCCCTCCAGCCAGAAGGTCAGAACCACCGAGATCGCATAGACCGGCAGGGACAGCGAAAAGACGATCAGCGGCAGGGTCGCCCCCTCGGCCAGACCGTCCTTCAGTCCCATGGCCTGCAGGAACATCGGCCCCAAGAGCGCCAGCAAAGCCATCGAGCCAAAGCCCAGCCAGATGGCGTAGACGAGACCGCGCCGCAGCACCGCGCCGGTCTCATGCGGATTGCCCGCCCCCATCGCCCGCGCGGTCATCACCTGAACGCCGACCAGAAGGCCGACCGTCGCCGTGACAAACACCGAGGACGGCGCCCAGGCCATGGCGTGATAGCCAAGCTGCTGCGCCGAGAAATGGCCGACCACGATCGCGTCGGTCAGCCCCATCACCATGATGCCAAGACGCGACAGCACGACCGGCCCCGCCAGGCGGAGCAGTTCGATCAGATCGGTCATGATGGGGCCGTGCGGCCGCTCGGGAGAGCGCGCCGTTCCGGCCGCGTCGCGCGGCATGGTCGTCACCACTGTCAAAGAAGGGGCGCAAGCTGGCCCATGCCCGTTTTTCGAGCACCCCGCATTTAGCGGCGCTTGGCGCAAGACGCCAGCCTTCTGCGAGCGCCGCTAGGACCGCGGCCTTGGGTGAGGATCCGCGACGCTACGTCCCTGTACCCAACGGCTAGTGCGGCCAGACCTCGCTCAGCACCTTGGCCTGACCGTCCTTGAAGCTGACCTCCATGGACGGATCCTTGGACTTACCGGCGGCGAACAGCTCGTAGATGACCATGCCGTCGTTCTGCCTGCTCTCGATAACCCGCACCGGCGTGATGGCTTTCCCCGACGCCGCAGCGGCGTCTCGCACAAGCTTGGGGGCGTCGGACCAGGCGATGTCGCGCTGGATTTCGACGATGGCCCAGACGCCGTCCTTTTCGAGCAGGTCGAACTCGATTTCCGAGCCGTCCGGCATCACGCCTTCCACGTCGAAGTAGCGGCGGTTCTCGCGCTCCTTGAGCTCCGCTTCCTTGATCGTCATCGCCGGAGCGGCGGCCTTGACGGCCGAGACCACGGCCGCCGGCAGGTCCTTTGCGGCCACGGGCGTGATCTTGGTCTCGACGGCGGGCGCGAGGACGAAAGCAAGAGCCGAGATCAGATGCGGGATCATGGGGGCCTCTTCTTGAAACAGAGGGCTAGACCATATCCGCCTTCCGGCCGAGAAACGATGCAAAGGCGGTATCGCAGACGCGTGCTATCAGTTCGCCGTCATCTGGAGTCGCAAGAATGGCCCGCCGCGTCGCCCTCGTTTCCCTGTTGGTCGCCGACTATGACGAGGCGATCGCCTTCTATGTCGGCAAACTTGGCTTCACGCTCGTCGAAGACACCGACATGGGCCATGGCAAGCGCTGGGTCGTCGTCTCGCCAGGGAGCGACGGGACGAACTTCCTTCTCGCCCGCGCCGTGGGCGAACAGGCCGAGGCGATCGGTCGTCAGGGCGGCGGCCGCGTCTGGCTGTTTCTGCATACGGACGACTTCTCTGGCGACTACGCGCGCATGAACGAGGCAGGCGTGCGGTTCCTTGAGGAACCCCGTCACGAAGCCTACGGTACGGTGGCGGTCTTCGAAGACCTGTCCGGCAATCGCTGGGACCTGATGCAGCCCAAGGCCTGAGAACGCCATGACCCGCCTTTTGACCCTGGTCGCGTTGGTGACCGCCCTCGCCTGCTCAGGCGCGCAGGCCGATCCGAAGATCCGCGTGCTCTATCTCGACCAGTCGGTTGGTTGGCTGCATGCGCCGGTCGCCCGCCCCAAGAACAGCAACGGTCCGACACTGTCCGAAGTGGCCCTCGCCGAGATCGGCGGTCAGAGCGGCGCGTTCAGCGTAGAGTCCACGCAGGACGCTCGCGAGATCACACCCGAGAAGCTCAAAACCATCGACGTCCTCGTCTTCTACACCACGGGCGAACTACCGATTTCCGCCGCCAACTGGCAGGCCATCCAGCGCTGGGTGGAGAGCGGCCAAGGCGGCTTCGTGGGCCTGCACAGCGCCACCGACACCCACTGGCCCTATTCCGGCCCCGGCCAGACCTACACCGCCTTCATCAACGGCAAGTTCGCCGGGCATCCCTGGACCCAGGGCACGCCGGTGACCATCCAGGCGCTTGGGGGCTCAAACCCGGTCAACAAGGCCTGGCCGCCGCGCTTCGCCTACGCCGAGGAGATCTATCAGTATTCGGACTATGACCCCGCCAAGGTCCGGGTGCTGCAGGCCCTGGACTTCACCGAGACGCCTCTGAAACGCCCCTGGTTCGTGCCCGTCACCTGGACGCGCCAGATCGGCAAAGGCCGCCTGTTCCAGACCAATCTTGGTCACACGCCGAGCACCTGGGCTGATCCGCGCTATCGGGCCCAGTTGCTGGACGCGATCCGCTGGACCGCGCACCGCCTGCCCGGCTCGGCGACGCCCAATCCCGAAGAGCAGGCGCTGTGGGCCTTGCGGTCTCTGCTGGCCTACTCGGGCGTCCCAAAGGCGGACGTCGAGGCGCGAGTCGCCCGGCTGGCCAAGGCGGACAAGGTCTGGCTGCTGGACGCCGCTGTTCGAACGGCCGCACTGCGCCCCCTGTGGCCGGCGAAGGCCGGGGACGACAAGACTGCGTTCGACAAAGCCTATCAGGCCGTTCTCAGCGACGTGCTGGCCCGCTCCGCGCGCTAAGCGCCCTCTTCTGCGCCGAAGGCTTCGGCGGCGTAGGTTCTGAGCTGGGCGGCGATGTCGCTGGGCCAAGCCTCGATCAGCGCCTCGAACCCTGCGTCATCGCCGGCGAACAGGCAGCGCATGGCTTCCTCAAACCCCGCGAGGTCTCCGGCCATAGCCGAAGCGAACCGATAGGCCGCATCCCGCGAGGACCGGATCCGGTCAGGTCCTTCCGCCGCGCGCCGGGCGGTCTCGACCAGCTTGCGCAGCGCCACCGAAGCGCCGCCGGGTTGAGCGGCCAGCCAGTCCCAGTGACGCGGCAGCAGGGTCACCTCGCGCGCCACGACGCCCAGCTTGGGTCGTCCCCGGCCTCGGGGCGCAGCCGCCTCAGGCTGCAGCCGGGCCCGGACCACATCGGGGCCGCCGCTGAGGTCGAAATCGACTGACCGCCCCTGCGGATCGAAGATCAACACCCCGGCTTCACGCGACAGGGCCTCCGCCGCCAGCGCCGCCTCGAGCCTAGAACCCGCAGCGACCCGCCGCTGACCGTGGAACACCGCAAAGCGCTCATCCATCAGTTCAGCCCCCGGGCGCCTGCCGCGCCGATCCAGTGGTCCCGGCGATCCCGTAAACGCGAGGCGCGACAAAAGGCGTCCAGTCCCTCGACATCGATCGTCTCGACCGCCTCGAAGGCGAAGGTGTCCGCGCCGTGAGCGTTCCAGGCCGCCTGCAGGCTCGGCTCTCGGTGCGAGCCGAGGCGTAGCGAGAACCAGATTCCGCTCTGTCGGGTGGAGAGGTCGGGCGTCGCGCCGATCCAGACCTCACCACTCGCCGCACAGCGAACAGCGTACACGCCGGCCTCGACCTTGCGTTCCTTGTATGCGCGCAAAAGCGCCTTGCGTCCGGACATGGCGAACCTCCTGGAGCGCCTTTTACCCGGATGAAATTTTAAGTCAATATTGCCCGGGTAATTATCCCGCGATCGGCCTGTACGCGATGTAGCCTCGCTCCACCATCCGGCGGGTGGCTTCGTAGACGGCGGTCAGCTCTTCGTAGGTCAGACGCAGGTGCGCGAGCCGGGCCAGCTGACCTTCAGAAAGCGTCGACCCGCCTTCGGCCATCATCGCCGCTTCGCTGACCCACTTGGCCCGCGCAGTCGCCGCCGCCACGGCCAGCCGCTGGAACTGGGCGCCCTCCACCTTCGGAAAGGTCGCGCCCAACACCGCCTTGTTGGAGGCGTAGGCGGTGTAGTCGATCTGTTCGAGATAGCCGCGCAACCGTCGCTGGACCTGTGGGTCCACGTCCGTGGGTTCGAAATGGTCGCCGGTGCGGCGCGTGTTGGAAGTCATGGTCGCCATGACGGCCTCCGATCCAGCCGAAAACCGGCCGCTCAGAACTCCAGTCTGCGCCTCAGTACTTAAGGACGGGTTGAGAGCGCGCAGGCGCTCCCGCCCGGCTGGATCCCCTAAAGCTGCTTGCGGAAGCCAATTCGAACAGTGCGGCCCAGCGGGTCCAAATAGTCGCGCTGGTAGGCCTGCGGGGTGGCGCCGTTCTGATCTCGCACCGTCTGCTTGGCGTCGAACACGTTCTCGATGTTCAGCGAGACCTGAGCGCCCTTCAGGATCGGATACTTGTCGACCAAAGGTTTGCGCGCGGGTGCGTTGAAACTGGCGAAGAGACTGACGCCCAGGGTGGCGAGATCCGAGAAATACAGCGTCTGGCCGCCGGTGGCGCCGCCGTTCACCCAGGTTGAGTCCTTCCAGGTTCCGTTGAAGCGTACGCCAAGGCCGTCCTTGAAGTAGCCGCCCTGCACCTGAACCTCGTGACGCGCCTGACCGGTGCGCGAGCTGATCGCCGCGCCGTCCAGCTGGTCCAGCACGGGCAGGCCCTTGCGGGTGGTCAGCTCGTCCGTCAGTCGCCAGGTGTGGTAGATGGACATCTGCAGCATGCCCTGGCCGGGCCGCATCATGCCGCCTGGACCGCCAGGGCCCATGCCGCCGCCGCCGGGACCACCGAAGCGCATCATGCCGCCCATGCCGCCGCCCGGACCACCACCAAAGCGTCCCCCGCCCATGCCGCCGGGCGCGCCGGGGCCTGCCGCGGCGCCGGGCGTCGGCTTCCCGACCGGCTTGAACAGGTTGAAGCCCCAGCGGATGTCTTCCCGCTCGGCGCTGGCGAAGTTCACCGGACGAGCGTCGATGGCCAGCAGGCGGCCGGTGGCGTCCCGCGTGAACCTTTCCGGGAACGCCCGCTCCAGGTCCGGGGTGATCGCTGGGAAGCTTGAGATCACATTGCTGGTCTCGGCGCGGGTGTAGGTGGCGTTGAAGGTCAGCTCGACCTTCTCCAGCGGCTTGTAGTTGACCTGGAGCTTCGAGACCTTGCGGTTGTCGTTGCGCAGGTTCGGATTGCCGCCGTCGGTGCGGGTGACCAGCACCGTCTGGCCCGTCGTGAAGTCGAACACCGAGACGTTCGGCGTCACCACCAGCGGATCATTGACCTGGTTGGTCGAGGGCGCTCCCTCCTCGTCGGTGAAACTGGCGATCAGGCTGAGCGGCTTGATCGGCGTCCAATTCACGCCCGCGCCCAGGGTCGTCAGGCCGCCGAGATCCGAAAGGTTCTCGTAGCCCGCGTTGAAGTTGGCCGAGAGGTCGCCGACCTTCGCCAGCACATCGTTCCGCGTGCTGGTCAGCGGCAGGGTGAAGCTGGTCTGCAGGTTCTCGCGGTCGCGCGTAACCTTGCGCTGGGTACTCACACCCGAACGCACGGTCTTGGCGTCGAGGCCCCGCGTGTCCGCGCCGATCTTGAAGGTGGTCTGGACGCCGCCCGCCGGCAGCTGGAACAGGTTGCCGTTCAGCACGAGCTCCGCACTGGCCGAGGTCGACACCGAGTGCGCCGTGTCAGGCGCCACGGCCGTGTAGAGGTTGGATGCGATCGTTCCGAACGGATTGACGCTGGGATCTCCCGCCGCCACCGCCGCCTGGAAGGCCGAGGCGTCCAGACCACGACCGGTCGTGGTGTCGGTGGCGGTGCGGTCGAAGTCGCCGGTCAGGGTCCAGCGCCAGTCCTTCACCCGGCCGTTGGCGGCCATGCTGACCTGGGTGCGCAGGACGTCTGTGTCGCGCGCCAGGGCTCCCGGCGCATCAATGAAGCGATAGCCCGTGACGGGGTTGGAGAACGGCGAGAAGGGGCTGCCCGTCGGCAGGGTGAAGGTCACGCCGGGCAGGCCTAGCAGGGCCTGGCTGCTGGTGTCTTCCAGGTTGCCGCTGATTGTCAGTTGTGTGGTCTTGTTCAGGTCGCGACTGATCGATCCGCGCAGCGTCGCGCGTTCGGACTTGGAGATCAGCGACCGGCTGGCGGTCAGGTCATCAGTGTTATAGCGCCCCGCCAGCGGTGAGAAGGCCGAAAGCCCGACCCTGCCCGCTTGGGCTGCGTCTGGAACACCGGCGATGGTCACAAGGCCGCCGGCCGCAGCGGACAGGGCCGGATCGATCTCACCGCCGTTCACACCGCTCACATTGCCGACCAGGTCGAAGGGTTGGCCGTTCGGCGCGCGGACGATGTCGCGGTCCGTTTCCAGGAGATAGGGATCGCGTTGCAGCTGGAGATCCAGGTTCCAGCGCTTGTCGCCGTCGATCTTCACCCGGTTGCCGCCGCCGTTCAGCGTCGTACGGCCGCCATCCGTGGCGACCGTGCCCGCCGCCTGGATCGTGGTGGCGGTGTAGTTCTTCTTGAGGATGATGTTCACGACCCGCTGATCGGCCTTGTAGCCGTAGCTCAGCGCCACCTCTTCGGGGAGAACCTGAAAGCGTTCGATCGCCTCAGGGGGCACGCCCTGGATTTCCTGGAAGCCCGAGATCCGCCGACCGTTGATCAGCAACACCGGCCCGCCGCCACCACCGTCGCGGCCGCGCGTGCTGGCGGTCTGGGGAGTCAGAAGGGTGAGAAGCTCACCAATGCTATTGGCCCCGAAACTCTTGATCTCTTCTTCGTTGAGCTCGATCTCGGGTTGGATGGCGCCCTCGACCTTGCCACGCGGGTCAGCCTGGATGACGAGCCCCTCGACCTCGTTGGGTCCCTCATCCTTCGCCCGCTGCGACGCCTGGATGTCCTCGGCGACCACGGCGGCCGTCGTGGCGGGAGCCGCCGCGGCAACAGGGTCGAGCGAGACGGCGGCCAGCCCGTAGAGCAGCACGGTCGAAAGGGTCATTCAGGCCCACAAAAGCATGAGTTGCGAGGAACGCCGACGCGATCGGCGCCAACGCTGGGTTGCCGCTCCTTACGGCTGGGCGGAGACCACCGCAACAACCATCCGGAACAAGCTCAGCTATTGCAGCAGAATGCACACAGTGGTGTGTCCCAATCCGCGTCAAATGCGGCCTAGGCTTTGAAAAATAGACATATTTGACGCATGCGAATGAGCAACACGACATGATGTTTCAGCGAGGAAACAAAATCGGCAGCGCCCCCGTGTTCGCAGCGACGAATCTCCACCGACCGGGCGAGACTTCGATCCGCGCGCGCCTTGCAACAATCTATGCGCGCATGGATTCGGTAAAGGTCTCGAACCCGCCCAGGATCATGCGCTGGGTGTTGAATGGCGGCCCCGCCATCTCGTTCTGGAACCGCGGATCGGCCATCACCTTGGCCATCACAGCGTCACGAGCCGCTCGATCCTGGTAGGTGATCCAGGACAGCACGACCACCTCGTCGTCTTCCAACTGGACCGCCCTGGGAAAAGAGGTCCGTTCCCCGTACGGCGCGTCCTCAGCGAGGCACTCGACATAGGAGAGCGCCCCATGCTCCAGCCATATCGCGGCGGCCTTTCGGGCTAGTGCGCGGTACGCCTCGAACTCGGCCTTGCGGACCGGAACCACAAATCCGTCGACATAGGTCATGATGCGGCGCCTTGCAGGTTGCTGACCCCGCAAGGACGTTCAGCGCACGGCCTTCCCGACAGCGCCCTCGCGAATTTTCGCGATGAGGTCCGAGATAACTCCGGCGTGCCCGCCAGAGAGGTCCGCAGCCGGGAAGACGTCCAGCGGGATCTCGGGGGCCAGGCCGCGACCTTCCAGGTCCTGGCCGTCCGCCGAGCGGTAAAGTTCGGCGGGTAGAGCCAGAGTCCAGCCGTTCGGCAGCGGCTTGGGCAGTTGATCGGAAAAGGCGCCGCGCGTCATTGCGCCGACCTGGGTGACGTTCGGCAGCGCCTTCATCATCAGGGTGAAGGTCTCGCCTGCGCTGACCGTGATATCGCTCGTGACCAGATAGACCGGCCCGGTAAAACCGACCGCGCCGGAGGGTTCGACCTTGATGGTCTGCGGCGGCGCTTTCGCGCCGACCGGAACCTTGGCGTAGGCGATGCGGGGCTGGGCCGTGAAGCGCGCGGCGATGCGCCGGCTTATGGTGTCGTAGCCGCCTCGGTTGTTGCTGACGTCGACCACCACCGCCTTGGCGCCGGCGAAGGCGGCGAAGGCTTCGTCCAGAACGGCGTCCAGCGGGCGCGGATCATCCGGCGCGGCGTTGCGCGCGAAGGCGCCCATGGTCAAGATGTTGAGGTAGCCCACATCGTCGACCCGCCCCCAGAAGATGCGATTGTTGGCGGCCTGACGCCCCTTGCCTTGCAGCAGGCCCGTCAGAATCCCTTCGCGATAGGCTTGTAGCCAGGCCTTTTCCTCGCCGGCGGGGTCGGTCGCACGCACGCGCAGAAGGGTCGGCGCCTCGCCAGGTTCGAGATCGCGCCGCGCGCCCTGCGCCATCCCGTGCAGCTCGACGTGGGGATCATCCAGTCCGGCCAGGAGGTCGGCCAGCGCCAACCAGAGCTGATCTTCAGAGGCCGAAGGCCCCAACTGCGCCAACGCCTTGGCCTTGCGCGCGGGCCAATCCAGTTTGCGTTCAGCGGAGCGCGGATAGAGCTCGGCGAAGGTGTCGGCGGCGAAGGCGACGATCCGATCCGGGGTCCAGCCTTCGGCCGAGATGCAATCCGTCGGCAAGTTCGGAAGGCGATCGAACGTGTAGCGCGTGCCCTCAGGATCGCCCGTCAGGCTGACAACGCCCGGTCCTTCGGCGCGCCAAAGGGTCAAGACCCCGTCGGGATCCGGCTCGCGGCGCGGATCGGGATAGCAGGCGCCGCCCGCTGTGTGGAACAGCTGAGCGCCGTCGGGCCCGAACTGGACGATCCAGCCATAGCCCCGCGACTTCCAGGCGCCGCGCAGCTCTGCGGCCACCGGGCCATTCTTAGGCTGCACCGGCCAGAACGGGCTTTCGGCCCAAGCGGGTGCGGCCAGGGACAACGCGGCGGCGACGGCGAGAAGACTCAGGCGTTTCATGGCGCGACGGTGGAGGCGTCTCCGCCGTCGCGCCAGTGAAAACGGCGTCACTCGGTCTTCAGATAGATCTCCGAGCCCTGCTCGCGGAATTTCTCGCTCATCTGCGCCATGCCCAGTTCGGCGTCGTTCGGGGCCTTGGCGGCCGCGAAGTCGCGGACCTCCTGGCTGATCTTCATCGAGCAGAACTTGGGACCGCACATCGAGCAGAAGTGGGCGGTCTTGTGCGCCTCCTTCGGCAGGGTCTCATCGTGGAACTTGCGGGCGGTTTCCGGATCAAGGCCCAGGTTGAACTGGTCCTCCCAACGGAACTCGAACCGCGCGCGGCTGATCGCGTCGTCCCACATGGCCGCGCCAGGGTGACCCTTAGCGAGGTCGGCGGCGTGGGCGGCCAGCTTGTAGGTGATGACGCCGGTCTTCACGTCATCGCGATCCGGCAGGCCCAGGTGCTCCTTGGGCGTGACGTAGCAGAGCATCGCCGTGCCGAACCAGCCGATCATCGCCGCGCCGATCGCCGAGGTGATGTGGTCGTAGCCAGGCGCGATATCCGTGGTCAACGGGCCGAGGGTGTAGAACGGGGCCTCGTGGCAGTGCTTCAGCTGCTCGTCCATATTGGCCTTGATCTTGTGCATGGCCACGTGGCCCGGCCCTTCGATCATCACCTGGACGCCGTGGTTCCAGGCCACCTTGGTCAGCTCGCCCAGGGTGCGCAGCTCCGAGAACTGGGCCTCATCGTTGGCGTCGGCGGTCGAGCCAGGGCGCAAACCATCGCCCAGCGAGAACGACACGTCATAGGCGCGCATGATCTCGCAGATCTCGTCGAAGCGCTCGTAGAGGAAGTTCTCCTTGTGGTGCGCCAGGCACCACTTGGCCATGATCGAGCCGCCGCGCGACACGATGCCGGTGACCCGCTTGGCCGTCATCGGGATGAACGGTAGGCGCACGCCCGCATGGATGGTGAAGTAGTCGACGCCCTGCTCGCACTGCTCGATCAGGGTGTCGCGGAAGACCTCCCAGTTCAGGTCCTCGGCCACGCCGTTGACCTTCTCAAGCGCCTGGTAGATCGGCACCGTGCCGATCGGAACGCTCGAGTTGCGGATGATCCAGTCGCGGATGTTGTGGATGTTGCGGCCGGTCGACAGGTCCATGACCGTATCGGCGCCCCAGCGCGTGGCCCAGACCAGCTTGTCGACCTCGTCGGCGACGGTGGAGAGCACGGCCGAGTTGCCGATGTTGGCGTTGATCTTGACCAGGAAGTTGCGGCCGATCGCCATCGGCTCCAGTTCGCCGTGGTTGATGTTGGCCGGGATGATGGCGCGGCCCCGGGCGACTTCCTGGCGCACGAATTCAGGCGTGACGAAGTCCGGGATGCTGGCGCCAAAATCCTCGCCGTCGCGGACGCACGGGCGCGTCTGTTCGCGACGCAAATTCTCGCGGATCGCCACATATTCCATCTCGGCCGTGATGATCCCGGCGCGGGCGTATTCCAGCTGGGTGACCAGCTTGCCCGGCTTGGCGCGATAGATCTTGCGGCCGGTGTCCGGGAATTCTGGGGCCAGATGCTTGCCCTGGGCGAAGCCGTTGTCTTCCGGCTTCACCTGGCGAGGGTCGGTGACCTCTTCGACATCGTCGCGCGCCACAACGAAGGCCTCGCGGGTGCGCGGCAGGCCCTTTTCGATGTCGATCTGGATGGTCGGATCGCTGTAGGGGCCCGAGGGGTCGTAGATGGTGACCGGCGGCTCGTTGGCCGACGGGTGGACCGCCACCTCGCGGAACGGCACGCGCAGCTCGGGGAACAGCTCGCCCGCCTGATAGACCTTGCGCGAGCCGGGGATCGGACCGGTCGAGATCGTCTCGGCCACGGCCTTGATGGTGCTCTGGATATTCATTTCGGGCGCTCCTCAAGCTTCCAAGGAGACCCGGACGTGCGTGCTTGAGTCGGTCTTACGGACGAGACTAACGCTCCCGCCCGCGTTCCCTCCCTTCGCCGGCATGACCCGGATCAGGTTCTACGGGTCAGGGCCAAGGCCCAATCTCAGCCGCGCAAGCGGCCCCCCGGTGAACAGAGGGCGGAGACTAGGCCTGCTGACGCGCAGGTCAAGGCGCAATGCCCGCGCCGCGTTACGGTAAATTCACTTGCTGATCCTGATCCGTAAAGACGATCACAGATCAACGTTCTGCGGGAGCTTCGCCGTGATCCATCGTTGCCTGGCGCCGGTCCTCTGCGCCCTCATCGCCACGTCGACCTTGGCGCAGACGACCTATCCCAAGTCGATCCCCGCGCCCGGCGGCGAGGTGATCATCCCATCCGAACCGCATCAAAGATCCTACGACGAGATCAAGTACGCGCCCGCCCGGCGCGTGGGGGACACCCTGTATGTTTCCGGGGTGATCGTCGGTCGGGGCAAGGATGAGGGAACCGACCCGGAGTCGTTCAAGCGCCAGGTCAGGCGAGCGTTCGTCAGCCTGGACCAGATCCTAAAGGCCTCGGGGAGCGACTTTGAGCACGTGGTGATGATCAATAGCTTCCACGTCTGGGAAGGACCTGATCAACCGGCGCCGCGCTGGGAGCAGATCAACCTGATCAACGCGGTGAAGAGCGAGTTCATCAAGGGCGCCAACCCGGCCTGGACGGCGGTCGGCACAACGGGCCTGCTGGCGCCGGGCGGGATCCTCGAGATTCAGGTGATCGCCCACGTTCCCCGGCGCTGAAGGTCGGCGGCGCGGCGTTATCCGCAGCCGAGACTCTACGGCTTCGGCTCGCTGGCGGCGCGTATTGCGCGCATACGCGCGTTACTGAGCGCCAAGGCCTCTTGGGTGAGCCGCTCGAGGCGCGCCATGGAGGCGCTGAAATCAGCGTCCGATCGTGGAGGCTCGTCGACAGGGACGGGCGCCGCCGACTCCCTAAGGACAACAGGCCCTGTCACGAGGCCGGCGTTCAAATCGCGCAGGATAACCTGAGTGCGCGCGCGTTCCTGGGCGTTGGAGGAGTCGATCTGGCTCTGCAGGATGTCGCGACGCGCGTCTTCAAGCGCGTGCGCGGCCGCGTTGCGCGCCTGGATATCCCTCAAGTCTTGCGCCTGCGCCGCCCCGCAAAAGGCCAGCAAGCTCGCAACCGCCCCCGTCACAGACCTCAGCCACGCCATGGAATAGCTCCGTTCGCAGCGCGCCAGATCATCCAGGCGTTAGGGCCGCTTGACCGTAAAACGCGTGAGCTCAGTCTTCGGCGCCGCCCAATCCGGCTTCAAGGCCGCCGCGCGCGAATAGTCGCGATAGGCGGCGTTCAGATCGCCCAGGCCTTCGTTGGCCAGCCCGCGATTGAACCAGGCGCGCTCGGGGTCCTTGACCCCCAGGGCCAAGCCCCTGTCGATCTGATCGACCCCCTCACGATAGCGCTTCTCGCCCACATAGGCCGCGCCCCGATTGACCCAGGCCTCTCCCAGGTTCGGATCAAGCTTCGACGCGGTGTCGAAGTCGGCCCGAGCGCGGGTGAAATCCCGCTGCCGCATCTGCAGAACGCCCCGATTGACGAAGGTCCGTGCGCGGTCTCGGAAGTTGAGGTTCTCGGTCTCCAGGGCGGTCGTGCAGGTCAGCACCGAAGCCTTGTCCGAACGGCCGTCGAGCGCGGCCTCGGAACATTCCTTGGCCAGACCGCCACCGATGACAAGGGTCGAGGCGTTGGCGCTCGAAGATGCGGCCCATAGCGTCGCCGCAAGCACCGCCACGCCCAGAAGGCCACGCTGGCTCATGACTTCCTCCCATGTTCGCGGTCCGCCCGGAGCGCTTTGAGACCCGGGGCGGCCGACTTCTTGTGACGATGCAAGACTAGCACGGTTCGGGCCCTCCAAGAACCGAGCGCGCCGCCGAAAGCATCAGCAAGGCGCTCACCTTCGAACAAGCCGCGCGAACAACCGGCTGGGCGAGCTCGAAAAACTCAGCCATAGATGACCGCTCACCCGCAGGTTGCCGCTATGCTTGTCTTCGCACTGTTTCTTGCTCTCTCGGGCCAGGCCACCCAGGACAGCGCTGTGGATGCGGTGACGGTGGAGGCCTCGCGCAAGGTGATCCAGAGGACCCTGCCGGATCAGCAGATCATCGAACAGCTGAACGCGCTCCATAAGGCCGAGCCTGACCGTGTGGTCTGTGTGAAAAAGACCATGGGCGGCACGATCATCCCAAAGACGGTCTGCAGCACGCTTCGCCAGTGGTACGATCAGGAGAAGGCCAGGGACACGGCGAATGTCCTTGCTGAGATCAAGCAAGAGCCATTCCGGTCCCCACCGACCACTGATCCGCCCTACGAACTGGTTCAGATGATCAAGAAACAGCTCAAGGACCCCGAGGCGCGCGCGCTGGCGGCTGAGCGCGCCCGGCGCCGCATTGAAGCCAAGGCTGCGGCGCAACAACCCTGAAGTCGTGCGGCGACCACCGCATCGGACGTGATAACAAGGGCGCGACTCGATCAGGAACCGCGCCCATGCACCTCGCTCGCTTTCCTCGCGCCCGCTTCGCGCACCTGCCCACGCCTCTGGAGCCCCTCCCCCGCCTCGGCGCCGAATTGGGCGTGGACCTTTGGGTCAAGCGCGACGACTGCACGGGCCTGGCCGGCGGCGGCAACAAGACCCGCAAGCTGGAGTTCCTGCTTGGTGAGGCCCTGGCTCAGGGAGCCGACACCCTGGTCACCCAAGGCGCGGTCCAGTCCAACCACGTCCGCCAGACCATCGCAGCTGGGGCGCGCTTTGGCCTGAAGACCGAAGTGATCCTGGAGGAGCGCACCGGCTCCAAGGCCAGCGACTACATGGGCAACGGCAATGTCCTGCTCGACAAGCTGATGGGCGCATCGCTGCGCTATGTGCCGGGCGGGACGGACATGGTCGCCGAGCTTGAGGTCACCGCCCAGAGCGTGCGCCAGCGCGGTGGAAAGCCCTATGTGATCCCCGGCGGCGGCTCGAACACGGTCGGAGCGCTCGGCTATGTCGACTGCGCGCGTGAGCTGGTGGTTCAGGCCGATCAAATGGATCTCAAGATCGACCGCCTCGTCACGGCGACAGGCAGCGCCGGCACCCATGCAGGCCTTGTGGCCGGCTTCGCCGCGCTGTCGGTCGACATCCCGATCCTGGGCTTTGGCGTGCGCGCGCCCAAGGCCAAGCAGGAAGAGAATGTCTACAACCTCGCCGTCGCCACGGCGGAGACCATCGGCGCAGCGGGCCGGGTTCGGCGCGAGGCCGTTGTCGCCGACTGCGACTATGTAGGCGAAGGCTACGGCCTCGTGGACCAGGGCGTGATCGACGCCCTGGCGCTGGCCGCTCGCACGGAGGGTCTGCTGCTGGATCCGGTCTACTCGGGCAAGGCGATGAAGGGGCTTATCGATCAGGCGCGCAAGAGCGCCTTCAAGGGCGAGCGCATCGTGTTCCTGCATACCGGCGGCGCACAGGGGCTGTTCGGCTATCAGACCGTGCTCGAACCCGCCCTCGGCTAGGAGCGCCTGCGATGAGCAAGGTTCTGGGCGTTCTGGGCGGCATGGGTCCGGCCGCCACGCTCGACTTCCTGGCCAAGCTGCAGGCCGCGACGCCCGTCAGCCGCGAGCAGGACCATCTTCGGGTTCTGGTTGACATCAATCCGAAGGTTCCCGACCGCAACGTGGAGGGCTCGGATCCCGGTCCGGTGCTGGCGGCGATGGCGGCGGGCCTGCGCGGCTCCGGCGCGCAAGTTCTGGCGATCGCGTGCAACACAGCCCACGCCTACGCGGCAGAGGTCCGCGCCTCGGGCTTGCCGTTGATCGACATGCTGGAAACCGCCGGCCTCGCCGCCCGGAGCCAAGGCGCGACCGTCGTCGGCGTTCTGGGCACCAGCCTCGCGCTTGGCCTCTATCGCGACCGCTTCTCGCAGCTCGACCTGGAAGTCGTGACGCTGGACGACCATGAACAGGTCGAGTTCATGGCTCTGCTCTACCGGATCAAGCGAGGCGATGTGGGGCAAGAGTCGCGGGACGCTATGGCCGCCCTCGCCCACCGCCTGATCGGCAAGGGCGCGCAGGCTGTGGTCGCGGGCTGCACCGAAGTGCCCCTGGTGCTGGCCCAGACAGATCTTTCGGCGCCGTTTCTGGACGCCACCCAAACCCTGGCGGTTCGCTGTGTCGAGGTCTGCCTGGCGGAGTGAGGCCCTAGCTGCGGACGATCGGCAGCGCTTCGTCGTAGCTGGCCTCAAACAGACCCACCAGCGCAGCCGCGCCGCGCGAGGCTTGCGCCATACGCAGCAGAGCCGCACGGGCGTGCGCGTTGTCGGCGATCTCGGCTTGTCGCTCGAGCCGCTCGGCTTCGGTCAGGTGGTCGTGTCGCGTCCCCATGGCCGAAAGGTTTACAAGATATGAACGCAGATCCGCCATGCGACCGCTGGACGCAGAGTGATCATCGTTCTCTAGCCGGGCTCGCGCTAGCTTTGACATGAAAACGCCCCCGGACCTTTTCGGTCCGGGGGCGTTGTCCTGTTCCCCAACAGGACGGCGTCGGCCGTGCTGCTCCGAGCGCGGCGGCGTCGCCTCAAAAGGCCACTAAATTTCGCCGAACGCGCCGTGACACGCAACGCGGCCGCCTGTCGCAGGAGCGACCTGTGGCCCCGCAGCCCCATGAGGCAACGGCCGACATCGCCCCGTGAAAAGTGGGTAGCCAAACCTATGACACCGGTAGCATAATGTCGGCAACGTCGCTTCAAAGATGACGGAGCCGTCGCTGGCCAGGGAGGTTTGCTCGCCTATCCTTCGATGTAAGCTTCGCGCTGACCGGAGTTCATCCATGCCTCTGAGCCCGCTTTCCCGCCGTCGCCTTCTGGCCACCTCGGCGGCGGCCTTCGCCGCTGCGGGCGCTCTCGCGCCGCTCCGCGCAGTCGCCGCGCCCGGCCGAGACACGGCGCTGAAAACGATGAAGACGGCCACGCGCTTCATGGTCGAAAAGGTCGCCTATAAGGGCGGCTACGTCTGGAGCTATCTGCCGGACTTCTCGCGCCGCTGGGGCGAGATGGAAGCCTTTCCGACCATGATCTGGGTGCAGCCGCCGGGCACGGCGACGATGGGGCACCTGTTCCTCGACGCCTATCATGCGACGGGCGACGACTATTACTACAAAGCCGCCTGCAAGGCCGCCAAGGCCCTGATCGCGATCCAGCATCCGGCTGGCGGCTGGAACTATCTGGGCGATCTCGCCGGCGAGGCCTCGATCCGCAAATGGTACGACACGATCGGCAAAAACGGCTGGCGGCTCGAGGAATTCCAGCACTACTACGGCAACGCCACGTTCGATGACGCGGGCACCGCCGAGACCTCGCAGTTCCTGCTGCGCCTCTACGTCGAAAAGAAGGACAAGCGCTTCAAGCCGGCTCTGGACAAGGCGCTGCAGTTTGTTCTGGACAGCCAGTATCCCAACGGCGGCTGGCCCCAGCGCTTCCCCCTGAAGACCGATTTCCAGAACCACGGCCATGCCGACTACACCGGCTACATCACCTTCAACGACGATGTGGCCGGCGAGAACATCAAGTTCCTGATCATGGTCTGGCAGGCTCTCGGCGATCCGCGCGCGCTGCCGGCCATCCGGAAGGCGATGGACTGCTTCGTGATCTGCCAACAACCGCAGCCGCAGCCGGCCTGGGGTCTGCAACACTACGTCGACACGCTCAAACCCGCCGGCGCGCGCAGCTATGAGCCCGAGGCCTTCGCCTCCCACACCACGGGGGCCAACATCGCCTCGTGCATGGACTTCTACGAACTGACCGGTGACCCGAAGTACCTGGCCCGCCTCGGCGAAGCGCTGGACTGGCTGGACAGCATCAAGCTGCCGCAGGAAATCCAGAAGGGCCGCCCCTACCCCACCTTCATTCAGGTCGGGACAGGCAAGCCGCTCTACATTCATCGGCGGGGCAGCAATGTCGTCAACGGCGAGTACTACGCCGACGAGAACCCGCAGGGCACGGTCATCCACTACTCGTCGTTCCGCGCGGTGAACGTCGCGGGCCTGCGCCAGCGGCTGGCCAAGCTGCAAGCCACCCCACCCGAAATCGCCAGCAAGGATTCGCCGCTCAAGGGCGGCCGCAAGGCGCTGCCCAAGTACTTCACTACCGGCGACATCTCGGTGTCGGACCTGAACGTGGACACGCTGAAAGCTGACACTGGCCAAATCTCGCCGGACAAGGTCGCCGGCCTGATCGCCGCGCTCAACGCCGAAGGCTGGTGGCCGACAGAGCTCCGGGCGACCAGCAACCCGTACATCGGCGACGGCTCGCCGACGCCGGCGCCCGGCGACTTCAGCCAGACCCGCGTCGGCGATGCGACAGACACCTCGCCCTACATCACCGACACGCCGAAGATCGGCATCTCGACCGGAACCTACATCGAGAACATGGCGGCGCTGATCAAGTACGTGACGGCGGGCTAGGACGCCGGCTCACTCGCAAAGACGCTTGAGGTTCATCAGGACCTTGGGCGTGTCCTTGCGCAGCGCTTCGCGGATCAGCGCCTTGGGAACCGGCCAGTCCACGGCCAGGCGGTTGTCGTAGAAGACGCGGGTCCGCCGGCCGCCGTCCAGCGGCTGGAGTTTCCATTCGCCCTGTTCGACCTTCAGGTCACCGCTGACCAGTCGGAACTTGATCCGGCTGTAGGGCTCATAGTCGGAGCGGAAGACAATGCGCATGCCGGGGAACACCAGGTTGCGACGCGTCACGTGCTCGCGGATGTCCCAGCCTCGGGCCATGTCGCCCTCCACGATGCGGCAGACGGCGAGCGTGGTGATCATCACCTTGGCCGCCGCGCAGTCGGTCATGATGCGCCAGACCTTCTCAGGCGACGCGTTGACGTCGACCACCGCGCGCACGTGACCGGAAATTCCATCGGGATCGGGCGTCACCTCGGCGTAGGCTTCGCCCTTGGCCAACGCAGCGCGCGCCTTTGGCGAAAGCTCGAAAGACCAGGCTTGGCCGGCGACCAGAAACGCAGAGGCGAGGGCGGCCAAGACGGCGGTATATCGGACGCGCATGTACACGGTGCTCCTGGTCACGAGGAGCGGTACGGTCCCGGATACCCGGCGGACGCATCGCCCGGCCGCGCGTCAGTCTAGGACTTTGTCGTCTTCAGGAAGGCTGCGGTCGCCTCTATGGCCTCTACCAGACTGACCCGTTCCAGCGTTACGCCCTCGGGCAGGCTCGAAAACAGCCGGGTCGGCGCTGCGGCGTCCAGCATCACGAACACGCCGCGATCGTCGGCACGTCGGATCAGACGCCCGAACGCCTGGCTGATCCGCGCCCGCGCCACGGCGTCGTCATAGCCTTTGCCGCCAAAACGCAGCCGGCGCGCCTTGTGCAGCACGTCCGGACGGGGCCAGGGCACGCGATCAAACACCAGGAGCCGAAGCGAGCGCCCAGGGACGTCGACGCCGTCGCGAATGGCGTCGGTGCCCAGCAGGCAGGCGTCCTCCTCTGCCCGGAAGATGTCGACCAGGGCCCCGACCTCGAGCGGATCCACGTGTTGGGCGTAGAGCGCCATGCCCTGGTCGGCCAGCGGCGCAGCGATGCGCTCGTGCACAGCCTTCAGACGACGAATGGCGGTGAAGAGGCCAAGCCCCCCACCCCCCGCCGCAAGGAACAGCTCGCGCATCGCCGCAGAGACCTGGCGCGGGTCCTCCTTGTTCACGTCGGTGACGACGAAGGCCTTGGCGTTGTTCTCATAGTCGAAGGGCGAGACCAGTCGCAGCACCTTGGGCGCGGACGGCAGGCGCGCTGCGCCCGTGCGCATCTCGGCCAGGGCGAATGGATCCTCCAGCGCAGGGTCGACGAGGGTGGCGCTGGTGACCAGCACGCCGTGCGCGGGGGACAACACGGCGGCGCGCAGCGGCTCGGTCGGATCCACCCAATGACGACGGCAGGCTGCGTCCACCACCCGCCCATACAGGAACGTGGCCTCGAACCAGTCGACGAAGTCCGGGTCGCTTTCGGTCGGTTCGACGTCGTCCTCTTCGAGGGCCTTCAGGATCGAACGCCAGGCCGGCAAGGTCATCCGCGCCCGTCGGTCCAGGCCGCGCAATGCGCCTTCGATCCGGGCGCGTTCGGAGGCGCCCAGATGCTCGGCGTCCTCGTCGAGCACGTCCTCCAGCGCTCGCGCCAAGGCCAATAGCGGCGCTTCGATGGCCGCCAGCGCCTTGGCCGCCTCGGGCGCGCGCTCGCGGACCAGATCGATGGGCGGGCGCGCATCGCATTGCAGACCAAGGTCGGCGCCGCCCCGGTCGCCGCTGCGGGCGCGTAGTTGTTCGATCACCGCGACCAGGAAGTTCTCGATCGGGCCAATGGGATTGATTTGGCCGTCGGGCGGCGCGACACGACCCGACCAGCCCTCGCCCGGCAGGGCCGCTGCGGCCTGGATGGCGTGGCTCATCGCCCCTCGCGCGCCTTCCCGGTCGCCCAGGATGTCCAGCAAGCGCGCCTCCAGGCCGCGCCCGCGACGACCTCGGCCCTCAGGACCCCGGATCCAGCGCCGCAGCTCGGCGGCCTCCGCGCCGGACAGAGCGGCCGAGAAGGCGCTGTCGGCGGCCTCGAACAGGTGGTGTCCCTCGTCGAAGACGATGCGCTTGAGGCTGGTGGTCTCGTTGTCGCCCTTGAGACCCCGCGCTGTGCGCGCGCCGTCGAAGGCCGCCTGCGTCAGGACCAGCGCATGGTTGGCGATCACCAGGTCCGCGCGCTTGGACGCGCGTACGGCCTTCTCGATAAAGCAGATGCGATAGTGCTGGCAGCCGGCGTGGATGCACTCGCCACGTCGGTCGACCAGATTGGCCGGGCTGGCCTGCATCGAAGGGGGCACGGCCGTCAGGGTGGGTAGCCAGGCGGGAAAGTCGCCGCCGGTCATGTCCCCATCCCGCGTGGCGCGCGCCCAGCGGGCTGTCAGGGCCAGACCGACCAGATCGCTGTTACCCAATTGAGCGCCGTTGACCTGCTCCTGAAAGTTCAACAGGCACAGATAGTTCTCACGACCTTTTCGCACGACGGCCTTGCGGGCGCGTTCTTTCGGGTCGGGATAGATCGACCGGCTCTCGCGCTCGATCTGTCGCTGCAGGGCCCGCGTATAGGTGCTGACCCACACCGACGGGCCGTTGGCCTCGGCCCACAGGGACGCCGGCGCCAGATAGCCCAGCGTCTTGCCAACACCCGTGCCGGCCTCAGCCAGCATCATGCGCGGCTCGCCCTCCCGCTCGCGCGGCTGGAAGGCGAAGGCGGCCTCCTTGGCGAAGGTCGCCTGAGCTTCGCGCACCTCTTCAAGGCCCGAGCGTTGCAGCAGTTCGGCCAGCCGCTCGCCCGCGCGTTCGGGATCAATAGGACGCGAGCCCGCTTCGCCGGGCGGCGCCTGATCCTCCCACTCGACCAGCCGCGCCCAGACATCGAGGCCCGAGCCGCGAAACTGGTTGCCGACTGGGACGGAGCGCAGGGCTCCGATCACCGCCGGTCCCCAGGACCAGCCAGCCTTGGCCAGCGTTTCGGCGATCGCCAGAGCCTCTTCGCGCGAAGGAACCGGCGTCAACGCCAGCTCCCGCAAAAGCGCGTCAGCGGCCTCGCGAAGGGTCTGGGCCTGCTCGGCTGCGCCGTGCGGCTCGCGAAGGCCAAGCGCTGTCGCCAGTCCTACCGCCGAGGGCGCGCAAAACGCCGCTGGCCGCGCAAACGCATGGAGTTCGAGCACATCGAACAGGCGCGGCGAGCGCGGCGGCGGCGACAGGTTCAGACGACGGGCGGTCATGGCCGCGTGCGCCACCAGGATAGGACCGTGCTCAAAGAGATCGCGAGCGTCCGGCGCGCGCAGCATCCTGGCCTCGCCGCCGTCCGCCAAGCCGGCGCGCGGACCAGGCAGGACGACGAGAGCGGGAGCCAGATCCAGAGTGGGCGGCGAAGCAGTCACCTCCGTCCGTTAGCAGAACCCGGCTCGAAACAGAATGGAAACGGGGCCGCGCAGCGCCCTAACCAACCGGCGTCTCATCATCGTCGGCCAGGCCGAGCAGCCGATCGATCGCCCGCTGGGCCTTTCCGCGCAGGGCCGGCTCGTCGCTCTCCACGGCCCGGCGATACATCTGGAGAGCCAACTCGCGATCAGCGCGAACGCCGCGGCCGATCTCGCACATCAGTCCCAGCGCGAACCAGGCGTCGTGGTCGCCCCGGTCCGCAGCCCGCTGGAACCAGCGCATCGCCTCGACATAGTTCTTGTCGGTCAGCTGACCGTTGTAGTGCGCCGCGCCTAGCCGATACATCGCATCCGGCAGGTCGTTCCGGGCGGCGGCGCGATAGAAGTAGAGGGCCTTGGCCGGATCGGACGTTACGCCCGAACCCTCCGCATGAAGACGGCCCAGCTCGTTCATCGCTTCAGCCGAACCCATCTCGATCGCGCGGCGCAACCACAGCAAGCCCCGCCTTTCATCGACACGACCGCCATAGCCCTCCAGCAGGACGACGCCCGCGCTGAAGGCGCCCGGCGCTGAACCTGCTTCGCCGGCGCGAAGATACCAAGCGCGCGCCAGCCTGGGGTTTTCGGGCGGCCCATGCCCGCCCCGATGCATGACCGCAAGGTTGTACATGCCGTTCGGGTCGCCCAGTCGCGCCGCGCGGGCGTAGAGCTTCAGCGCGGCGTCTGGATCAGACTCCAGACCCTCCGCGCCAAAGAGATACAGGTTTCCCAGTTCGACCATGGCGTCGGTGTCGTCCAAGGCCAGCGCCTTGCGCAGCCAGACCAGTCCCTCGGCCTCATTCGGCTCGCGCCCGTCGCCGCGAATATGGCAGACGGCCAGATCGACATAGAAGGCGGCGTCGCCAGCCTCCGCAGCCCGCTGGATGGCCTCGCAATCGGTCTGCGTCCGCCGCTCCTCAGCGAACGCCGCGCCGGCGGTCCAAGGGACCATGAGCACCAACGCCATCAGCCAGCCCAAACGCATCAAACCCCCACCTTGGCCGGAAGCGTCACGTGGCGCTGCAAGCGTTGCTCCAGACAATCGCAAGCCTCAGCGGAAGCAACCAGACTCGCGCTACGCGCGCGCAAAAGTCGGGTGAAACAGAAAGGGAACATGCTATATCGCGGTCAATGTCCGTGGCGAACGCCCTTCCTCCCCAGTTCCAGGCCTGGTTCGCCAAGCGCGGGTGGACGCCGCGCGCGCATCAGTTGGCGATGCTGGAGAAGGCGCGGGCCGGTCGCGGGGCCCTGCTGATCGCGCCGACGGGCGGCGGCAAGACGCTGGCGGGCTTCCTGCCCAGCCTGATCGAACTGGCCGAGCGCCCGCCGCGCAATACGCCAGCCGGCGTTCACACGCTCTATATCTCGCCGCTGAAGGCGCTGGCGGTCGATGTCGAGCGCAACCTGCTGACGCCCATCCGCGAAATGGGCCTGCCGATCGTCGCCGAGAGCCGGACGGGCGACACCGGCGAGAGCCGCAAGGCCCGCCAGCGGATCCGGCCGCCCGATATCCTGCTGACCACGCCTGAGCAACTGGCCCTGTTCTGCGCCTGGGAGGGCGCGCGGGAGTATTTCGCCGACCTCTCCTGCGTGATCATCGACGAGGCCCGCGCGATCTGGCCCAGCAAGCGCGGCGACCTCCTGGCGCTGGGCCTGGCCCGCCTGCAGCAGTTCGCGCCAAGGATGCGGCGGGTCGGGCTATCGGCGACGGTCGATGACCCGGACCTGGTGCGGAAGTGGCTGGGCGTGAACCGAGCCGAAGATCCTCCTCCGCCTGCGGGGGAGGTGTCGGCGGAGCCGACGGAGGGGGCCAGCAAGGTCGACCTCCAGCTCACCCCCTCCGGCCCTCCGGGCCACCTCCCCCGCCAGCGGGGGAGGATCTCGGAGCCCGACATCGACCTCGTCCTCGGCTCGGGCGGCGCCCAGCCGGTCGTGGAGGTCCTAGTCTCCGGCGGCCGCGTGCCGTGGGCCGGCCACACGGCCGAGCACGCCATGGCCGAGGTTTACGACATCATCAAAGCGGCCAAGACGGCGCTCGTCTTCGTCAACACCCGCTTCCAGGCCGAGTTCGCGTTCCAGCGCCTCTGGGAGCTGAATGACGAGGGCCTGCCGATCGCCCTGCACCATGGCAGCCTGTCGGCCGAGCAGCGGCGCAAGGTCGAGGCGGCGATGGCGCGGGGAGAGTTGCGCGCGGTGGTCTGCACTTCGACGCTGGACATGGGCATCGACTGGGGCGACGTCGATCTCGTCATCCAGCTGGCGGCGCCCAAGGGGGCGTCTCGGATGGTGCAGCGGATCGGCCGCGCCAATCACCGGCTGGACGAGCCCAGCCGCGCCCTGTTCGTCCCCGCCAGCCGCTTTGAGATGCTAGAATGCCGCGCCGCCGCCGACGCCATCCTGGAGAACCACCTGGATGGGGAACCAGCCCGCATCGGCGGGCTCGACGTGCTGGCCCAGCACATCATGGGGTGCGCCTGCTCGGAGCCGTTCAAGCTGACCGACCTCTATGACGAGGTGCGCTCGGCCGGCCCCTATGCTGACCTGAGTTGGGAAGACTTCGAAGCCGTCGTCGACTTCGTCTCGACCGGCGGCTACGCGCTGCGCACCTACGACAAATTTCGACGGATCGTGCAGACCGTCGACGGCCTTTGGACGGCGCGCAACGCCCAGGCTCGCCAACAGCACCGGATGAACGTAGGCGCGATCATCTCGCCGGCGACGATCAACATCCGCGTCGGCGGCGGGAAGCGGCCGATGGGCGGTCGCAAGATCGGCGAAGCCGAGGAAGGCTATTTCGAACAGCTGACGCCCGGCGACACCTTCGTCTTCGCCGGACAGGTCTGGCGCTACAACAGTCTGGTCGGCGCCGACGCCTTTGTCTCGCCGGCGCCGAACGACGATCCCAAGATGCCCAGTTGGGGCGGCTCGAAGTTCCCGCTATCGACCTATCTGGCCGGCCGCGTGCGCCAGATGATGCATGACGAGCGCGAATGGAGCGCCCTGCCCGGCGATGTGCAGGAATGGCTGTCCTGGCAAAAGACCCGCTCGGCGATCCCGCAGGAAGGCGAGATGCTGCTGGAGACCTTCCCGCGCGGGAAGCGGTTTCACATGGTCTGCTACCCTTTTGACGGACGCCTGGCCCACACCACCCTGGCCATGCTGCTGACGCGACGCCTGGATCGCCTGGGCGTCGGCCCGTTGGGCTTTGTCTGCAACGACTACGCGCTGAACCTCTGGTCGCTGCGCCCCATGGACGATCTGGACCTGGATGAGCTGTTCGCCCAGGACATGTTGGGCGACGACCTGGAGGCTTGGCTGGACGAAAGCTTCATGATGAAGCGTTCATTCAAGCACTGCGCCCTGATCGCTGGCCTGATCGAGCGCCGTCACCCCGGCGCAGAGAAGTCCGGACGGCAGGTGACCTTTTCGACGGACCTGATCTACGACGTGCTGCGCAAACACCAACCCGACCATCTGATGCTCCGCTGCGCGCGGCTGGACGCCGCCACCGGTCTCTTGGACATCGCGCGCCTCGGCGACATGCTGACCCGGGTCCAGGGCCATATCCGCCACGTTCCGCTCGATCGCGTCTCGCCGTTCGCCGTGCCGATGATGCTGGAAATCGGCCGCGAGCGCGCCCCGGGCGACGCCGCCGGCGAGATGATCCTGGCCGAGGCTGAAGCCGACCTGATCGCCGAGGCGCGCCCATGACCCGCTTCGAGCCTTCGGCCTGCGGCGGCCTTCGTGTCGCCCTGGCCAATGTCGAGGTGATGCTGCGGTGGTCGGGCGCGCTGTGGCTGGAGCGCGAGCGCACGCTGATCGTGGCCGATCTCCATTTCGAAAAAGGCAGCAGCTACGCCGCCCGTTTCGGCCAGATGCTGCCGCCTTATGACACCCGCGAGACCCTGGATCGCCTCGACCGCGAGATCGCGCAGCTCGCGCCCGAGCGGCTGGTCTTCCTGGGCGACAGCTTCCACGACGGCGCCGGCGAGACCCGCCTGGCGATGGACGACTACCGGCGACTGGAGGGCTTGGCTCTTGGCCGCGAACTGGTCTGGGCCGTGGGCAACCACGACGCCGACGGCCCCAAGGCGTTGCCCGGCGACGTGATCGATGAAGCCAACATCGCGGGGCTGACCCTTCGGCATGAACCGCTTCCCGGCGCGCAGCCGGGTGAGGTGGCGGGTCACCTGCATCCGGCGGCCAAGGTGTCGAGCGGGCGCGCGATAGTCCGTCGCCGCTGCTTCGTCACCGATGGCGCACGCCTCGTTCTGCCCGCGTTCGGGGCCTTTACGGGCGGACTGAACATTCTGGATGAAGCCTTCTCAAGCCTGTTTGATGGCCCGCTTCTAGCCGGCGCCTTGGGGCCGCGAAGGGTGCATGCGGTCGGCCAGAAGTCGTTGAGACCCGACTGACGTCGGCTTCACATCTGGAGGGCCTGCTCCAGCGAGAACGCCAGGGAGATCGCCGCGCCGGCGGTCATCAGCGTGCGCATCCGGGGCCGCCAGCTTGGGCCTTCATGATCCGTGACGTCCCAAACCCACTGCAGCAGGAACACCAGCAGGAAGCCTGACAACTGCCAGGCGGGCTCGAACTTGAGCTCGCCGAGCAGCAGGCCAAAGCCGGCCAACGGGAAAAGCAGAGAAATGCCCAGAACCGACCAACGCGGGCTCGGGTTCTCGATCTCAAGGCCGGTGCGGACGCCGCCGAAGTAGGACACCATCGCGGCGGAGTACGCCAGCAGCCCCAGCAGCGCGGACTTCTGGATGGCCGCCGGGCCATAGCAGAACAGGCCCGAAGCCACAAAGAAGGGGATCAAGGTCGACAGACCAAAGACCCATGCCGCCGGTGGTACCGGCGTCCGCCCGCCCGCGGACTCGTTCATGCCACAACTCCTTCGGAAGGCGACCTTGGTCGCCCACCCTGCCCCGCCTCAGACTATTACCGACCGGACGCGATAGGTCCACGGACGATCTTCAGCGCGCGAACCCCTGTTTCAGGACCTGAATTGGCCCAGGAAGGTGTTTGATTGCAATGGACTTTGTCCCCACCCGCACGCAGAGGGGGGCGGAAATCGGCTTCGAGCGCAGCATCGCTGCGACGCACGAAACACGGCTTGGCGGAGTTAGCGCGCGTAGACAGACAGGCGGTTGAGCGTCTCGCCATCCATAGATCCAGTGGCCGGAAGGCCCTGATCACGCTGATAGGCGGCGATCGCCATGCGCAGGGCCGGCGAGGAAACGCCGTCGCGAGGTCCCTGATAATAGCCCAACTGCGACAAGACACGCTGAGCCAAGCCCAGGTTGGCGTTCGCCGCAGCCGGCGCGGCCGATGACAGACTGGCCGTCTGGACCTGGGTCTGCGGACGGAAGGCCAGGGCCGACCGATCAGCAGTCTGTTGCGCCTCGGCGGTCAGTTGCGAGCGGAGCGCCGTGGCGCGGCCCCGCGCGGTCGAGTCGCCCGCACGGCCAGCGATCACGTACCACTTGTAGGCCTCGGCAGGATTCTGGCTGACGCCCAGGCCGCTTTCGTAGAGCTGGGCGAGATTGAACTGGCTGTCGACCAGGCCCATGTCGGCGGCCTTACGGAACCAGCTGGCGGCCGTCGTTGAATTGCGCGGACCGCCCTCGCCCTTGAAGTAGTAGAGCGCCAGGTTGTGCATGGCGCGCGGATCACCGCCATTGGCGGCGCGCTCGCTCCAGCGGCGCGCTTCGGCCATATCGACCTTCACCCCGTTCTTGCCGCCCTCGTACATCTTCGAGAGGTAGAACTGGGCGGCCGGATAGCCGCCGTTCGCAGCGCGCTTCAGGGTTTCGACGCCCGAGCGGTCCCCGGACTCGATCTTGCGGACCGCGTCCTCGAACAGGGTCTTGGCTTCGTTGGTCGGCGGCGCGGCCGGCGCCTCGACCTCGGCGGGCACGACCTTGCCCGTCGTCAGGGCGACGGCGGCGCGCGGCGCGCCAGGCGTCGTGTCGGCTTCGGGACCATTGATTTCGACATCGGCCTTGCGGCCCGCAATCGCCTGGGCCACGCGGCTGGGCGAAGTGTTGACGTCGTCGCTGTTGAGCAACAGCAGCCCGCCCACGCCCGCGCCGAGCGCGCCGGCGGCGGCGAACACGACAACAGCCGTCGTCACGGTCGCGCCCAGACGGCCCTTGGATTTCTTGGTCGAGAAGCCGCCAAAGCCGCTGAACAGCGAGCCGCTCGACTTGGCGGCCTTGTCCTTCTTCGCCGCCTTGGCCTTGCCGCCGCCCTTGCCCTCGGCGGCCGCTGCGGCGCGCGCGGCGGCGCGGGCCTGCTCGATGATGTCACGCGTCGACATCGGCCGGGTGGGCTGGGCTGGTGCGAAGTCGGAGACCTCGGGTTCGACCTCGTAGCGCGGCGCTTCCGGCTCGAAGCCGTCGGCGATCGCATAGTCGTCGTGCGCGAAAGCAGGCTCCTCGGGCTCGGCGGCCGGGAACTCGGCCACGTCGAAACCCCGGGTCGGAGCCGGCGGCGCGTCGAACGCGTCGTCCTCCTCCTCGACCGTGCTGAACGAAGCGGCCTGGCTGAAATAGCTGTCGTCAAAAGGCGAGACCGACGGCGGTGACGGACGCGCCGGCGTCGGCGCGGGGGCTGCCGCCGGCGCCGGGGGCGTCGGCGCGGCTTCCAGCTTCCGCTGCGCCTCCGAGAGACGGCTGTCGATCTTCTCGCGCGCTTCCTCCAGCATGCGGAGCGTGCGCTCTTCGCTCTGGCGGATTCGGTCGACCAGCTCCTGGCTGGAGCGTTCGTGGCGCTGGTTCAGGCGCTCGGTGACGCGAGCGACCTGTTCGCCGACATCGTCGATCGCCAAGGCGTTGCGGCGTTCGGCGCTGCCGATCCGTTCGGCCAGCTTCTCGGTGATGCGCGCGATCTCGCCGCCCAGCTTTTCGAGCGCTTGTGCCTGCACGCTGTCGGCGCGGTTGAGCTTGTGCTCGACGCTGGCGGCGATGCGAGCGACCTCGCCGCCGACCTGTTCAATGGCGCTGGCGTTACGACTCTCGGCGGCATGGACACGGCGATTGAAAGCGTCGGCCACGCCGACGATCTCACGCCCCATGCGTTCAATGGCCTGAGCCGAGCGCTGCTCGGCCGCCTGCACGTGCGCCGCCATCTCGCCGAGCTTGCGCTCCATGCGGTCAAAGCGACCGTCGGCGCTTTCACGAAGCTTGGCCGCCATCTCCAGGCGCGCGGCTTCCATCTTCTGCGTGAGGGTGGCGGCGAGACTGTCCAGACGCTCCTGGACGCCTGTCGCGGGATTGGCGCTCTCGACCGCGCCCAGACGCTGATCCAGAGCCTGGAAAGACGCGCCCAGTTCGCGCAGCGCCTCGCTGGTGCGCGTTTCGGCGGCTTCGAGGCGCTCGCCAAGTCGCGCGACCACGGCGTCAACCAGGGCGCTGGGATCGTTTGTGACCTGCTGGTTCAGCCGCGCTTCCAAGGTCGCGATCGCCTCGCGGGTGCGCGCTTCGCCCTCGTAGAGATGACCGGCGACCTTGCCCAAGGCGCCTTCAAGCGCCCGCAGCGCCTCGGCCGAGCGCGGGCCGGCGGCTTCGGACTCTATCCGACGCAGGCGTTCGGCCGCCCGCACCTGCTCCGTCTTCAGTTCGTCCACAGCGCCCTCGAAACGGGCGGCGACGGCGATCTGCTCGCGTTCGGACTGGCCCAAGCGCGCCAGGGCGTCGCGGACGGAATGGTCGATACCGGTGATCGCGGCGGCGTTGCGCCCTTCGGCGGCCTCGATGCGCTGGGTCAGGCGATCCAGCGCAAGCGCCACGCGGCCGACCTCGTCGGCGGGATGTTCGGCGATCTCAATGCGCGGCGGCGCGTCTTCTTTGACGATCTCGAGATAGGCGCGGTTCGGGGTCTCGTCCCCCGCCAGACGCGGATCGGCGGCCTGACCATCGCCTTCGATGATCATGCGGTTCAGCCATTCACCGAGAGTCATGCCGGAGCGACGCGCAAGGTCCTTCGCGACCTCCCGTGCCTTGGGGTCAATCCCCTTAACGCTCCATGGCGACGCCGCCGTCATGCGAATCGATCTCCCCGCATCTGGGGAAAACGCTAGTCACCGATTCCTAGGGTGTAAACGCGACGAAAACGCCAGATGTTGTGGCTGCGCGATTCACTGTGGAGGAATCAGGACAGAGTCCCAACACTCTGTAGCGCGGTTCAAAAGCAAGAGGGTTAACACAGGTTAACCATTTGCCAGGCGGATTGTCGCAGGCCTAGAAGCACGCATGGACCTGCCCGTCACCGCCGCCGCCGCGATCCTGTTCCTGATCCTCGCCGTACTCTTCGGTTGGCTTGGCGCGCGTCCGATCAATGTTCTCAAGGGTCCACGGATGGTTCCGTGGCGTCCGCTGATGATGATCTGCGTGGTGGGACTGATGCTGATGATGGTGCATCTGGTGAACCTGCTGGGCGTCCAGACGGGCAATCAGACGCGCTACTAGGTCGCGGCCCTCTCAGGCGGCTTCTTGGGTCGTTTCGCGAGGCCCGAGACGCCGCCAGACGACAGCAGACCGATGTCGGCGAGCAGGAAGGGGATGGCCCACTTCTGAGGCGCGGCAATGTAGCGCGGCTGCCAGACGGGGTCGTACTTGTCCTTGTAGCGACGCACGCCCTGGAAGTTATAGATCTCCTCGCCGCGCTCGTAGAGCAGCCGGCCGACCCGCGACATGATCGGCGCCAACGGGCGATCCTGCAAGCCAGCCAGCGGGGCGACGCCGAACTCGAAGGCGCTGTAGCCCTCGTCCTTGCCCCATTGCAGGAGCTCGACGAACAGATAGTCCATGACGTTTTTCGGGGCTTCGTCCGAGTAACGCATCAGGTCCATGGAGAACGCCGTCTTGCTGGCCGTCGTCCAGAGCGTGGCGAAGGCGACGATCTTGCCCTCGCTGCGAACGATCGCGACCGGGAACTCGGCCACGTAGCGCGGATCGAAGCCGCCCATCGAGAAGCGCTTCTCGCCGCCCGCGTGGTGGGAAAGCCAGGAGTCCGAGATCGCCTTCAGCTCGTCCATGATGGCCGGAGCCGCGCCGACCGGCAGCACCTCGAAGGCCGCGCCGCCCTCCCCGGCCTTGCGCCAGTTTCGGCGAAGAACCTCCCGGCGACGGCCAACAAGGCTGAAGGCCTCCAGCGGCACCGCGGCGCTTTCGCCGGTCTTCTGGATCGCCAGACCCAGGTCGACCGTATCAGGGAGATCATCGGGTCCAAGGCCGTAGAAGCCCGCGCGCGCGGCATGGGCGTCGGCCAGTTCGCGGAAGCGCCAGAACAGCTCCATACGCTCTTCGCGCTTGCCGACCGGAGCCCCCAGCGCGATCCACGAGCGCCCCCGAACGCCGAACATCAGGAAGGTCTCGCCGGAGGCCGAGAACAAGAAGCGCTTGTCGCCCAGGAGCGCGAGGTTGGCGCTGGGCTCGGCGCCTTCGGCCTTGGCCAGAATGGCGCGCACGCGGTCGAACTCGGGGTCGGTGTCATCGACTACGGGCGGTGTCGCCGCCGTCGCGATCAGCCGCCAGACCCCAACGGCCAGCAACACGATGGCGGCGGCGACCGACGAGCGAATGGCCCGCGCGGCCTCGTCATGGTCCTGCAGGATCTTGATCCAGGACTTGTCGGCGAACTCGGTGTGGTTGAACGACCACCAACCCAGAACCGAAGCGCCGACGATGGCCGCCGCGGCCGACAGCAGCCACCCGGGGGTGATCTCCATCTTGGTCAAGGCGGCTTTCCGCGGAAAGGCGTCGTGGAACGGCAGGATCAGGAAGAGACAGAACAGCAACATGGCTGTCTCCTCCCAGTTCAAGCCCTTGAACATCGCCAGGACCGCCGAGGCGCCGAGCACGATCAGCGCCGCCCACCAGGCCGCGCCGAGCCGCGCGCGCAGACCAAAGGCCAGCAAGAGAAGCACCAGCCCCAGGATCGAGGAGAAGAAGTGGCTGATCTCGATCAGCAAGTCGGGCGCGAAGGCCAACAGCAGCAGGAAGCGGGTCGGTTCGGACGGCGTGGCCCCAGAAGCCAACAGCATAACGCCCGCCGACGCAGCCAGGATCGCCGCCACGGTGGGGGCGATCGCATGGGCCGCGGGCCTGAAAACTGTCGAGGACATCCAGATCCCGAAATCGCGAATCCCCAAGGGATCCAGGAGCAGGCGTTTCTATACCGCGTATTGCCCGACGTGGTCCCGCGCCAAGATGCGAACGATTGTTTGAATCAGCTTGCCGCCGCCGTCTCTAGGCGTAGTGTGTCGACCAAACACCGGTCCGCTTAGGGAGATTGAGACCATGGCCGATTTCGGGGGAACCGATCTCGACGCCTTCCGCGCCGACACCCGCGCCTGGCTCGAAGCCAACTATCCAAAGTCCCTGAACGCGCCCATGGGCGAGGACGAAGCCCCGTGGGGCGGCCGCAAGATGGTCTGGAAGAACCCGGACGCCAAGCTGTGGCTCGACCGCATGGCCGAGCGCGGCTGGACCGCGCCGATGTGGCCCAAGGAGTACGGCGGCGGCGGCCTGTCCAAGGCCCAGAACAAGGTGCTTGAGCAGGAGCTGCGCCGCATCAAGGCGCGGCCCGCTCTGATGAGCTTTGGCGTCTGGATGCTGGGCCCGGTGCTGCTGGAGTACGCCACCGAGGAACAAAAGCGTCGCTTCCTGCCCGAGATCGTGCGCGGCGAAACCCGCTGGTGCCAGGGCTACAGCGAACCCGGCGCCGGCTCCGACCTCGCCTCTCTGCAGACCAAGTGCGAGGACAAGGGCGATCACTACCTGATCAACGGCCAGAAGGTCTGGACCAGCTACGCCGACCAAGCCGACTGGATCTTCTGCCTGGTGCGCACCGACACCTCGAAGAAGCACGAGGGCATCTCGTTCGTGCTGTTCGACATGACTTCGCCCGGCGTCGAGGCCCGTCCGATCAAGCTGATCAGCGGCTCCTCACCCTTCTGCGAGACCTTCTTCGACAACGTGAAGGTCCCCAAAGAGCAACTGGTCGGCAAGCTGAACGGCGGCTGGGACATCGCCAAGCGCCTGCTCCAGTACGAGCGCCAGAACATCAGCGCCTCGGGCTTTGGCGGCGGCGGCGGCCTTTCGGTCGTCGAGGCGGCCAAGAAGGAGATCGGCGTCGACAGCGAAGGCCGCATCGCCGATGGCGACTTCCGCGCGCGCCTCGCGGCCCATTCCATGGACGCCCACGCCTTCATGCTGACCGTGCGCCGCGCCGAGGCGGAGTCCAAGCAGGGCTCGGGCCCCAGCGCCGCTGTCTCGATCATCAAGTACGCCGCCGCCAAGATGAACCAGGAGCGCACCGAGCTGCTGGTCGAAGCTTTGGGCCTGCAGGGCCTGGGCTGGGAGGGCGAAGGCTTCAGCGCCGAGGAACTGGCCGCGCCGCGCGCCATGCTGCGCGCCAAGGGCAACTCCATCGAGGGCGGCACCAGCGAGGTGAACCTCAACGTCGTCGCCAAGCGGGTCTTGGGCCTCCTGGATCACCAGTAGCCCCTCTCCCGCTCGCAAGCCGCGCGCGCCATCGGAACGGCGCGCCAAGACCAAGACCATTCTAGGAGCCTGAACATGGCCGTCCTGACCGAAGAACAAACGATGCTGCGCGACGCCGCCAAGGGCTGGGCCAGCGAAAGCGCCCCCGTCGGCGCTCTGCGCAAACTGCGCGACAGCACGAGCAAGCAGACGTTCGATACCGCCGCCTGGGCCGAGATGGGCCAGATGGGCTGGGCCGGCGTGATCGTGCCCGAAGCCTATGACGGCTCGGCCTTTGGCTATCTGGGCCTAGGCCTGATCCTTGAGGAGACCGGCCGCACCCTCGCCGCCTCCCCGCTTCTCTCCACCGCGATGATCGCCGCTTCGGCGCTGCAATTGGGCGGCTCGGACGCTCAGAAGCAAGCTTGGCTGTCCAAGATCGCCACCGGCGAGGCCGTCGCCACCCTGGCGATCGACGAAGGCGCCCACCACGCGCCGGCGCGCACCGCCCTTTCGGCGACCAAGAGCGGCGCCGGCTATGTGCTGAACGGCACCAAGACCCTGGTGCTGGACGGCGAAGCCGCCGACCTGCTGATCGTCGCGGCCCGCACCAGCGGCCAGCCGAGCGATACGGCGGGCCTGACTGTGTTCCTGGTCTCCGGCGACGCCGCCGGCGTGAGCCGCTCGCACCTGTCGCTGATCGACTCGCGCGGGGCAGCCAAGATCGCCTTCGACGGCGTCGAGGTCGGCGCGGACGCCGTGCTCGGCGAGGTCGACAAGGGCTGGGCCGTCTTGGAGCCGACCCTGGATCGCGCCTATGCGGGCCTCGCCGCCGAGATGCTGGGCAGCGCCAGCGCGGCCTTCGACATTACCCTGGATTACCTGAAGACCCGTACCCAGTTCGGTCAGGTCATCGGCACTTTCCAGGCCCTGCAGCACCGGGCGGCCAAGTGGTTCACCGACCTGGAGACGACCCGCTCCTGCGTCGAAGCCGCGCTCGAGGCCCTGGACGCCGGCGCCGACAGCCGCGCCTTGGCCTCGCTGGCCAAGGCCAAGGCCAGCGAGCTGGTCCATCTGGCGTCGAACGAGATGGTTCAGATGCACGGCGGCATCGGCATGACCGACGCTCACGACGCGGGTCTCTACATGAAACGCGCCCGCGTCACCGAGGCTCTGTTCGGCGGCGCCAGCTTCCACCGCGACCGCTACGCCCGTTTGATGGGCTTCTGACACCCCCCGTTCAGGGGATAGGCCCCCGCGCCGGCCGCCGGATACCGTCGTTCACATTATGACGGACCGGCCGCCCGCGGTGGGCTTAGACGGTCGCCGGCTTCCGTCATTCGGGAGCTGAACATGACCAAGACTCTGGCCACTTTCGCCGCGCTGGGCCTCGCCCTGAGCGCGACGACAGCCTACGCCCAGGCGCCGCTGCAACTGAGCTATCCCACGGACGCGTCGATGAGCTGTGAGCAGATCAGCGCGGAGATGGTGCGGATGGACCAACTGATGGGCCTGTCGACCTCCGCCATCGCCAGCGCCGAAGGCGCCGCGCGCGGTGCGGAGACCGCCGCGAGCCTCGGGGTCAACGCCGCGCTCTACAGCGGCGCTCTGGGCCGTGTTCCGGGTCTTGGCGCGTTCGCCAACGCTGCGGCGGCCCAGGCCAAGGCCGCAGCGGCCGCCAAGGCGCAGCGCGAGGCCCAGAACATCCAGATCGCCCAGCAGCGGCGCGCGGTGATGGGCGGTCTCCACCAAGGCAAGTGCGCCAATGCGCCGACCGCGACACCCGTGTCCGCCAACGTCCCGGCGACGATGGCCATGACGGCCGCGCCCAATCTCCTGGCGACCACTCAGGACGTCTCCCTTCGCGGCGCGGCGTCCCCCACGGCCACCATCGTCGGAACGGTCAAGGCCGGGGCTACGATCTATCCCACCGGCCAGCGCAATGGCGTCTGGATGGAAGTTGACGACGAGAACGGCGCACGCGGCTGGATGTCCTCCGCCTTCGCCAAACCGAAATAGACAGTTCGGCGGGATCGCGCGGCGGTGCGATCCCAAGGCCGCAGCGCCCAGGGACGCCGCGAGGGTAGTCGGCGAACCTTGTGCGTGGGAACAGGTCAGGCGCTTGGTCCCGATCCCAGGAACGAGCCGCAGACCTGAGGCGTAGGAACCGCCGCCCGCGCCATTGGTTCTTCCTTGCGATTCCCCGATCGCAAGGAAGACCTCCCATGCAAGACGCCATCCACGACAGAGCCGACGCCGAACGCCGGCTCTGGAAAGAAATCGACGACGTAAGGTTCGGCATGCTCGGCGTGCCCGCGCGCGGCGACCATTTTCAGCCCATGACCGCCTTCGCCGAGCCAGAAGACCATGCGCTTTGGTTCTTCACCAACGAAGACAACGGCTTGATCCAGGCGCTGGGCGACGGCCACGACATGGCTATGTTCATCATCCAGGCCAAAGATCAGGACTATCAGGCCTGCATCGGCGGCCGCCTGACCGAGGACAAGGATCGCGCTCGCATTGAGCGCTACTGGAATCCCATGGTCGCCGCCTGGTTTCCGCGCGGCAAGGATGACCCAAGCCTGACACTCCTGAGGTTCGATCTGACCGACGCCGAAACCTGGGCCTCCAAGGGCGGCCTTCGCTTCGCCTGGGAGATCGCCAAGGCCAATCTGACTGGCGACACACCGGATGTTGGCCGCCAGCAGCACATCAATCTGGCGTAGCGCCTCTTAGAGCCGCCTTCCGGGGCGGCTCTTTTTATCAAGTCAGAGAAGGTAGAAAGCGCGCCCCGCCCGCAGACGTACCTAGGTCGGAATCCCGACAAAGCGGGCCGAGGCTCAATGAAGGCGAAAAATAGTCAGTTCTGTGGACTCTTCTGCATTTAGGCCATTCCTCATTGGCTTGTGTCGGCTACGCGACGGCGCCTGCTCTTAAGTCCACCTATAGCTTGCAACCCTTGCCGGCAGACGGCGTTCGACTCCACATGACTGGGCCGTTGCCGACCTCTATGAACCGCCTGCTGTTCGCCCTTCCGCCGGAAGACAACGCTCTCCTGACGCCTCACCTCTCGCACGTCGAGCTTGATAAGGGCCGACTGCTGTATGAGCCCGGCGATCTGATCGATCAGATCTACTTTCCGACCGATTGCGTCCTCTCGCTCATGACCTTGATGGACAATGGCGCAGCAATCGAGTCTGCGACCATCGGGCGGGAAGGCGCGTTGGGGCTGATGGCCGCCGTGGCGCCGCGCCAGTCACTCGGGCGGGCGATTGTCCAAGCGCCGGGCTCGGCTCTACGGATCGCAGCCGCTCCGCTGCATGAAGCTTGGCAGCGAAGCGCGGCGCTGCGCGAGGTCGTGGATCACCACAACGAGGCGCTCTTCGGTCACGCCATCCAGTCGGTCGCCTGCAACGCTCTGCATGCTGTCGAGGCGCGCTTCTGCCGTTGGCTCCTCTCGTGCCACGACCGTATCGACAGCAACACCGTCTGTCTGACCCAAGAGTTTCTGGCCGACATGCTTGGGGTGCAGAGAACAACCGTCACGGCCGTGGCCGGCTCTCTGCAGACCAAGGGCGTGATCCGATATCGCCGGGGCGTCGTCGACATTCTCGACCGCGCTGGCCTCGAGGCCATGGCTTGCGAGTGCTATGGCGCGGTCAGGCGCGGCTATCAGCGACTTTTGCCGGCCTCATTCAGCTAGCGTCGTCGAACCGGCGCAGGCGCATGGGCTAGACGCAGCAGGTTCGCCGCGCCGGGCGCGCCGAACGGCGTCCCCGCAACGACCAGGAGCCGCTCGCCGGGCGCAACCAGGCCCAGCTCCAGGGCCTTGCTCGACGCATCGGTCGTCACCACCTCCAGGCTGTCCGGCTGAGCGCTGACGCGTGGCTCGACGCCCCAGACCAGGCACATGCGACGCACGGCGCTGAGCTCGGGCGACAGCGCCAGTACGGGTTGCAGCGGGCGCTCACGCGAAAGACGGCGCGCGGTCGCTCCGGTCGTTGTGAACGCCACGAGGCATTTGGTCGAGCCCGCCTTGGCGGCGCCGGCGGCGGCGACCACCAGCACATCGGCATCGACGTCGTCGTGGCTCTGTTCGGCGTACATCAGTTCCGGCCACTTCGGGTCGCGCTCGACCCGTTCGATGATGCGGTTCATCATCGAGACCGACTCTTCGGGATAGTCGCCCGCTGCGGACTCCGCCGACAGCATCACCGCATCCGCGCCTTCATAGACAGCGTTGGCGACGTCCGAGGCCTCGGCCCGGGTCGGGGTCGGCGAACTGGTCATCGACTCCAGCATCTGGGTGGCGACTATCACCGGAATGCCGCGTTCACGCGCGGCCCGCAGAATTTCCTTCTGGGCGACTGGCACCTCCTCGGGCGCCATCTCCACGCCGAGATCGCCGCGCGCGACCATGACGCCGTCGCAGAGATCCAGGATCGGGCCCAGCACCTTCAGCGCCTGCGGCTTCTCGATCTTGGCCAGCACAGCGGCGCGCCCTTCGACGATCCGGCGCAACTCGGCCATGTCCTCGGGGGCCTGGACAAACGACAACGCCACCCAGTCCACGCCCAGCCGCAGGGCGAAGGCCAGATCTTCGCGGTCCTTGGCCGTCAGGGGGGACATCGGGATGACCACGTCCGGCACCGCCACGCCCTTGCGTTCCGAGAGCTTGCCGCCATTGACGACCTTGGTGTTGGCGTAGCCCGGCCCCGCCTCGGTCACCGTCATGCGCAGCTTGCCGTCATCCAGCAGCAGGGTGGCGCCGGGCCGCATAGCGGTCAGGATCTCCGGGTGCGGCAGGTGCACGCGGGTCTCATCGCCCGGCGTCGGATCGCTGTCGAAGCGGAACGCCTGACCGGGCTTCAGCATCACCGGGCCGTCGGCGAATTTTCCGACGCGCAGCTTGGGCCCCTGCAGATCGGCCAGTACGCCCAGCGGACGATTGACGACCTTCTCAGCCTCACGGATGGCCGCGTAGACGGCGGCGTGCGTCTCGTGCGCGCCGTGGCTGAAGTTCAAGCGAAAGACGTCAGCCCCGGCCTTGGCCAGGGTGACGATCATCTCGAAGGAGCTCGACGCCGGACCAAGCGTGGCGACTATGCGTGAGCGACGGGCGCGGATCATGCCGTCGCTCCTTCCAGGGCTAGGCAGGGCAGAAAGCGTCGCCCTCGTTGGACGCCAAGCGGATTTCCGTGAACGACAGCGTCAGCTGCCCTGTTGTCCACAGGCCGAACGGGGACAAAACATGCGTCATGTCCGCCCCCTTGGCCTGGAAGCAGGAAAGTTTGATCTTCGCCGTACGCCATTCGCCCGTTTTCGCACCTGACAACGTTGACGTTACGTCTACCGTCGCCCGGCAGGATTCGCCACAGGTTAGGCTGAGCGAAACAGGTTTCGTCGGCGCGGCGTCCACGCGATAGCGGAACATCACCGCCATATCGCCGGTCGTCTGGCGGGACAGATCCACAGCCGAGCCCATCACGCCAACCACGCCGAAGCCCTCGCCGCTCCAGGTGGCCTGGCGCGCGTTCTCCTGCGCGCCGGCGTCGATCGACTTGAGCGACGCCGCGCCGGATGCGCTCATCATCCACGGCGGAGGCGTTCGACCATCGACAAAGTAGCGATCGACATTCGCCGCCGCCGAGGCTGAGCCGGGGTCTTCCGACAGCGTCGCGACCTTGCCCGGCTTGGCGTAGCTGAGGCCGTAACCATAGGCGAACAAGGGGTCATAACCCGGATCGCCGACATTGATCGGCTCCTGATCGGCGCGCTTGGGCCAGGAGAAGGAGAGCTTGCCCTGGAAGTCATGACGCGGCTTGCCGGCCTTGTCGCCGACCAGCACGTCGGCCACGCCGCCGCCTTCCGAGCCGGGCAGCCAGGCCGCCACGAACGCGTCCGAGGCGTTGAGCTCGGGATTGGTCCATAGCGGGCGGCCGCTCAGGAACACCGCCACCACAGGGACGCCGGCAGCCTTCAGCTTCTTGAGCAGGGCCAGATCGCGCTTGTCGCCGGCCTGATACTCGATGCTGGTGATGTCGCCCTGGAACTCGGCATAGGGATTTTCGCCGAACACGACGATCGCCACGTCAGGCTTTTTCTGGAAGTCGCCGGTAACCGACAGCTCGGCGCTGCCGCCACCGGCCTTCAACGCCTCGGCGACGCCGACGTAGATCGACTGGCCGTGCGGGAAGTCGCTGTTCTTATTGCCGGTGCCTTGCCAGGTCAGGGTCCAGCCGCCCGAAGCCTTGCCGATGTCGTCAGCGCCGTCGCCGGCGACCAGCACACGGGCCGAGCTCTTCAACGGCAGGACGCCCTCGTTCTTCAGCAACACCAGCGACTTGCGCACGGCCTCCCGGGCCACGGCGCGGTGCTCGGGCGCGCCCAACAGGTCGAGCTTGCCTTCCAGCGGGCGCTTGTCCTCGAACAGGCCAGCCTTGACCTTGACCCGCAGGATGCGACGCACGGCGTCGTCGATACGCGCCATCGGGATCTGCCCGGCCTTCACCTGCGCCAGGGTGTTCTCATAGAGGCCCTTCCAGCTGTCGGGGGCCATCATCATGTCCATGCCGGCGTTGTAGGCTTGGGCGCAGCTGGTGTTGGTGCAGCCATCGACCTGACCATGGGCGTTCCAGTCGCCGACGACAAAGCCCTCGAAGCCCATCCGGCCCTTCAGCACATCGGTCAGCAGGCTCTTGTTACCGGTGTGCTTGACGCCGTTCCAGCTGGAGAACGAGACCATGACCGACAGGATGCCGGCCTCGATCGCCGGCGGATAGCCCGCGTTGTGCAGGCGAACAAGATCAGCCTCGGAGATCTTGGCGTCGCCCTGGTCGCGCCCGTTCTCGGTGCCGCCGTCAGCCAGGAAGTGCTTGGCCGAGCCCGCCACGCGCCCCGCCGCCAAGGGCTTGCCGGCCGCCAGCGCGCCCTGCAGACCCAGGGTCATCGGGCCAGAATAGGCCTTCACGATCTCCGGATCCTCGCCGTAGCCTTCGTAGGCGCGGCCCCAGCGCTCGTCGCGCGGCACGGCCACCGTGGGACCAAACGTCCAGTCCGCGCCTGTGGCGGCCATCTCCTTGGCGGTCACTTCACCGATGCGCCGGATGAGATCAGGGTCGCGCGCGGCGCCCAGGCCGACATTGTGCGGAAAGATCGTGGCGCCCACGACGTTGTTGTGACCGTGCACGGCGTCAACGCCGAAGATGATCGGGATCTCCTGGCGATCGCCGCGCTTGTCCAGCGCAGCGGCGCGGAAGGCCCGGATCCATTCGATCCAGCGCTGGGGGCTGGCGCGGTCATTGCCGTCCGGCGCTGAATTGCCGCCGACCAGCACCGACCCTAGCCGATACTTCTTCAGCTCTTCGGGCGTGATCGAGGCGCCGTCGGCCTGGATGGTCTGGGCGACCTTCTCCTCGACGGTCATCCGGCTCATCAACTGAGTGATGAAGGCCTCGGCCTTGGCGTCAGTGATCGTGGCCGGGCTGGCCGCCTTCGGCCAGACCGCCGGGTTCGCGGTGGCGTTCGGCGACGTCTGGGCCAAGACCCCGCCGGCCGTTCCACAGGCGATCGTGAGGGCCAGGGCGGAAGCGAAGGCGAAACGGCGCGGAAGCATGGGCGATCCTTGGAGGGGGCGTCCGTCGGGCGGAGCGATGATTTCGGGAAAGGCGCTCGACGCGGCGCTTGCGGGGTGACCGCGTCGAGCAAAGAGAAGCGGGTTCAGGTCCGCTTGGAGGGGAGTGATCGTGCGCACAGGGCGCGACAGCCGCTGGACTGGCCAGACGAGGTCATGGGGTTTCCTCCTGACGCCGCCTTGTCGTGGCGACTGTCTTGATCGAAGCGATCTCACGTCGATCGGACAGCGCTGTCAAGAAGAATATGATCACGGTAACATAGACACCCTGCCGGCCCATCTAGCGCGATGCCGGGCCCGTGGACTCCCGCACCACCAATTCGAAGTCCAGGAGCCGCGACGGCGGCGGAGCCCCCTCCTCCCGCTCCACGCCTTGCATCAGCATGTCGGCCGCCGCGCCGGCCATGGCGTGGATCGGCTGGCGGACCGTGGTGAGCTGCGGCCAGGTGATTTTAGCGCCGGGCGTATCGTCAAAGCCGGCCACTGCGAGTTGCGCGGGGACATCGAGCCGCAGACGATTGGCCACCGCCATCACACCCAGCGCCATATCGTCGTTCGAGGCGAAGATGGCCGTCGGCTTGTCTGGTCCGCTCAAAAGCCGCTCCGCCGCCTCGAAACCTGAGCGGAACGAGAACCAACCCTGCTCGACGCGATTGTCGCGAACCAGCAGCCCACTGTCGCGCATCGCATCCAGGAATCCCTGGTGGCGCAGGTGCGAGGCGCCGTGATCGGGGTGGCCGATGATGAAGCCGATGTCCTTGTGACCCAGATCGATCAGGTGCTTGGTCATCTCATAGGCGGCCAGACGATCGTCCATGCTGACCCAGGGCGCGCGGTCGAGGTCACCGCCCGGCGCGATCCGCACGTAGGCCACGCCCTCGCGCTCAAGCGCCGCCAGGACCACGGGATGATCGCTCAGCGGCGGCGTCAGGATCACGCCGTCCATGCGGAGCGTCGCCAGCATCGGCGCGACCTGCTCCTCGACGTCGGCGGTCGAGTCGATCGGCTCGACGATCAGGTGGAAGCCCTCCTGTCGGCAGCGCGCGATGGCGCCCAGCTGGACGTCCGTGACGTAGCCGGGGCTTGGGTTGTCGAAGAAGACGCCGATCAGATAGGCCTTTGAGCCCGCGAGGCTGCGGGCCGAGATGTTGGGGCGATAGTTCAGCGCCGCCACGGCGGCTTGCACTCGATCACGGGTGTCGGCCTTGACGTTGGGCTCGCGATTGAGCACCCGCGAAACGGTTTTGATCGAGACTCCGCTCTCGCGGGCCACGTCGTGGATCGTGACTTTGGCGCTCAATTCCGTCCCTCGCCGCCCCGATTCGTTCGGTTCGGCGCGTACTTAGCCATGACAAGGCTGTCATGGCGAGCCCCAAGAAATCGACTACGAAACGGCCGCGCGGCCCTCCGGCGTCAACGCCACCGCCGCGCCGATCAGGGCGGTGTGCGGGTGCAGGATCACATGAGTCGGGATCGCCTGGGTGAATCCCGAAAGCCGGCCCTTGCTGTCGAAGCGCTCGCGGAACGGGCTCTTCTCCAGGATGTCGATGATGCGCGGCGCGATCCCGCCCGCGATGAACACCCCGCCGCGCGCGCCCAGAGTCAGGGCGATGTCGCCGGCCGTCGAGCCCAACACGGCGCAGAAACGGTTCACCGTGGCCAGGCTGTCAGCGCAGCCTTCGACCGCCCGCTCGGTGATCTGTTTGGCGCTCAGCGCCTCAACCACGCGGCCTTCAGCCGCGGCGAGGTCGATATGGAGGTCCTCCATGCCTGGGCCCGAGAGGATGCGCTCGACCGACACCCGACCGCCGTCGAGACGCTTGGTCAGAGCCCGCAGCACTTCGATCTCGACGTCGTCCACCGGCGCAAAGGCAACGTGACCACCCTCGGTGGCCAGCGGAATTTCCTGGCCGTGCCGACGCACCAGGCCGGCGACGCCGAAGCCGGTGCCCGGGCCGAGGATGGCCAGATCCCCCTCACCCGAGGTCGGAAGCACACCGACCTGCCGCAGGTCCTTGGGGCTGAGGCGGGGAGCCGCCAGAGCCTGAGCCGTAAAGTCGTTGATCAGCTTGGCGTTGCGGAAGCCGCCGGCGCGGCGCAGGCCGTCCTCGGAGATCCGCCAGTCCAGGTTGGTCATGTGAACCTGGCCATGATCGATCGGACCGGCGACAGCGACCACCGCCTGGTCCGGGTGCCTGACCCCCACCTTGCGCAGATAGTCCTCAATGGCGTCCTCGGCCGTACCGTAGTCTTCGCCCTTATAGGCCGTCGGCTCGATCAGGCGCGGGTCCTGACCGTCGAACTCGACCAGGGCGAAGCGGGCGTTGGTCCCGCCGATGTCGCCGACGAGGCCGAGCCCGCCATTGTGATTGCCGTCCATGACCTAGCGCTTCCTCAAGCAAAGACTGACGCGCCGGCGTCGGCCGCGCCGACCCCCGCTCGCATCCATCCAAACAGTTCCCTACCAAAGCCCGGCTTGGACGCCGGGACGTTCGCCGGCGTCCGAGCAAGCAAGGCCGCTTCGTCCACCAGGATGTGCAGTTCGCCGGTCTCGGCGTTGACGCGGATCACATCGCCGTCCTGGACATAGGCCAGGGGTCCACCTTTGGCGGCTTCCGGGGTGACGTGGATCGCGGCCGGCGTCTTGCCAGAAGCCCCAGACATGCGGCCGTCGGTGACGAGGGCGACCTTGTGGCCGCGATCCAGCAGCACCGAGATCGACGGCGACAGATTGTGCAGTTCGGGCATGCCGTTGGCCGACGGTCCCTGGAAGCGTACGACGACCACGACATCGCGGTCCAACTCGCCGCGCTTGAAGGCGGCGATGAAGTCTTCCTGTTCCTGGAACACCGCGCACGGCGCTTCGATCACGTGATGCTCGGGCTTCACGGCCGAGATCTTCATCACGCCACGCCCCAGATTGCCGGCCATCAAACGCAGACCGCCTTCCTGGCTGAAGGGATCCGCAACCGGGCGCACGATAGCGGTGTCCAGGCTCTCGTGGGCGCCGTCGCGCCAGCTGAGCGCACCGTCCTCGAGAACCGGCTCGCGGGTATACAGGGACAGGCCCGCACCGGCGATCGTCTGGACGTCCTCGTGCACCAATCCGGCTTTCAGCAGCTCGCGGATCACAAACGCCATGCCGCCGGCGGCCTGGAAGTGGTTCACGTCGGCCGAACCGTTCGGATAGACCCGCGCCAGAAGCGGCGTAGCCTTGGAGATGTCGTCCAGGTCCTCCAGGGTCAGCTGCACGCCTGCCGCGGCGGCCATGGCGATGATGTGCAGCGCCAGGTTGGTCGAGCCGCCCGTCGCCATCAGGCCCACCACGCCGTTGACGATCGACTTCTCGTCGATCATGCGGCCCACGGGCATGAACTGGTTGCCCTTATTGGTGACGGCGGCGACGCGACGCGCGGCCTCCTTGACCAGCGCCTCGCGCAGCGGCGTGTTCGGGTGGACAAAGGCCGAACCGGGCAGATGGAAGCCCATCAGCTCCATCAGCATCTGGTTGGTGTTGGCCGTGCCGTAGAAGGTGCAGGTGCCCGGGCCGTGATAGCTGGCGCTCTCGGCCTCCAGCAGCTCGGCGCGGCCGACCTTGCCCTCGGCGTAGAGCGCGCGGATGCGGGCCTTCTCGCTGTTGGGCAGACCCGAGGTCATCGGGCCGGCGGGCACGAACAGGGCCGGCAGGTGACTGAACGTCAGGGCGCCGATCACCAGGCCCGGTACGATCTTGTCGCAAACGCCCAGGTACAGCGCCGAGTCGAAGGCGTCGTGGGTCAGGGCGACGGCGGTGGCCATGGCGATCACGTCGCGCGAGAACAGCGACAGCTCCATGCCCGGACGGCCTTGGGTGACGCCGTCGCACATGGCCGGCACGCCGCCGGCGAACTGGGCGGTCGCGCCCACTTCTCGCGCCGCGTCCTTGATCAGCGCCGGATAGGCCTCCAGCGGCTGGTGGGCCGACAGCATGTCGTTATAGGCTGAGACGATGCCGATGTTCGGCGCGTTCGGATCCAGAGCTCGGACCTTGTCGACGCCGGGCGAGGCGGCGAAGGCGTGAGCCCAGTTGGCGCAGGACAGCTTTGCCCGTCCCGGCTGGTTCTCGATGGCCTGCTCCATATGGGCCAGATAGGCCGCGCGGGTGTCCTTGCTGCGCGCCACGATGCGGGCGGTGACTTCGGCGATGACCGGGTTCAGGCTCATGGCGATCTACTCCGCCCAGAGGATGCGGACCTTGGCGCGGTCCTGTTTCAGGATGGCGGCGACCGGCAGAGCCGGATCGACGTCGCCTTCCAACAACGCTTTCTTGGCCGCGCCGGTGACGAGCAGCACGATCAGGTCCGTGCGCGTCAGCGCCGCCAAGGTCAGGCTCAGGCGCGGAATGTCCGGCGCTGGATCGCTCGGCGGCACGGCCAGTACGGCGCGATCGGAGGCCAGATCCAGCCCTTGGGCCAGCACCGGATTGCCGGGAAACAGCGAGGCGAAGTGGCCGTCCGGACCAACGCCCAGCAGGACGACACCGAACGGCGTGGCGGTGTTCACACCCGCCTCAGCCTTGCGGGCGCTGTCCTCGTGGCTGAGGCCATCAAAGAACAGCGGGGCGAACTCGGCCTTGGCGGCCTCGCCGACCATAAGATGCCGGCGAACCAGCCCCTCATTGCTGCTGAGGTCGCTGGCCGGAACGAAACGCTCGTCGGTGAGCGTGACGGTGATCTTGTCCCACGGCGCGGTCATGGTCGCCATGCGATCATAAACAGGCGCCGGCGTCGTGCCGCCGGTAGCGGCGAACCCGACCCGGCCGTGGCTGGCGACCGCTGTGGTCAGCGCGCCGACAAGGATCGAGGCGGCGGCGTCATAAAGATCCTCGCGCGAGCCGAAGGCTTCGAGCTTGGCGGGCGTGTTGGGCATCGTCAGGCCTTCCACGCCCGGCCGCCGGGCGAGATCAGGCCCTGAGCGGACTGCGGCCCCCAGGTGCCGGCCGCATAGTGGGCCGGCTCAATCTGGGCCTCTTCCCAAGCAGCCGAGACGCCGTCGATGAAGCGCCAGGCCTGCTCGACCTCGTCACGACGCACGAACAGGGTGCGATCACCGCGGAACGCGTCGACGAACAGCTTCTCGTAGGCGATGCGGCGGCGCCCACCCGTCTGGCCGAACGACAGCGACAGCGGAAGCGACTGCAGCCGCATGCCCTCGTCCGAAAGCCCCGGGCGCTTGTTCATGATCGTCAGCGAGATGTCTTCATCCGGCTGCAGGTCGATCACCAGCCGGTTGGCGCAAAGCTCGCCGTCGGTCGCCGGGCCAAAGATGTTGTGCGGCAACGGCTTGAACTGGACGACGATCTGGGTGCGACGATCCGGCAGGTTCTTGCCGGTGCGCAGGAAGAACGGCACGCCGTCCCAACGCCAGTTGTCGATCGCGACCTTCATAGCCACGAAGGTCTCGGTCTTGGTCGGCTTGCCGACCTCCTCGACATAGCCCGCCCGCGCGCCGCCCTCGACCACGCCGGCGACGTACTGGCCGCGCACGGTGTCGTGAGCAACGGTTTCCTTGGTGAAGGGGCGCAGGGAGCGCAGCACCTTGACCTTCTCGTCGCGCACCGCGTCGGGGTCGAAGCCCGACGGCGCTTCCATCGCGACCAGGCAAAGGAGCTGCAGCATGTGGTTCTGCACCATGTCCCGCAGCGCGCCGTACTCGTCATAGTAGGGCCAGCGGTCACCGACCTTTTCGGTTTCGGCGATGGTGATCTGCACGTGGTCGATCGTGTTGCGATCCCACAGCGGCTCGAACAACACGTTTGCGAAACGCAGGGCGGTCAGATTCTGGACCGTTTCCTTGCCCAGATAGTGGTCGATGCGGAACACTTGGCTCTCGTCGACCACGGCGGCGACGGCGGCGTTGGTGGCCTTGGAGCTTTCCAGGTCACGGCCGAGCGGCTTCTCGAGGATCAGACGCGTCTGCGGGCCGGTCAGCCCGGCGGCCTGAAGCGCCTGGCAGGCCGGACCGTAGAGGCTGGGCGACAGCGAGAAGAAGATGACCAGCGTGCCGTGCTCGCCGATGCGCTCAGCCAGCTTCCTGGTGTCGTCTTCGCTGGTGATGTTGGCCGGGACATAGTCAAGGCGCGCGGCCAGGCGATTCCAGACCGCCTCCTCCACCGTCGCGCGCTTGCCCAGTTGTTCGCGCACCAGCGCCTTGTAGCTAGCCGCGTCATGGTCGGCCCGCGCGACGCCGATGATCCGCAGATCGTGCGGCAAAAGCCGGTCAAGCTCGAGGAAATACAGCGAAGGCAGCAGCATGCGGAGCGCGAGATCGCCTGCCCCGCCCAGCAGCACCAAGACTTCGCGGCCGTTATCGCCGGCGTCGTTGTTCTTAGCCAATGTCGTCCACCCTATGACAACGTTGTCATGACATGCCTGCGATACAAAGGCAAGCGGTCGCGCGTCACGCTCATCCGATTGGCGCGCGGCGGGGCCCTAACTAGGCCAATCGCCGGAGGCCCGCCATAAGACCAATCCGATTTCAGATCAGATATTTGGCTGATTTCGCCCTGAGCCGAAACGCCATGCCCTCGCATGGCCGGTCAGGCGGCCATTTGCGGTGAGCCCTGCCCTAGCCGCCGGCCCGCGCGGGCGCCCCCGCCGGCTGCCCGGTGCGGAAGCGCTCCTTTAGGCGTCCGATCCAGCCGTTGAACGCCTCGTTGTCGGCGGAGACGCGGCCGAAGTCGGACGCTGACACCGAGCCGAGCGACATGCCTTGCAACGCGACACGAAGGCCTTCGGGGTTGCTTGCCGTGTCGACAAAGCCAGACCAGCGGGCGCGTAGTCGGCCTAGCGCCGCATCATCGTCGGCCAGGCTGTAAGCCACGGCGGCGCGCAAGAGCCGGGCTTCTTCCGCCGCGCTCAGGGTTCCGCCGGTCCTGAATCGGTCGCCCAGCGAGCGCTCATAAAGCGCGCCCGCAGCCGGCCACGACCGTTGCTTCCAGGCGATTTCGCCACGAATTTCCTGTCCGTCGCGACTGGCGTCCGTCTCGACAAGATCCAGCGCCGCGTCGTAGCGCCCGAGCCCCATCAGGGCGCGCGCCGTAGCCAGGCGACGCTCGGCGTTGAGCGCGGGCGGCAGGATTGTCGTGCGGGTCGCGTTGATAGTGTTCAGCGCGTCCTCGGGCTTCTTGTCCATCAGATAGATCCAGGCCAGGTCGGTGGCGACCTGGGCTTTCGGAACGCCATTCAGGCGGTTCTCGACCTGGTACTTCAAGAGCTTGGCCGCATCCCCCAGCAGGTCCACGTCGACCAGTCGGCGCACGAGATTGCGCACCATCTGGTCGCCGTCCGCGCCGATCGGTGTCAGGTCCTGGAAGTCATAGAACAATCCCACGGCCTGAATCGGCTGCATGCCGTCGGCCAGGCCTTGCAAGAAGAGCTGGCGGAAGGCCTCGGAGAGATCGTTCTGCAACGCGACGGCCTCAGGCCGGTCCGACAGACGACGCCCGGCGGACCGCAGAGCCTCCAGCGCCTCGCGATACCGGCCCTGGTCGATATAGAGCTTGCCCAGCGCGCGGATGACTTCCAACTCAACACCGTCCCCCCGCCAGCGATAGCGTAGCTGGTTCAGTGTTTCAGCGGCCTTGGTCGCGTTGATCTCGCCGCGCGCGTACTGGAGTTGGGTCGCATGCAGGGTGGCGGGCGCGGCGATCCGATCGATCGGCGCCTTGGCGATCGCCGTGTACATGCGTTGCGCGCGCACCTTCTCGCCCTTGGCCTCGAAGATCCGAGCCTGGACCAGGCGGATATCGAGCTGGTCTTCGATCGGGATCTTCGCCAGAGCCAGGGCCTTGGTCACCGATTGCATGGCGCCGGTCAGGTCTCCCACGCCCAAGGCGGCTTCGGCCTGGGCCTTCAGGAAACGCGCGCGCCAGATCGGCGGGAAGAGATCCAGGGCGCGGGATCCGTTGGCGAACTGGGTGCGCGCATCGAGCCACTGGCCGTTCTTGGCCGAGATATAGCCGCGCCAGAGGGCGCTCGACGGCTCGTCGGCCAGCACGGGCGACGAAAAGTCCGCGTCGGCTTCCGAAAGCCGCCCCGCCAGCACACGCGCTACGCCCCGAAGGCCGCGGAACTCGGGATTGCCCATCAAGGTCTGATGCTTGCGCGCGCCCGCGTTCAGAACCCCGATCGCCTCGAACGACATCTGCGAACCGACCAGGAACCGCGCCAGCGCCAGTCGGGCGTTAACATCGGCGTCATCGTCGCTCGCCGCCGACACGGCGCTTTGCAGGGCGTTGTACCGCGCCAGGAAACCGCCCGAGCCCGTCTTGGGCCACGCTTCCAGGTCGATGAGCGCCGGCATCGACAACGGTTGAGGCGCGCCGGCGGTCGCTTCCTCCGGCGGGGCGGCCGCTGAGGCGGGCGACAGGGCCAGCCCCTTGGGACGGCCGATCCGCACCTGGTCGGCCTGCGCCTGCACCATCAGGTCGGCGGCGTAGGCCTCTGCGGCCAAACCTTGCGCCGATTGCAGCAGCGCGAACTCGACATACTCGCGACGCGAAGGCAGCCCCTTGGCCGGGGCCAGCGCCGGCGCAACGATGATGCGGTCGCCAACCGCAGGATCGTCGACCCAGATCGCCCGCGTGACGCCCGCCACGGCGGCGGAGAGCGCGGCCGAAGGCGATTGCTCGGCGCGCGTGACCTGAATGATGTCCGGACTCTGTTGCGGCCCCGCGCCGAAGCTGACCCGCCACGACGGACCAGATCCGACCGCGACATAGGGCTCGCCAGGCGGTGCGACGACGCGAAGGGCGACATAGTCAGCCCCGCGATAGACCTGGAGCTTCGAGTAGCGCGGCGTCGTGCCGGGCAGCTTGGAGATGTCCAGCCGAGCGGGCGTGTCGAACACGATCCAAACCGCCTCGCCCCGCCGGAACACCGCCGCACCGGCCGGCGCGGCCCAGTCGAACGACAGCGTGACCTGGCCATCCCGACGCTCGATCCCCGCCCGAACCACGCCGTCGCGCGGCATGGGATTGGGCCGGCCGATCGGCGCCGCCGCCGTCGCCGGAGACGCCGCCGCAGCGGCGGAGGCGATGGCGCCGGCCTTGGGATAGATATTGACGAAATCGACGCCGTCCGCCGTGCCGAGCTTGGCGTCGGCGTCTTCGGTCAGGGTCAGAACGATTTCCAGCACGCCGTTTACGCGGCGCGCATCTGCGGACTTGATCCAGCGCGGGGGCGCGATCCTCAGCGCGGAGAGATCAGGATTGGCGTCGCGACTGAACCGCAGGACCAGAGTCTGGCCTTGCCGGACCGGCGTCATCCGCGCTCCGCCGGCCCAATGGAACTCGACCCGCGAGAACTCCGCCGCCTGCGCGACACGCACGTCCAGCGCCCCGCGCGCGGCCGTCGGCGGCGGCGCGGCGTAGCCGGTCGGCGCCAGCGTGCCCGCGATGCACGCGGCGGCGACGCTGGAACGCAGGAGCTGACGGAGGGTCATGGGCCTCCCTTAACCAGCCTGGGGAGCAGGCGGCTTTGCGGCGGCGGGCGAGGCCCCCGCCAGCGGGCCGGCCGCGCGCTGGCCAGGCGCGGCGTTCTCGGCGACCGCCGCCTTGCCCTTGTCGACCGCTGGATTGGTCAGGCGCGAGGCGAGCCGTTCGGTCAGGATCTTGGCGTCGCCCGGGGCCATGTTGGCCAGGATCATCGCCAGGGTCTTTTCCTTCATCTTGGCCGCGATCGGCAGTCGAACCTCATCCGACAGCAAGGTCATCCGGGCGGCTGCGTCCTTGGGCTTCATGCCCTGATAGACGACCACCAGCCGATCGACCTCGGCCTGCTTCTGGGCGTCGACCTGGCCCAGGAGCCCCTGAATATCGCCCTTCAGGCCGGTCAGGGCCTTCATCTTGGCGTCGAGCTTGGCCTCGGCGGCCGCCAGCAGCTGCAGCTGAACGTCGATGTCCTGCTCGCGCTGATCCAGTTGCCCACGACGCGCGCCCAGGCTTTGCAGGATTCGCAGTTCAGCCGGGGACAGCCCCGCCTCCCGCGCCAGAGCGTCGGCCGATGGCGCGCACACCCGCGGCGGGGGCGCTTTCGCGGCGGCCGGCTGCGCAGCGCCTTCGGCCGAGGGCGCTTCTTCGGCCTCCTTGGCCTCGGGCTTGGCGACGCCCTCGGCGAACGCCTTGGCGCCGCCGACAAGGTCAGGCAGCGACTTGGCGCCCGACAGCGCGTTGATCGCGAGCACGCCGCCTGCGGCGACGCCGATCAGGGGCAGGATGCGCGGAATATTCTTCATCGGCGTGGCGCTCGTGGATTGCTGGCAGGGCGCGGGGGATCAACCGGCCCGTCGAAGAGGTCATCATCGACCCGCGCGCGTGAACGCGGAGTTTCAGGGGGTAGATTTGAACGCGGCGCAGGACGCGGCGCCGGTTCGCCGCGCGCGGCGCGCTCGACACGATCTTCTCGCTCGAGCAGTCGCTCGAAATCCGCCGCCGACAGACGGCGCTCACTGGCCGAAGCGACCGGCGGAGCTTCAATCGCCCGCGACGGACGGACGGGCGCCTCACGCTCCGGAGCGGCCTGGATCGCGGACGGCGCGGGCCGGTTGACCCGCTCTTCCAGCTGCGCCGCCAGAGCCTGCGCGCGCTCGATACGGACCGCCAGCGTCTCGGCGGCTTCGTCGGTGGCGGCGCGCAGGTCAGCAAGCCCCTGCTCGGCGCGGGCGGCGGCCTGATCGAGATCGGCGACCGCCTTGGCGAAGCCTTCGTGACTGTCGCGCAGCGCCTTCAGCCGGCGCTCGAGGCGCCAGCCAAAGATCAGCGCCGCGATCAGCAGCACCGCCAGGAACCCGTTCATGGCTAAGGCGACGACGCTCATTTCAGCTTCTGCACGGCCTTCTTCGCCGCCGGCGTCAGCGGCGCCTCAGCCCGGACGGCGATCGAATGGTTGCGACGGCCCATGCGCCCGCGCGTCAGCGGAATGGCGCCGGCGCGCAGCTCCACCAGGCTGTCGGGGGTAGCGTTCAGCATCAGGGTGTCGCCGACCTGCATGTTCAGCACACGCGACAGCGGCACCTGCTGCTCGTCGAGCACGGCGCGGACCTCCATCTGCGTGGTCCAAAGCTCGGTGGCCAAGTGGCCTTCCCAGATGTTGTCGCGGCCGAACTTCTCACCCATGAACTGCTGCAGCAGCATCTTGCGGATGGGCTCGAGCGTCGCATAGGGCAGCAGGAGCTCGATGCGGCCGCCGCGGTCTTCCATGTCGATCCGCAGCTTGACCAGGATGGCCGCGTTGGCGGGACGGGCGATGGCGGCGAAGCGCGGATTGGTCTCCAGACGATCGAGCGAGAAGCTGACGGGGTGCAGCGGCTCGAAAGCGCTCTTCAGGTCGTGCAGCACGACCTCGATCATCCGCTGGACCAGCACGCGCTCGATCGTCGTGTAGGGCCGCCCCTCGATGCGCATCGCCGCCGTGCCGCGACGGCCGCCCAGCAGCACGTCGACGATGGAATAGATCAGGTTCGAGTCGACGGTCAGGAGACCGTAGTTATCCAGCTCCTCGGCGCGGAACACCGCCAGGATGGCCGGCAGCGGGATCGAGTTCAGATAGTCGCCAAACCGGATCGAGCTGATGTTGTCGAGGCTGACCTCGACGTTGTCGGAGGTGAAGTTCCGCAGAGAGGTCGTCATCAACCGCACCAGGCGGTCAAAGACGATTTCCAGCATCGGCAGACGCTCGTACGAGACGAGCGCCGAGTTGATGATGGCGCGGATGCCCGTGCGGTCGTCGGAACCGTCGCCCGAAAGATCGAAGCCCAGAAGGCTGTCGATCTCGTCCTGGTTCAGAATCCGCTCGGACGCGCCGTCGCCGCCGCCATCATCCCAGCCGCCCATGCCGCCGGAAAAATCGCCGAACTGGTTCACGCCCTCACCGCCTCCGGGAGGGTTCTCCGAGGCCCACTGGGCCATCGCCGCCTGATCGTCGAGTTCGTCCGCCATGATCGTTCGCCCAACCAGCCCAAGGGCCTAGTTGATCAGCATCTCCTCGATGAGCACGGCGTTCACCTTGGCCGGCGCAGCCACCAGGTTCACCCGACGCAGCAACTCCACGCGCAGCTGGTATGTGCCCTGGCTGCCATTCAAATCCTCAGGGCGAAGCTCACGAAGGAAGGTCTGGAACATGTCCTGCAACCTGGGGAGATTCGGCGTCAGCTCATCGGCCGTTTCCTCGTCGGGCAGTTCGAAGGTCAGCTTCAGCTTCAGGAAGGTCGACTTGCCGTCAGCGGTCTGCATGTTCACGACGATGTCGGGGAGCGTGTAGAACACCACGCCGTCCGGGCCTTCCTTGATCACCGGCGTGCCGGCGGCGCCCTCGGCGCCCTTTTCACCTTCCTTCTTCTCTTCCTTCTTTTCCTTCTTCTTTTCCTTTTTTTCTTCCTTCTTCTCGCCGTGCTCGCCGGCTTCGGCGGCGGGCTTGGGCTTCATCAGGAAAAAAGCGGCCGCGCCGCCGCCGCCAAGAACGAGCACGCCCGCAGCGATCGCGATGATCAGGATTGGCGGCTTTTTCTTAGCCGGAGCTTCGCCTTCAGCACCCTCTTCGCCTTCGGGAGCGGGTGCTTCCTTTTCAGGTTTCTTGGCCACGCGCGCGGTTCCTTGGAATCTATGCCCGTACTCATGCGCGAAGCATGGTTAACGATGTGTTTTGGCGGCCAATTAGTCGCAGGCTGAATCTGCCCGGCAGAGTCCGCCCCACGTCACGCCGTTAACCTTCCTATTCATTGAATTATATACGCTTTTAGCATTGGCACGAAGGTTGCTTCCAAGGCTGCGACGCATTTGTCGCGTCAGCCGCCCGAGTTAACTCGCCATGGACAACGCGCTTTATGTCGGCCTGTCGCGTCAGATGACGCTTCGCCGCGAGCTCGACATCGTGGCCAACAACATCGCCAACGCCAACACCACAGGCTTCAAGGTCGAGGACCTGATGGTCCGCACCGAGCAGGCCAAGCCGGCCAAGACGCTGGACGGCTCCTCGCCGGTCAAGTTCGTCATGGACACCGGGGTCGCCCGTAACTTCACCCAGGGTCCGATGACCAAGACGGGCGGCGACTACGACCTTGCGATCAACGGCATGGGCTTCTTCAAGGTCCAGGCCGCCGGCGGCGAGCGCTACACGCGCGACGGCCGCTTCACCACCAACCCCGAAGGCGTTCTGGTCACCCAGGCGGGCGCGCCGGTGCTGGACGATGGCGGCGGCCAGATCACGATCGATCCTCGCCTGGGGCCTGTGACCATCGGCAAGGACGGCATCGTCAGCCAAGGCGCGATCCGCGTGGGTCGCATCGCGCTGGTTCGTCCGGACGACCTGTCCACCTTCGCCAAGGACGGCGACAACCTCTACCGCAACACCACCAACACCAACCCGCAGCCTGTCACGGACGCACAGATCCACCAGGGCATGCTGGAAGCCTCCAACGTCCAACCGGTCCTCGAGATCACCAAGCTGATCGAGATCCAGCGCGCCTACGAGAGCGTCGCCAAGATGATGGACAACACCGCTGAACTCTCGCGCACCGCCGTCGAGCGGCTGGGCAAAGTCAATTAAGGAACGCTAGCCGATGCAAGCTCTCCGCACCGCCGCTTCGGGTATGGCTGCTCAGCAGCTGAACGTCGAAGTCATCTCGAACAACATCGCCAACATGAACACCGTTGGCTTCAAGCGCCAACGGGCCGAGTTCCAGGACCTGCTGTATCAGACGATCGAGCGCGCCGGATCGCAGTCGTCCAGCGACGGCAATATCGTCCCGACGGGCGTGCAGGTCGGCGGCGGCGTCAAGGCCGGCTCGGTCTATCGCATCACCGAGCAAGGCACCCCCACCCTGACCGACAGCCCGCTCGACCTGGCGATCCAGGGCAAGGGCTACATGCCGATCCTGCTGCCGTCGGGCGAGACGGCCTATACGCGAGCCGGCAACTTCTCGACCAACGACCAGGGCCAGATCGTCACCGAGGACGGCTACCTGGTTCAGCCGGGCATCACCATCCCGCAGAACGCCACCGACATCACGATCAGCAAGACCGGCCTTGTGCAGGTGAAGCTGGACGGCCAGACCGACCCCCAGACTGTCGGCCAGATCCAGCTCGCCAACTTCCTGAACGAAGGCGGCCTGGAAGCCATCGGCGACAACCTGTTCCTGGAGACCGCCGCCTCGGGCGCCGCGACCCTGGCCGCCCCGGGCGAACCCGGCTTTGGCATGCTGCTGCAGCACTACACCGAAGCCTCGAACGTCGACGCGGTTTCGGAAATCACCGCCCTGATCACCGCCCAGCGCGCCTACGAGATGAACTCGAAGGTGATCTCGACGGCCGACCAGATGCTGCAAGCCACCTCCCAGCTGCGGTCGTAAGCTCATGAAAGCCTTCCTCTTCGCCGCCGCCGCCACCTTGGTGATCACCGCCCTGTCGGCGCCCGCCTTCGCCGGAACGCCGGTGACCCTGCGGATGGACACCACCGACGCCGACGGCCGCATCACGCTGGGCGATCTGTTCGACGGCGTCAGCGGCCCGGCCGCCAATGTCGTGGTCGCCGCGCGCATGGGCGCCACCGCCGTGCTCGAAGCCGGTCAGGTGCAGATGTCGGCCCGTCGCGCCGGCTACGACTGGACCAACGCCAACGGCGTGCGCCGGATCATCGTCCGCGAGGGCCTCGACAATGGCGGCGTCTCGTCGGCGGCGACCGCCAGCGCCCGTCTGGCCGGCGCCCCGCGCGCCAATGTGGAAGTTCTTGCCTACGCCCGCAGCCTGTCGGCCGGCGAAATCGTCCAGCCCCAGGACCTCGTCTGGGTGAAGATGGCGGGCGCGCCTGCGGATGCGCCGCGCGACGCGGACGACGTCATCGGCCTCGCCGCCAAGCGCCCCCTGCGGGAAGGCGCCGCAGTGGGCCTGAAAGACGTCGCCGCCGCTCAGGTCATCAAAAGCGGCGACCTGATCACCATCACCTATGAAGACAGCGGGATTTCCCTGTCGCTGCAGGGCAAGGCCATGGGCGGCGCGGCCGCTGGCGATGTGTTCGCCGTCCAGAACACCCTGTCGAAAAAGGTCATTCAGGCGGTCGCCGTCGCGCCCGGCCTCGCCGCCGTCGGCCCGCAGGCCCAGACCTTGCAAGCCCGTTCTCAACCCGTCCGTTTCGCTGCTCGCTAAGAGGCCATAGACCATGCGTCGTCCCGCCATCCTCGCCGCCGCCGTCCTCCTGGCCCCGCTGGCCGCCTGCTCCACCGTCAAGGAAGCCGTCAAGGGCCCTGAGCTGGCCCCGGTCGGCTACCCCGCTCAGCTGGCTCCGATGCAGCAACAGTATGTCTCGGCCCGCGAGCCCGCCCCGCAGGCGGCCTCGGCCAACTCGCTGTGGCGGGTCGGCGCCCGCGCCTTCTTCAACGACCAGCGCGCCAGCCGCGTCGGCGACATCGTCACGGTGATGATCGACATCGACGACAGCGCCAGCACCAAGAACGCCACCAACAGCTCGCGCACCGCCAACATGTCGGCCGGCGTTCCGCACCTGCTGGGCATGGAATCGAGCCTGGGCAAGATCCTGCCGGGCGGCTTCGACCCCGCCTCGGCGCTGGAGACCAACTCCACCACCACCAACGCCGGCTCGGGCGGCATCAACCGGTCGGAAAAGATCAGCCTGACGATCGCCGCCGTGGTCAGCCAGGTCCTGCCGAACGGCAACATGGTCATCCAGGGCACCCAGGAAGTCCGCACCAACGCCGAGCTACGCCAGCTGACGGTGGCCGGCATCGTGCGTCCGGAAGACATTTCCTCGGCCAACACCATCCGCCACACCCAGATCGCCGAAGCTCGCATCAGCTACGGCGGCCGCGGGGACATCAGCCGCGTGCAGAAGACCCCGGCCGGCCAGTCGCTGGTCGAGAAGTTCTCGCCGTTCTAGGCGCGTCGTGCGGAAAAGTGGGAACCGGTTTTCCGCAAAAACGACGCGAAAACAGAAACCTAGAGCGCGGCTTTTCGGACACACAGATCGGGCGCGGCGGCCGATAGGCTTCCGCGCTCTTTTTGTTTCAGGAGCCATTCATGCGGCCTCGACGTTGATCGGGCGTGGAGGATCATCATCATGGCGTCCCGAACACTCGCCCTCGCCGCTCTTGGCCTTGCCGCCGTCCTCGCCGGCTGCGCGCATGAAAAGCAAGCGTCCACCGGCCTGCAGTGGGCCTATGTCAGCGACGACGCCGCTGAACCGCGCCTCGCCTACGGCCGCCCCAACAGCGATGACGTGGTCATGATGATCCGCTGTCAGCCGGGTCGCGACCGGATCGATCTCGCGGTTGTGGGCCTCAGCGACGCGCAACTGGTTCTGGCGTCTGGCCGGACCCAGAGCCGCTTTGACGCCGCCCGGGTGGAGGACCCCATAAGCGGCGACCTGCTGGAAGCGCGCGGCCAGACCAGCGCGGCCGCGCTGTCGGGATTTCGAAGGTCAGGCGATCTCGCGCTGCTCACGAGCGGCCAGCGCCATAGCTTGGCCGCCACCTCCGTGGATCGGGAGCAGGTGAAGGCGTTTTTCAAGGCCTGCGGGGTTTGAGCCAGGCTGGACGTCGGCCGAATGGGCCGGGTTGGCGCAAATATGGGTCGAAAGCCGCCTCGGGCCTCGCTCCACAACCCGACCTTCCTAGCGTCCGCCGAAACGCCGCCCGCCCTCTTGGGAAGGCCGACTAAGCCCGCCGTCCCGCGCCCGCCGCGCTGACATTGTCCACGCCCAGCGCCGACAGCGCGCCGCGCAGGATGCCTTCGGCGTCCAGACCCGCCTGCGCATACATCGCATCGGGCTTGTCCTGGTCCTGGAAGACGTCGGGCAGGCACAGGGTGCGGATCTTCAGGCCGCGATCCAGGGCGCCGTGCTGTGCCAGGGCCTGCAGCACAAAGGCGCCGAAGCCGCCCATGGCGCCCTCTTCCACCGTGATGATGGCCTCGTGCTCGCGCGCCAGGCGCAGCAGCAGATCAAGGTCGAGCGGCTTGGCGAAGCGAGCGTCGCAAACGGTGGCGGACAGGCCGCGGGCCGCCAGCAGATCAGCGGCCTTGAGGCTTTCCGACAGACGCGTGCCGAACGAGACGATGGCGACGCTGGTCCCTTCGCGGACGATGCGGCCCTTGCCGATCTCCAGCGGCTCGGCGATGGCCGGCATGTCGAGGCCCAGGCCCTCGCCGCGCGGATAGCGGAAGGCCGAGGGGCGGTCGTCGATCTCAGCGGCGGTGGCGACCATGCGGGCCAGCTCCACCTCGTCGGCGGCGGCCATCAGCACCATGCCGGGCAGAGCGCCCATGAAGCCGACGTCGAAGCTGCCGGCGTGGGTCGGACCATCGGCGCCGACCAGGCCCGCGCGGTCCATCGCAAAGCGCACCGGCAGGCCCTGAATGGCCACGTCGTGGACCACCTGGTCATAGCCGCGCTGCAGGAAGGTCGAATAGATCGCCGCGAAGGGCTTCATGCCGTCGGCGGCGAGGCCCGCGGCGAAGGTCACCGCATGCTGCTCGGCGATGCCGACGTCGAAGGTGCGGTCCGGGAACGCCTTGCCGAACAGATCAAGGCCCGTGCCCGACGGCATGGCGGCGGTGATGGCGACGATCTTGTCGTCCTTCTCCGCCTGCTTGATGAGCTCTTGGGCGAAGACCTTGGTGTAGCTGGGCGGGCCGCCGGCCGCCTTTTGCTGCTGGCCGGTGACGACGTCGAACTTGACCACCGCGTGCAGCTTGTCAGCCGCGCCCTCGGCCGGGGCGTAGCCCTTGCCCTTCTGGGTGACACAGTGGACCAGCACCGGCTTGTCGCCGAAGGCCTTGGCGTTCTTCAGCACGCTGACCAGGGCGTCCATGTCGTGGCCGTCGATGGGGCCGACATAGTGGAAGCCCAGCTCCTCGAAGAAGGTGCCGCCAGTGACCATGCCCCGGGCGTATTCCTCGGCCTTGCGCGCGGCTTCGCGCATCGGCGTCGGCAGCTTCTCGACAACGGTCTTGCCCAGCTTGCGCACTGAACGATAGGCGCCGCCCGAGACCAGGTTGGCGAGATAGGCGCTCATGCCGCCCACCGGCGGGGCGATCGACATGTCGTTGTCGTTGAGGATGACAATCAGACGCTTGGTCGTGTCGGTCGCCGCGTTCATCGCCTCATAGGCCATGCCAGCGCCCAGCGAGCCGTCGCCGATCACGGCGATGACGCTGTTGTCTTCGCCTTTCGCATCCCGCGCGGCGCAGAAGCCGAGCGCCGCCGAGATCGAGGTGGCCGCATGGGCCGCGCCGAACGGGTCGTATTCGCTCTCGGCCCTCTTGGTGAAGCCCGACAGGCCGCCGCCCTGGCGCAAGGTGCGGATGCGGTCACGACGACCGGTGAGGATCTTGTGCGGATAGGCCTGGTGGCCAACGTCCCAGATGACGATGTCCTTGGGCGTCTCGAACACGTGGTGCAGAGCGACCGTCAGCTCAACCACGCCCAGGCCTGCGCCCAGGTGGCCGCCCGTCACCGAGACGGCGTCGATCGTCTCGGCGCGCACCTCCGCCGCCAGCTGCTTCAGCTCGGCAAGAGACAGCCCGCGCGTGTCGGCGGGCGAGGCGATGGTGTCGAGGAGAGGCGTTTTGGAGGGCATGTCTGTAAAAAGCGCGGTCAGTTGCGGCGGTCCAGCACGAAATCGACGCTTTCGCGCAGATGTTCGGCCCGGTCGCCAAAGATTTCGAGATGGGAACGCGTCTGCTCGGCCAAAAGCGCCACGCGCTCCTTGGCCGCATCCAACCCCAACAGAGTGACATAGTTGGCCTTGCCCTTGGCGGCGTCCTTGCCGCCGGCGGCCTTGCCGAGCGTGGCCTCATCGCCCTCGGCGTCGAGGATGTCGTCGACGATCTGGTAGGCCAGACCCAGGTCCTGGGCGAAGGCCATCAGGGCCGAGCGCTCGGCGTCCTTGGCGCGGGCGATGATCAGCGGGATCTCGAAGGCGAAGGCGATCAGCGCGCCAGTCTTCAGGCGCTGCATGCGGGCGACGGCGCCGAGATCGTCGCGAACGCCCAACAGGTCGATCATCTGGCCGCCGCACATGCCGCGCGCGCCAGAGGCGATGGCCAGCTTGCGCACCAGCTCCGAGCGGACATGGCCGTCGTCGTGGGTGTCCGGGTGGGCCATGATCTCGAAGGCCGCCGTCTGCAGGGCGTCGCCCGCCAGGATGGCCGTCGCCTCGTCATACTGCTTGTGCACAGTGGGACGGCCGCGACGCACGTCGTCGTCGTCCATGGCCGGCAGGTCATCGTGCACCAGGCTGTAGGCGTGGATGCACTCCAGCGCGCACGCCGCGCGCAGCACCGGCCGCTCGGGCAGGTCGAACATCTTGCCGGTTTCCAGGGCGAAGAACGGCCGCAAACGCTTGCCCGGCCCCAGGGCCGCATAGCGCATGGCTTCGGTCAGGCGGCTCTCGGGGCCGTCGGCGCGCGGCAACAGCTCGTCCAGCGCCACCGTGACGATGTCGGCCGCCTGCACGATGCGTTTGGCGAGGTCGCTCATGAGGGGCTCCCCTCGCACGCCGGGCGGTCGCCGGGCATCAGTTGAACTCGGCCGGTTCCGCGGCCACAGCGCCGCCCTGCCCCAGCACGATCTTCTCGACCTTCAGGCGCGCGGCTTCGAGCTTCTTCTCGCAGTGCGCCTTCAGGGCCGCGCCGCGCTCATAGATGTCGATCGAGCGCTCGAGGGCGGCCTGACCCGACTCCAGCTCCTGCACGATGCGCTCCAGCTGCGACAGCGCTTCCTCGAAGCTGAGGGCGGAGATGTCAGCGGGCGTGTTCGCGGCGTCGGTCATTTCAACTCTCAGGTGAACAGCCGTCAGCCTAGTGGCGACAGGCGGTGCGGGCAACGGCATAGAGCCTTGCGCGTCAAAACGGAATCGTTTTGACGCGATAACAAGGCTCTAAATCAAATACTTAGAGCGTGACCCGAGCCGAAACCGGTTCCCACTTTCGGCGTCACGCTCTAGAGCCAAGCCGTGGTTAAGGGAAGAGGCTTTGAAGGGTCAGGCGCGGCGGAAGCGCTTGATGCTCCAGTAGGCGTGACCTTCATCAACGATTTTCGCCCAGCCCCGCGCCTTCAGCGCGTCGGCGATCATCCAGTTGAAGAAGCCGTGCGCCAGAACCAGAACGTCCTGACCGCTGGCCGCGAGCTCGATCAGCAGGTCAGCCGCCTGGCCGGCGCGCGCCTCGGCCTCTTTTCGGGTTTCCTGGCCGCCGTGATTGTCGAAGAACCACCACCAGAAGCGGGCGAAGAAGCCCAGGCGCTTGGGTGACATTCTCAGCCACAGCGGCCAGGGCGGCGGCGGCAGCGGCGCCTCAATGAAGGTCGGATCGGTGGCGAAAGCCCGTTCGCCCACCACCGCCTGGGCGGTCTCGATCGAGCGACGGCGGGTCGAGGCGATGATGGCGCCAGCGCTGCGGGCGATCTCCACCAGGGCGGTCGGCGGAACCTGCCCCGCCTTCAGCCCGCCCTCTTCGTAGCGCCCCCACCATTCCCCGTATTCCGGCGCGTTCAGGCGGACCTTGCGCGACAAGGCGGGTTCGCCATGGCGCGCCAGGGTGATGACGCCCGATCGCGCGGGCGGGGACGTGTGGTCGGCGATGGTGGCGTCGGCCATGTTTAGGAGAAGTCGCCAGACCCGAAGGCCAACCCGTCTTCTCACCCCTCCTGAAGAGCGCGAACATGCGCGGCGGCGGAACGCCCTAGCGCCTGCAGGTCGTAACCGCCCTCGAGCGAGGACACAACCCGCCCCTTGGACCGCGCCCTGGCCACCGACAGGATCGCGCGGGTCGCCCAGGCGAAGTCATCCTCCTCCAGGCTTTGCGCCGACAGGGGATCGCGGACGTGGGCGTCGAAGCCGGCCGAGATGATCACAAGTTCGGGGGCGAAGGCGTCGACCTTGTCCATCAGCCCTTCGAATCGCGCCCGCCAGGTCTCGCGGGACGCATGGGCCGGCACCGTGGCGTTGGCGATGTTGCCAAGGCCCGTCTCGCTGGGGTCGCCTGTCCCCGGATAGAGCGGCGACTGGTGGATCGAGGCGACGAACACCGTCGGATCATGCTCGAAAACGGCTTGGGTGCCGTTGGCGTGATGGACGTCAAAGTCGACGATCGCCACGCGTTGCAGTCCCGTCGCCTGGGCGGCTCGGGCGGCGACAGCGACGCTGGAGAAGACGCAGAACCCCATCGCAACGCCCGGCTCAGCGTGATGGCCGGGCGGGCGGACGGCGCAGAAGGCGCGCTCGACGCCGCCTTGGGCTACGGCGCGCACCGCCGCAACGCTGGCGCCGGCGGCCCGGCGCGCGGCCGAGAGGCTTCCCGCTGAAAGAACAGTGTCGGGATCCAGCGCCACCCGCCCCGTCACGGGCGCGGCGGCGAAGACCGCGTCGACATAGGCCTTGGGATGGACCCGCAGCAGATCCTCGACCTCGACCAGCGGCGCGTCGAAGGGATCCAGCGCCAGGTTTGGATCGTCATTCAGCGCGTCGAGCACCGCCCGCAGGCGTTCCGGGCGCTCGACGTGCCGGTCGCCCGGCCGGTGGTCCAGCATGTCCAAATGCGTATAAAGCGCGAGAGCCATGGGAGACTCCTAGACTGTGAACGCTGATCCGACCACCGCCTCGTACACCATCCGTAGGGCCACGATCGACGACGCCGACACGGTGTCGAGCCTGGGCGCGCGCACCTTCAGCGAGACCTTCGCCCACCTTTACCCGCCCGAGGATCTGGAGACCTTCCTGGCCTACGCCTATGGCCTGGAGCGGACGCGCAACGACATCCTGCATCCCGAAAAGGCGACCTGGCTGATGGAGGATGAGGACGGCGAAGCGATCGGCTACGCCCTGGCCGGCCCCTGCGACCTACCGCATGACGAGGTCTCGCCGGAGGATGGCGAACTGAAGCGGATCTATGTGCTCAAGAGCCACCAGGGCGGCGGACGGGGCTCAGCACTTCTAAAGACCGCGCTCGACTGGCTGGAGCCCGCCGGCCCGCGCCGGCTGTGGATCGGGGTGTGGTCGGAGAATTACGGCGCGCAAAAGCTCTACGGCCGCCTGGGGTTCGAGAAGGTCGGCGAGTACTTCTTCCCGGTGGGCGAGACGAACGATCTCGAGTTCATTCTGCGGCGGGGGTGAGGGAGCGGAACTGCGCCCCCTCCGGCCCTGCGGGCCACCTCCCCCGCTTCGCAGGGGAGGAAAAAGCCAGTCCTCCTGCCCCGCTTGCGGGGGAGGTGGATCGCCGCGGATACGCGGCGAGACGGAGGGGGCGTTGCGCGGCACGCCGTTCCGCTTCACAATCCGAACATCTGTTCGAAAGCCGCGCCGATGTTCCTCAACTTCTTCACCGAGCTCCGTCAGGCCAAGGTTCCCGTGAGCCTGCGCGAATACCTCCTGCTAATGGAGGCGCTGGACAAGGACGTCATCGACCGCTCGGTGGAGGACTTCTACTTCCTCTCGCGCGCCAGCCTGGTGAAGGACGAGAAGAACCTCGACAAGTTCGACCGCGTGTTCAGCCACGTGTTCAAGGGGCTGGAGACGGTGAATGACGGCCTAGCCGCCGACCTTCCCGAGGAGTGGCTGAAGGCCCTGACCGAGAAGTTCCTCACCGACGAGGAAAAGGCCCAGATCGAGGCGCTGGGCGGCTTCGAGAAGCTGATGGAGACCCTTCAGGAGCGCCTACGCGAGCAGAAGAAGCGCCACGAGGGCGGTAACAAGATGATCGGCTCGGGCGGCACCAGCCCGTTCGGCAACAATGGCTACAATCCCGAGGGCGTCCGCATCGGCCAGGACAAGAGCCGCCACGGCCGCGCGGTGAAGGTCTGGGACAAGCGCGAGTACAAGAACCTCGACGACAGCGTCGAACTGGGCACTCGCAACATCAAGGTCGCCCTGCGGCGCCTGCGCAAGTTCGCCCGCACCGGCGCGGCCGAGGAACTCGACCTGAACGGCACCATCAAGGGCACCGCCGAGAAGGGCTATCTCGACATCCAGCTACGCCCCGAGCGTCGCAACGCCATCAAGGTGCTGCTGTTCTTCGACATCGGCGGCTCGATGGACAGCCACATCAAGCTCTGTGAGGAGCTGTTCAGCGCCGCGCGCACCGAGTTCAAGAACATGGAGTTCTACTACTTCCACAACTGCCTCTATGAGGCCGTCTGGAAGGACAATCGCCGTCGCCAGACCGAGAAGATCCCGACCTTCGACGTGCTCCACAAGTTCCCCGCCGACTACAAGGTGATCTTCGTCGGCGACGCCACGATGAGCCCCTACGAGATCACTTATCCGGGCGGCAGCGTCGAGCACTGGAACGAAGAACCCGGCGCGATCTGGATGCAGCGCGTCACCGAGATCTATCAGAGCTGCATCTGGCTGAACCCGACGCCCGAGCGCCACTGGGACTACACCCAGTCGATCGGGGTCATGCGCCAGATCATGGGCGACCGGATGTTCCCGCTGACCATCGAGGGCCTGGACAAGGCGATGCGGGAGTTGGTGCGGGGTTAGGGCATCCGCTCAGCCGCGCGGCGCTGGTTCGCCGACTAGGCCCACGTCTGGGCTCGGCTGGCCCACCAGGGAGACCTGCTCCAACGGCGAGGCGGCGTAGTCGTTGGCGACGGTCATGCCAACCTGGAAGCTGGTGGCGCTGGCGCCGCCGAGCAGGATGAAGACATCTTCCCGGCCATCGCCATTGATGTCAAAGCCGACGCGGGCGCCCGCGACCGGCTGAGTGGCCTCGGCTGCGACGGTGACGCCCGGCTCCCCCAGCGTCTGACCGTGAGCCGCCAGGACATCGGCGACCAGGGTGGAGCTGACCACCGTCATCTGCCCTTTGCCCTGCACTTCAAGCTGGTCGCCGCGCGCGGCGGAGAAATCGAGTACGACGCCCAAGAGGCCTGCGATCTGGTCCGTCGGGGACTCGGCGGAGAGCAAAAAGGTGTCAGCGCCGGCGCCGCCGCTGGCGACGACGCGCGCGCCCATGACGATGTGGTCGTTCCCGTCGCCGCCATCGAGTCGATCGACTTGGCCCGCCCCAGCGCCGTGGCCATCGATATAGTCGTCGCCGGCGCCGCCGTAGATGGCGTCGCTGCTATGAGAACCGGTCAGCACGTCATCGCTGGAAGTCCCACGCGTCGCCGCCTTGCTGGTCGCAAACCCGTTACCGGTCAGTTCGGCCCCGCGGTCAGTTTCCTCCGGCTGGGCTAGGGCGGCGACCTGCGTAGCTCGTGCACGCTCAACTGCGGCCTGCGCAGGCAGCGTGTTCGGCAGATGGAAAGTCCAAAGGGTCGGCGCCTCGTTTTCGGCGGTCTGGAGCTCGGCGTCCGGGGCCGGAGCCGCCTTGGGCACGGGTTGCGGGCCCGTCTCTCGAGCGACGGCGGCTATGGTGGCCGCGACGGCCGCCGCTTCCGATTGCGTCTTGGCCGCGTCGAAGTTCAGTGCAGAGATAAGCTTTGAGGCCAGCGCCTGCATCGCCGGCTCGCTAGCACGCGGCGCGCCTTCGAACTCAATACGGCCCGCGCCGCCGAACTCGACGCCACGGATCTCCAGATAGAGACCAAACGCGACCACCAGCGACAGGAACGACTGCGCCTCGCGGCTGGCGGGGTTGAACGCCACGACGACGCCGCTCTGCTCCTGCGGCGCGCCGGCGGCCAGCACCTGACGCAGCGCGCCCCACAGACTGCCCACCTGATGGAACATGTCGACGGCCGCGTCGTGCACGACGAACTGACCGTCGATCCGGGCGATGTGAACGAGCACGTCCTGGTTGGCGTCGGTCACGACATACCAGGGATCCCCGGAGTCGGTCTGGCCGAACACGCCGTCCACTTCGCCATAGCTGGTGGTCAATTGCTGGGTGAGCAGCAACAGCAGGCCCCGCTCATTGGCGGACCAGTCCGTGGTCGGCGGCCGGGGACTGAAGGCTAAGACCTCACCCATGACGTCGCTCGTCAGGCCTGCGCGGCCCGGTCGGCGATAAAGGGCTCGACCGTTTCGGCAGGTTCGCTCTCCTCGACAGCGCCGTCGAACAGCAGCCGGTAGAGCTCGGGCTCGTAGTAGCGCAGCAGCGTGCGGGCGAACTGTGTGGGGTCTAGGCCAAGGCTTTGCGCCCAGACGGCCTGCGCCTCGATCGGCACCCGACCAAGGCCGTTCTCCACCTGAGAGACGAAGGTGTAGTAGCGAAGGCCGGTCTTTTCCGCCAACTCGGCCTGGGTCAGGCCGGCGGCTTCGCGCGCGGCCTTCAGCCAACGGCCGGCCTCGCGTCGCAAGCTCTTGGTCAAGGCCGCCTTGGCGGGGTTCATCGCCGTTCGTGACATTGCAACGCCGCTCACACGCCCAACTGCGGGCGCTCCCTAGTTGTTACACATTGCATAAAAACGCAACAAGCTGTTGCGCCGCGTGTCGACACCCCTTGCAACGCCTCATCGCGCCACATACAGTTTTAAAGCAACTATTTTGAACGAAGCGTCGCCATGTATCTGACCATTGATCCTGCGCACTCCCGGGCCGCCGCCCTGGCGATGCAGCCCCGCCTCTCGGTCGTGATGGTCGTCTACATGACCGGTCCCGCCCTGATGGAGAGCATCCGGCACGCGCTGGCCGAGCCCCTCACAGAGGAGCTAGTCATTGTCGACAACGGCTCTTCGCTTGCGGACGCCGCCTGGCTTCGGACACTGGCGCAACGCGAGCCTCGCGTGCGGCTGCTGCAGGGCCTGGGCAACATCGGGTTCGCGCGGGCCGCCAATCTGGGCGCGACGTCGGCCAAAGGCGGGGAGCTGGTTTTCCTCAATCCCGACGCCTTCCTAACGCCCGGCGCGGTCGCCGCCCTGCGCGAGGCCGCGCGTGATCGCCCCTCGCCCTGCGTGGTGGGCGCGCGCGTTTTCAACACTGACGGCACCGAACAGCGGGGTGGCCGGCGTGGCGAGATCACGCCCGTGACCACCCTGCTCAGCCTCTCGAAGCTTAGCGCCACCCTGCCCCCGCTGCGCCGCTTCGAGATCCACCGGGAGGGCGATCCCCCCCCGCCCTACCCGGTGGACACCCCCACGATCTCGGGAGCCTGCTTTTACATGACGGCCCGCGACTTCCAGCGCCTGGGTGGTTTCGACGAGGGATACTTCCTGCATGTCGAGGACATCGACCTGTGCTGGCGCGCCCGCGGTCAGGGCGGGTGCGTGCTCTTCCAGCCGCATGCCCGCGTGGTCCATGTCGGCTCGACCAGCCGCGAGAGCCCGCTGATCATCGAATGGCACAAGGGCAAGGGCCTGGTGCGCTACTTCCTCAAGCGCGCTGACAGTGCGCCCCGAAAAGCGCTGGCGTTGCTGCTGTCGCCGCTGATCCTGGCGGCGGCCGTGGCACGGCCGTTGTTGAGGTCGGCGCGTCGGCGTTCAACGCGAGTCCCGGCGCGCCTTGCGCCGGTAACGCACTGAACCCTTCTCGGCGAACCTCGTTACCGCTATCACAGGCGAGCAACGTCGGAACACGCCCATGCTTCGCCCCCTGATCCTCGTCGCAGGCCTGATGGCGGGCTTGACCGCGCCCGCCGCCAACGCCGCCGCCAAGGACAGCTGGGGCAAACAGGGGATCTCGTTTCTTCAATATCGGACCGATGCTGTGGAGTGCGCCTACGAAGCGGAGACAAAGGCTCCGGTGTCGATCCCGACGGTTGATCTAGCCTACATGACCGACGCCGCCATGCCTGACGCGCAATCGTCGTTCGATCCGACGCAACCGAACCTGAACCAAACGAACATGGACGTCACAGCGCTGGTCGATCAGGCTGCGCGGGCTCAGTTGCATATGAACAAGACGTGGCGAGAGGTCGCTCGGCAGCTGAAGCCGGCGCTTGAGACGTGCCTGCGCGAGCGCGGCTACCGTCCGTTCCGGCTCGAGAAGGACCAGATCGAGCAGCTCAAAGGCCTGCCCACCGGATCGCGGGCGCGTCAGGTCTATCTTTGGAACCTGTCGCTGAACGGTCCGCCGGAGCAACGGCGCTAGCCGCCGTTGTCCGGCTGCATGCAGGCGGCCTCGACCACCGTCTCATTGAACGCGCCCGCCTCGGGCTTTGCCCAGCCGCTCTCGTCGAACTTGAACGCCAACGGCTCTCCGGCGAGGTTGTTCTCCGGATAGCGAAAGACGGCCAGACTGCGGAACGCGCGCGCCTTGCAATCGACGTCCTGGGCCAGTCGCTCGGACCGGAACGTCAGCCCGGCTTCGGTCTGCGGCAGGCGGAACTCGTGCCGGACCCAGACCCGCTGATAGTCCGCGCCCGAGGGGGTCTTGCCCGTCTTGGCGAACATCAGCACCGACTTGTCGTGGCCGACGCCCAGAAACGGCCAGCCGATCCCTTCGATCTTCCGCGACCATGGCGGCATCGGAGACGGCTTTTTGTCTGTCGCGGTGATCGTGACCGAGTCCACCTTGGACGGATCATCCGGGGCTGCCGACATGGGCGCGCCGGCCTGCTCGCTCAGCAGCAGAATGGCCGTCAGCATGCCGATCATCGGGTCGCTCCCACGCGCTCTACGGGAAAAGCCTAAACGCGAACGATGTTACGCGCTACAGGGACGATCTTGACGCTTGCGCCAAATTCGAACGCCCGTAAGACTTCCCTGCGGGTAAAGGGGAATCTGTAGTGAGTCCGACGACCGACGCCGCCGCTTCGCACGAAGTCGACGCGGGCGAAACCGAAGCCGCCACCAAGAACCTGGTGTTCGTCGCCGCTGAACGGCTGTTCGCGCTGCACGGCTTCCAGAACGTTTCGGTGCGCGACATCACGGCCGCCGCAGGTGTGAACCTAGCCTCGGTGAACTATCACTTCGGCTCCAAGGACGCGTTGCTGTTCGAGATCTTCAAGCGGCGCACGGCCGAGCTCAATCGCGAGCGCGCCAAGATGCTGCACGAGGCCAATGATCGTAACGCCGGCGCACCGCCGCTGCGCGAGATCCTGGCCGCCCTGCTGACCCCGCCCCTGCGCTGGCTGGCGCCCGACCATGAGCGCCGTATCTCGCTGCAGTTCCTGATCCGCGCCCGCAGCGAGGGCACTGACGAGATCCGCCAAGTGCTGAAGACCGATGTCTCGCACCTGCGCCGCTTCTCGGACGCTCTGCTTCGCGCCCGCCCCGACCTGTCGCCGGAAGAGGTCTACTGGCGACTGCACTTCACCCTGGGCATGCTGCACAACAACCGCTTCGCCGAGTTCGATCGGTTGAACGTGCTGTCAGAGGGGCAGACCAGTGAGGCGGACGTGACCGCGCTGCTGAACCGCATGCTGGCCTTCGCCGAGGCGGGCTTCCGCGCTTGACCACGCACGGGCGGGAACGCTCCCGCGCGCCGGGACGTTGTCGCCCGGCATGGGACGACTGCGCATCCTTCACGAGACCCGGTACGCCTATGAGCGACCGGTCGATTTTGGCCCGCAACGGCTGATCATCCGCCCACGCGACAGCCATGCGCTGCGGATCGTTGAAGCCTCGCTTGTCCTGTTCCCGCCTGGCCCGACGCGCTGGAGCTATGATGCAAATGGCAACTGCGTTTGCCTGTTCCAACCCTCAGAATGCGCGGACAGCATGCGGGTGGCCAGCGAACTGGTCATCGATCGCTACCCCGCGCCGCTCGCGCACCAGCGTCTGGCCAGCACCGACACGCTGACCCCGATTGTTTATTCGCGCGAGGATCGCATCACGCTGGAGCCGTTCATCGCGCCGGTGACCGACGATCCCGATGGCGTGCTGCTGCGTTGGCTCCGCGGCCTGCAGGCGGATCGCGATGAGCCCGCCCTGACCTTTCTGCTACGCATGAACCGGCTGATTCAGCGCGAGTTCGACTACGCTGTCCGCGAGGCGGAAGGCGTTCAGAGTCCCGTTGAGACCCTGCTCAAGCGCAGCGGCGCGTGCCGGGACCTTGCCTGGCTGATGATCGAAGGTCTGCGCCGGCTGGGCTACGCGGCGCTGTTCGCGACGGGCTACATCCACTCTCCCGGCGCCCAGATCCGAGGCGCGGGCGCTACGCATGCCTGGTGCCAAGTCTTTCTGCCTGATCTTGGCTGGCTGGAGTTTGATCCGACCAACGGCATCGCCGAGTCCCCCGACCTCATCCGCGTCGCCGCGACGCGGACCCCGGCCGAGAGCCTTCCTGTCTCTGGCGCGATCATCGGAGACCCGGGCGCGTCCCGGCTTCACGTCTCCGTAGACGTACGCTTGGCCGAAGAAGTCGCCCCAGAAATGTGCTATTGAGTAAGCGTACGGGAGAAAAAGCCATGACCAGCGGCTTTCAGAATCAAGACCCGAACAAGGGCCTCTGCCTGCCCAAGACCGCGCCAAAGCCGCAGCATGGCGGGAAACCGGCGCAAGAATGCGTGCGATTGCAGGAAAAACGCAGCTTCAAGCCGCGACCGGGGCACTAGAGCCCTTTCCGATCTGATTGAGAAAAAAGGGCTCCGACTCCGGAGTTTAGAGCGTTCTTCCACCTGATCACCGTTTCACACTGATCGGAGAACGGTTTAGGGGGCCCGATTTGAGCGCGTCATGTCAGCGCAGGCTTTCAACTGACGAGATAGGCGGCTGTACAGATCCCTAAGACGCCCTTAACCTTCCTGCTAGGGAATGGGGGAGAGCTATCGAGCATGCGACATGTCGCGCTCGGATGTCTGCTGGTGGCGACAGGGCTCGCGGTTGTCGGGACCGCGACGGCATGGTCGACTCGTGTTCCTGAAGAATTCAACCAGACCCTGACGCTGGCGGGCGGTCCGAAAGACGGGACCGCCGTTGATGATCCCGACGCGCCCATCGCAACGGCGCGTTACGGCGGCGAGCGCGCCGCAGCGACTGCAGCCGAAACAACGGCGCCAGCGGCCGCTGCGACCGTGGCGCTGGCGGGCGGACTGTCTGAGACGGGCTTGGCCGGCGCAGCCCCGGCCACGTCGGCGCCAAAGCCCGCGCCGATCAAGGCCTACGCCCAGGCGACGCCGCCGCCTGCTCGTCCTGCGCCGCGGGTTCTCACCGAGAGCGCCGCGTCACAGCCACGACCCGTTCTGGCCCTGACCCACGTTAAGACCTACCGTCCCTATCCCAAGCCCATCAAGGTCGAGATCGGCGGGGCCCCGCTGCCCTTCACGCCGCTGGGCATGCAGTCCAGCGCGGTGAAGCGGCTGACCCTGAGCGCCTCGAACATCGTGTCAAAGTCCGGGACGTCGGCGGAGGATCTGCGCCGCGGGCGCTGGATGCTGTTCGCCGCCAGCTCCGGCAAGGCCTACAGCCTGAACATGGTGCGCGACACCATCAATGGCTGGCGCAACGCTGGTTTCAGCGAAGACAAGCTCGCGCGGTTCGGCAGTCGTCAGGTCGGCGTCGGCTATCGCAAGAACAACAATCAGGTCTCGCTATCGGCGACACGCCGAAAGCTGAACTCGATCGACTATTCCAACAAGGACACGGTCGTCGGCGTGACGGTCTCGCTCCACGGTCGATAGAGCCCGTTCGCTGCCTCTAGGCCTCGCGGTCTCCACGGCGCGTAATCCGTGGAGACCGTCACCAAGGCGTCAGCCGCGTGCGGCGGCGATGCGCGCGCGGGCGATCTCGTCGGCCACCAGGTTGGCCGGGCGCTTTTCGGCGATGGACTGATCGATCACCTCGGCGAGAGTCTGGGCCAGACGGTCGAGCTTGCTCGCCACCCAGCCGCCGTCGAAGGCGCCGCCGGCCTCCAGGGCGCGGATTTCGGCCGCGACATTGATGATGCCGCCGCCATTGATGACGTAATCCGGCGCGTAGAGAATGCCGCGATCGAACACGGCCTGCCCGATCATCGCGTCAGCCAGCTGGTTGTTGGCCCCGCCGGCGATGATCTTGACCTTCAGGCGCGGCAGGGTCGCGTTCGAGATCGCCCCGCCCAGCGCGCAGGGGGCAAAGACGTCAGCCTCGACGTCGAAAATGGCGTCGGTCGGCACGATCGTCGCGCCGGTCTTGGCGGCCACCTCGGCCAGGGCCGCTTGGTTCACATCGGCGATGATCAGCTCGGCGCCGGCCGCATGCAGCTTCTCGGCCAGGTAGGCGCCGACGTGGCCGACGCCCTGGATGGCGACACGAACCCCTTTGAGGTCACGGTTCAGCGCACGCTCGACGCAGAGACGCACGCCCCGGAACACGCCTTCGGCGGTCACCGGCGACGGATCGCCCGAGGCGGCCGCGTGGCCTTCCAGGCCCGCGACGAAGCGGGTGGTCTTGCGCGTGCTTTCCAGGTCGGACGGCGAGACGCCGACATCCTCGGCCGTCCAGTACTTTCCGCCCAGGCTATCGACAGCGCGACCGAACGCCTCGAACAGTTCCGGCGTCTTCTGGCTGCGGCTGTCGCCGATGATCACGGCCTTGCCGCCGCCGAAGTCCAAGTCGGCCATGGCGTTCTTGTAGGACATGCCACGCGAGAGCCGGAGGGCGTCGGTCAGAGCCGCGCCGGCGCTCGAGTAGTCCCACATCCGACAGCCGCCGGCGGCGGGCCCGCGCGCGGTCGAGTGGACCGCAATGATCGACTTCAGACCAGTTTTTTCGTCGAAGAAAGCGTGGACGCCTTCGTGTCCCTCGAAATCGGGGGAATCGAACAAGGTCATGCTGCCGGTCTCGCCTCAGCCAGGATGAAGTTGGCCGGCGGTGTACGCTGGGTTTCCCCGGCTCACAAGCCCGAAGGCTGACCTTGCGACACCTTGCGCTTGGCCGGCTTGGGCGGGTCCAACGCTGTCATCGCCGCCACGCTGGACGGAATGGCCCGCGCCCCTGACGGCGGCCAAGCGCCCGGCCCATCACGCAGGAAGGCTACGACGTCCGTCCAGACGGTTTCAGCCTGTCGATCAACGAGCAGCAGGTGGTAGCCGTTTGGATAGTAGGCCGTCCTGCCGCTGGGTCCCAGCCGCCTCGCCGCCTCAACGGTCGGCTCGCGCGGGATGATGTGGTCGTTGGCGCCATAGAACCACGCAACTGGCGCCGCGATCGCGCCCGGCGACCGCCACGCCCGCTCCATCAGGCTCACTAGGCCATAGAGGGTGTCGGAGCGCGCGCCCCAGATCATCAAGGGATCGCGCCCCATGCGGCGCATCTCATCCATGTTGTCCGACGGCATGACCTCGCGAACCAGCCACTCGGGCGGCTTGACCACCCAGTCGCCCTTGGTATGCGCGGTGATCCAAAGGCTGAGCTTGTTGGGCAGGGGCTGGTTGGACCATCCCCAGACCGCGGGCGCGAACAACATGACCTTATCGACGCGCGGCGGGTTCGGGTCGGCCATCGCGCTGATCGCCAATCCGCCGCCCATGCTGATGCCGGCCAAGGCGACCTTGGCCTTCGGATGACGCTCCCGCACCGCCTCCACCAGCAGGCGGACATCCTCGATGACCAGATCGGCCGGCGCCCAGACGCCGCGCTCGGGCGAGCGTCCGAAACCGCGCACGTCCAGCGCATAGGTCGCGATCCCCCTCCCCGCCCACCAGTCAGCCGCCAGATGATAGGCGTTGGAATAGTCGTTCATGCCATGCAGCCCGACGACCACCCAATCAGGCTCGCTAGCCGGCAGCCAGCGCATCAGGCCGAGCTTTGCGCCGTCGAAGCTGACGAACCCGTCTTCGGTCAGGCGCGGCCCGCGAAAGCCCAAAGCCACCAGTTCCGGCCGCTGGCGCAGCGGCGCGCAGGCCGACAAGGCGGCGGCCGAAGCGGTCAGGATCAGGGCGCGGCGGTTCATGACCCCAGAATGTCCGCGACACGCTGGCGAAGGAAGGGCGTCACCTCCGCCTCGAACCAGGGATTGCGCTTCAGCCAGGCCGTATTGCGCCATGACGGATGCGGCAGCGGCAAGATATTCGGTCCGAACTCCCGCCAACGGGCGACAGTCTCAGTCATGGTCTTGCCCGTTCGGCCGGCCAAGGCCCAATCCTGGGCGTAGCCGCCGACCAGTAGGGTCAGTTCGATATTGGGCAGCGCCGCCAAGAGCTGCGCGCGCCACAGGGTCGCGCAACGCGGCGGCGGCGGATAGTCGCCGCCCTTGGGGTTGGTGCCTGGAAAGCAGAAGGCCATGGCCGCCACGCCGATCTCGGATCGGCCATAGAAGGTCTCGCGGTCGATGCCCATCCACTGCCGCAGGCGGACGCCCGAGGGGTCGTTGAACGGCAGGCCAGTCTCATGAACGATCCGCCCAGGCGCCTGGCCAGCGATCAGGATGCGCGTCGCGGTGCTGACACGCGTCACTGGTCGAGGCGTGTGCGGCAGATAGGGCGCGCAAGCGCGGCAGGCGGCGATGTCCTCAAGAAGCGCGTCGAGCGGCATGGACGGGATGTAGGCGATCCCGCCCGCCGCCCCAAGCGGCGCCTTAAGACCCCAGCATCCGGCGCTCGCGCTTGATGATGTCCGCGAACGACGGCCGCGCCAGGATGGCGTCGGCATAGGCCTTGGCCTTGGGCCACTTGGCGAAGTCGAAGCCGGCGTGCTCCAGGTTCACGAACGGACTGGCCACGGCGATGTCGGCCAGGGTGAAACGGTCTTCAACCAGGAAGCCGCTCGCCGGGATCGTGCGCTCCAGATAGTCGAGCACCGGCGGCATGGCGACGTTGATCCCCTTGTCGATCGCCGCCTGATCGGGCTCCGCGCCCATGAAGCGCGGCCCCACCACCCGGTTGAAGAAGATCGGCCCCGCCGCGCCGACGAAGATCGAGTCGGCGTACTCCTCGTACCAGACGGTCCAGGCGCGCGCCTTCGGCTCGGTCGGGATCAGGTTCGGCTCAGGATGGGCCGCGTCGAGATAGGTGATGATCGCCGATGAGTCGGAGATCTTGAAGTCGCCATCCTGGAAGCCCGGGATCTTACCGAACGGGCTGCAGGCGTCGAACTCGGTGTCGGGCTGGCCCAGCCGGACCACCTTGTTGTCGAACGCCAGGCCCTTTTCGGTGGCGAACACCATGGTCTTGCGGACGAACGGCGATAGCGACGAGCCGTAGATGAGCATCGAGGGTCTCCCTAGTTTGGGAGACCATAGGCCACGGACTCAGTTTCTTTTCAAGACGAACTCGCGCAGCGACTAGTCTTCGTCGCCGGCCGTCTCTTCGAAACTGGTCGGGTCGCCTTCCATGCGCAGGCGGATGCGATAGACGCCGCGAAATTTCTCAGGGTTGACCGGCTTGTTGTGACGCAGGATCACGACCTTGCCCTCACGGGCCAGCTCGATCGCGTTGGTGCGCACGTGGCCCAGCTGCTGCTGCCAGCGTTCGGGCTGGATCGCCTTGGCGACGTTCATCGGGTCGATCGACTTGCCGGCGGGCAGCGCCGCCAGCTGGGAGAGGATGGTGTCTTGGATCGGGGTCGTCATGCGCTTCGCCATGCCACGGATCGCGCTCGAACGCGAGGCGCGGCTTGCGCGTGCGACACGGCGCCTCTAACTGAACCCTGATAAGTTTCGGAGAGACGACATGGACGGCGGGGCCGAGAATTCCAGCAGCTCGCGACGGGTCGAGACCGGCGAATGGGCCGGCTGGCGCACCTGGCAGGGGATGGACCCGTTCGAGGACCAGTCCGGCCCCTTCTATTTCCGCGAGGATGAAGCCGGCCGCGTGACCTGCGCCTTCCGCGCCGAGCCCAAGCACATGAACGGCGGCGGCTTCATGCACGGCGGCTGCATGATGACCTTCGCCGACTTCTGCCTGTTCGCGATCGCCTGGCGCGACCTCGCCGGGGCCCACGCCGTCACCGTCAGCCTGAACGGCGAGTTCGTCGGCCCCGCCCGGCCCGGCGACCTGGTCACCGCCACCGGCGAGGTCGTTCGCGCCGGCGGTTCGCTCTTGTTCGTACGCGGCCTGATCTCGACGGGCTCCAGCCCGATGCTGAACTTCTCGGGCGTGATCAAGAAGCTCCGTTCGCGATAGTCGTCAGGCCGTCATGCCGGCCTGGGCTGCGGGCCGGGCCAGCATGGCGTCGAACCAGCGATTGACGTGGACCAGGGCCGGATCCGGCCGCCACTTGATCATGCGCCCGAAATCCAGGCTAGTGACCGCCACGACGTCGACGATCGTGACGCGGTCGGCTGCGATGAACGGGCTGTCGGCCAGACGATCGTCCAGCACCTTCAGACTCTTTCGGACGCTCTCAAGATTATAGGCGGCCACCTCGGGCACCTGCGCCTCCAGCGCCGCCATCCCAGGGTGGCTGTGGCGAACGCCCTGCATCATCGGCGTGGCGACCATCATCTCGGTGCGCCGCAGCCACATCTCGATGATCGCGGCCTCCTTGGCGTCGCGCCCGAACATGTTCGGCTCGGGATAGACGCTCTCGAGATAGCGGCAGATCGCGACCGACTCGGTGATCACCGTCCCGTCATCGAGTTCCAACGCTGGCACATGGGCCAGACCGGCCTTACCCCGATACTCCGGCGACCTGTGCTCGCCGCCCATGATCGACAGGGTGACGATCTCGACGTCATCGACCCCCTTCTCGGCCATGAACCACCGGACGCGCCGAGGATTGGGGGCTCGCAGGCAATCGTAGAGCTTCAAAAGAAATCCTCCCGGCTTTTGACCGGGAGGATGCTTGGTTTTCGTAGCGGAAGGAAAGCGGGTTACAGCCCGAACAGGCTCCGCGGCATCAGGCCGACCAGCGAAGCGGTCAGGCAGGTGGCGAGGAAGCCGGCCATCATCGCCTTCCAGACCAGGCCCAGCACTTCCTGTCGGCGCTGGGGCACCAGAACCGAGAAGCCGGCGACGTTCATGCCCACCGAACCGATATTGGCGAAGCCGCACAGGGCATAGGTCATGATCATGCGGGTGCGCTCGTCCAGCAGACTCTCGCCCACCTTTGACAGCTGAATGAAGGCGGTGAATTCGGTCAGGATCAGCTTCACGCCCAGCAGACCACCGGCCGTGCCCGCTTCCTTCCACGGAATACCCATCGACCAGGCCAGCGGGGCGAAGATCACGCCCAGGCCGCGCGCGATGCTCAGCGGCTCGCCGCCCACCGGCGGGAAGGCGCCGAGGATCTTGTCGACCATGGTGGCCAGGGCCACGAAGACGATCAGGGTCGCGCCCACGTTCAGGGCGATCTGCAGGCCGTCGGTGGTGCCCTTCATGACCGCGTCGATCGAGCTGCCATAGGTCTTGTCCTCGGCGGCGAGGTCGAGATCAGCGCCCTTCTCCATCGGGTCGGACGGGACGATGATGCGCGCCAGCAGCACGCCGGCCGGGGCCGAGATGATCGAGGCGGTGAGCACGTGGGCGGCGGCGTTGGGCAGCACGTCGGCCAGGATCGTCGCGTATGCGACCATGGTCGAGCCCGAGACGCAGGCCATCCCGACCGCGATCAGCATGAACAATTCCGAGCGGCTCAGCTTGTCGAGATAGGCGCGGATGAAGATCGGGCCTTCGACCTGTCCCATGAAGATGGTGGCGGCGGTGGCCAGGGCCGGCGGACCGCGCAGGCCCAGCGTCTTCTGGAACACGAAGCCAAAGCCCTGGGCCAGCCACTTGAGGATCCGCCAGTGCCACAGCAGCGCGGAAAGGGCGCAGACCACCAGGATCACCGGCATCACGCGGAAGGCGAAGATGAAGCCCGCGCCTGGATTACTGACCGTATAGGGCTGGTCGCCGCCGGCCAGGAAGCCGAACACGAAGGCGGTGCCCGCCTGGGTCGAGGCGCCGAGGCCTTCGACCGCGCCGTTGACGCCGCGCAGCATCTGCTGGGCCTGCGGCAAGCCGAACAGCACCAGCACCAGCATCACCTGAATGACGACGGCGCCGATGGCCAGGCCCCAGGGAAACCGCTTGCGATTCTCGGAAACGAGCCAGCAGAGGCCCAGGGTGAGCGCCAGACCCGCCAGGGCCTGAACGTTCTCGGGACGGAACATCAAGACGAAGACCTTACAATGAGGCGACGCCCCCGCGACGCCGACCAAGGGGCGAGATTGACACCAACTGCGGCGTCGCACGCAAGCGCCTTGCGTAAGGAATGGTTAACCAGCCCGCAAGGCGCCTAAGTCATAAGCCGCTTACCGAAGGGCGCGCGCCGCCTGGCGATGGACGCGGTCTGCGCTTCGACGCGGCCGGCCAGGACTATTTCAGCCCCGAAATGCGCCTTACCCCGATTTAACTTGGCCGCTCGGCGATCGCCGTTCATTGCTGCAACCGTCGATTGGGGGAGCACGAGTCCGCAAATGTCGTTGGCCTTGGCCACACTTCTATACGAGTGGCGTCGTTACATGGCGGCTGTCGTCGCCTTGGCCTTTTCAGGCCTTCTGGTGCTGGCGCAGGTCGGCATGTTCGTCGGCATCGGCAAGGGTTTCACCGCCCAGATCGACCGCGCGCGCGCCGACATCATGGTGCTGGGCCCGGGCGCCAAGGCGCTGTTCGGCGGCCCTTCGGGCCTGCCACGCCGGATGATCCCTCTCGTCTACAGCCATCCTGAGGTGACCCAGGTCGCGCCGCTCGACGGTTCTGGCGGTCGCTTCCAGAACATTCTGTCTCCCGAGGAGCAGGCCAAGATCGAGGCTCGCACCAAGGCGGCGGCCAAGGGCGGCAAGGCGCCGCCGCAGGGTGGCGGTCGCAAGACCGAGTTCGTCAACGTGACCGTGATCGACGCGATCCCGGGTTACGTGACCGTGCCCACGGACTACACGCCTGAAATGGTCGAAGCCCTGCGCCGCCCCTTTGCGGTCGCCGTCGACCAGACCGCCCTCAAGCGCCTGGGCGTCAAGAAGGGCGACAAGGCGCTCTACAACGGCAAGACCATCAATATCGCTGTGGTGACAACGGGTTATCCCAACATCATCCAGCCGACGCTGGTCATGTCCCGCGACACGCTGCGGATGCTGGGCGAGGCCGACACCGGCCAGCGCGTCGGCCCGCTGATGGTCGAAATCAGCGACCCATCCCGCGCGGAGATCGTCGCCGCCCAGCTGAACAAGAAGGCCGACGGCAAGTTCCGCGCCTGGACCCGCCAGGAACTGGCCGACGCCAACTCCAGCGCGATGCTGGACGATCAGATCATCGGCATCATGCTGGGCTTCTCGGCGTTCCTGGGCCTGCTGATCGGCGTGGCCATCACCTGGCAGACCCTGCGCGGCGCCATCATGGCCAACATCAAGGAGTTCGCCTCCCTACGCGCCCTGGGCGTGTCGATGGGCGACCTGCGCAACATCGTCATGGAGCTGAGCTTCTGGGTCGGGATCGTCGGCGTCTTCGCCGCGGGCCTGCTGACCTGGGGCGTCTCGCTGTTGGCGGCCATGGGCGGCGTGCCGATGTACTTCCCGCCCGTCCTCATCGCCATCGTCGCGGGCTTCCTCGTCGCCATCGCCATGCTGTCGGGCTTCCTGTCGCTCGGCGTCCTCAAGAACAGCCAACCTGCGGACCTGCTGCGATGACCCGTGACAACGCGCACAAGCGTGGCGAAACCGCCCTGCAAGCCAAGGGCCTGGTCAAGCGCTTCAAGACCGGCCGCTCGTACATCGAGGTGCTCAAGGGCATCGACTTCGACGCCAAGCACGGCGACGTGACCATGGTCATGGGGCCGTCTGGTTCGGGCAAGTCGACCCTGGTGGCCGCCCTGTCGGGCCTGTTGAAGCCGGACGAAGGCAAGGTCTCGGCCCTTGAGGCCAAGGACCTTTGGGCCCTGTCCAGCGGCAAGATCGACAAGTTCCGCCTGGACCACTGCGGCTTCATCTTCCAGGGCTTCAACCTGTTCCCGGCCCTCACCGCCAAGCAGCAGGTGATGACCGCGCTGAAGTACCAGGGCGCCACACCCGGCGAGCAGGCCCGTCGCGCCCAGGCGGCGCTGGAGTCGGTGGGCCTTGGCCCGCGCGTCAACCAGCGTCCGTCAGAGTTGTCGGGCGGTGAAAAGCAGCGCGTCGCCATCGCCCGCGCCCTCGCCAAGAACCCGAACCTGATCTTCGCCGACGAGCCGACCTCGGCCCTCGACGGCGAGAACGGCCAGGTCGTCATCCGCCTTCTGCGCGAGGCGGCCTCCGTCCGTGGCGCGGCGGTGATCTGCGTGACCCACGACCCGCGGCTTGAAGCCTATGCCGACCGCGTCATCCACATCGAAGACGGCCGGATCCTGGACGACGTGCGGCGAACGCCCGACGCCAATCCTGCGCCGCTCAGCCACTGATTTTCTGGGGGAATTTGCACATGCCCGGCTTTTTGCGCCGACCCGCCTTCTACATCATCCTGGTCGTCGTGCTCGTGCTCGGCGGCGGCTTCTTCTACGCCAAGGGCCAGCAGGCCGAAAAAAAGAAGAAGCTTGAGGCCGCCGCCGCCCAAGAAGAGCCCTCCCCCTACGCGGCCATCGCCCAGGGCAAGGCCGACGTCGAAGGCGGCGTGATCCAGGTGGCCGCGCGCCGCCCGGGCATCGTGCGCGAAGTCTTCGTGCAGGAAGGCGACATCGTCACCAAGGGTCAGCCCCTGGCCAAGCAGGAGGACGACGACGTCCGCCTGGCCGCCCAGACGGCGGCGGCGAACCTCTCGTCGGCCAAGGCGCAGCTGGCGCTCTACCAAGTGCAGTTGCGCACGGCACAGCGCGAGTTCAACCGCCTGCAGGGCCTGGCCGGCGCGAACTATGTGGCGGCCCAGAAGCTGGACGCCGCCCGCGACCAGATCGCCCAGGCGCAGGCCAATATCGGCACCCAGCAGGCCCAGATCAGCGTCGCCTCGGCCCAGCTCGCCCAAGCCAGTTACAACCAGGAACTGACGGTGATCCGCGCGCCGGCCGACGGCCGCATCGCCCGCCGCCAGGCTAATCCGGGCTCGGGCGCCTCGACCCTGAACGTGACGGCCATGTTCGACCTTGAGCCGAACACCCAGCGCATCGCCCGCGCCGAGATCGTCGAGGCCGACATCCCGAACGTGACCATCGGCCAGGAAGTCGAGATCCAGCCTGAAGGAGATCCGGACAAGACCTATGTCGGCAAGGTCCTGCGCCGCGCCGCCGTGTTCGGCGCCCGCAAGCTGGCCTCGGACGATCCCAGCCAGCGCAGCGACGAGCGCGTCGTCGAGGTGGTGGTCAGCGCCGACGGCGCCCCGCTGCTGGTCGGCCAGCGCGTGCTGGTGAAGTTCATGAAGCCCGGCCAAAAGGCCGGCGTGAAGCGCGACAAGCCGACCCCGCCGGTGGCCGGCGGAGCCAAGAAGAAGGCCTAAGGCCCGCCCTCAGCCCACACCTCTTTGAAACGCCGCGCGGGACACTGCGCGGCGTCTTTCATTGGGGCGCTGCTATTTTTCTTAGAAGAAATATGGTCTTCTGCAACTGATCCGCCCTTACGGGGCAAGCGCATTTGTCACGTAAGCGTACCTTGCAAATGTCAACTGCGTCTCTCAGCAACAAAGATGCGTCAATTTGATTATCGTCGAGTGCGGTAAAGCAAGCAAAATCCCTCAGAAATTCGACAAATTCTCCCGCACTTCTACCTATGACACCTTCAATCTTAATAAGACGCTCGTACTCGTCTCGCGCTACATCAAACGCATCATAGGCTTCACCGATCTCGCCCGCCTGCTGGTGCGCAACGGCAAGCTGCCACCAGCAAATCGCGTGGTCTCGGATACTCAAAACGGAGACGGGCTCAACGCGAAGCATGGCACGTACATGCCGTAAGGCCGTGCCAAACGCTTCTAGGGCCGCCTCGGTCCGATATTGCCTTAATGCCAGTCGCCCTGACAGGACGTGATGGTGGCCAAAGCAATCGGCCATTAGCAACGGGTCGTGTTCACGCACACTCTACTCCTTGACCTGCCCTCTCCCGCGCCGCACAAACGCGCCAAACCAAACACACGTTTGAGGGAGACTTCGGCATGGCGGACATCCGCTTCGACGGCAAGGTGGCGATCGTGACGGGCGCCGGCGGCGGCCTTGGCCGACAGCACGCCCTGGAATTGGCGCGTCGCGGTGCCAAGGTCGTGGTCAACGACCTGGGCGGCAGCGTCGACGGATCGGGCGGCGGCTCCGAAGCGGCCCAGAAGGTGGTCGAGGAGATCAAGGCCTTCGGCGGCGAAGCCATCGCCAACGGCTCGTCGGTCACCGACGACGCGGGCGTGGCCAATATGGTCAAGCAGGCCATGGACACCTGGGGCCGCATCGACATCCTGATCGCCAACGCTGGCATCCTGCGCGACCGTACCCTGACCAAGATGGAGCTGGCCGACTTCGAAGCGGTCATGCAGGTCCACGTCTTCGGCACCTTCAAGCCGATCAAGGCGGTGTGGGACATCATGAAGGCCCAGAACTACGGCCGCATCGTCGTGACGACCTCGTCGTCGGGCATGTACGGCAACTTTGGCCAGAGCAACTACGGCGCGGCCAAGATGGCGGTGCTGGGCCTGATGAACACCCTCAAGCTCGAAGGCGCCAAGAACGACGTCAAGATCAACGCCATCAGCCCGGTCGCGGCCACCCGTATGACCGAAGGCCTGATGCCGCCGGAAGTGCTGGCCAAGCTGGCCCCGGAATATGTGACGCCGGGCGTGGTCTATCTCTGCTCGGACGAGGCTCCGACGGGCGCGATCCTGACCGCCGGCGCCGGCGCGTTCGCCCTGTCGCGCATCTACGAGACCGAAGGCGTCTATCTGGGCGAAGGCGGCCTGTCGGCCGAGGAAGTCCGTGACAGCTGGGACAAGATCACCGCCGAGGACGGCCAGAAGGCCTATTTCAACGGCGGCGAGCAGGGTCAGAAGTTCTTCCGCAAGATGGCCGGCGGCTGATACGGCCTCAAATAAAACAAAGATCGAAAAGCAACGTTCGATCAATATTTGACAGAACAGTGATTGATACGGGGGCTTTCAGCCCCCGTTTCTTTTACGCGGCAGACAAAATTCACGGCCAAGATCAATAATAGCAACGCTATTTGACTGAATGCGTTACAGGCGGCGCTCCTCGAGCGCCAGCCGGCGCCCGGCGGACCTCCTCCTCCCCAAGAAGGTCACTCGTGAAAATGTCTGTTACGCGTACCCGCCTCGCCGTCGGCGTGGCTTTCGTGGCGCTCGTCGCCGCTTCCCAGGCCTCGGCGTCGGCCTTCTACCTGCAGGAACAATCGGTCCGCGGCGCCGGTCGCGCCTATTCCGGCGAAGTCGCTGACAAGGGCGTCGGCAGCCTGTGGTGGAACCCGGCCTCGATCGCCGGCATCGCCCGCAGCGAAGCCTATTTCGGCCTGAACGCGATCCAGGTCGACTCGAAGGTCACCAACACCGGCTCGACCATCACCCGCCCGGTTCCGCCGGCCGGCCTGACCACCCCGGTGGGCGGCGCAAGCATCGCCTTCGATCCGATCAACGACGGGATCGTCCCGAACCTGGGCGGCGCCTGGAAGCTCAACGACAAGCTCTCGCTGGGCCTGTCGGTCGCTGCGCCCTACAACTTCACCACCGAATACAACCCCGATAGCTGGACCCGCTATGACGCGCTGAAGTCGCAGCTGCGGACGGTGAACGTCGACGGCGTCGTCGCCTATCGCGTCAACGACATGCTGGACCTGGGCGTGGGCGTCACGGCGATGTACGCCGACGCCGAACTGACCAACGCCCTGCCCAACATCTCACCGCTGCAGCCCGACGGCTCGCAGTCGCTGAAGGGCGACGGCTGGGCTTACGGCTACACGGTCGGCGCTCAACTGCACCCGTCCAAGAGCCTGACCATCGGCGCCAGCTACCGCAGTAAGATCGACCACAAGCTGGACGGGACGGTGAAGGTCTCGGGCCTCCTGGCCCCGATTCCCGCCGCCAACAACTTCACCGTCGACGGCCAGGCCAAGATCACCCTGCCCTGGATCGCCAACCTGGGCGCGCGCTGGGCGGTGAACGACCAGTGGACCCTGAACGGCTCGGTCAGTCGCGTAGGCTGGAGCGAGTTCGACGCCATCCGCGTGACCTTCGCCGGCGGCGGCTCGACCAGCATCCAGGACTACAAGGACATCACCACCTACGCCGCTGGTGTCGACTACCAGGCCTCGCCCCGCCTGACCCTGCGGGCGGGCGTCCAGTATGACCCGACCCCGACACCGGAGCTTGGCCGCACCGCTCGCGTGCCGGACGGCGATCGCATGATGTACGCCACCGGCGCGACCTGGGCCGCGACCGAGAACCTGAAGCTCGACGCAGCGCTCAGCTACATCGCGTTCGACAAGAGCCAGATCAACCGCACCGACGTCACGGCGACCAGCTCGACCGTCCGCCTGCGCGGCGATGTCGAAGGCTCGGCCGTGGTACTGGCGGCTGGCGCGCGCTTCAGCTTCTAAGGCTGGACATCGCTGAAGCAAGAAGCCCGCCTGGAGTGATCCAGGCGGGCTTCTTGTCGCTTAGCCGATCGCTTCCCAAAGCTGCTGGGCGGCGCCGACGAACACCTGCGCGGCCTGCCCCTTGGGTTCGCCGATCACCGCCGGCACGCCCTCGTCGCCGCCCAGCCGGACGGCGATCTCGATGGGCACCCGGCCCAGCAGCGGCACGTTCAGACGCGCGGCCTCAGCCACCCCGCCGCCCTCGCCGAAGATCGGGATCGGCGCGCCGGTCGAGGGATCGGCGAAGAAGGCCATGTTCTCGATCAGACCCAGGATCGGCGTCGCGGTCTTTTCGAACATCGAGGCCGCCCGGCGCGCGTCGATCAGGGCGATCTCCTGCGGCGTCGTGACCAGCACCGCGCCGTCGATGCGGAGCTTCTGCACCAGGGTCAGCTGAACGTCGCCCGTACCGGGCGGCAGGTCGACGACCAGCACGTCGAGCGGCTGCGCCTCCGAACCCCAGGCCACGTCGTGGATCATCTGGCGCACGGCCGACGAGGCCATCGGGCCGCGCCAGATCATCGCCTTGCCCTCATCGACGATGAAGCCGATCGACATCAGCTTGACGCCATGGGCCTCCAGCGGTTGCAGCTTCTCGTTCTCGAACAGCGGATCGCCGTCGACGCCCATCATCTTGGGGGCCGAGGGGCCGTAGATGTCGGCGTCCAGGAGGCCGACGCGCAGCCCCATCCTGGCGAAGGCCACGGCGAGATTGGTGGAGACGGTCGACTTCCCCACGCCGCCCTTGCCCGAGGCGACCGCGATGACGTGGCGCACATGCTTGGGCTTCTCCGCCTCGGGCGGCGGGGCCATGCGGGCCTGGGGGTCCTCGGTGATCTTGGCGCCCTTGCGAACGCGGGTCGCACCTTCGGCCGCCTGGGCGGTCAGCACCACCTGGGCCTGCTCGACCCCCGACAGGGCGGCCAGAGCCTTCTCGGCGGCTTCGCGCACCGGGGCGTAGGACGCGACGACGCTGGCGGGGACCTCCAGCATGAAGCCGGCGCGGCCGTTGCGGACGACGAGACCCTGAACCAGACCGGCCGTGACCAGCCCCTGCCCGCTGGTCGGGTCGGCGATGCGGTCCAGCGCCGCGCGGGCGTCATCGAGGGTTGCGGTCACGGGCGAGGCCTCCTGTTGGGGGCCTCATATCCGCGTCAGCGCCAGGCATTTCAAGTGCGGAGCGGCCCTACCGCTCGACCACCTTGCGCTGCATGGGAGCCAGCTTGGCCAGCAGCTTGTTCTGGACGGCGAAGGGCACGCCCTCCTTGTCCATCGCCCACTGCAGGTTCTCGACCAGGGCGTTGAAGTCCTTGTTGGTGACGCCCATGTCCTTGTGAACCGCCGCCATGTCACGGCCGGTATAGACGCAGCCACCGCCCAGCACGTAGCAGAACTGCTCGGTCAGGGTCCGCTTCAGACGCGGGACGTCAGTGGTCGCAAAGATCTCCTTGATCCTCGGATCGGCGACGCTGCGATCGACGAGGTCAGAGGCGATCCGCGCAAGACCCTCCTTGCCGTTGAAGGCCTGGAAGGTCGCCGGATCGGACAGCGGCGCAGCGCCGGCGTTGGCGGGCGACTGGGTATAGGGATCAACCGGCTTTTCGCCGGTCGGCGTGGCGTCCTGCGCCAAGGCTGCGCCGGCGAGGAGCATGGTGGCGGCGCTGGCAAGGACGAGCGCTTTGACGGTCTTCATGGTCGTTCTCCTTAGAATCCGGCCTGAAGCGACAGATAGACGCCGCGCTGGTTCTTGAAGGTGGCGATGTCGCCGAGATCCACATAGGCGGCGGTCACCGACAGGTTTTTATTGATGGCGTAGGCCGCGAACAGGTCCATCCAGTCGTCCTCCTTGGCGAACGCCAGGTTGCTGGGCTTGGTCCGATACTCGGCGCCGACCACCAGCCGTTTGCTCAGGAGGTAGCCTGCCGAGCCTTCGAACTGCGGCTTGTAACCATCGGTCCCACCGAACCCGAGCAGCCCCGTCTGGTTGGCCTTGGTGAGGCGGACAGCGCCGCTCAGCACCAGAGACTTGTCGAGCAGGATCTTGGTCGCGGCGACATAGTAGTCGACCCCGCTGTCCTTCTTGGCGCCGACGGCCCGGACAACCGCGTCCTGATTATTGTCCTTGTACTGCGCCCCGACCGCGATCTGCGGCAGCCAGCGGTCCTGGTCATAGACCGCATCGCCCATAACCCGCACCTTGGCGCCGATAACGGTCTGCTTGAACTTGAAGCCACGCCCCAGACCAAGCTTGGCGCCGGTCGCGCCGGTGTCGAACACCTGCTGGGTCGCCGAGAGTTCCACGCGATCACGATAACCGACCGCTGCGCCGTAAGCGCCCAGCTTGTAGTCGTCGACGCCGACATGCGTGTAGTGAACCTCGCCGCCGACGCCGCGATTGGTCGCACCGCCGGCGATCACTGCCCAGTTCGCCAGACCGCCGCCCGCGCCGCCCTCAAGCGCGCTGACGCCGTGGGTTAGAAGCAGTTTCCCACCGGTCTCGACCTCGCCGGCCGACGCCCCGCCCGCCAAAGCCGTGGCCAAGAGAATAGTCGCTGCTGAAAATCGCTTCATAGCCCCCTCCAAGAGAGCCGATCGCGAGTCCCACGTCCCGCATCGGACGTTCAGACCTTGTTATCCAAAGTTTTTACAGAAGGTTTCCGAAAAGATGATCTCCACCAACTTTCCGGCGGGCTTGAACATTCGAGGAAGCCTGCGTTAACGGCGATTTCATAGGCGCTTCGCTATAGCTCGATGCATGAAGCGCTTGGCGACATTCCTCATCGCTCTGTCTGTCGCTGGGTACGCCCATGCCGGCGACCTCACCGTCTCGGTGCGCGGCGCTGACGGAAAGCCTGTCCCGGACGCCGTGATCATGGTCTATCCGAACGGCCAGCCGACTAAGGGTCCAATCAAGTTCCCCTGGGCCTATCGGGTCGCGCAGCAGAATATCCAGTTCAGCCCGTTCATGCTGGTCGTCCCCGTCGGCGCGGACGTGCAGTTTCCGAACCTCGATAAGGTCCGGCACCACGTCTATTCCTTTTCGCCGGGCAACAAGTTCGAGATCAAGCTCTACGGCCACGAAGAGAACCGGACGGCGAAGATGAACGCGGCGGGCGTCGTGGCCATCGGCTGCAACATCCACGACAACATGGTCAGCTTCATCCGCGTCGTCGACACGGCCTACGCCGCCAAGACCGATGCAAACGGGGTGGTGACGGTCCGGGACGTGCCCGCCGGCGCGATCACGGCCAAGGTCTGGCACCCCTATCTGCGCGGGATGAGGAACGAAAAGACCCTGGCGATCACCAGCGTCGGCGCAGGCGCCGCGCGCGAAGCGGTGACCGTAGAACTGCGCCAGCCCTCAGGCCACCACTAGGCCGGCGATGTTCCAGCGCCTCCAGACCAAACTGACCGTCCTCTACGCCGGGCTCTTCGCCCTGGCCCTGAGCGTGGTTGCGGTGACGGTCTATGTGGCGATCGCCAGCAACGCCCAACGCGCCGTTCGCCAGGAGCTTGCGGCCACCGGAACGGTCTTCGATCGCATCTGGGCTCTCCGTACGCAGCGCCTGCAAGACGGGGCAGAACTGCTCTCCAGGGACTTTGGCTTCCGCGCCGCCGTCGCCACGCATGATCGAGCGACCGTGGAGTCTGCCGTCACCAACCTGCGCCAACGGCTCGGTCTGGACCTCGCCTTCACCGTCGGCGTCGATGGAGAGGTGGTTGGCCTCGACCCCAGCCGGCTGGATCTCGAGACCCTGTGGACCGCGCTGGACGCCGAGGACGGCGCACAGGGCGTATTCGCCATCGACGGCCAGCCCTATCAGCTGATCTCCGCACCGATCCTGTCGCCGACCCTGACAGGCTGGGTCGTCTTCGCCGCAAAGCTGGACGAGCGCGAGATGAAGGCGCTGGAGAAGCTCTCGGCGATCGGCCTGGACGCGCAGGTGTTCACGCAGCGCGACCAAGCCTGGGTTTCCGCCGACCAAACACCGGCCGCTAGCGCGCTGGCCGCTTTCGTTGCAAAGGCGATGCAAGACAAGTCTCGCGCCCCCGCCAGACTGCGGGCCGATGGGGACAGCCTGGTCTTGGTGCAGCCGATCCGCGCGCTGGATCAGACACGCGGCGCGGCCCTCGTGCTGCGCTATCCCATGGCCAAGGCCCTGTCGCCCTATCGCCCCCTGATGGCCGCCGTCATCGTCGCGGGCCTGATCGGCGCCGCCCTCGTCGCCGCCGCGAGCTGGGCGCTTTCACGGGGCCTGGCCAAACCGATCACCGCCCTGGACGAGGCCGCCCGCCGCTTGCAACGCGGCGAGGACGTCTCCGTCGAAGTCACCACCCGCGACGAAATTGGCCGGCTTGCCGAAAGCTTCAACCTGATGGCCGAGGAGATCCGCGATCGCGAGGCGGAGATGATCCATCAGGCCCTTCACGACGCCGAGACCGGCCTGCCGAACCGGCGCGCGCTGGAACGCGCCATACAGGAGCGTCTCATCAGCCTCTCAGTCGGCGAGCAGGTCGTCATTGGGACGATTGGCTTTGATCGCTTCCCTCAGGTTAGGGCGGCGATCGGCTATGAGCTGGCGACTGAACTTGTGGCCAAACTTGGCCAGCGCATCGCAGACACGGTTCCAGGTCTGATCGTTGGGCGCCTGACGACCTCTATCCTCTGCGTGATCTCAACCGCGAGCGACATCGAGGACGTGCTCGCGCGCGCTGAAGCCCTGCTTCCCGATCTCGAAGCGCCGCTGCAGATCGGCGGCGAGCCGGTCGATGTCCATATCACCCTGGGCTTGGCGTCTGCGGCGAACGGCGATGTCGACGCCGCGCGCCTGATCGAACACGCCCTGATCGGGCTGGATCAGGCGCGTGCGGCCCATCGCAAGCTGATGGTCTTCGACCCCATCGCTTACGGCGACCCGGCGTCGAACCTGTCGCTGATGAGCGAGATGCTAGACGCTGTTCGCGATGGCGACCTCTTCCTGGCCCACCAGCCCAAGCTGGACCTCCGCTCTGGCCGGATTTCCGGCGTCGAAGCGCTGGTCCGCTGGAACCACCCGACACGCGGTTTCCTGCGCCCCGATCTCTTCGTCGGCATGGCTGAGGAAACCGGCCACATCCGCGCCCTGACCGACTATGTCCTCGCTCAAGCCATCGAGGATCAGGCGCGTCTGCGCGCGGCCGGTCACGAGGTGCTGATGTCGGTCAACGTCTCGGGGCGCCTCATCGACGATCAAGCCTTCGCCGATCACGCGATCGCGCAGGTCGCCGCCGCTGCGGCGAACATCTGCTTCGAGATCACCGAGACCGCCGTGATCGGCAATCCTGACATTGCGCTGGCGGTCCTGGCGCGGCTGGCCGAAGCCAACATCCGCGTGTCGATCGACGACTATGGCTCTGGGCTCTCGTCCCTGGCCTACCTCAAGCAGATCCGCGCCGACGAACTGAAGATCGACAAGATGTTCGTGACGGCTCTGGAGTCCGGCGGCACTGACGCGCTGCTGGTGAAGTCGACGGTCGACCTGGCTCACAGCCTGGGCATGAAGGTCACGGCCGAAGGCGTCGAGACCCGCGAGGTCATCGCGGCCCTGCAGCTGATGGGCTGCGACCTCGCTCAAGGCTATCACGTCGCCAAGCCGCTGGCCGTCGACAAGCTGATCGAATTCCTCGACGCGTGGGCGATCGATCTGCCCGTGAACACCGAGAGCCGCCTCAGCGCCTAGCCCGTTTCAGGCCGAAGCCTTCAGCAGATCCAGCACGTGGTGCAGGCTGTCGGCGATATGGACGCACTTGTCGTGCATCTCCTCGTTCGGATCGAGGATGTCGGGCACCATCACCGTCATCATGCCGGCCGCATGGGCGGCGCGGACGCCAGGGTGGGAGTCCTCCAGCGCCAGACAGGCGGCCGGATCGACGCCGATGCGGCGGGCGGCCTCCAGGTAAGGATCCGGGTGGGGCTTGTGGCGCACCACATCATGGTGCGCGACCACCGCGTTGAAGCGGGGCAATAGGTCAAAGCGGCCCAGATAGCGTTCGACCGCGGGCTTGCCGTTCGAGGTCGCGATACCACGCGGCAGGCCCTGGTCGTCGAGGAAGTCGAGGATCTCGATCACGCCCGCCTTGAGGCGCGTCTCGGCCTCCAGCAGGTCTTCGACATCGGCCCAGACCCGCTCGAAATAGCTTTGAACCGGGAAGGTCTCGCCGAACAGCTCGCGCAGCATGACCCCGCATTCCGGCGTCGTCTTGCCCACCATCGCCGCATAGATCTCGCCGGTGAAGCCAATACCGAACACCTGTCCGGCCTCGATCATGGCCGCGCGGTAGACGATCTCGGTGTCCAGCAGCAGGCCGTCCATGTCGAAGACAACACCCTCGACGCGGCGGGGAAAACTCACGCGTGGAACTCCTCGGCCTTGTAGCCCTGGAAGTAGAGCAAGGTGGTCAGGTCAGTGTGGTCGACCTTGGCGTCGGCCTGCGCCGCCACGATCGGCTTGGCGCGGTAGGCCACGCCCAGGCCCGCCGCCTCGATCATCGCCAGATCGTTGGCGCCGTCGCCGACCGCCAGGGCGTCGGCGGGCGTCAGGCCAAGGGCCGCAGTCTCCTCGCGCAGGGCGGCCAGCTTGGCCTCCTTGCCCAGGATCGGATCGCCGACCGCGCCGGTCAGCACGCCGTCCAGTTCGATCAAGGTGTTGGCGCGGTTCAGGTGGAAGCCCGCCGCTTCGGCGACGCGGCTGGTGAAGAAGGTGAAGCCGCCCGAGACCAGCGCGCAGCGAGCGCCGTGCTTAGCCATGGTCCGCACCAACGTCTCGGCGCCGGGATTGAGCTTCACCCGCTCGTCATAGCAGGCCTGCAGCGCCGAAACGTCCAGCCCCTTCAGCATGCCGACGCGCTCGCGCAGCGCGCCCTCGAAGGCCAGCTCGCCACGCATCGCGCGCTCGGTGATCTCTGAGACCTGCGCCTTGACGCCAGCGAAGTCGGCCAGCTCGTCCAGGCACTCGACGTTGATGATCGTGGAGTCCATGTCGGCGATCAGCAGGCCCTTGCGGCGGTTGGCCGCCGGCTGGATCGCGAAGTCCACGGCCAGATCCGCCAAGGCCGCCTTGAGGGGCTCCACGTCGCCGCCGTCGACAAAGAAGTCCGCGGCAAGAGGCCCCAGACCTTCACGGCGGCTGGACAGGGCCGCTTCGACGCGCGAAACGGCTTGTGCGTAAGCGTCGGGGTTTGCCCCCACGACGGTGAGGACGGTCGGAATGGTGGAGAGCTCGGACATCGCGTCCCGCATCTGGCTGATCGCGGGCCCGACCGCAAGCGGCAAGTCCGCCTACGCCCTGGATTTGGCCGAGCGGATCGGCGGCGAGATCGTTAACGCCGACTCCATGCAGATCTATGCGGGCCTGCGCGTTCTCACAGCCGGTCCGTCGCCCGAGGAGACCGCGCGGGCGCCGCATCATCTGTTTCAGGCCGTCGATCCAGCCGTCGGATGGTCAGTCGGACGCTGGCTGGAGGCGGCGACGAAGGCGCTGGCCCAGATCGAGGCCCGGGGGAAGCCGGCGATCGTCGTTGGCGGCACCGGCCTTTATTTCCGCGCGCTGACCCACGGCCTCGCCGACGTGCCGCCGGTGCCCGAAACCCAACGCGAGATCTCCAGCCTGCTCTACGCGGCGCGGGGCGAAACCGAGTTCCGCGAGATCTTGAAGCCGCTCGACCCCGAGGCCGAAGCGCGGATCGAGACGGGGGACCGCCAGCGTCTGGTCCGGGCCCACGCCGTCGCTGTCGCCACCGGCAAGTCGCTGACCGCCTGGCAGACCGACACCAAGCCGGCCCTCGCCCCGGGGGCCTGGCGGGGCGTCGTCCTCGATCCCCCCCGCGCGGAGCTCTACGCGCGCTGCGACGCGCGCCTGGCCGTGATGGTCGAACAGGGCGCATTGGACGAGGTCCGAGCCTTGGAAGCGCGGAGCCTTGATCCCGCCCTCCCCGCTCTCAAAGCTGTCGGCTATCGTGAGTTCGCAGCGCATCTGCGGGGAGAGACGACGCTGGATCAGGCTCTCGACGCCGCGCGCCAGGAAACTAGACGCTACGCCAAGCGGCAGCTGACCTGGTTCCGCAACCAGACGCCGGACTGGGAAAGGATCACGCCGTGACCCTGATCGAAGAGATCGCCAAGCTTTTGAAGGCTCGGGGCGAAACCATCGCGGTGTCGGAGTCGTCCACCGGCGGCCTGGTCTCCGCCGCCCTGCTCAGCGTCGACGGCGCCTCGGCCTATTATCGCGGCGGCGCGATCGTCTACACGCCCAAGGCCCGCGCCGCCTTGATGGGGGTGTCCAGGGACGAGATGGGCGACATGCGGTCTGCCAGCGAACCCTACGCCCAGTTCATGGCCAGCACCGTGCGCGAGCGCATGGCGTCCACCTGGGGTCTGGCCGAGACCGGCGCTACGGGACCATCGGGCAATGCCTATGGCGATGCCGCCGGTCACTGTTGCGTGGCGGTCTCTGGTCCAGTGTCGCTAAGCCTCGTGATCGAAACGGGCCACGGTGATCGCGCCGCCAACATGGAAACCTTCCGTGACACAGCGCTGAAGCTGCTGCTTGAGGCGCTGAAGACCCAGCCCCTCTAGCGAGAAAATCGCAGCGGCGATGGCGCTAGCGTCGCCGCGTTTCGCGACAGCGGTCCTGACGGGTGAAACTTGCCCTTCAGACCCGCGCACCCCGGTAAGGTCACACCGCCTCGAAAGGCACATCCTTGCGGCAAAGGGTGCCTTGACGCTCCACCTAGCGCATGTCATGACCCTTTCCGTAGCTTTGGAGCAAGACTCGTGCGCAAAACCATGATCGTACTTATGGAGCGGCCGTTCGCGGGGTGACCTTGAAGTCACGTCGTAGCTCGGTCGCGCGCGCAAAGGTCCTTCGGGACCTTTTTTCTTTTCCAGCCCCCTCTTCCGCCCCATCTCCACCCGGATCGTCCCATGACCGCCCACCAGACCATCGAGAGCAAAGCTCCGACCGACACCGCCGATCGCGCCATGACCGGCGCCGAGATCGTGGTTCGCGGCCTTGTGGACCAGGGCGTCGAAGTCCTGTTCGGCTATCCGGGCGGCGCAGTCCTGCCGATCTATGACGCGCTATTCCACGAGCCGCGCCTGCAGCACATTCTGGTCCGTCATGAGCAGGGCGCGGCGCACGCGGCCGAGGGCTATGCGCGCAGTTCGGGCAAGCCCGGCGTCGTGCTCGTCACTTCGGGCCCCGGCGCGACCAACGCCATCACCGGCATCATGGACGCCCTGATGGACTCGATCCCGATGGTCGTCATCACGGGTCAGGTCCCGACCCACCTGATCGGCACCGACGCTTTCCAGGAAGCCGACACGGTCGGCATGACCCGTTCGTGCACCAAGCACAACTACCTGGTCAAAGACGTCCGCGACCTGCCCCAGATCATCCACGAGGCTTTCAAGATCGCGACGACGGGCCGTCCGGGTCCGGTGCTGATCGACATCCCCAAGGACGTCCAGTTCGCCAAGGGCGAGTACTATGGCCCGACCGAAGTGGCCTCGACCCACGCCTATGCGCCGCGCATCAAGGGCGACGCGGGCCGCATCGCCGAGGCCGCCAAGATGATCGCCCAGGCGCGCCGACCGATCTTCTACACCGGCGGCGGCGTCATCAACGCTGGCCCGAAAGCCAGCGCCGCCCTACGCGAGTTCGCCGCCCTGACCGGCGCGCCGGTCACCTCGACCCTGATGGGCCTGGGCGCCTTCCCTGCGGCGGATCCGGCGTGGCTGGGCATGCTGGGCATGCACGGCACGTTCGAGGCCAACAACGCCATGCACGACTGCGACGTGATGATCTGCGTCGGCGCACGCTTTGACGACCGCGTCACGGGTCGCCTGGACGCCTTCTCGCCGGGCAGCAAGAAGATCCACATCGATATCGACCCCTCGTCGATCAACAAGAACGTCCGCGTCGACCTGCCCATCGTCGGCGACGCCGGTTCAGTTCTGGAAGACCTGATCGCCGCCTGGAAGGCCGCCAACCTCCAGCCCAACAAGGCCGCTCTGACGGACTGGTGGGCGCAGATCGACCAATGGCGCGCTCGCCAGTGCCTGGCCTACAAGCGCTCGGACTCGGTCATCAAGCCGCAGCACGCCATCGAGCGCCTGTACGAGCTGACCAAGGACAAGGATGTCTACATCACCACCGAAGTCGGTCAGCACCAGATGTGGGCCGCGCAGTTCTTCCGCTTCGAACAGCCGAACCGCTGGATGACCTCCGGCGGTCTCGGCACCATGGGCTATGGCCTGCCCGCAGCCCTGGGCGTGCAACTGGCGCATCCGAACAGCCTGGTCGTCGACATCGCCGGCGAGGCTTCGATCCAGATGTGCATCCAGGAGCTGTCGACGGCGATCCAGTTCGACCTGCCGGTCAAGATCTTCATCCTGAACAACGAGTGGATGGGCATGGTCCGCCAGTGGCAGCAGCTGCTGCACGGGGAGCGCTACAGCCACTCGTACTCGGACAGCCTACCGGACTTCGTGAAGCTGGCCGAAGCCTACGGCGCGGTCGGCATCCGCTGCGACAATCCCGCCGAGTTGGACGGCAAGATCCTGGAGATGATCAACAGCGACAAGCCGGTGATCTTCGACTGCCGCGTCGAGAAGCACGAGAACTGCCTGCCGATGATCCCGTCGGGCAAGGCGCACAACGAGATGATCATGGGCGAGGTCGAGGACATCGGCAACGTCATCGGCGAGGACGGCGCGGGGCTGGTCTAAGACCCCTCGCCCTTTCGCAACCCTTTGGCTTAGAAGCGATCCATGACCGCCAACGTCCAACCCGCCCCCGCCTCGGCATACGACCTTAGCCCCAAGGATCAGGTCGAACAGTCCGCCACCTTCGCCCTCCTCGTCGACAACGAGCCCGGCGTCCTGCACCGCGTGGTCGGCCTGTTCGCCGCGCGGGGCTATAACATTGAGAGCCTCACCGTCGCCGAGACCGACCGCAAGGCGCACACCAGCCGCATCACCGTGGTGACGCGCGGCACCCGCCATGTGCTCGACCAGATCGAGGCCCAGCTGAACAAGGTGGTGAACGTCCGACGCGTCCATGACGTCACCCGCGACCCCAACGGCGTCGAGCGCGAGCTGGCTCTCGTCAAGGTGCGCGGCTCGGGCGTCGATCGCCTTGAGGCGCTGCGGATCGCCGAGATCTTCCGCGCCAAACCCGTCGACACCACGCTGGAGAGCTTCGTGTTCGAGATCTCGGGCGCGCCGTCCAAGATCGACAAGTTCCTCGACCTTATGCGCCCCCTGGGCCTGGTGGAGCTGTCGCGTACGGGCGTCCTGTCCATCGAGCGGGGCTTTGAAGGGATGTAATCAGGGCGCGCCGGTTTAGGCGCCCGCCGCCATCGGCTCTGGCTGCTCGCGCAGCCGCGCCACGTCCCTGAGCGGCGGCGCGCCGAACAGGCGCGCGTACTCCCGGCTGAACTGGGACGGGCTGTCATAGCCCACGGCGTGACCAGCGCTCGCCGCGTCCAGACGCTGGACCAGGATCAACCGTCGCGCCTCCTGCAAGCGGATCTGTTTCTGATACTGCAGCGGCGACAGCGAGGTCACCGCCTTGAAGTGCTGATGCAGAGCTGAGGCGCTCATCCGCGCTTCCTCGGCGACGACGTCAATACTGAACGGCTGGTCGAAGTTGCGCTTGATCCAGCCGATGGCGCGGTTGATTTGCCGCAGACGGCTGTCGCGCCGCGCGATCTGGGCCAGGCGCGGCCCCTGGGGTCCTGTAAGAAGCCGGTAGAGGATCTCCCGCTCGATCAGCGGAGCCATCACCGCGACGTCTTCGGGCGTTTCCAAAAGTCGCACCATGCGGACGACGGCGTCGAACAGGGCGGGCGTCATCGCGCCCGCCGACATCCCGCCCACCAGGGGCGCGGCTGCGTCCAAGCGCGCGGCCAAGCCCGCCTCCATCATCATCTCGCTGATCAGGTTAGCGTCGAGAACGATACGGAAGCTCAGATACGGCTTGTCCGGCGAGGCCTCCACGACATGACCGACGACCGGCACGTCGATCGACGACAGGAAGAAGTTGCGCTCGTCGTACTCGTGCACCGTGTCGCCTACAGCCACGCGCTTGCGCCCCTGCGCCAAGACGCAGAACGAGGGATCATGCAGCCCGTGCGAAGGCTCGCTGGGCTGGCTGAGGCGATACAGATTGACCCTGGGGCAACAGGTGTCGACCGGGCCTTCCGCCGGCGTGAATCGTTCAATCAGCGCCGCAAGCGTCTCGCGCGTGCTCATCAGATTTTCCCTGGTTTGATGAGAACTTCTGTAGGCCTTGATGCCGTGGCCGTCACGCGACCACCCGCCGTTCCGGAGCATCGTGCAATCAAGCCGGAGCATTGGTCTACGTCGGAAAAGTCTGGCGAGGCATAGTCGTCGTATTCCGCCTCGACGCGGTGACCCCCACAATCAGAGCTTGGTGATGAGACGATACACGCCCCGCCGCGGCGTGACGGCTCCGCGCTGGTTCGTCGCCGCCCTGCTGGGCGGGACCGCCGCGCTGACCGCCGCGACCGCCGTGCTCCCCGACACCGCGCCGCCCCAAAGGGCCACAGCCTGGAGGACCGCCCCGTGATGACCGCCGCCGTCGTTCCCCACCAACCGGTATCCGGCGTCTGGACCTCTTCGGACGGTCGTGTCTCGCTGGAACTCCGCGCCGACGGGCGTTTCGTGGAGACACGCGCCGACCTGGCCGAGGCGTTCGCCGGCGCCTACGTCCTGATCGGCGAAACCCTGAAACTGTTCGAGGACCATGGCGCGGTCATCAGCGGCAAGCTGGTCGACGGACGCCTCAGCCTGGGGACACCTTAGGACAGGCCCTTCCCTCACCGCGCCCGTCTCCCTATATAGGGATTGTCCGGCTTCGGCCGAACTATGGGGATAAACGCGCACGTAATAAGCGGACTGGACCCGGGTGCGATTCCCGGCGGCTCCACCAAATCTCTCCCAAGTTATCATGGGACTGCATGGGGCCGATCAGCATCGACAGACGTGTAAAGGTGTCTGCTTTCTCTCGGCTTGGCCCACCGTTTCGGGCCTTTATCTAAATGCGAACGATAACTTCGCTGAAGAGTTCGCTGTCGCTGCGTAATGCGGCGCCGGTGAATTCGCCTCTTAAGTCCTAGGGGTTCAGATCCCTAGGCGGGGCCCGGAGGGAGCCTGCCAACAGAATCCCTCCACCTTCCACGACCTTGCCGAGGCTCCCTCCTCTCTTTTCGAGATGGAATGGGGGAGCCTGCCAACAGAATCCCTCCACCTTCCAAGACCTTGCCGAAGCTTCCTCCCCTCTTTTCGAGATGGAGTGGGGGAGCCTGCCAACAGAATCCCTCCGCCTTACTCCGACATCGCCGAGCGGATTCCGTAAGCGCCCGCTTTGCGCGTGGCCCACGACGCGCTAGGTTTGGAATCTCGTTTTTCAGTACGAAGTTTCACGCCGAGCATGTCCCAGACCGAACAGCCCGAAGACCTCATGCAATACGAGGCCATGGCCCAGGACGCCCTCCGCGGCGTGGTCAAGGCGGCTCTCAAAAAGGCCGCCGCGCCGGGCGGCCTGCCCGAGCCTCACCACCTCTACATAACCTTCAAGACCAAGGCGCCGGGGGTGTCCGGGCCCCAGGACCTGCTGTCGAAGTATCCGGACGAGATGACGATCGTCCTGCAGCACCAGTATTGGGACTTGGCGCCGGGCGAGACCTTCTTCTCGGTCACCCTGAAGTTCGGCGGCCAGCCCAAGCGCCTTTCGGTACCCTACGCGGCCTTGACCCGCTTCTATGATCCTTCGGTTCAGTTCGCCCTGCAGTTCTCGGCGCCGGAAGTGGTCGAGGACGAGCCCGAGCCGGATCCCGAACCCGAGGACAAGGCCACGAGCGCCGCGTCGAGCGAAGAAGGCCCCAAGATCGTCTCCCTCGACCAGTTCCGCAAAAAATGAGCGATATCGCCTCGGACGCGCCGGAAACCCTGACGGACGAGGCGATCCTCGAGCGCTTCCGTGCGTCCAAGCGACAGCCGACCGGCTCCCAGACACTGGGCTTCGAGATGCTGGCCGTCCGCCAGGCCGCGCGGGAGGTCGAGGTCGGCTTTACCGCCCGCGCCGACCTGCTCTGCAACCCGATGGGTCAGATCCAGGGCGGCTATGTCTGCGCCATGCTGGACGAGTGCATGTCGGTGGCCGGGATGGTCACGTCAGGCATGACCCATGTGGTTCCGACCCTGGAGATGAAGACCAGCTTCCTGCGCCCCGCCATGCCGGGGCCGCTGCGCGGGATCGGCCGGGTGGTGAAGTGGGGACGCACCATCTGCTTCATGGAAGGCGAACTCTACGACGCCGAAGGGCGGCTGCTCGCCAAGTCTACCGGCACGGCGATCCCGACCCCCTTCGCGAACTTCAAGAAGACGTAGGCGCGATGCGGAGAGCGGCGGCGGTCATAGGACTTCTGGTTTTGCTCTTCTCGCCCGCCACGGCGGCGTTCGCTGACGGGCCGTTTTCCAACTGGAGCGCGGTCGTCATCGCGGGCGACTTTCAGGCGCATTCGGGCGGCCCCACCGAAGCCTTCGACAATGCGCGTCGCGACGTGACCAAGACCCTGGTCGACATGGGCTTCGACAGCGCGGCGATCCAGCAGTTCTCCGTCCGCCCCGAGCGCTATCCATCCGAGGCGCCCAGCCGATCTGAAGCTCGGACGATCTATGACGCGCTCCGCAGCAAGGCAGAAACCGCCAAGGCCGGCTGCCTCTTCTACATCAGCACGCATGGCAGTCCCGAGGGCGTGATTCTCGGCAAGCAGTTGCTGCGCCCTCACCTGCTGGCGGCGATGCTGAACGACGCCTGCCCCGCGCGCCCTAGCGTGGTGGTGATTTCAGCCTGTTTTTCGGGCGTCTTCATTCCGCCGCTACAGAAGCCGGACCGACTGATCCTGACCGCGGCGCGCCCTGATCGGGCGTCGTTCGGCTGTGGCGAGAGCGACAAGTATCCGTTCTTCGACGACTGCTTCCTGTCCGCTGCGCCCAGCGCCCGGGACTTCGCCGCCCTGGGCGCAGGCCTCAAGGCCTGCGTGGCGCACAAGGAAAAAGAGACAGGCGCAGAACCCGCCTCCGAACCTCAGATCTGGGTTGGTCCGGCGCTACGCCCCCTGCTGCCGCTTTACGCCTTCGAACGAGCGTCAACAAAGGCGCCGTGATGGGGCGTTCGGGTTTGACCCTGGCGAGGAGCGCGGTACACAAACCCTAGAAGTTTTCCGCTTCACCCAGGGGACATCGTTGACGTCGCGCGTTTCGCCCGCAGCCGCCTTCATGGCGGCCATGCTCGCCCTTTGGTCCATCACCGGATCGAAGGCATGGGCCCAGGACACCGCGGTGAGCGCGCCGGCGACGGCGCCAGCGACGGCGCAGCAGGAAACCTCCGTCCGTCCTTACTCCAGCCTGCGCCAGAGACGCGCGCGCCCGCAGCGCGCCGTTGCAGTCACTTCGACGACCGCGTCGCGCCCGACGCCGATCGCCGCCGCCACCGCGCCGGCCCCGACGCCGCCACCGCCCGGGATCGCGCCTCTGCCCCGTCCCGAGCTAGAGGCCTTCGTCGACGGGGTCGTGCAACGCGCCATGACCCGCGACCACATCGCCGGCGTCACCCTGTCTGTGGTTCAGAACGGGCAAGTCGTGCTCAAGAAGGGCTACGGCTTCGCCAATCTTGGTCAGCGCAAACGGGTTGATCCAGACAGGACCCTGTTCCGGGTCGCCTCGATCTCGAAGACGTTCACCTGGATCACCCTCATGAACGAGATCGAGGCCGGCCGCATGCGCCTAGACGGCCCGGTCAATCTGTATCTGCCCGAAGCGCTGCAGGTGAAGGACCAAGGTAAGAAGACGCAGGTGCGGTTGCGCGACCTGATGACCCACACGTCCGGCTTCGAGGATCGCGCCTTGGGTCAGCTCTTCGAGCGTGACCCCAACCGCGTGCGGACGCTCGCCGACTATCTGCGCCAGGAAAGGCCTCGCCGCGTACGAGAGCCCGGCCTTCTGCCAAGCTATTCCAACTATGGCGCCGCTCTGGCGGGCGCTGCGGTCTCCAACGTCACAGGCAAGCCGTTCGAGCAACTGGTGAGCGAGGAGATCATCATCCCCGCCGGCCTCACGCGCACCACCTTCCGGGAGGCCCGTCCCTGGCGCGACGACCTGCCGGCGCCCATGGCCGAGACCCTGGCCGCAGATCTCTCCGACGCTTTCTCCTGGACCGCCATGGGCTGGAAGACCCAACCGCGCGAGTTCATGGGCCAAGTCGCTCCCGCAGCCTCCGCTTCCAGCACCGCCAGCGATATGGCGCGATACATGACGCTGCTGCTGAATGGCGGCACGATCGATGGGAGAACCATCTTCTCCGCGAGGACCGCCCAAGCGTTCCGGACGCCGATGTATCGCCCTTCGCCTGACGCCGCAGGCTGGAACGCCGGGTTCCAAGACGTCCCGCTACCCGGCGGCCGTCGAGGCTTCGGGCATCAGGGCGCGACGCTGTACTTCCACTCGAACCTCGTGATCGTGCCCGAGCTTGGTCTTGGGATCTTCGTCTCGGTCAACACCGACAGTGGCGCCAATCTGCCAGCCACCCTGCCCTCGACCATCGTCGAGCGCTTCTACGCCCCGGCCTCGCCCGTGCCCGCCGGCAGCGCTCTAAGCTATCAGGAGGCCAAGGCGTTCGAAGGCGACTATTTGACCACTCGGCGCGCCTACAGCGGACTGGAAGGCTTCACCAACCGAATGATCGGTCGCGCCCAGGTTCGCGCCACAGCGGACGGCAGGCTTTCGGTGACCGACGGCGGTTTCACCACGCTGTTCAACGGGACGAGCCGCCCCGGCGTGTTCAAGGCCGTGGACGGCCCGCTGACCCTGGTCTTCGACACGAACGGCGACCGTCCATCACGCTTCTACGCCGCCCGAGGCTTCGCGACCTATGAGCGGATCGGCTTCCTGCGATCGGCGTCGCTGCTGTCCTGGACGGTGACGATCGCAGGCCTGGCCTGCGTGGTGACGATCCTTGGAGCGCTGTTCCGCAATCGACGTGAGGCGCGACAGACGCCGATCCAGGCCCGAGCGGGCCAGATGCAGGTCATGCAGGCCGTGCTTTGGCTGATCTCGGCCTGCTGCATGGGCGTGTTCGCGGTCAAGGCCGCAGACCAGACCACCGTCTTCTTCGGCTGGCCCAGCGGTTGGCTGCTCAGCGGCTCGGCCTGCGCGCTTGTGGCGGCCGCGCTTGGGGTTCTCACCCTGGGCTTGCTGCCCATGGTCTGGCGCGGCGGTCGGCGGGTCGATAGCTGGAACGAAGCCCGCAAGGTCGCCTTCACGTTCACCGCCTTACTCCTCGCTTTCCTCAGCCTGTTGCTGGGCCTTTGGGGCTACCTGCTGCCCTGGATGAGCTGACATCGCCCAAGTCTCCTTCGCCCCCGGCGCCGACCTTGCAGATCAGCGTTCGGGGAGACGAGAAAGGAGACGCGACGTGTCAAAACTGGACGGTCTGGCGTTTGGGGGAACAGGACTAGCGGCCTGGTCGGCGGCTACCCTGTTTTACGCAGCTTTCGGCGGGGGAGTTCTCGAAAGCGCCTTCTGGTTCTACGCACTGAACGCGTTCGCGGCTGCAGCCGCCGTAACGTTCGCCTTCCAGGCGGTGGCGCGGCTGACGCACACGCCGCGCCGCCGCCGCTTGTTTCCTATGCTGATGTTTTCCACACCGGGCCTCGTAGCTGGCGCCCTGGTGGTGTCGCGCTACGCCGAGGTGATGCCGACCACGGATCCGGTCAGCGTAGGTCGCTACGGCGCCTTCCTGGTGGTGCTCTACGTGGCCGTGGCCGCGTCAATCTTCGAGCGTGCGCCGCATAAGGCTTGAGTTCAGCTTCCGCACCTGGATGACGATCCGTTCGCGATCGCCCGGCCGTCGCTCGACCAGCAACCGCGCGACCTGGGCGTCATCGTGGAAGGCATAGCCCTTGATCGCGTCCAGCAGCGCCTTGGCCAGATTGTCGAGATCCATCCACGGCGGCTCGCCGACATATTCCATGCCGATCTCGACGCTGAACTCGCCCCAGGCCGGACGCGAACCGCGCCAGGACTTGCGGAAGAACTCGTAGATCAGCGGCTTGTAGTACTTGCCTTGGGTGGTGAGGCCGTCGACCACGAGGGTCAGTTCGCCGCCCGCCTCGCGCGCACGGACCTTGCCGTGGTGGGTCCAGTCGGATCCGTCGAAGACCTGACTCACGCGTCCATCATCCCGGCCAGGGCCATCACCGTATTCCAGTTGCGCGTGGTCCCAACGGGCGAACGCTTGGTTTTCTTCCAGTCACGATCCAACACCGAGTCGGCCATGCTGATCGGGAAATCCAGATAGAGTTCGCAGGCCCCGACCGTGAAACGTTCCGGACCGGTGATCGCCGCCCTCAAGACAGTCTCATCCCCATCAGGCAACGGCGACTTGAGGAAGTTGACGATCACATGGCTTGGATGGTCGAGGGCTTCGGCCATGAAGGGATTGCCGTCGATGATCGCCCTCAGTTCGGCGGGCGATCTCACCATGAAATCCGTCCGTAGGCCGATCCGCGCCTCCAACGCATCCTCCAACGCGCGCTCCAGGACCGCGCCACCTTCATGGTCGCCCCACAGCACCAAGTTGCCGCTGGCGAGATAGGTCTTGGCGGACTTGAAACCCGTGTCCTGAGCGCCCCCCAGCAGGTCCGCCTTGAGCACCTTGCGCTTGCCGGTGTTGATCGAACGGGGCAGCGCCAAGTAGGGGCTCATGCGGGTCTCCTTCTCGCGTGCGAACATTGCCCTCTCGGCGCTCAAGGTCTAGACCGCGCTCGACCGTTTTTGGGAGACACGCCGCATGACCGCCACGCGTATCGAGACCGACACCTTTGGCCCGATCGAAGTCGCCGCCGACCGCTACTGGGGCGCGCAGGCCCAGCGCAGCCTGGGCAACTTCAAGATCGGCTGGGAGAAGCAGCCCCTGCCCGTCGTCCGCGCCCTGGGTATCGTCAAGCGCGCCGCCGCCGAGGCTAACCTGGCGCTAGGCAAGCTCGATCCGAAGATCGCCGAGACGATCATCGCCGCCGCCAATGAGGTGATCGAAGGCAAGCTGAACGACCACTTCCCGCTGGTGGTCTGGCAGACCGGCTCGGGCACGCAGTCGAACATGAACGCCAACGAGGTCATCTCGAACCGCGCCATCGAGATGCTGGGCGGCGAGATGGGCAGCAAGAAGCCCGTCCACCCGAACGACCACGTCAATATGAGCCAGTCGTCGAACGACACCTTCCCGACGGCCATGCACATCGCCTGCGCCGAGCAGGTGGTCCACGACCTGATCCCGGCGCTGAAGCATCTCCACAAGGCCCTGGCCGCCAAAGCCGCCGAGTGGAAGGACATCATCAAGATCGGCCGCACCCACACCCAGGACGCCACGCCGCTGACGCTGGGCCAGGAGTTCGGCGGCTACGCCCAGCAGATCGAGAACGGCATCGCTCGCATCGAAAGCACCCTGCCGATGCTGATGCAGCTGGCCCAGGGCGGCACGGCCGTGGGCACCGGCCTGAACGCCCCCGTCGGCTTCGCCGAACTGGTCGCCGAGAAGATCGCCGGCATCACCGGCCTTGGCTTCACCACCGCCCCGAACAAGTTCGAGGCCCTGGCCGCCCACGACGCCATGGTGTTCACGCACGGCGCCATCAACACGGTCGCCGCCTCGCTGTTCAAGATCGCCAACGACATCCGCTTCCTGGGCAGCGGCCCGCGCGCGGGTCTGGGCGAACTGGCCCTGCCGGAGAACGAGCCGGGCTCGTCGATCATGCCGGGCAAGGTCAACCCGACCCAGTCGGAAGCCCTGACCCAGGTCTGCGCCCAGGTGTTCGGCAACCACTCGACCCTGACCTTCGCCGGCAGCCAGGGCCACTTCGAGCTGAACGTCTTCAACCCGGTGATGGCCTACAACTTCCTGCAGTCGGTGCGCCTGGTGGCCGACGCGGCGATCAGCTTCACCGACAACTGTGTCGTCGGCATCGAGCCGCGCGTCGACAACATCAAGAAGGGCGTCGAGAACAGCCTGATGCTGGTCACGGCCCTGAACGGCAAGCTGGGCTATGACGCCTGCGCCAAGATCGCCAAGACCGCGCACAAGAACGGCACCACCCTGCGCGAGGAGGCCGTCGGCGGCGGCTACCTCACGAACGAGGAGTTCGACCAGTACGTCCGTCCGGAGAACATGATCTCGCCGGGCTGATCCTGACGTGCTCCAGCTCGTCCGCATTTTCGACGAGCTGCCGGAAGGCTTTGGCGACCTAGTCGCCGAAGCCTCCGGCCAAGGCGTGCGCAACATGGCCATGCTGGAGGAAAGCTGGCGGGCCGGCGCGCGCTTCCAGAACGACGGCGAGGCCCTGCTCGCCGCCTTCCTGGCCGGGGAATTGGCGGGGATCGGCGCCATGACGCCCGAACCCGCCGCCCTTGAGCCGGCGCGGCGCCTGCGCCGCTTCTTTGTCCGTCCCGCCATGCGCCGGCTCGGCGTCGCCACAGCTCTCGCTTCAGCGCTGATTCACGAAGGCTTCGACAACGTCAGGCTTCTGACCGTCAACGCCCGCGCCTCAGACGCCGCCGCGCCGTTCTGGGAGGCGCAGGGCTTTGAACCTGACGCCTCCGGCCCGTGGACACACGTCTTGCGACGCTGACAGGCCGCCGGCTTTCTACCGCTTGACCACCGCGACGCCGATCGGCGCCAGGGCGATGCGGGCGAGTTGCAGGTCCTTGATGGCGAACGGGATGCCGATAATGGTGATCGCCTCGGCCACCGCGACCAGCACGTGGCTCAGCGCCAGCCACCAGCCGGCGAGCAGGAACCAGATCACGTTCAACACCGCGCCGATCGGACCCGTGCCGATGTCTTCCTGACCAGTCACGATCTGACGGCTGACAATCTCCTTGCCGAACGGCCAGAAGGCGAAGCCGGCGATGCGCCAAGCCGCGCCCGCGTAGGGCAGGCCCACGATGGTGATCGCCAGGATCACGCCAGCGAGCAGCCAGCCCAAGCCGGTGACCAGACCGCCGAAAAAGAGCCAGAGAACGTTGAGAATGAAGCGGATCATGTGTTGCCCCAAAGCGAGGTCCTAGAGGTGGCCCCGCAAGGCCTCGCTGTGAAGGCCCATCGGCGTGCATTACGCCGAATTCACCGCTCTACTTCAGGAGCTGCCAGCGGCGCGCCCAGCGGCTTTTCACCACCGGCGCCAGAGCCAGCAGATAGACGCCGGCATAGATGACCGATCCGAAGACGATCAGCGCCCAGGACCAGGGCCCGGGCATCTGGAGGGTCGGCGCAGTCGTCACCCAGTCGTGGCGAGGCGAGTTGAACTCCAGCCACAGCCCGCCAACCCAGAGCACGGAGAAGAGGGTCACTATAGGGTAGCGCAGCGCCGGGTGGCGCTGAAGCAGCAGCCAAGTCTGGAGCATCGCCATCGTCACAAAGGCGGCAAAGCCTGCGAGCCACGGCTGCCATGACCCGCTCAGGAAACGCGCGATCCTTAGGCCTGCCCAGCCTGGCGCCCACAGCACCGGACCCAGCAGTAGCAGCACGCTGATAGTCACCAGCAAGACACCAAGGCCGCCGCCGATCACCTTGCCGGCAGCTTCCCCCGCCTCATGTGGGCGGATGTTGGGATCGCCCGCCGGGTTCTCGGGCGAAGTCGCGATTACGGTCTGCAGGCGCGGCGGCTTCTCACCCGGCCTCAGCGGCGGAAGTCCGCCCAGCATGGACTTCCGGCTGGACATCTAGGCGCGGCGGCTGACCGCAAAATCGGCCAGCTCCTCCAGCGCCTCGCGCCAGTCGTTGGCCGGGAACATCGCCAGCGAAGCCTTGGCCTTGTCGGCGTAGTCGGCGGCCAGATCCAGGGTCGCATCCAGCGCGCCCGAACCGATGATCAACTCGCGAGCGCGACGGAAATCCGCCTCGGTCTGCTCGCGACGGCCGATGGCGCGCTCCCAGAACTCCGCCTCGCGCGGACCCGAACGGGCGATGGCCAGTAGCAGCGGCAGCGTGGCCTTGCCTTCGCGGAAGTCGTCTCCTGCGTTCTTGCCCAGCGTCTCGGTGGCGCCGCCATAATCAAGGGCGTCATCGGCCAGCTGGAACGCCAAGCCGAGGTTGAGGCCGTAGTCACGCAAGGCCTGGGACTGGGCGGCGTCGACACCGGCCGAGACCGCGCCGGCCTCCGAAGCGGCGGCGAACAGCTCAGCGGTCTTGGCCTGGATGATCTCTAGATACACGGCCTGCGAAAGGTTCAGGTCGTGGCTGCGCATCAGCTGCAGAACCTCGCCCTCAGCGATGACGCGGCTGGCGCGGGCCAGGATCTCCAGCGCCTTCATCGAGTTGGTCTCGACCATCAGCTCGAAGGCGCGGGCGAACAGGAAGTCGCCGACCAGCACGCTCTGAGCGCCACCCCAGATCAGGTGCGCGGCGACCTTGCCACGGCGCAGCTGGCTGCCGTCAACGACGTCGTCATGCAGCAGAGTAGCGGTGTGGATGAACTCGACGGCGGCGGCGAGCTTCTGGAAATGATCGTTGTCAGCGCCGGCCAGACGGGCGGCGGCGACGGTCATCAGCGGACGCAGGCGCTTGCCGCCGGCGGCGATCAGGTGCTCGGCCAAGGCGGGAATGATCGCCACATCGCTCTGCATGCGATCGGTGATCAGGCGGTTGACGCCCGCCATGTCGGCCTCGGCGAGGCGCACGAGACGATCCACCGATCCCGACTTCCGGGGCAGGGTCGCTGCGGCTACGTCCAAAACCATGCTCTCCTTAAAGCGGCCCCCCACGAACCATTGCGAGGGACAATGGTGGCGGGATAGGTCAGGGTCAAGGCGAGCACAAGGCCTGACGAGCATTGAACGACTTAGGTGTGACCGAGGATCGGGTTCTGGGCGGCCGAGTAAGGCTCCGTCAGGCTCCGGACGGATACCGGCCCGGCATGGACGCCGCGCTGCTGGCGGCGACGTGCGACGCGCTGCCGGGTCAACGCGTGCTCGAGCCCGGCTGCGGCGTTGGAGGCGCTCTATTGGCGGCGGCGACTCGCCGACCGGAGGCGATGTTCCAGGGCGTGGAGCGGGATGAAGCCGCTGCTGTGCTGGCCAACGAGAACGTTTCCCTGAACAGCCTGGCGGCGCGCGTGCGCGTGATGACGGGCGACGTCGAGGCCGGCTTTCGCGCGCTGAGCCTGCCCGTCTTCGACGCGGTGATGGCCAACCCGCCCTATTTCGATGACCCCAGCAGCCTACGCGCGCCCGCCCTGGCCAAGACCGGCGCCTGGATCGCCGACGGCGGCTTGGCGGCCTGGACGGGGTTCTGCCTGAAAGCGGTGCGTGAGGGGGGCACCATCACCTTGATCCATCGTGCCGACCGGCTGGCCGATATCCTGGCCTTGCTGGCGCCGAAGACGGGCTCCTTCCGCATCCGTCCCGTGGCCCCGTTCGTCGACGCGCCGGCAAAGCGCGTGATCGTGCGCGCGATCAAGACCGGCAAGGCGCCTTTGGTGCTTCTGCCGCCGCTCGTCATGCATGATCGCGACGGGGGAAAGCATACCGTCGAGGCCGAAGCCATTCTACGCGGCGAGGCGAGCCTTCCCTGGAGCTAGTTAGGGACGCGGCTCGCTTGGCGGTGTCGTGGCCGCCCCAGCCCGGGTCTGGATCGACTTCAGATAGGCCACGATCGCCGTCACGTCTTCGGGCGGAAAGGTCCACTCGGGCATCGGGCCATGCCCCACGGTCAAACCCTCGGCCAGCCCTTCAGCCAGGGCCTCGACATCATATCGCTCCTGCAGTTGGCGAAAGCGGGGCGCCGTCGGGTTCGGGCTGTCGCCGCTTGTCTCCACCGCGTGGCAGGCGGCGCAGTTGCGCGTCACGATGGTCTTGCCTCGGGCCACCGGATCCTGATCCGGCGCGGCGTGGCTGGCGGTCGCCATTGCCAGCAGGGCTCCCAAAACCAAGGCGCTGCGCAGCTTCCCGATTGTCATGGTCATCCCTCCAGCACCAACGGCCAAGATGCGGCCCCCAAGCAGGCTCACCTTGACCCAACTCAAGTCCGAAACGCTATTCCGCGTAGAGCGCCAGCGCCTCCAGGCACAGCTCCAGGCCCGTGAGGTCTCGCAAGGGATCGTCGGTGACGATCACGAACAGACGTCGCGCCTCGCCCCACAGCATCACGGTCTCCGGCAGGCCGTGGTCCTCGATCATGCATCCCTCAGCGTCTCGCCAAACCCGATTCTCGTCCAGCGTCGCGCCAAGGTCCGCATCGACACGAGCTATGTACTCCGCGCGCAACTCGCTGGTCACGTTCATGTAGGCGAAAGTCGGCTTGCCAAGTCCCGCCAGCACCCCGGCCTCGAACACCGTCGCGGTGTCCGCCGTAGGCCCCCGGAATGGGGTGAGATTGATCACCCCGGCGTCAGCTTGGCGCAATTGCGCCATGCGCTCGGCGTAGAATTGTCTAGCCTCCAGTTCGTCGCCGGTATCGCCGAGAGGCATACGGGCTGGGATCAGGGCCTCGAGCCCGGCCTCCAGGCAAAGCGCCCGCTGGCGCGAGGCCTGGATGTCGAAATCGGGGAGCCAAGCCTCGGGACCGGCCAGCCATAGGGAACGAACAGGTTTCATGGCCCTTACGTCTGGTCGCAAGGGGCGGGTGTCAATGCTGGGCCTGAGGTTAGGCCGTCGGAGATCGCATGCGGACAATCGCGCGTAGAAGCTTGCTGACCGGCGGTCTAGCTCTGGCCGCCCCCCCCGCCCTGGCCGCGCCAGCGACGCCCTGGCTCGCCTACGAGCGTCGCTTGCGCGCGCTGCTATCCGATCCCCCCGGCGGTGACTTCGATCCCGCGTTCGAAGAAACCTTGCTCGACCTCAACAACCTCTACCGTCGCCGTCAGGGTCCCGCGGCCCTGGCCTTGGACGAGGGACTGCGCCTCGCCGCCCGCTCGCACGCAGCGGATATCGCGGTAACGGGCGTCTTCGAGCACCTCACGCGAGAAGGCTTCTCGCCAGCGGGTCGGGTCGGCTTGTTCGCACGCGACCTGGTCGGCGCGCCGGGCGAGAACATCGCCATGCGCCGCAACGCCGCCAGCGCCGTCACGTACGACCAGATCATGAACCAGTGGAAGACCAGCCCAGGCCACCGCGCCAACCTGCTGGCGCCGGGCTTCACCCACGTCGGCTACGGCGTCTTCCGCCAGGGCCCGCGCGTCATCGCCGTGGGCGCCTACGCCGAGGTCAGCGCACGGCTGGCAGGCCCTGCGCCGCTGCGCGTTCGATCAACCGACGAGATCGCCCGCGCCCTGTCCTACGCGACGCCGGCGATCCGCCAATTCTCGGTCTCGGAGCCCGGCGGCGAGATTCTGACCGCGACCTACCTTGAAGATCGCGCCGCCTCGGCCCTCAAGCCCGGCGCCTGGCAGTTGCGCCCGCATCTGTCGACGGGCGAGCGCCGCTACCAGGTGGCCTGGGGCCCTGTGTTTGTGCTCGGCTAGCCCTACTGGGCGACGGCCAGGGCCTCGATGCGGATGTTCACCGCATCACCGATCGCGCCGGCGCCGATCGTGTGCCCAAAGGCCTTGCGGCTGATCTGGCCGGTGATGGTGAACCCGGCCTGCTTCTTTTGACTGTTGCCGACGCCCATCTTGTTCAGCTTGACGTCAAGGGTCACGGGCTGGGTCACGCCCATCACGGTCATGTCGCCGGTCACCTTGGCGGTCGTGTCGCCCGTCTTCTCGACCTTGGTCGACTTGAAGGTCATGGTCGGGTTCTTGGCCGCGTTCAGCCAACGCTCCGCCTTCAGGTGCTCATCGCGCGCGGTATTGGCGGTGAGAATGCTGCCGACCGCGACGCTCGCCTCGACGCGCGACTTCTCCGGCGCCGCCTCGTCCAACCAGATCGTGCCTTCCGACTGGGCGAACAGGCCCAGGATCGACGTGAAACCCATCCGGTCGATCGAGAAGAAGGTCTCGGTGTGCGAAGAGTCCAGCTTGTAGGCGACTTCTTGGGCAAAGGCCGGGGCGGCGGCGACCGACAGGGCGGCGCCGGCGATCATGGCGGCGAGCAGGCGTTTCATGGAGCGTCTCCTTCGTCATTCCCAGGCGGGAGCGGCGGCAAGCTTCCCGTGCGGCGATGAACCGCGCAACCCACAAACGCCAGCCCTCTCCCCTGTCGATCTCAGACCACCAGTTCCGGCAGTAGCTCATCCAGTTGCTCGAACTGGATCGGCAGGCCCGCGGCGGAGCCCTGAAGGGCTTCATCGCAGGCGTCCTTGCTGGGATAGAGCTCGCTGAGCGTCAGCAACGTCTTGCCGGCGCGATCCTCGAACGTCACCGTCGTCACGGTGATCTCGCCGCTCTCTTCATTGGTCCAGACGATCCGTGAGGGTGGCGTCACGTCTGTGTACTTGCCGTAGAACGCCATGGAATTGGCAGCGTCGAGCCCGAACTCCAAGCGATAGCCGCCGCCGATGCGGACATCCATCTCGCAAGCTCGCAAAGGCACGCCCAGCGCCTTGGGAACCCACCAGCGCTGGAACAACTCGGCCTTGGACCAAGCCTCGAACACAATCTCGACCGGGGCGTCAAACAGGCGGGTCACCACCAGTTCGCGGTCCGAGGTACGCTCCACCGCAGTTTCATACTTACCGGCCATTCTGGTTGTCCCTCTGCTTCAAATCCTCGACGATCTCGTCCAGCGCATCGAACCGCAGCGCCCAGCGCTGGCGATAGCGTTCGATCCACGCCGCCTCGGCCTCCAGCCCGCCATCCTGCAGGCGACAGAGTCTGACCCGCCCAACCTTCCGAGTGGTCACCAGCCCCGCCGCTTCCAACAGGCTGACGTGCTTCTTCATGCCCGTGAGGGTCATGTCGAACCGCTCGGCCAGATCCGTGATCGAGGCCTCCCCTCGTCCCAGATGCTCCAACACCCCCCGCCGCGTCGGATCCGACAGGGCAGCGAACGAAACATCGAGGCGGGCGGCGCTTTGCTGAACCATTTAGTTCAGTATGCACGCGCGCAGATCCAGCGCAAGCGACAAGCAAAAAGCCCCCGGCCTGGGAGGACCGGGGGCTTCGTGGGATCGTCTGGGAAAGAAGCTTAGTTCTTGGCCTGATCGACGAGCTTATTCTTGGCGATCCAGGGCATCATGCCGCGCAGGCGAGCGCCGACCTCTTCGATCTGGTGCTCGGCCGAACGACGACGCGTGGCCTTGAAGCTGGGCTGACCCACGGCGTTCTCCAGCATGAAGTCGCGGACGAACTTGCCCGACTGGATGTCCTCCAGCACGCGCTTCATCTCGGCCTTGGTTTCCGGCGTGATGATGCGCGGCCCGGTGACGTACTCGCCGTACTCGGCCGTGTTCGAGATCGAGTAGTTCATGTTGGCGATGCCGCCTTCGTACATGAGGTCGACGATCAGCTTCAGTTCGTGCAGGCACTCGAAATAGGCCATTTCCGGCGCATAGCCGGCTTCAACCAGCGTTTCGAAGCCGGCGCGGACCAGCTCGACCGTGCCGCCGCACAGGACGGCCTGCTCGCCGAACAGGTCGGTTTCGCACTCTTCGCGGAAGTTGGTCTCGATAATGCCCGAGCGGCCGCCGCCGATAGCCGAGGCGTAGGCAAGGCCCAGGTCGAGGGCGTTACCGGTGGCGTTGTGGTGCACCGCGATCAGGCAGGGCACGCCGCCGCCCTTCTGGTACTCGCCGCGCACGGTGTGACCCGGGCCCTTCGGCGCGACCATAAGCACGTCGATGGTGTCTTTCGGTTCGATCAGGCCGAAGTGGACGTTCAGGCCGTGGGCGAACAGCAGGGCCGCGCCGTCACGAATGTTAGGGGCGATTTCGTTCTTGTAGATCGCGGCCTGATGCTCGTCGGGCGCCAGGATCATGATCAGGTCGGCCCAGGCGGCGGCTTCGGCCACCGTCATGACCTTCAGGCCTTCGCCCTCGGCCTTCTTGGCGGTCGGCGAACCGGCGCGCAGCGCAACGGCTACGTTCTTGATGCCCGAGTCCCGAAGGTTGAGCGCGTGGGCATGGCCCTGGCTGCCATAGCCTACGATGGCGATCTTCCGGTCCAGGATGCGGGCCAGATCAGCGTCGCGGTCGTAGTAGACGCGCATGTTTTTTCTCCAGGACTGGTCAATCGGGGCCGCTCGGCGCAACAGCAAAGCGACAAAGGCCGGGCGTTTGAGCGTTTTTTTGCCGTTTCGTCAAGGCGAAGCCGACAGAACGCCGAAATGCGAGCGCCTTCGAGATCTCTTTTACGCGCTCACGAAGACCCGCGCTATGCGGCGCCGCACGTAGCCGGCTTTCGCAAACGCGAAAAGCTGGTCCTCAGTCCATCGGCAGCGATCACGAAAAAGGGGCGGAAGCTCTCGCCACCGCCCCTTGGACCTTCAACCGAGGGCCCTTACCAGAACAGGTCGTAGTAGACGCTCAGCACCTGACCGCTCCAAACGTCGACCAGCAGGGCGTTGTCACCGACCCGGATCCACTCGCAGCCGATCGGCGGCTGGGGCAGGTCATAGCGCCAAGCGTCCAGATAGTACGACGGCGTGTACCAGCCATACGGCAGGTAGTCGCCGAACGACCAAGCCCGGGCGTACCAACCGCTGGGGTAGCGATAGGCCGGGGCGCGATAGCGCTGGATCGAACGGAAGCTCGGACGATAGTAGCCGCGATCATAGTGCTGACGCCCCCGGTCACGGTCACGATACTGGCCATAACCCGGGCGACGGTCATCACGGTCCCAACCACCGCGATCCCAACCACCGCGATTGTCCCAGCGGTTGTTGTCGCGGCCGCGATGGTCGTCGCGATCACGGCCACGATCCTGACCCCGGTTGTCGGTTCGGTCCCCGCGAGGCTCGCCGCGACCATTGTTGTCGCGGTTCCAGCCGCTGCCGCCGCGATTGGCGTCGTCGCCTCGGTTCCAGCCGCTAGCGCCGCCATTGACGGGGGGCGCCTGCGGTTGGGGCTGAGGCTGGGGTTGGGGTTGAGGGCGATCGCCGCCACGGTTCCAGCCGCCGCCGCTCCCGTCCGGGCGGCCACCACGATCACCGCGATCACCACGATCACCGCGATTCCACCCGCCGCCTTGGTCCTGCTGCTGGACTTGCGGCTGCGGACGGTCGCCGCCCCGGTTCCAGCCGCCCTGCCCGCCGCGCTCGCCACCGCGCTCGCCGCTGGGCCGACCGCCGCGATCACCTCGGTCACCACGCGGACCGCCGTCGCGCTGCTCGCGCTGGGCCTGCTGCTGCTGGGCGACCACTGCCCCGGCGGCGCCGGCCTCGGCGGCCGCGCCTCCGATCAGCGAGAGCAACATCGCGGTCGTGATCAGACGTTTCATTTCCTGCTCCGAAGGGCCTTGAAGCGTGGCCCGGGCTTGTCCCTTGATAGCAGCATCGGACTCGCCGGATGAACCGAGCTTGAACGGAGCCAGGATGAGCGCGCACCCCAACGATATCGTCGGCTTCTGGCGCAATGCCGGCCCCGGCAAATGGTTCGCCAAGGACCCGGCCTTCGACGCCGCCATAGCCCTGAAGTTCGAGCAGACGCACTATCGCGCCTCGATGCGCAAGTATGACGCCTGGAACCAGACCCCAGAAGGCGCCCTGGCCTTGCTGATCCTGCTCGATCAGTTCCCGCGCAACATGTACCGCGGCACGCCGCACGCCTTCGCCACGGACCCGCTGGCGCGGATGTTCGCCCGCGAGGGCATAGCCGCCGGCCATGATCAGGACCCTGCGATCCCGCTGGAGCTACGCCGGTTCTTCTACCTGCCGTTCGAGCACTCTGAGTCGCTGGTCGACCAGGAGTTCAGCGTCCAGCTGTTCGCGACGCTGCAAGCCGACACCGGCGACGAGGAAACGATGAAGTACGCGATCATCCACCGCGACGTCATCGCCCGCTTTGGACGCTTCCCGCACCGGAACCCCGGCCTGGGCAGAGAGACGACCGAGGCTGAACAGGAATTCCTCGATGAGGGCGGCTTCGCGGGCTAGCCGGCCCTTAGGTTGGCGCCGGATAAGTCAGTCCGCGCTGTGGACAGGCCAAGGCGCCGCAGTGTTCAACTCAGCGATTCGCGGCCAAAGTGGCGACATGAGCATCGCCGTCCTCGACGCCCCCACGAAAGCCGCCGCAGACCATCCCGAGCGGCAGTACCTGAATCTGCTGGCCGACATCCTGGACAACGGCGTCCAGCGCGGCGATCGCACGGGTACGGGCACGCTGGGCGTCTTTGGCCGCCAGATCCGCTTTGATCTCTCCAAGGGCTTCCCAGTCCTGACCACCAAGAAGCTGCACCTGCGCTCGATCATCATCGAGCTGCTGTGGTTCCTGAAAGGCGACACCAATATCGCCTACCTCAAGGACAACGGCGTACGCATCTGGGACGAGTGGGCTGACGAGAACGGCGACCTTGGCCCGGTCTATGGCAAGCAGTGGCGCTCCTGGGCCACGCCCGACGGCCGGGTGATCGACCAGATCTCGACCTTGGTCGAGAACCTGAAGACCAACCCCAACAGCCGCCGCCACATCGTCACGGCCTGGAACCCAGCCGATGTCGATGACATGGCCCTGCCGCCCTGCCACTGCCTGTTCCAGTTCTTCGTCGCGGATGGAAAGCTGAGCTGCCAGCTCTATCAGCGCAGCGCCGACGTGTTCCTGGGCGTGCCGTTCAACATCGCCAGCTACGCCTTGCTGACCGTGATGGTCGCCAAGGTGGCGGGCCTGGAGCCCGGCGAGTTCGTCCATACCTTCGGAGACGCCCACCTCTATCTGAACCACCTCGACCAAGCCCGCGAGCAGCTGACCCGCGAGCCCTTCGACTTTCCCACGATGAAGATCGCCGACAAGCGCGACCTCTTTGGGTTCGAATACGAGGACTTTACGCTGGAGGGCTATCAGGCCCACCCGCACATCAAGGCCGAGGTTTCGGTCTAGGGTTTCAGAACAATCTTCCCCGCCAGCTTGGCCGACTGAAGCAGGGCCTGAGCCTCGCCAGCCTCGCTGAGCGGCAGGACCTTGGCGATTTTGGGCTGGATCGCGCCGTCGGCGATCAAGCCCAGCACCTTGGCTAGATCCTCGCGATAGGGCTCCGGTCGCGCATTCCGCCAAGACGTGACGTTGTAGCCCAACACGCCCCGGCTGCCGCTGAACAGCTTCAGCGCCGATAGACGATCAGCCAGCAGCATCTTGATCATGGCCCCGGGACGCGCCTTGCCGCCCTTGGTCGCGTCATAGCCGCCGTAGAGGACGGCCGTGCCGCCGTCGCGCAACGCGGCCATCGAGGCGCGCTTGAGGTGCGGACCGCCCACATGGTCGAACGCCGCGACCACGCCGCCACCGGAGATCGCCAGTGCCCGCTCGGCGACGGCTTCAGCGCGGTAGTCGACGTGGACGCCGCCCTTGGCCTCGACCTCGGCCTTCTTGCTGACTGAGGCTGTCCCGATGGCCTGCACGCCGCTAAGTCGCGCCAGATCCAGAAGCAGGCCGCCGACGCCGCCGGCCGCACCGTGGATCAAGACCCATTCTCCCGCCGCCGAGCTCGCGACCCGATGGAACATCTGCCAGGCCGTCAGTCCGTTCAGCACGCCCGCGACCAGGGCCTCGGCCGGCGCATCCTCGGGCGCGGCCACCAGATAGCGGGCTTCGATATTGCGGCGTGAGGCGTAGGAGCCCGTCACCGTCAGGGCTGCGACACGCTGGCCAACCACGAAGCCTTGCACCTCGGTACCCAGGGCCTCGATCCGGCCGACGAAATCGTAGCCCGGCGTCACCGGGGCCTTCACGCCCGGATACAGGCCCGTGCGCATCACGATGTCGGCGAAGGCGACGCCGGCGGCCTCGATCGCCACCCGCGCTTCGCCAGGACCGGGGGGCGGCAGGGCGACCTCGCGCCCCTCCAGCACCTCGACGCCGCCCGTCCGGGCCATGTGCATCTCGAACGCCGTCACCGACATCGCATGTCTCCCCGATCCTTGTTCTTCGACGCGCAGAGTTATCGACGTTCAGATTGGGATCAAGGCATGGCGTACAGCGCCGACGCTCGCTAATCAGGAGGCATGAGCATGCCCACCCTCGCCATTGTCGTCGCCCGCGCCGCCAATGGGGTGATCGGTCGCGACGGCGACCTGCCCTGGCGGCTGAAGTCGGACCTGGCCTTGTTCAAGGCCAACACCCTTTTCAAGCCCATCATCATGGGCCGCAAGACCTGGGACAGCCTGCCCCGCAAGCCCCTGCCCGGCCGGACCAACATCGTCCTGTCGCGCGACCAGAGCTTCGAGCCCGAGGGCGCGGTGGCCTGCGAGACCTGGATGGAGGCCGTCGAGATCGCGCGCGAGCAGGCCACCGACGACGGCGCCGATGAGGTCTGCGTGATCGGCGGCAGCGCCCTGTTCGAGCTGGCCTTGCCCAAGGCCAAGCGCCTCTATCTCACGGAGGTGGCCGCCGAGGTCGAGGGCGACGTTCGCTTCCCCGCGTTCGATGAAAGCCTCTGGACCGAAGTCCGGCGCGAAGAGCACCCCGCCGGCGAAGGCGATGACCACCCCTTCGTGTTCCGGGTTCTGGAAAGGCGCTAGTTCGTCGCTGGGGCCGTCGGCAGCGGCCGGGGCTTACGCTCTAGATTGGCCAGCTTGCGAGTCTTGACGAGCTCGCCGGTGCAAGGACGGAAGACCGCCTCGACCTCGCCACCCTCGCCGGGCTCAGGCAAGGCGTAGCCAGCCGGCCCGATCCGGTGGGCCGTAATCACGACGTTGTCCTGGTTGTCCCGGCTCCAACCCGTGCGGAACTGGACCGCCGTATCACCAAAGCGCTTGCGCAGGGTGCGATCGAACGCCTTGTGGATCGCACCGTCCAGCACCGGCTTCCATTGGGCGTCCGTCATGGCTGGACAGCTTGGGCGCGTCGGCATCACGGCCATCTTCTTGGGCGGCTTCGGCGGCTTGGGAGCCGAGACCGTGGCGGGCTTGTGTGGCAGGAACGGAACCTTGATCCCACACCCGGCCACCACCAGACCCATCGCCGCGGCGGCCAAAACGGAAGAGCGCATCCCAGAATCCCTTACACGCAAGTCTGGCCCCGACTCACCGCGAATACGCACGCGGCGCAAGTCACCCTGGCCAGATTCAAACGCGCGTTTATAGTCTTCGCCATCGCCCGACAGAGGCGCGCAGGGAGACGTGACATGGATATCCAGCTGGTGGCCGAAGGCCTGCAGTTCCCCGAAGGTCCGATCGCCATGGCCGACGGTTCGGTCATCCTGACGGAGATCCAGGGGCAGCGCCTGACCCGGGTCTGGCCGGATGGCCGCAAGGAGACTGTCGCGCAGACCGGCGGCGGCCCTAACGGCGCAGCCATCGGCCCGGACGGGGCGATCTATGTCACCAACAATGGCGGCAGCTTCCAGTTCTTCGAAGCCAACGGCCTGAATATCCCCGGTCCCACGCCGCCAACCCACACTGGCGGCTCCATTCAGCGCGTAGACCTTAAGACCGGTGCGATCACGACGCTGTACACCGAATGCGACGGCAAGCCGCTGGTCGGCCCAAACGACCTGGTCTTCGACAGGCAGGGCGGTTTCTGGTTCACCGACCATGGCTGCTCAACCCCGGACGGCCGCAAGTACGGCGCGCTCTACTACGCTTTGCCCGACGGCTCGAAGATCACCCGCTGGCGCGATCACTTCGTCTCGCCCAACGGCGTGGGCCTCTCGCCTGATGAGAAGACGGTCTACATGGCCGACACCATGCTGGGCCGATTGTGGTCCTTCGACGTCGCCTCGCCGGGCGTGCTGGCGGACGCAGCGCCCCTCCTCCCTGGCAATGTGGTTTGCAACCTGCCGGGATATCAGTTGCTGGACAGCTTGGCGGTGGAGGCGGACGGCAAGGTGTGCGTGGCGACGATCATCAACGGCGGGATCACCGCCTTTGCGCCGGACGGCTCCACCGAGCACTACGCCTTCCCGGACGTGATCGTGACCAACATCTGCTTTGGCGGAGCCGACATGCGGGATGCCTGGATCACTGCGTCCGGCACCGGCAAGCTCTACAAGGCGCGGTGGCCGCGACCAGGCCTGAAGCTGAACTTCAACGCCTGAGAGGATCTATTCCTCGCGCAGGAACGATCCGGCGATCAGCAGGGCCACGGCCAGCACGGCCAGAAGGCCTGAGATATAGGGCAACCAGGACATCGTTCACCTCCCAAGAGCGGCGGTGACGATGCGCCGGGGCTGTCCGCGCGGACAGCCCCGGAACAAGGGGGTTAGTACAGGGTGCCGAGCGCGGCGCGTTCGAACGCCTTCAGCTCGTTCGAACGCCCTTCGCGGATCTTGGTGACCCACTCCGGATCCTGGAGCAGGGCGCGGCCGACGCCGACCATGTCGTACTCGCCGCGCTCAAGCCCGCCGATCACGTTGTCGATCGAGGTCGGTTGGCTGCCCTCCCCGCCGAACGCGGCGATGAACTCGCCCGACAGCCCGACCGAGCCAACCGTGATGGTCGGCGCGCCGGTCAGCTTCTTGGCCCAGCCGGCGAAGTTCAGATCGCTGCCCTCGAACTCCGGCTCCCAGAAGCGGCGCTGGCTGCAGTGGAAGATGTCGGCGCCGGCGTCGGCCAGCGGCTGCAGCCAGGCCTCCATCTCCTGCGGCGTCTCAGCCAGGCGGGCGGTGTATTCCTGCTGTTTCCACTGCGACAGGCGGATGATCACCGGATAGTCGGGTCCGACCGCGGCGCGCACAGCTTTCAGGATCTCAGCGGCGAAACGCCCCCGCTCGCCGATCGTGGGACCGCCCCAGGCGTCGCTACGGACGTTGGTGCCCGACCAGAAGAACTGATCGATCAGATAGCCATGGGCGCCATGCAGCTCGACGGTGTCAAAGCCCAGACGCTTGGCGTCGGCCGCAGCGGTGGCGAAGGCCTGGATGGTGTCGGCGACCTCGGCGTCGGTCATCGGCTCGGTGAAGGGGTTGCCGCCGGCCTTGGACAGGCCCGAGGGGCTGTCGACCTTGCCCAGCACGTCCTTACCCTTGGCGGCGCCCACGTGCCAAAGCTGCGGCGCGATCTTGCCGCCGGCGGCGTGAACCTCGTCGACGACCTTCTTCCAGGCCGCCAATTCCTTTTCGCCGTGGAAGCGCGGCACGTTGGCGTCGTTCAGCGAGGCGGGACGCGCGACGCCCGTGCCTTCGGTGACGATCAGGCCAACCTGGTTCTCGGCGCGGCGACGGTAATAGGCGGCGACCTCGTCGGTCGGCACGCCGCCCGGCGAGAAGGACCGCGTCATCGGCGCCATCACCACCCGATTGGGCAGCTTCAGCGACTTGAACTCGAAAGGCTGGAAGAGAGCGTCGAGCGACATAGGGGCTCCAGAGGAGAGAAGATTGCAGTCAAAATTCAAACACGCGTTCGAGACCTAAGCCAAGGCAGAAAAACTGCAACGGCTACGGTTCCGCGTCTGAAGGCTTGCGCCGGCGCGATCGCGACGCGACAACCGGCGCGGTGGAAATGGGAGGGACGGCTATGGCTCGCAAGCCGGCGAACTGGTGGATCATGCTCGCCGCAGGACTTTTCGCTGCGGTCTTCCTGTTGAAGGACTTCATGGACCACGGCCATGCGATCCTGGCGCATGCCGGTTACAAGGGCCTTCTGACCTCCCCGACCATCCATCACAAGGTCGGCGAAGCGCTGATCGGTGTGATCCTGTTCATGACCGCCCTGATGCGATCAATCTGGCCAGCCGAACGCCTGATCGCCAACCTCAAGGCTTCTTATCCCTTGATGCTGGTCGGCGCAGCGCTAAACACCCTGGCCTGGTTCGGCAGCGGACAGCCAGCCACCGACTTCAACAAGATCTGGTTCGCGCTGCTGGTGGTCGTCGGCGTGGGCGCGCCGCCTCTGCTGATCCGCTGGATCGGCAAGTCCAAAGGGGCCCAGGCCTCAGCCTGAGCCCCTTCAAGCTCTCTAAAGACCAAGAACCATCTTGGCCATGATGTTGCGCTGGATCTCGTTGGATCCGGCGTAGATCGAGGCCTTGCGGTAGTTGAAATAGGCCGGCGCGGCGGGACCAGCGTAGTCCGGACCCGCACGACCGTCATTCGCGGCCGACCAGGTGTCCCGTACGAACGGCGCGGCGTAGTTCCCAACGGCTTCCAGGGTCAGTTCGGTGATCGCCTGCTGATGTTCTGAACCGACGCATTTCAACATCGACGAGGCCGGACCAATGTTCTTGCCCGCGCCGCGTCCGGAAAAGATCCGCAGCTCGGTGGCGTTCAGCGCCTCCACCTGGATTTCGAGATTGGCGATCTTGTTGCGGAAATCCGGATCGTCGATCAGACGGCCGCCGTCGTCAGCTCGCTCCAGAGCGGCGATGCGCTTGACCTTCTTGAGCATGTTCATGAGGCCGGGCGCATAGGCGTTGCCGCGCTCGAACTCGAGCAGGTACTTGGCGTAGGTCCAGCCCTTGTTCTCCTCGCCGATCCGATTGGCGACCGGCACGCGGACATTGTCGAAGAAGACCTGATTGATCTCTTGCTCATTGTCCGGCGGACCGTCCAGCGTGGGTAGCGGCTTGATCTGAATGCCGGGCGTATCCATCCGCAGCAACAGGAACGAGATGCCTTCCTGTGGCTTGCCCTCGGTCGAGGTGCGCACGAGGCAGAACATCCAGTCGGCCCACTGAGCGTGGGTCGTCCAGATCTTCGAGCCGTTGAGGACATAGTCGTCCCCGTCGCGCACGGCCCGCATCTGCAGGCTGGCCAGATCGGAGCCCGAACCCGGCTCCGAATAGCCCTGGCACCACCAGATATCAGAGTTGAGGATCGGCGGCAGATGCTGGGCCTTCTGCGCGTCAGAGCCGAAGGCCATGATCACCGGAGCGACCATCTTCAGACCCATCGGCGACGAGGCCGGCACGCCGGCGAGGCTCATCTCCATGTTGAAGATGTAGCGCTGCGAGGGCGTGAAGCCCGCGCCGCCCAGCTCCACCGGCCAGTCCGGCGCGGCCCATCCGCGCTCGGCCAGCTTCTTCTGCCATTTCACCTGGCCAGCCTTGTCCAGATAGCCGTTCTTGGACTGGCTCATCTGGCGGCGAAGATCGTCGTCATAGGCGGTGGCGATCCAATCGCGCACCTCTTGCTGGAAGGCCAGGTCCTCGGCCGAGAACGCCAGATCCATCGCGCCCTACTCCACCGCGTCGAGATATTCGATGACCGGCGCGCCCGCCATGGTCGGCCCCATGGCCGCGCCGGCGGCCTTGAAGTAGTCGGTGCCGCCGTGGTGCTTCAGCGCATCCATAGAGGCGTAGAGTTCCAGGACCTTGTAGACGCCCTCTTCGGTCTTGGAGCGCGTCAGTTGGTATACGAGGCAGCCCGGCTCATTCGCCTTCACCTTGGCGGCGAGATCCAGGAACACCTTTTCGAATTCCGCAGCCTTGGCCGGCTGCACCTTCAAGGTTGCGACAACGCCGATCATGTCTTCCTCCCAACAATTGTTTGAATGGCAGGATGAGCGAGCGGACGGCGCGCGGCAAGGGCGACGTGAGGGAAGTTGACGGACCTCGGCTCAGCGGCGAGCCGATCAGACGCGATAAACCTTAGGAGCGCTCGTTCCAGCCGTAAGCGACCCAGGAGTGGCCGCCCACATTACGGGCCTCGATCAGACCATCGTCGGCGGGCGCCTTGGGCACCTTGCGGCCCCGGAAAGCGAAAGCGGCGAGGCCAAACAAGGCGCTGCCGATGAAACCAACAACGACAACCGTAGCCGCGAAGATGACCGCCAGCACCGCCCCCACGACCACCGCGACCGACGTCGCCAGGGCGCCGGCCAGCCAAGCCAGGTTTCGCAAGGGCGAAGCGATGGTGCTCATCGGGGTCCTTTCATCGACGCTCATGGTCAATCACGTTGGTTCACAAGCGCTGAACGTCAACTGAACACCCCCACGCGAGGGATGAAAAGCCTTTTTCGACGCCCGTCGCGAGACGGATTGTCTCGGCTAGCCCGCTACGGCTAGGCCAAGTTCGCGCCGCTCGCGCATCACGGTGGAGAACGCCGCATTGATCGCGGCCGCCTTGGCTTCGGCCACTTCGATAAACTCGCTCGGAAGCCCGCGCGCCCGGGCCCGATCCGGATGCGCACTGGACAAGGCTGTTTTCCAGGCCGAACGCACCGTGGCGTCGTCGGCGTCCGGCGGCACCTCCAAGATGGCGTAAGGGTCGTTGGCGTCGACGCCCAGATGAGTCGCGCGCAACCGGCGAAACGCTAGCGGCGACATGCCGAACAGGTTCGACACCCGCTCAAGGTAATCAAGCTCGTCCTGGGAGACCATTCCGTCGGACTTGGCGATATGGAACAGGCCGTCGACGACGTCTTCCAAGAGTTGCGGGCAGCTCGAATAGCGCTTGGCCAGCCGCTTGGCGTAGCTTTCGAAGCCGTGCGTGGTCTGACGCGCCAGATCGTACAGGCGATGGATGTTGGGCTCGGACGCCGGATCGGGCTGGAAAACCTCGGTGAAAGCGGCGAACTCGCCGCCATCGGCACGGCCATCGACCTTAGCCAGCTTGGCGCCCAGCGCCGTCACGGCCGTCGAGAACGCCGGATCCTCGCCCGGCAGGCCGCCCGGACATTCGGTGCAGTCGGCCAGATCCAGGCGCCGGGCGGCGATGCTCGCAATGTTGCGCCAGAAGGACATGGGCCGCCTCGAAACCAGCAACGGATAGGAGAGATACGCACGACGAAGCGACCGGATCACCTCATTTGGTGCTTCTAGCACAATGAGAATGATCGTTCACATGACTTTAGTGCAATGCGGCGAAAGCCCACTGGACGGCGCCAGGGAGCCGAACGCTGTCCTGTTCGTTACGGTAGCGCTTAACCCGCATCGCCACGCTACGGTCCCAATCCGGACCGAAATGCTCTAGTGACAAGACCCGGTAAATCGAAAGGACCTCCGCCCGCATGGCGAACGCCCTCCTCCTCGCCCTGGCCCTGCTGACCCAAGACGGCCAAGCAAGCACCCAAAGCCCCAATGCGCCGCCGGCCGATGAGTACGGCTATGTCGCCTGGTGCTACGGCGCCCTGGGCGGCTACGCCTCGCTCTATGACCAGGTGATGCCGGAGGTTACCCGCATCGAGAAGGCCTTCCCGGGCCCTGATGGCGTCGAGGCGTCGCTGAAGACCTATCCGGAACTGCGCGCGCAAGCCCAGAAGGACCTCAAGATCTTCGCCTCGGCGATTACGGCCGCTGAGAAGGCCAGCCCGCGGCCGATCTCGGAATATGGCGGCTCCCAGGTGAAGCGCGGGGCGGCGATCTGGCAAGGCGCCAGTTCGGTGGACAAGGCGCGTCTGGCCCAGATGTGGATGAGCTGGAGCCCTCCCGGCGATTGTGAGAAACGCGCCAAGACGCTGGAGATGAAATCCTCGATCCTGGGTCGCGCCCTGAATTTCAACGCGGCCTCTGCAACGACGCAGACGCCTGCGCCCGCAACTCCGGATCCTGTCGCTGCGCCGCCGGAAAGCCCGGCACCTGCAGCGCCACCGGTCGAGGCTCCAGCCGCCGCGCCGGCTTCAATCCCGGCGGTCGCGAAGGCCTCACCGGTAGCGCCGGCGAAAGCGAAGACCAAGCCCGCCCCGGCGAAGCCTGCAGCCGTGACGTCGAAAGAGACTATCGTCGATCCCGCCAACCCGGCGCCCTGCGCGGGCAGCCTGTTTCCCGCCAAACGCGGCGGCAAGGACGTCTTGATCTGTAAGGCGGACTAAGTCTCTCCTCACGGAGAGGGCGGCAAGATTCCGCTCTGCGCCAGGGCCTTATACCAGTCGTAGGAGACCTTCGGGATCCTACGGCCGCTGGCGGCCTCCATCGTGGTCAGGCCGAACTTCGAGGTGTAGCCGAGATCCCATTCAAAGTTGTCGATCAGGGTCCACTCGAAGTAGCCGCGGATGTCGCAGCCCGCTTCGCGGGCGGCCAGCACCGCCTCAAGATGCCGCCGCAGATACTTGATGCGGAAGGTGTCATCCAAGAGCGCGGGCCCGATGCTGAACGGGTCCGAACAGCCGTTCTCAGTGACCAACATCTTGGGCGCGCCATACTCCCGACGAACGCGGTCCAGCACCTCGAACAGGCCGGACGGATCGATGTGCCGCCCGAACGCGTCCTGCTCGACGCCCGCCGGCGCCTCGGCCGCCGCAATCTTGCTCGGCGCCGACAGATCCAATCTCACATAGGCCGGTGCGTAGTAGTTCACGCCCAGGAAGTCGACGGGCTGACGCGTGATCTTCAGGTCGCCGTCCCGGACGACGCCCTTGAGCGGCTCCTCCATCGCTTTCGGATAGGTTCCCTTGAACAGCGGGTCCAGCCAGGCGAGGTTCCAGATCTCATCCAGGCCGTCGGACGCCAGACGATTCCAGAACGCCAACGGTCCGCCCGCTGGACGGCACGGCTGCAGCGCCATGGTGGTGCCTGCCGAAAGATCACTGCGCGCCGCGCGCAGCGCCTGGATCGCCAGACCCTGACCCAGGTTCATATGGTGGGTGACGGGCCCAAGCAGCGCGGCGTCCTTTAGGCCGGGCGCATGCTCGCCCAGCACATGGCCGAACACGGTGTGTACGGCCGCCTCGTTCAGGATGATGTAGTTCTTCAGCCGATCGCCCATCCGCTCGACCACGGCTTGCGCATAGTCCGCCAGACGCTGGGCGGTGTCGCGGTTGGACCAGCCGCCCTTGTCCTGCAAACCCTGCGGCAGATCCCAGTGAAACAGGGTGGCGTAGGGTGTGATCCCCTTGGCCAGCAGGGCGTCGACCAACCTGGAATAGTGATCCAGCCCGGCGGCGTTCACCGCGCCCTGCCCGCTCGGCAGGATCCGCGACCAGCTCATCGAGAAACGATAGGCGTTGAGGCCGGCGCCGGCGATCAGGTCGACATCGTCCTGGTAGCGCCGATAGCTGTCGGTGGCGTCCACCGCCGTGTCGCCGTTCTTGATGGCGCCCGGCACTCGTTCAAACACATCCCAGATGCTGGGCCCGCGCCCGTCGGCGGTCTGCGAGCCTTCGGTCTGGAACGCGGCCGTGGCCACGCCCCACACGAAGTCTTTCGGAAACTGCCGACCTTTGGGCGCGAGATCGGTTTCATGACGCGGCGCGCAACCCGACAATCCAGCCGCCGCCCCGCCCAGCGCCAGCGCGCCCAAGGCGCGGCGGTTCAAGCCCGATCCTGTCATGGTCCCCTCCCGTTGCATCGGCGGGGGCAGGATGCGGATGATCGAGGTCTTTGACCAGCTTCCGCTTGGGTAGCGGAGCCTAGAGGCTTAGCGCACCTTGAACAACGAGCGCGCCTCGGCGATCGCTTCGGCAGGCATCGGGCGCCCTAGCAGGTATCCCTGGAACTCCGAACACCCCAGCTTCACCAGAGCATCCAACTGCCGCTTGGTCTCGACGCCTTCGGCGGTCGTCTTCAGGCCCAGCGACCTGGCCAAGCTTACGATGGCGCTGGCGACGGCCATCGACTCCTCATTCTTCGGCAGGCTGGACACAAAGGAGCGATCGATCTTCAGCTTGTCGATCGGGTGTCGGCGCAGATAGGCGAGGCTGGCGTAGCCGGTGCCGAAATCGTCCAGCGCCAGACGGAAACCCATTCGCTTCAAGCGGCGCAACGCTTCATGGACGCCGTCGCTGTCCTTCAGCAGGGCCGTCTCGGTGATCTCAAGCATGAAGGCGTCAGCGCGCGCGCCCGTCTCGGCGAGGGTGGCCTCGATCTCGTCGACAAAGCCTGGATTGGAAAGCTGGATCGCCGAAACATTGACCGAGACTTCAAGGTCGGACCAGCGCAGGCTGTCGTAGCAGGCGCGGCGGAAAACGGCCGCTCCAACCTGGCAGATCAAGCCGCAGGACTCCGCAAGCGGGATGAAGATCGCGGGTGAGATCTCGCCGCGGTCGGCATGATTCCAGCGGGCCAGAGCCTCGACCCCGACCATAACGCCCTTGGCGTCGGTGAGCGGCTGGTAGGCGACGGTAAGCGCCTCACGCTCCAGCGCTGCGCGCAGATCGCGCTCAAGCCCCTTCCGAAGGCGCAGGGCTGCGTCCATCTCAGGCTCGAAGAAGGCGAAACGGCCGCGACCGGCCTCCTTAGCGCGATAGAGTGCGACGTCGGCCTGCCGAAGCAGTTCGGCTTGGCCCTGCTCGGCGTCTGACACCACAGCAACCCCGACGGAGCAAGAGAGCTCCGCGCGGCCAATAGACAGGTCGACCTCGCCCGAAAGCCCCTCGACCACGCGCTGCGCCAAGGCCGCAGCGCCTGCGGGATCGGTGTCAGGCTGGATGATCGCGAACTCATCGCCCCCCAGGCGGCAGATGGTGTCGGTCTCGCGACAGATCGTCTTCAGGCGCCGCGCGACCTCGCGGATCAGCTGATCGCCAGCGTCATGACCATAGCTGTCGTTCACTTCCTTGAACCGGTCGAGGTCGATGCACAGAACCCCCAGGTGTCCTGGCTTGCGGCGCAACAAGGCGTGGGCGTGGATCAGCCGGTCGGTGAACAAGGTGCGGTTGGCCAGGCCGGTGAGCGGATCGTGCAGGGCCAGATGCTTGGCCTCGGCTTCTGAGAGCAGGAGCTTCTTGGCGGCGCGGCGGGTGACGCGGAACAACAGAAGTGAGCCGATCGTCGCGGCCAGGACCGCGCCGCCCAGGATCGGCGACGCTGACTTCAGCAGATCCTGCCCTGGCCGGCGCGGGGTCCATCGCATCACGATGCGGCGACCATCATCCGCCTTACCGACGACACGCTGCGCCAGGTCGGTCTGGAACTGGTTCGCATCGACCACCCGAATATGGGCGTCGTGCAGCAGGAAGCGGTCTGAGAAGGCCGTCACGACGCTGTCGGCGACGGAAATACCCGTGACCAGCAACGGCGCCCGCCGCCCTTTGAGCTTCGCTTTTAGATCAGGGCGAACCAGCGACACGGTAGCCAAGATGGGCGTCTGGCCCACCAGGATGACACGGCTCTTATGCACTGCGCGCAGCGCGGCGACCTTTTCGGGGTCGGCTTCGATGGCGCGCACCTGCGCCACCAAGCTCGTCAACCGCGCCTGGTACGCGGCGTACTGATCCAGCGGCACGTCTTTTCCGGCGATGCGGGCATAGATCGGCCGATCCTCCGCGTCGAGCACAAAGACCATATCGTTGCCCAGCACATCGCCAACCGAGGCGCCGATATTCTGGACGGTCCAGTCTCGATCGAACCTGTTGTCGAGCCTGATGATCGCTTCATCCCAGATCACATAGGGATTGAGGGCGGTCTGGACCTCGCGGCCACGTTGGCGCAGACCGTTCTCGACCAGCATTTGCTCGTACTGGCGCTCACGAACATCGGCTTGGCGGGCCGCGACGGTCAGGGCGAAACCGGCGAGCAAGATCATGCCCGCCGCCATACCGGCGATCAGGCCAAAAATCTTCAGCTCGATGTTGCGGCGGTCCATCTCGCTCCCCCGGAGATGCCGCATGGTTCATACCAACGGTTGCGGAAATCCTTACCATGTCCCGACGCGAGACATTTTATCGCAGACCGCTACACAAAATGGGTTTGCGGCAGGGCGATCGCGCCTCGAGGGTTAAGCCGCCGCGCCGCGCGCGCGTTCGAGGGGGTCGTAGTTGAGGATCGGCGACAACCAGCGCTCGGCCGTCGCCAAGTCCCAGCCCTTACGGCGGGCGTAGTCCTCGACCTGGTCGGCGTCGATCTTGCCGACGCCGAAATAGTGCGCCTTGGGGTGGCTGAAGAACAGGCCCGAAACCGCAGCCCCGGGGCTCATGGCGTAGCTCTCAGTCAATTGCAGGCCGGTAGCCGCCTCGGCGTCGAGCAGCTTGAACAGCGTACCCTTTTCCGTGTGGTCGGGCTGGGCAGGATAGCCGGGCGCGGGGCGGATGCCCTGGTACTTCTCAGCGATCAGGCGCTCGACGTCAGCGTCCTCGTCGGCGGCGTAACCCCACAGCTCGACACGGGCCTTGTGGTGCAGCCACTCGGCGAAGGCTTCGGCCAGGCGGTCGGCCAGGGCCGAAGCCATGATGGCGTTGTAGTCGTCGCCGGCATCCTTGAAGCGCTTGACGATCTCGTCCTCGCCATGGCCGGCGGTGACGGCGAAGCCGCCGACATAGTCAGCACCCTGCCCGATCGGCGCGACGAAGTCCGACAGCGCCACGTTCGACTTGCCTTCGCCCTTGTCCATCTGCTGACGCAGGGTGTGCAGGCGGGAGAACTCGGCGGTGCGGGTGTTGTCGGTGTAGAGCACGATGTCGTCGCCCTGGGCCTGGGCCGGCCAGAAGCCGATCACGCCCTTGGCGCCGAACCACTTCTCGGCGACCACCTTGTCCAGCATGGCGCGGGCGTCGCGATAGAGGTCGGTGGCGGCCTGGCCGACGACGTCGTCCTCCAGGATCTGCGGGAAGCGGCCGATCAGCTCCCAGCTGGCGAAGAACGGCGACCAGTCGATGAACGGCACGAGCTCGGCCAGCGACGGCTCGAACACGCGCGTGCCGATGAAGGCGGGCTTCGGCGGCGTATAACCCTTCCAGTCGATGGCGAAGGCGCGCTGGCGAGCCTCCTGGATCGAGGCGCGGGCCTTGGTGGTCTGGCCCCGCGCGTATTGCTCGCGGACCTTGACGTATTCGGCTCGGGTCTCGGCGATGATCCGGTCGCGCTCGCCCTCGGACAGCAGACCCGAGACCACGCCGACGGCGCGGCTGGCGTCGACGACATAGGTCGTGGGACCGCGACGATAGGCCGGCTCGATCTTCACCGCCGTGTGCGTGCGGCTGGTGGTGGCGCCGCCGATCAAGAGCGGGATGTCGAAGCCCTGGCGCTCCATCTCGGCGGCCACGAACACCATCTCGTCCAGCGACGGCGTGATCAGGCCCGACAGGCCGATCATGTCGACCTCGTGCTTGCGCGCCTCATCGAGAATCCGGTCGGCAGGCACCATGACGCCCAGGTCCACCACCTCGTAGTTGTTACACTGCAGCACGACGCCGACGATGTTCTTGCCGATGTCGTGGACGTCGCCCTTGACTGTCGCCATCAGCACCTTGCCGGCGGCCTTGCGTTCCTGGCCTTCCTTCTCGGCCTCCATGAACGGCATCAGCCAGGCCACGGCTTGCTTCATCACGCGGGCCGACTTCACGACCTGGGGCAGGAACATCTTGCCTGCGCCGAACAGGTCGCCGACGACGTTCATGCCGTCCATCAGCGGGCCTTCGATGACATGCAGAGGCCGCTCGGCGGCCAGCCGCGCTTCCTCGGTGTCGGCTTCGATGAACTCAGTGATGCCGTGGACCAGCGCGTGGGTCAGGCGCTCGTTCACCGTGCCCTCGCGCCAAGCCAGATTGGCGACCGGCTGCTGGCCCTTTTCGCCCTTGTAGCGGGGCGCCATCTCGACCAGGCGCTCGGTGTTGGTCTGGTTCGGATCGCGCTGCGGGCGGTTGAGGATCACGTCCTCAACGGCCTCGCGCAAAACGGGGTCGATGTCGTCATAGACCGGCAGGTCGCCGGCGTTGACGATGCCCATGTCCATGCCGGCGTTGATCGCGTGGTAGAGGAACACCGAGTGGATCGCCCGGCGCACCGGTTCGTTGCCGCGGAAGCTGAACGAGACGTTCGACACACCGCCCGACACACGCGCGTAGGGCAGCATCTGCTTGATGCGTCGCGTGGCCTCGATGAAGTCGACGGCGTAGTTGTCGTGCTCTTCGATCCCCGTCGCCACGGCGAAGATGTTGGGGTCGAAGATGATGTCCTCGGGCGGGAAGCCGACCTTCTCTACCAGGGTGTTGTAGGCCCGCTCGCAGATCTCGACCTTGCGCGCCTCGGTGTCGGCCTGGCCGACCTCATCGAAGGCCATGACCACCACTGCTGCGCCATAGCGCAGGCACAGCTTGGCCTGTTCGAGGAACTTTTCCTCGCCTTCCTTCAGGCTGATCGAATTGACGATCGCCTTGCCCTGGACGCACTTCAGGCCCGCCTCGATCACCTCCCACTTGGAGCTGTCGATCATCACCGGCACGCGGGCGATGTCGGGCTCGGCGGCCATCAGGTTCAGGAAGGTGACCATGGCCTGCTGGCTGTCCAACAGACCCTCGTCCATGTTGACGTCGATGACCTGGGCGCCGGCTTCTACCTGCTGGCGCGCGACCGACAGCGCCTCGGGATAGTTCCCCTCGACGATCAGCTTCTTGAACTTGGCCGAGCCGGTGACGTTGGTGCGCTCACCGATGTTGACGAAGACGGGTCTCATGGTCGTGTCTCACGCCCCTCTGCTTGATGGGGAGGGGTAGGGGTGGGGTGACGCGGCGGTCGGCCACGACCACGGCGTTCTATTCTAAAGCGCTGCCACCCCATCCCCTGCCCTTCCCCATAAAAGAGGAAGGGAGAAGAGAGGGCTGCGAGAACTCTAAGCCAATTCGAACGGTTCGAGCCCCGCCAGACGCATGGCCTTGGGACGCTCGGGGATCTGGCGAGGGGTCACGCCGCGCACTTCGTCGGCGACATGACGGATGTGGTCGGGCGTGGTGCCGCAGCAGCCGCCCAAGATGTTGACCAGCCCGTCTTTGGCCCATTCGTGCAGGGCATGGCCAGTCTCATGCGGCTCCTCGTCGTACTGACCCATGGCGTTGGGCAGGCCAGCGTTCGGATAGGCCGCGACCAGGGTGTCGGCGATGCGGGCCATCTCGGCGATGTGCGGGCGCATCAGATCAGCGCCCAGGGCGCAGTTGAAGCCCACCGCGAACGGCTTGGCGTGCTTAACGCTGTTCCAGAAGGCTTCGGCCGTCTGGCCCGACAGCGTGCGGCCCGAGCGGTCGGTGATGGTGCCGCTGATCCAGATCGGAAGCTCCTCATGGCCCTCATCGCGCCAGTCGAGGATCGCCTTGATCGCCGCCTTGCAGTTCAGGGTGTCGGTGATCGTTTCGATCAGAAAGAGGTCGACCCCGCCCTGGTAGAGGGCGTCCACCTGCTGGCGATAGGCCGCGTAGACCTGGTCGAAGGTCACCTTGCGCGCGCCCGGATCGTTCACGTCCGACGACATCGACAGCATGACGTTCAGCGGCCCCATTGAGCCGGCGATGAACTTAGGACGCTCGGGGTTCTCCACGTTCCAGCGATCGGCGACCGACCGGCCGATCTTCGCGCCCTCGATGTTGATGTCCCAGACGTCCTGAGCGGACAGGTGATAGTCGGCCTGGGCGATGGTGGTGCCCGAGAAGGTGTTGGTTTCCGAGATATCGGCGCCGGCCGAGAAATAGGCGTCGTGCAGCTCGGCCACGAGATCGGGCCGCGTCAGGCACAGGATGTCGTTGTTGCCCTTCATCTGGCCGTTGTAGTCGGCGAAGCGCTCGGCGCGGTAGTCGGCCTCGGTCAGGCCCTTCTTCTGGAACATCACGCCCCAGGAGCCGTCGAGGATGAGGATGCGCTCCTTGGCGGCGGCCTTGAGCGCGGCCACGCGGTTGGCGCGGATGGATAGATCGGTCATCGGTTGGGCCCCGCGGCCTGCTGGCGCGCGAGCTCCTTGTTGAAGGCGGCTTCGGAGGCGTCGACGAACCGGGCGAGCTCGGTTGGATCGACAAAGGCGTTGGGGTCGCCGCGCAGTTGCTTCTGACGCTTGGCGAGCAGGTCGCCCTGCTCCTCATGCGCGGGCAGCATTACCTCGGTCGGGATGACGCGCAGCTTGGCGAAGCTGGCGCGATAGTCGGCGACGATATTGCGGTGGGTCTTGTTGCCGACCAGTACGTTACCAGCCACCGACAGCGAACAGGGGAAGGTCACGTTCAGGGGCCGGCCCTTCTCGACGACCGCCATCGTCCAGCTGGTGCAGCCGATGGTGTGGCCCGGCGTGAGGTGGGACACCAGGGCGATCTCGCCTAGCTTCAACTTGGTCTGGTCGCCAAAGGTCCTATCCGGTTTCACAGGCGGCATCGGCGTCGCGCCATAGATGTTGTCGCCGATGTGGTGGCCCGCCGTCATGGCAGGCGCGTCGCCGCGAGAGATCCAAAGCTTGGCGCCGGTGTCGGCCTTCAGCTGCGCCAGCCCACCGGCGTGATCATAGTGAGCGTGGGTGTTGATCAGGATCTTCACATCGGCAAGCTGGAAGCCCAGCGCCGTGATGTTGCGCTCGACCTGCTTGCCGGTGTCGGCGTTCGGCCCGCCGTCCAGCACCACATGACCTTCGGACGACGTGATCAGCCAGGATGAGATACCCTCGGTGCCGACGTAGTAGATGTTGCCGACCACGCGGTAGGGCTTGGTGGGCTTGGTCCAGTTGGCCGGCATGTCGTCGGCTTGGGCGGCGGTGGCCAGGGTCAGCAGTGAGGCGGCGGCCAGGACCAGGCGTTTCATGCGGCGACCTCCGACGCAGCGGGCGACACCTCTCGTACGCCCAGCACACGGCAGATGGCGTAGACGAGGTCCGCCCGGTTCAGGGTGTAGAAGTGGAAGTCCTCGAACCCCTGCTCCTGCAGCTTGGCGCACATCTCGGCGGCGACCGAGCAGGCGATTAGGCGGCGGGTCTCTGCGTCGTTCTCTAGCCCGTCGAACAGGTTGCCCAGCCAGGCAGGGATCGCCGTCTGGCAGGCGGCGGCCATCTTTTTCAGCCCAGCGAAGTTGGTCACCGGCATGATGCCAGGCACGATCGGGATGGTGATCCCCGCCGCGCGGACCTTGTCGACGTAGCGCAGGAAGGCGTCCAGATCGAAGAAGAACTGGCTGATGCCCAGCGTCGCGCCGGCGTCGACCTTCTGCTTGAGCACGTCGATATCGTGCTCCAGCGACGGGCTCTCGGGATGCTTTTCGGGATAGGCCCCGACCAGCACCTCGAACGGCGCGATCGCGCGCACGGCCTTGGTCAGCTCGGTGGCGTTGGCGTAACCGTCGGCGCGCGGAACATAGACCCCGCCGATACCCCCCTCGCCGGGAGGCGGATCGCCGCGCAGCGAGACGATGTGGCGAACCCCCGTCTCCCAGTATTCGCGGATAACCTCATCGACCTCTTCGCGGCTGGCGCCCACGCAGGTCAGGTGAGCGGCCGGCTTGAGGCTAGTCTCATCGAGGATACGCTTGACCGTGCGGTGCGTGCGCTCACGCGTCGAACCGCCGGCCCCATAGGTGACCGACACGAACGCCGGATCCAGCGGCGCCAGGCGCGTGATCGCCGCCCAGAGGCTCTCTTCCATCTGCGGGGTCTTGGGCGGGAAGAACTCGAACGACACGCGAGGACGGCCGGTCCGCTCGCCGGCGCGAGCCACGGGACCGATGACGCGGCGGGTGGGCGGAAGGGTCATGCGGCGGTCCTTTCGAGGGCTGCCTTGCGGGGACGGCGCGCCGTCCAGATCTTTACGGTCAGCCCCTCGGTCGTGGCAGGCGGCAGGGCGATATTGCTTTCCAAGACAAGACCGGCAGCCTCGATCCAGGCGACGATCTCCACGTCGTCGAAGCCCAGTCGGCGGTGCTGGTGAACCTCGCGCAGGAACTCGTGATCATGCGGCGCGAAGTCGGCGATCAGCAGCAGGCCGCCGGGCGTCACGAGGCGGGCGGCCTCAGCGACGGCTGTCGCGGGATCGGTGAGGTAGTGCAGCACCTGGTGGACGGTGACAAGATCAGCACAGCCGCCCGGCAAGCCGGTTCGGAATATGTCGCCATGCCGCAACTCACAGGCGGTGAGGCCTGCCTTGGACACCTCGTCGCGGGCGATGTTCAGCATCTGTTGCGAGAGGTCCAGCCCCAGCGCGTTGCTGGCCCGCTTGCCCAGCAAGGTCAGCATGCGCCCGGCGCCGGCGCCCAGGTCGACCATCTCGTCGAACGGGCCCTCGCCGGTGGCGCGCAGGATCGCCGCCTCGACTTCCGCCTCGTCGACATAGAGCGATCGGATCTCGTTCCAGCGCGCGGCGTTGCGGGCGAAATAGGCCTGGGCGTCGGTGGAGCGCTCGGCGCGGACAGCGGCCAGTTTGTCGGCGTCAGCCTGGATGGTCTCGTCGCCCTCATCGATCAGGTCTAGCGCCTGCTCGACCAGCAAACGGCCGGGCGACTTGGCGGCCAGGCGATAGAACACCCAGGCGCCGTCTGGGAACCGCTCCACAAGGCCAGCCTCGGCCAGGAGCTTCAGGTGACGCGACACGCGCGGCTGGCTTTGATCGAGGATCCGGCAAAGCTCCAGGACCGACAGCTCCTCGGCCGCCAGCAACGCCAGAAGCCGCAGGCGCGTGGACTCGCCGGCGGCGCGCAGCACCTCGACAACCTGTTCGGCGGTAAGCTTCATGGGGACATAAAGATATCTTTATGTCCGATTTGGCAAGAGAAACTTATGCCTCGGAGTCGCCTTTGACGGGCTCCCAGAGCTCAATCTTGACCCCCGCAGGGTCCATGAGCCAGGCGAAGCGCCCCATGCCGTCCTCGTCCTGGCGGCCCACAGGCTCAACGCCCTCAGCGGCCGCCTTGGCCAACACGCCATCCATATCATCGACAATGAAATTGATCATGAATGGCGCTGTCGACGGCGCGAAGTACTGCGTATCCGCCGCAAATGGCGACCACGTCGTCGAGGTCGACCGGGGATGCTCGAACAGCGCCCCACCCCAGTCGTGGATCTCAAAGCCCAGCACGCGCGCGTACCAGTCACGGACCACCTTGGGGTCCTCGGCTTTGTAGAAGATCCCGCCCAGTCCCAGCACCTTTGCCATGTCAGGTCTCCAGCGCGCTCGCCCAATCCTCGGACCACCTTAGCAAAGGCCACAGCGCGACGATCAAGTCCGCGCCGCGCGGGGTCAGGCGATATCCGCCCTCCGCATCGACGATATCAGCCGCGCGCAGTTCGGTCAGGCGCGTGTTCAGCGTACCGGGCGGAAGTTCGGCAGCCGCCTGCAGCGCCCGAAACGTCAGCACACGCCCTTCCCGCAACTCCCAGACGATACGCAAGGCGCCGCGACGTCCCAGCAGATCGAGGGCGGCCATGATGGGACGGCCGGTATCCGAACCGCGGACCGCGCCGCCCGGAAAGGGCGCTTCATTTTTTGTAGCACCATCACGATCTTGCATGATACAAATTTTGTAGCACGGAGGATTTCAAATGTCGCCCAGGATCGAGCCTGCAAAAGCGCCCTACCCGCCCGCCCTCGCCAAGACATTGGACCGACTTAAGACGCCCAGCGATGAACCCCTGTCGCTGTTCCGGACCCTGGCGCGAGACGAGCGGCTCTTCGCGCGCTTCACCGGCGGCGGCTTGCTGGATCCCGGCCACCTGTCGCTGAGAGACCGTGAAATCGTCATCCACCGCATCTGCGCCCTCAACGGCTGCGGCTACGAATGGGGCGTTCACGCGGCGATCTTCGCGCCGGCGGCGGGACTGGACACAGAGCACCTAGCTGCGACACTCGCTCCTAGCATCGCCGAATGCTGGACTGCGCACGAGGCCTTGCTGATCGCTTACTGCGACGCGGTGAACGCCCGAGCCGACATCGACGACGCGCTCTGGGCGCGCCTCAGCAAGGCCTTCAGCGAAGAGGCGCGGATCGAGTTGATGATGCTGACCGGTTTCTACCGGACCGTCAGCCTGCTGGCGAACGGCCTGCGCCTGGAGCCAGAAGCTTTCGCCGTTCCGTTTCCAACCTAGGCCGCGACCGGCGTCGCCAGCGGCTCCCCGTGGAAGTACCGGCGAAGATTCTCAAGCGTCAGGCTGACCATGGCCGGAATGCTGTCCAGGGTCGCGCCGGCCGTGTGCGGCGTCAGTACGGTGCGGGGCACATCAGCCCACCGCTCCGCCGGCGTCGGCTCGGTCTCGAACACGTCGAGCGCGGCCATGCCAAGGGTCCCGGACTTCAAGGCCTCGATCAGTGCGTCCTCGTCGATCAGCGACCCGCGGGCGACATTGACGATCAGCCCTTGCGGCCCGACGGCCTCGATCACCGCCTTGTTGACCAAGTGCCGATTGGTCGCGTCGGGACGGGCGCAGACGATCAGCACGTCGCTCTCACGCGCTAGGGCCATCAGGCTTTCGGCCCGGGGATAGGTCGTCTCTTTGAGGCGCGGCGCCCACCAGGCGACTTTCATGTCGAAGGCGCTCAGACGATAGGCCACTGCTTCACCGATGTGCCCCAAGCCGACAATCCCCGCCTTCCGCCCCCGAAGCCCGTGGCGTGGCGCCATCCGCTCGGCATGCGACCAGCGCCCATCGCGCAGGCGCTGATCGCCTTCGACGATCCCGCGCCAAGCGGCCAGGACAAGCCCCACCGCGTGATCCGCAACGTCTGCGGCGTTGAGGCCGGTGGAATGCGTCACCGCGATCCCGTGCGCCTTGCACCAGGGCACGTCGACGCCGTCGTAGCCGACGCTGACGCAGGCGATCAGGCCCAAGCGCGGCATCTCGGCCAGCATGTCGCGGCTCAGGGCCATTTCGCCGGCATGCACGACCGCCCGAACGCTCTGCCCAGGCCCCTCAAGGAACGCCATGCGGTCCGGATAGTCCCACAGCCGATGCACGACATAGGCGCTCTCCAGGAGCGGCTGCAACGGCATCAGCATTTCGTGCGAAAGAAGGACTTGGGGCTTGTCGGCGGCGGTCTGCGGCATCCGTTTCCTCCGAAGCGCCGACCTGCCCAGCCGACGCTAGACGCGTGTTTCGTCCAAGCTACTCCACCTGTCGCTTTTGCCCAGACCAAAGCGGCGCGGCGGCGCGTCGCTGGACGCGCCGCCACGTCTCCGAGCGACAAGCTTTAGTGTCGACCTTCGGCGAACTCCTCGACCATCTTGGCGCAGAACGCCGGCAGGTCATCGGGTTTACGCGACGTGACCAGGCCACTGTCGACCACAACCTCACGATCCACCCAGCGGGCGCCGGCGTTCGTCAGGTCCATCTCTAGCGACGGCCACGAGGTCACTTCTCGCCCCTCCACGGCGCCAGCGTTAATCAAGGTCCAGGGACCATGGCAGATGGCGGCGATCGGCTTCTTTTCGGTCACGAAGTGACGGATGAACGCGATCGCCTTCGGTTCGAGACGCAACGCGTCCGGATTGATCACGCCGCCTGGCAACATGATCGCCTGATAATCTTCCGGACGGGCCGCCGAAAGTTCGCGGTCGACCGGCACGGCGCGGCCCTTGTCGTGATGCTCCCAGCCCTGGATTTCGCCCGATTTGGGAGAGACCACCTCCACAATGGCCCCGGCGGCTTTCAGCGCCTCGACGGGCTTTTCCAGTTCGGACTGCTCGAAGCCGTCGGTGGCGAGCACGGCGACCTTGCGGCCAGCGAGGGTTTGATCGGTCATGGGGGTCTCCTGTCGGGCCGAGCGTGGCCCGCCAACAACCCCGCGCCCCACCGACGAGTTCCCTTTGGCCGATCGTCTTCGCCCGCCTTGGGAGCCTGTAGCCTCAGCAGACGGACGCGCTCGGATCGCTATTGCCCGCCGAAGACGAAGTCGGCCTTGTAGTACCCGTTCGCGGGGTCCAGCAGGCTGACGGCGAAGGGGGCCGAGCCGTCGGCGAGGTCCGTGAGCCAGGCGTCGTTGGATCTCACCATGACGCCAAGGTCAGCCTTCTGCGCCTCCGCCAGAAGCCAGCCCACCATGGCCGCCTTAGTCCCAACGCCGTTCAGTCCGTCGCCGCCATAGGCCGCGAAATAGTCGACGCGGCCGTCGATCATCGCGTGGATCTTGGCGTCGGTCGGCGCCGCGCCGAAGATTGTCTTGTAGGCCTCGCGCGTGGCGTCGACCATCGACAGCGCCCCGTACTTGGCCGCAAACGCATCCTTCCCTTCGCCCAGCTTGCCCAGATTGACCGCAAAGTTGATGTAGCGGTTCTCCAGATTGAAGGTCTGGTAGTAGGCGCTGTTGAGATTGTTGGCGTTGGGGCCCGTCGGCGAAACGAGGTAGTCGACGCCAGCCTGGCTGGGGATCTTTCCAGTGAAGAACTGATAGGCGAGCGTGGCGACCGAGGTGCTGGCGCCGGCCTTGGTGACCAGTTCTGACACGGCTTGGGTGGTGGTCAACGTCCCGTCACTCAGCCGCCCCGAGAGATCAGCAGCCACGGCTATGCCCGAAGCGCTACTGTTACGCAGGATGTTGCCGACCACGAGCGGCATTCCGTCACCCAGAGTCACGGTCTTATCGTAGTACTGAATGAACTCGACATTCGTGACGAGATCCACGCCATCGTAGATGGTGCCGGTCGCGCCAGGAGCCGCGAAAGTGCGCGTGTCGGCCACTCGCCAGCCATTCACGGTCCAAGTCACCACGAAATTACTGCTGTAGCCGCGCATCCAGACCGTATCGGAACCCGCACCGCCGTCGATTATGTCATCACCGTTGTAACCACCGATAACATTGTCACCTGCATCCCCTATCAGCTTGTCCGCGTACTCACCACCAAACAGCCGTTCGATGTTCTTGATGCTTAGCGTAAGTCCCGGTGCAATCTGTTGGACGCCCGAAATGCTCAAGTTGATCGTAAAGCCCTCGGTGGCGAAGCCGATTTGGGCAGTGTCGAAGCCATCACCGCCATCGATGACGTCAGAGCCCATGTCGTAGAGACCGTTTTCGCTAGACAGCCAAATATAGTCGTCGCCCGCGTCGCCATAGACGAAGTCATTGCCGGAGCCGCCCGACAGATTGTCGCTACCAGCTCCGCCGCGGACGATATCGTTCCCAGCGTCCCCGCTGACGGAGTCGTTGCCCTCGCGCCCATCCAACTGGTCATCGCCACCCTGGCCACTCAAGCCGTTCGCACCGGCGTCGCCATAAAAAATGTCGCCATAGGCGCTGCCCGACAACGCCTCGATCGACTGGAAGGTGTCGTAGCCTTCGCCGGTATTCTGCGCGCCGATGATCGCCAAATCGACCCGCACGGCTTGCGGCGATTCCAGAAACAGGACCAGGTCACGACCGTCGCCGCCGTCGTAGATGTCGTTACCAGGGCTCCCGTAGAGGAAATCGAGATCGCCGCCGCCGCGGATAATATCGTCACCGACGGTGCCTCGCAGGTTGTCGGTGCCGCTCGTGCCGAGGATGACATTGGCGGGCGCGGAGCCAAGTGGGACGAGCTTGTCCGTGAACTTCAGCTGCTCGACGTTCTTCAGGGTGTCGACACCATCAGCGCCACTTAGATGTCGGACAGTCCACGAGCCATCCGACGACTGCGACCAGGCGTAACTGCTCGCAAGGCCAGCGTACTCGACCGTATCGGCGCCATCGCCGCCGTCGATCGTGTCGTCTCCCCCTCCTCCGCTGAACCAGTCGTCGCCACCGCCGCCACTCAAGCGGTCGGCGCCCATTCCGCCCGTCAGACGATCCGCGTAGGCGCTGCCGATCAAGCCTTCGATAGAGATCAACTGATCAAAGCCTGCGCCGGTGCTCTGCGACCCCGTATTCAACAGACTAACCTGAACGCCGTTTGTCGCGCTGGCGTAGGAGGCCAGGTCGAAGCCGCTCCCACCGTCCAGAGTGTCGTCACCCGCGCCACCATCGAGCGTGTCGTCGCCGCCCTCGCCCTTGAGGGTGTCGTTTCTCTCCGTACCCACGAGCAAATCGCCGGCGGAGGAGCCGATGACGGTCAATCCCGTCGCGCTGCCTAGCGTCACAAACTTGTCGGCGAACCGGAGGATCTCGACGTTCTTGAGCGTGTCTACGCCGTCGTAGCCCGACGTGCGCAGATCTCTGATCGTGACGACGCCATCGGCAGCGATGGACCAGCTATAGTCGCTCGAGTCGCCGTCAAGCTGCACGGCGTCCTCGCCAGCGCCGCCATCCATGACGTCGTTACCTTCGGCGCCTGTCAGGACATCGTTTCCGAGACCGCCAATCAGCGTGTCGTTTCCATATCCGCCTTTGAGTCCATCGTTCCCGCTAGATCCAACAACGTAGTCGTCCCCCTCACCCGCATCGACAATCACCCCGACGGAGTATCCATCACCAATGATTATTCGATCAGCGAGGTCGCTTCCGTAGGCGTCGCCAATGCGTTCGATGTTCTTGATCTTGGCGTCAGCCACGCCTTCCCAGTTTGGCCGCAGGTCAATGTTCAATGCCTCGACCGGCCGGAACCACCAGGCGCCGAAGGACAGGGTGTCGATCCCCGCGCCGCCATCAATCGTGTCGTCACCATCCAGTACGATGGTGTCGTCGCCGGCCCCGCCGGACAACTTGTCGGCGCCCTGATCGCCGTAGATTTTGTCGGAGCCGCCTGAGCCAACGATCGTATCGTCGCCCCGGTAGCCACGAATAATCTGCCCGAAGAAGGTCTCTCGCCCCGCATAGGCGAAATAGTCGATGAGCGGCTTCACGTCGTCGCCCACCATCAGGACGTCAGCGGCGTTGGTCCCGTACAGGTCGTAAATATTCTCGATGTTCGTGACGGTCCCACCGTTGAATGTTCCGGTCCCGCCAGTCCACACTGCGCGCAGGTCAAGGTTCATCGCGTCGCCCGCGCGGTCGAGCGCGAAGCTGATCGTGTCGAATCCAGCCCCCCCATCGACGACATCGCGATCGCCCATGACGAGCTGGTCAGCGCCCTCCTCGCCGTAGAGATGGTCTACGCCCAGACCGCCGTAGAGCCCATCGGACCCCGCACCGCCGTATAGGGTGTCGGCGCCGTCACCGCCCGAGAAGTTGTCATTGCCTGCGCCGCCGTAGGCACGATCATCCCCCGCGCCCAGATCAACGCTCACCCCGGCGGTGACAGATCCCGCGCCAACCGTCACCGTGTCGTCGGCGTTACTGGTCTTGAAGGCCTCCAAGCGTTCGACGCTGCGGATTTCCAGCCCACCCACAAATCCCGAACCGCCGGTCCAGAGATTGCGCAAATCCACGTTTATCGCTGTCTCGCGGAAGGTGTTGCGCTCAAAAACCACGATGTCGTTGCCGCTTCCTCCGACAACCAGTTGGTCGTCGAGATCCACGTAAAGGAAGTCGTCGCCGGCCCCGCCATCGATGGAGTCGCGGCCAAGCCCGCCATAGATCAAGTCGCCGCCCGCGCCGCCCGAAAGGATGTCGTCGCCAGCCAGGCCATCCAGTTCTACGCGGTCTGCATAAGCCGAGCCGACAACAATACTGTCGGCTTGGCCACTGGCCGTGATCCTCCCCAAGCGCTCGATACCGATAATCGCGGCGCCATTGACGACGCCCTGCCCCCCGCTCCAAAGCGCCGAGAGATCCGCCTTCAGCCCTGCAGCACCCGCAACCAAGTGAAGCGTGTCAGAGCCGGCGCCGCCGATGACCTTATCGGAGCCCACCCCAGCATAGATCTGGTCATCGCCGTCGCCTCCGTCGAGCAGATCATCGCCAGTCCCGCCGTACAGCAGGTCTCCTCCGCCGCCGCCCAGGAGCGTCGAAGCGGCGCTTCCGGCCTTCAGCACATCGCCCTCGGAAGAGCCGATCACGCCTTCAATGTTCAGCAGCGTGTCGTAGTCGGCTTGAAAGCCCTGTGACCCAGTTCGGGAGAGATCAACCGTAATATTCCGGTACTGGGGCGCGCTATAGTCGACGAAGTCGAAGCCGTCGCCGCCGTCGATCAGGTCAGCGCCGGCGCCGCCGTCCAGCACATCGTCGCCGCCTCCGCCCATAAGCGTATCGTTCGAATAGCCGCCTGAGAGCCTGTTATCGCCGCCATCCCCAATGAGGTTGTCCGCGTAGTTGGAGCCGACAATGCCCTCAATGTTTCTCAAGGTGTCAGAACCGGCCCCGCCGGTAACCTGAGCGCTGAGAATGCTGAGATCGACTCTGACCCCTGCCGTAGCGTCGCTGTAAACAGCGTAGTCGAAGCCCGCGCCTCCATCGAGGGCGTCGTCGCCTGCCCCGCCGCTCAGCCTGTCATCACCGTCGCCGCCTTCAAGCGTGTCGGCGCCGAGTTTGCCCTGCAGCACGTCATTGCCAGCTAAGCCGCTCAGGGTGTCGGCGTCGTCAGTTCCAACAAGCGTGTCACTCGCTTCCGAACCAATGATAATGGCCAAAATCTCGCCCCCTGGAAACGCGAGCGAAAGCGCGCGAAAATATACCTAAGATTGATCTATTCCCGCCCCGCGCGCAGGTCAACTTGGACCGACGGCAAAGAAAAAGGGCGGTGGAGAACCACCGCCCTTTTAGCCGTTTGGAGCCTCGCGCCCTACCGCGCGAACTTCTGGAACTTGATGCGCTTGGGGATGAGGCTGTCGGCGCCCAGGCGGCGCTTCTTGTCTTCCTCGTACATCTCGAAGTTGCCTTCGAACCATTCGACGTGGCTGTCGCCTTCGAAGGCCAGGATGTGGGTCGCCAAGCGGTCCAGGAACCAACGATCGTGGCTGATGACCACGGCGCAGCCGGCGAACTCTTCCAGCGCCTCTTCCAGAGCCTGCAGGGTTTCGATGTCCAGGTCGTTGGTCGGTTCGTCGAGCAGGATCAGGTTGCCGCCGGTGGCCAGCGTCTTGGCCAGGTGGACGCGGTTGCGCTCACCGCCCGACAGCAGGCCGACCTTCTTCTGCTGGTCGCCGCCCTTGAAGTTGAACGAGCCCACGTAGGCGCGGCTGTTGATCTCGCGCTTGCCGACGATCATCACGTCGGTGCCGCCGCTGATCTCCTCCCAGATGGTCTTGTTCGGGTCGAGGGCGTCGCGCGACTGGTCGACATAGGCCAGCTTGACGGTCTCGCCGACCTTGATGGTGCCCTGGTCCGGCTGCTCGCGGCCGGTGATGAGCTTGAAGAGCGTGGACTTACCGGCGCCGTTCGGGCCGATGACGCCGACGATGCCGTTCGGCGGCAGGCGGAACGACAGGTCCTTGAACAGGACCTTGTCGCCGTACTCCTTCTCCAGGCCGTTGACCTCGAGCACGACATTGCCGAGGCGCGGGCCGGGCGGGATCTGGATGTGGGCCTGGGTCTGGGCGGCGCGGGCGTTCTCCTGCGCGGCGACCATTTCCTCGTACGAGGCTAGACGGGCCTTCGACTTGGACTGACGGGCCTTGGGCGAGCTGCGAACCCATTCGAGTTCACGGGTGAGCGCGCGCTGGCGGGCTTCCGATTCCGACTGCTCCTGGACGACGCGCTTTTGCTTCTGCTCCAGCCAGCCCGAATAGTTGCCCTCGTAGGGGATGCCCTTGCCGCGATCCAGCTCCAGCGTCCACTTGGTGACCTGGTCCAGGAAGTAGCGGTCGTGGGTCACCAGGATGACGCAGCCCGGGAACTCTTCCAGGTGGTGCTGCAGCCAGGCCACCGACTCGGCGTCCAGGTGGTTGGTCGGCTCGTCGAGCAGCAGCATGTCGGGCTTGCTGAGCAGCAGGCGCGCCAGGGCGATCCGGCGCTTCTCCCCCCCCGACAGCGTCTCGATATTGGCGTCGTTGGGCGGGCAGCGCAGGGCGTCGATCGCCATCTCGACCTTGGAATCGATATCCCAGAGGTCCTTGGCGTCGATGATCTCCTGGAGCTTGGTCATCTCCTCCATCAGCTCGTCGGAGTAGTCCTCGCCGAGCTTGGCCGCCAGTTCGTTGTACTTGTCGAAGATCTTCTTGTCTTCGCAGTCGGCGATGACGTTGCCCCAGACGTCCAGCGTCGGGTCCAGCTGCGGCTCCTGCGGGAGATAGCCGCGCTTGATGCCGTCGGCGGCCTTGGCCTCGCCGGAGAATTCCTTGTCGAGGCCCGCCATGACCTTCAGCAGGGTCGACTTACCCGAGCCGTTGACGCCCACGACGCCGATCTTGGCGTCGGAATAGAACGACAGCCAGATGTTCTCGAAGACCTTCTTGCCGCCGGGATAGGCCTTGGTCAGGCCCTGCATCTGGAAAATGTATTGCTGCGCCATGAGGCTCGCGATCTCGCTGGGACGATGTTTCGGGGATTGGCGCTGAAATAGCCGTCCAGAGGCCTTCGCGCAATCGTCGCCGCAGCGAGGCGAAGCATCGGCCAGGCGCAGACTGTCATCGTTCATTCGCGAGACCGTCGGAAACCCGACACGGAAGCTTCGCCTTGGCGTCGCCAAGCGCTGCTAGCCGGACCCCCAGCCAGCGCCGCTAGCGCTGGAACAAAGGGGATGCCTTGATGAAGAACCACCTGTTGCTGAGCGCCGCTGCGGGCGCGCTGCTGATCGTCGCCGCCCCGGCCTTCGCCGCCGACACGGCCGCCGACACCGCGCCGATCGCCACAAACGCCACGCCGCCCGAAACGTCGGAAGTCGACGCCGTCATCGTCATCGGTCAGGGCCAGAGCCGTCAGGTCCAGACCCTGAACAGCGAAGCGATCAGCCTTCAGGCCGCCGGGACGAGCGCTTTGAAGGCGATCGACAAGCTGCCGGGCGTCACCTTCCAATCGGCCGACGCCTTCGGGGCCTATGAGTGGTCGACCCGAATCTCGATCCGCGGCTTCAATCAGAACCAGCTGGGCTTCACGCTTGACGGCGCGCCGCTGGGCGACATGAGCTACGGCAACCACAACGGCCTGCATATCAGCCGCGCGATCGCTTCTGAAAACATCGGCCGCGTCGAGCTGGCCCAGGGCGCAGGCGCCCTCGGCACGGCCTCGACCTCAAACCTGGGCGGCACGCTGCAGTTCTTCTCCCGCGACCCGTCCGAAGCAATGGGCGGCGAAATCGCTTTGACCGGCGGTTCGGACAACATGCAACGCCTCTACGGTCGGTTCGAGACCGGCGCCATCGAACAGATTGGCGGTCTGCGCGCCTATGTCTCCGTCGCCGACCAGAAGAGCGACAAGTGGAAGGGCGGCGGCGAACAAAAGCAACGTCAGTATGACGCCAAGCTGGTGCTGCCGCTGGGCGAACGCGGCGAGCTATCGGGCTTCTACCACCGCTCGGAGCGCCGCGAGCAGGACTACCAGGATCTGTCGTTCGACATGATCAAGCGTCTGGGCCGCGACTGGGATAACACCCAGCCCAACTGGGGCCTGGCGGTCGCCGCCGCCCGCGCCTACCAGACCGGGACCGCACTGCCCGCGCCGTTCGCCACCGTCGACGACGCCTACTACGCCGGCGCTGGCGTGCGCGATGACGACCTCTACGGCGCGAAGCTGAACCTCGACATCACCGATCGGGTCACGCTTGACGCCACCGCCTACCAGCACAAGAACAAGGGCCAGGGCCTGTGGTACACGCCCTATCTCGCCAGCCCGGGCTTCGGCACGGCCGGTTCGACCGCCGCTCCGCTGTCGATCCGCACCACCGAGTATGACATCGACCGCGGCGGCCTGACCGCCGGCCTGACCGTCGATATCGGCGCGCACCGCCTGGGCGGCGGCTTCTGGTACGAAGTGAACAACTTCAACCAGGCCCGCCGCTTCTACGCCGAGACGGCCGCTGCGCCCTCGCGCGACCCGCTGGACTTCCAGTCGAACCCGTTCTTCACCCAGTGGCAGTATGCGTTCGAGACCAAGACCACGACGGGCCACGTCGAGGACGAGTGGACCATCAGCGACGCGCTGAAGGTCAACTTCGGCTTCAAGGCGATCAAGGTCGAGAACACCGTCAAGACGGTGGTCGGCAACCCCTTGGCGGGCACGATCGAGAGCAAGGACAACTTCCTGCCGCAGGTCGGTTTCGTCTACAAAGCCTCGCCCGACTTTGAAGTGTTCGGCGGCTATACCGAGAACATGGGCGCCTATGTCTCGGCGGCCACCTCGGGCCCGTTCGCTTCGCAGAACCAGGCGCGGGTCGACTACATCACCCAGACGCTGGACCCGGAAAGCTCCAAGACCTTCGAACTGGGCGCTCGCTATCGCACCGAGCGCTTCCAGGGCGTGGCGGCGCTGTACCATGTGACCTTCGACAACCGCCTGCTGGCGGTGGCGCAGGGCTCATCGATCCAGGGCAACGCTCCGGTGCTGTCGAACGTCGGCTCGGTAGAAACCAAGGGCGTTGAACTGGCGGGTACGTACCGTCTGTCAGACGCCTGGAGCCTCTACGGCGCCTACACCTACAACGACTCTCAGTACGAGAACGACGTCGTCTCCCTCGACGGCAAGGTCCAAGCCCGCACCAAGGGCAAGACCGTGGTCAACACGCCCAAGAACATATTCAAGGGCGAGATCGCGTTCGACCAGGCCGGCTTCTTCGCCAAGCTGGGCGTCGCCTACACCGGCGAGCGCTACTACACCTACGAGAACATTGGCGGCCTTGCGGAATCGACGACCGTCGCCGATCTCACGCTGGGCTATCGTTTCGAAGGCGATGGCTGGGCCAAGGGCACGCAGATCCAGCTGAACGTCACCAACGTGACGGACGAGGACTACATCTCGACCATCGGTTCAGGCGGCTTCGTCAACAGCGATCCGACCGGCACGGCCCAGACCGTTCTGACCGCCCCGCCGCGTCAGGTGTACCTGTCGATCAAGAAGTCCTTCTAACCCTTCATTTCCCCTCGAACTTGGGCCGGACGCACGTCGTCCGGCCCTTTCTTTTTTGGATGAGCACTCGACGCGGAGGCTTGTCCGGACACGAAATCCGGGCGTCCCGACACGGTCTTGCTGGCGAACACCGCGTCGCTCCGGCTGACTATGAGCCATGACCGAAACCCTCTCCCCCACCGCCCCCGCACCGACCGCGCTCCGCCGGGAAATCCTCGAAACCCTCCGCGTTATCGGAGCCGGCCTCGCCATCGCCTTGGCCCTTCGCGTCGTGGTCTTTCAGCCCTTCACCATCCCGTCGTCCTCAATGGAGCCAGGACTGGTGACGGGCGACTACATCGTGGTCTCCAAGTTCGCCTATGGTTGGAGTCGGGCGTCCGTTCCGTTCAACCCGCCGCTTCCCTCAGGCCGGCTGATGGGCGAGGGTCCTGAACGCGGCGACGTCGTGGTGTTCCGCCTGCCTCGCGATCCCAGCCAAGTTTGGATCAAGCGGGTGATCGGCCTGCCGGGCGACCGCATCCGCGTCGCAGACGGCCAGGTGTTCGTCAACGAGGTTCGGTTGCCCCAGGCGCCCCTGGGCCTGACCCGGGATCATGACGCTCCGGGGCGCACCGTGCTGCAAGTGGGAGAGCGACAGGCCGACGGTCGCAATTATGTGACCTATGACGGCGGCGCTGGTCAGCCGGGCGACGACACAGAGACCTATGTCGTGCCGGCGGGCCAGTACTTCATGATGGGCGACAATCGCGACAATTCGCTCGACAGCCGCTGGCCGGGCGAGGTGGGCGTGGGCTTCCTGCCGGCCGACAACATCATGGGAAAGGCCAGCTTTGTGCTGGCGTCATGGAAGCCCGGCGCGGCCCTCTACAAGCCCTGGACGTGGCTCAATCTTCAGTGGGACCGGTTCGCCCGGCCAATCCGCTGATACGCCTCAGCGAGCGCGGAACTCCCCGACGCTCAGAACGCCATCGTGATTGACGTCCAGGCGTTCGAAGGCCGCATCCGAGGTCGCCGTGCGCGCGAGCGACGGCGCAGCGACTGCGCCCACCGCGAGGCCCGCAACGGCCGCCGCCAAAGCATGCCAAGTCAAACTCCGACGGCGCGGCGCTGACCTCGGCGCGGCGAGGTCTTGCTCAATAAAACCGCGAAGCGTCTCACTGGCGGTCCGGCGCGAGACCTGGCAACGCGCCATGAACGCCGCCTTGGTCTCCGGCGGCAGGCGGATTTCCAGGGTTTCGGTCTTCTTGGACAGCTTGCCGGTAGGCATGGCGGGGCTCCAAACGTGCCAGTCCATTTTAAGCCTCGGATCGCCCGATACGCAAAAAGAAAGCCCGGTCATGAAGACCGGGCTGAAAAGTCATAGGGAGGAAACGCCCAGGAAGGGCAGAGGCGCTCGGCGCCTCACGCACATCTGATAGCGCTAACATTCAGCCAGTTGCAAGCGATTCTTGAGAAATGCGACCAGCGGTCGCAGTCGGCCGTCGCCTTGGGCCGTCGGATCGACGCTTTACGGGCCAGAACGGACACCTTACGAATGTTACCGCTACCGACGAGAGATGCGGCGGGGCGGGAGAAAGCGCATATGAAGATGTTCAAGCGTTCAGCCTGGGTCGCCGCAGGCCTGGCCTTTGCCCTGGCGCTGCCGGCGCAGGCCGAGGCCCAACGCTGGGTCGGGGCCTGGTCCAGCGCGCAACTGGCGCCCGACGCCAAGAACAGTCTCCCGTCCGAGGACTATCCCAACGCCACCCTGCGCCAGATCGTGCGCGTGTCGATCGGCGGCGATACGCTGCGGGTCAAGCTTTCCAACCTCTTCGGAACCCAGCCGCTGACCATCGACACGGCGCGCATAGCGGTCTCGGCGGCCCCAGCCACGGCCCGCATCGACCCCGCGACGGACCGGCCGCTCACTTTCTCGGCGAGCGCTCGGGTGACGATCCCCGCCGGCGGCGAGACTTGGTCGGATCCGGTCAAATTGACCGTCGAGCCCCTCGCCCATCTGGCCATCAGCCTGCACTATCCCGCCGCCCCCAGCGTCCAGACGGGCCATCCAGGCTCGCGGGCGACGTCCTATGTTCTGGCCGGCGATCACACCTCAGCCCCTGACTTGCCGGGCGCCAAGACCGCCGATCGATGGTTCCAGATCGCAGGCGTCGATGTTGGCTCAAAGAAGGCTTCCGCCATCGTCGCGTTCGGCGACAGCATCACCGATGGCTACGGCGTTCAGCCGAACACCAACCTCCGCTGGACCGACCGCCTGATCGAACGGCTCACGGGCAAGAATATCGCCGTCCTGAACCTCGGCATCGGCGGCAATCGGGTGCTTGCTGACGGTCTGGGGCCAAGCGGCGTATCGCGTTTTGATCGCGACGTCCTCTCGCAGTCGGGCGTCACGCACTTCATCATCCTGGAGGGCGTCAACGACTTGGGCGTACTGAACCGCGATCAGAGCCAGGATGCCGCCGCCAACGCCCGCATGGCGCAAGACCTGATCCAGGCTTACGCCAGCATGATCACCAAGGCTCGCGCCAAAGGCGTCAAGGCCATCGGCGCTACGATCCTTCCCTACGCCGGCTCGGCCTACTACCATCCTCCCGCCGAGGCCGAGGCGGCGCGTCAGACGGTCAACGCCTGGATCCGCGCGCCGGGCAATTTCGACGCGGTGATCGACTGGGACGCCGCGCTGCGTGACCCCGAGCGCCCGACCCATCTGCTCCCGGCCTATGACAATGACGGCCTGCACCCCAACATGGCGGGCTACAAGGCGATGGCCGACGCCATTCCGCTGAGCCTGTTCGAAAGCCGCTAGCCCATGCGCATCCTGCTTTCCACCGTCCTGGCCCTGACACTTGCGAGCGCGGCCCAGGCCGCTGACAAGCCCGTCATCGCCTTGACCTGGGACGACCTGCCCGCCCACAGCACCCTCCCGCCCGGCGTCACCCGCGTTCAAGTCGCCGCCGATCTGCTGAAGGCTTCCGCCGAGGCGAAGGCTCCGGCCTTTGGCTTCATCAACGCCGTGCAGAACGAGCGCGAACCTGACTCAGCGCCGGTCCTGGCGATGTGGCGCGATGCGGGGCAGCCGCTGGGCAACCACACCTGGTCGCACCAGAACCTCGCCAGCCTGACGCCCGAAGCGTTCATCGCTGAGATCGAACGCAACGAGCCGGCGCTGAAGGCCCTGATGGGCCAGGAAGACTGGCGCTGGCTGCGCTATCCCTTCCTCTCCGAAGGCGATACGGCGGAAAAGCGACTAGCAGTCCGGTCCTGGCTGGCCGCCAACCACTACAAGATCGCCAGCGTCACCCTGGGCTTTGGCGACTACGCCTATAACGAACCCTACGCCCGCTGCATGGCCAAGGGCGACCAAGCCGCCATCGCCGAGTTGGAGCAGCGCTTCCTTGCCGGCGCGGCCGCCGACGCAGACCGTGCGCGCGCCATGAGCCACGCGCTTTATGGCAAGGACATTCCCTATGTCCTGCTGATGCACGGCGGGGCTTTCGACGCCCGCATGGCCCCTCGCCTGTTCAAGCTCTACCAGGACAAGGGCTTTGGGTTCACGAGCTTGGCGGAGGCCCAGAAACATCCGTTCTACCGAACGGACACCAACCCTGGCCTGCCGCCTGAGCCCACCACGCTGGACGCCGCGCTGCGCGCCAAGGGCCTGCCGGTTCCGGCTAATCCTGTGGACCTGTCGCCGCTCGATGCGATGTGCCGCTGAGCGCGGACTGCGTTGCAAGCCGGAAACAACTTCACTGCTGACAAGCGCGGCGCGCCCGCATAGCGTCCCGCGCCATGAAAAAGCCCTCGCTCACGGCGCTCGCGGCCGTTCTCGCCCTTTCCACGCCGGCTCTGGCGGAGAAACTCACCCCGGAACGCATCTTCGCCGACCCCAGTCTGAGCGGCCCCACCGCGCGGGGCGTGGCCCTGTCGCCGGACGGCAAGCGCGTCACCTATTTGAAGGGCAAGCCCGAAGCGGCCAATATCCAGGACCTTTGGGCGGCCGACGTGAAGGGCGGCGAGCCCTATCGCCTGATCGACAGCGCCGCGCTGTCCTCGGGCGACAAGGAGCTGTCGGAAGCCGAGAAGGCCCGCCGCGAACGCGCCCGTGTCTCGGCCCGCGGCATTGTCGAGTACAGCTGGGACCGCCAGGGCCGTTTCATCCTGGTCCCGCTGGATGGCGACCTCTATCTGGATACCGTCGCTGACGGAAAGATCACGCGCCTGACAGAGACGCCTGGCGACGAGGTCGATGCCAAGGTTTCGCCCAAGGGCGGCTACGTCTCTTACGTCCGCGACCAGAACCTGTACATCAAGCCGGTCGCCGGCGGCGCAGAGACGGCGCTGACGACCGAAGGCAAGGACGCCCTGTCGTTCGGCGTGGCGGAATTCATCGTCCAGGAAGAACTCGATCGCTTCACCGGCTACTGGTGGAGCCCGGACGAGAGCCGCATCGTCTACACCCGCGTAGACGAGAGCGGCGTCGATATCGTGCCGCGCGCCGACATCGGTCCGGGTGGGGCCACCGTCGTCAACCAGCGCTATCCGCGCGCCGGCCGCCCCAACGCCGTGGTGGACCTGTTCGTCCGCGACCTGGCGTCGGGGAAGATCACAGCGCTGGATCTCGGCGCCAACAAGGACATCTATGTCGCGCGCGTCGCCTGGTCGGCCGACGGCAAGACGGTCTATGTTCAACGCCTGTCGCGCGACCAGAAGACGCTGGACCTGCTGGCCTTCGACGCCGCCACCGGCGCGGGCAAGACGATCCTCACCGACACCGATCCGCACTTCATCGAGGTCAGCAACGACTTCCGCCCCCTGCAGGACGGCACCTTCCTCTGGGGTTCGGAGAAGGACGGCAATCAGCACCTCTATCGCTACGCCGCCGACGGCAAGCTGATCGCCCAGGTCACCAAGGGCGAATGGCCGGTCATCGGCCTAGAAGGCGTGGACGAGGCGCGCAAGGTCGCGATCTTCTCGGCCTCTATCGATACGCCGATCGAGCGTCGTCTCTATGAGGTGAGCTACGCCAAGCCGGGCAAGCCCAAGGCCCTGACTTCGGCCGGCGGCTGGTGGGCCGCAAAAGTGGCCGACGCCGGCGGCGCGTTCGCAGGCACCTACAGCGACCCCAAGACCCCGCCGCAAACCGCGCTCTATTCGGCCGACGGCAAGCGCGTGCGCTGGATCGAAGAGAACAAGCTGGCCGAAGGACACCCCTACTGGCCCTACGCCGCTAACCTGCCGCAGCCAGAGTTCGGCTCGCTTAAGGCGTCGGACGGCGAAACGCTGCACTATGAAATTCTCAAGCCGATCGGCTTCGACCCAGCCAAGAAGTACCCGGCGATCGTCTCGGTCTACGGCGGCCCTCACGCCCAGCGCGTCATGAAGAGCTGGCACAGCCCCTCGGAGCGCACCTATCTTGAGGCCGGTTATGTGATCTTCAAGCTGGACAACCGCGGCAGCGGCAACCGTTCAGCCAAGTTCATGCGCGCCTTGGACCGCAAGCTCGGCACCGTCGAGGTCGATGACCAACTGCTGGGCGCCAAGTTCCTGGCCAGCCAGCCCTATGTCGACGCCGATAAGCTCGGCGTGATGGGCTGGTCGTACGGCGGCTTCATGACCCTGATGCTCCTGACCGCTGAGAACACCCCGTTCAAGGCCGGCGCGGCGGGCGCCCCTCCGACCGAGTGGAGCCTGTACGATACGGCCTACACCGAGCGCTACATGGGCAAGCCCGACGAGAATAAGGCCGGCTACGCCTATTCGGATATCAACAACCGGATCGACAAGCTGGCGCCGGGCAGCCTGCTGCTGCTGCATGGTATGGCCGACGACAACGTCATCTTCGAGAACAGCACGCGCCTGATGGCGGCGCTGCAGCGCAAGGCGATCCTGTTCGAGATGGCCATGTATCCCGGCGAGCGTCACAGCGCGCCTGGCAGCAAGGCCAAGGGCCTCAGCGTGCTGAAGACGCACCTGGACTTCTTCGATCGCAAGCTGAAGGGTCGGTAGAACACAAGCGGCCCGCGCCATGTGTGAGCGCGCGGGCCGCCCTCCCCCTGCGACATCACGCCCACTCGCCCCGACCTTATGTCGCAGGGTTTCCAGCGCGCGAGCAGCGTAGAGTTAACGGCGCTCGTTCAGGAAACACGCGTCATGACCAAGTCCAACCACGCCGCTGTCGACTGGCTGATCGACACCGTCAAGGAAGCGCTCGACGATGGCCGCGCCACGGTCGAGGAGCTCGAAGAGTGGCTGCTGGCGGCCATCCTGCTGGAGGAATTGCACCTCGAGGAAGAGCAGGACAGCGTGGAAGCCCGTGCGTTGGATACCTGGTTCAGCGCGTCAAAAACGCTTCACTAGCCCAGAAAGCGGGTCGCTCCCTACCGCTCTTCCCGAAAGGGCGAATACTCTTCGGCCAGCATTTCCATGTCGCTCTCCACCGCTGCGCGCTCGCGCTCCAGATAGCGCGCTACGGGCTCGCGCAGCATCCGGTCTGCGATCCAATGGGCAGAATAGACCGGGCTTGGCAGGTAGCCCCGCGCGATCTTGTGCTGCCCTTGCGCGCCGGCTTCGACGCGCGGCAGCCCCAGCCGGATCGCGTGCTCGATGGCCTGATAGTAGCAAAGCTCGAAATGCAGGAACGGCACGTCCTCGACGCAGCCCCAGTGGCGGCCGTATAGGCAGTCGCGCCCGAGCAGGTTGAGCGCCCCAGCGATCCAAGGACCGCCCGGCCGGCGCGCCAGGATCAGCAGCACCTTGTCGGCCATGCGCTGGCCCAGCAGCGAAAAGAACGGACGGTTAAGGTACGGCCGCCCCCATTTGCGCCCCCCGGTGTCCATGTAGAAGGCGAAGAACGCGTCCCAGTGGTCCTCGGTCAGGTCCGCGCCCGTCAGCGCGACGATCTCGAGCCCTTCCTGGGCGTCGCGCCGCTCCCGGCGGATGGTCTTGCGACGATTGGCCGATAGCGCGGCCAGGAAGTCGTCGAAGGTCGCGTAGCCCCGGTTCTCCCAGTGATACTGCTGGTCCTGGCGTAGCAGCATCCCCCGCTCGCCCATCCAGCGCCACTGGTCCTCGACCGGGAAGGTCACGTGCAGCGATGACGCGCCCATCCGATCGCACAGCGTCAGGGCGCCGCCCAGCAGCGCCGAGCGCCCCTCGTCACTGTCGATGTCCGGCCGCACGATCAGCCGCGAACCTGTCACCGGAGAGAACGGCGACGAGCACTGTAGCTTGGGATAGTAGCGCCCGCCCGCCCGCTCATAGGCGTCGGCCCAAGAGTGGTCGAAAACGTACTCGCCCTGGCTGTGGGACTTTAAGTACAGCGGCATGACGGCGGCGACCTGATCGGCCTCATCCAGCACCGACAGATGCTGCGGCGCCCAGCCTGTGCGGGCGGCGACGCAGCCGGCCTCCTCCAGGATCGACAGAAAATCGTAGGAGATAAACGGGTCACCGGTTGGTGCGGCGCAAGCGTCCCAGGCGTCCTGGCCGATCTCGCTGACCGCCCGATGGACACGGACCGACGCCTGAACCGCCACGGGACGCGATGTCACGCGTGGAAGCCCTCGAAAATCAGGTTGTCGCAGTGATCCCTCACCGCGTCCCACTGCGCGGGCGTTCGCACCGTCCAGGCGATCACGGGCATGCCCTTGGCGCGATAGAGGTCGGCCTTCGGACTGGGCAGCATGTCCAGACCCAAGGCGAGAAAATCGGGGCGCGCGATCTCGACATGCTCAAGGGCGGCCATCGCCCTGCGGATCTCGGGCGCGACGTGGCGCGCGCCTTCATCGTTCCAGCCATAGCTATCGAGACCACGCAGGATCTGCGGATGATGGTCGGCGAACCAGGCGTGCGAATAGGGATTGAAGCCGATGATGGCCGTTGGGCCGTTGTGGTCGAGCAGAACTTCGGAGACCCGCTTTTCCAGCGCGCCGACTTCGCCAAACGGTGTCTTGAGCTCAATGTGGACCATGGCGCGGTGCCCAATCATGGTCAGGGCTTCCGCCAGGGTCGGAATAGTCTCGTCCGTGCCCTTCAGCGCCAGAGCGCCCAGCTCGGTAGCGGTGTGATCCCGCACGCGCCCCTCAACGCCCGTCATGCGTTCAAGTCGGTCGTCATGAAACACCACTGCGTCGCCGTCAGCGGTCAACTGGACGTCCAGCTCGATGCCGTAGTCATGGGCGCAGGCGGCCTGGAAGGCGCCCAGAGAGTTCTCCGGCGCGCCATCTCGAGTCCAAAGGCCGCGATGCGCGATCGGCCGATCAAAGAGCGCGTCCCACGCCGCTCCGAAGGTCTCGATCGGAGGACGTCCGCGCCGGGGCATCAGGCGATCTCCACCACCGCGTCGACTTCAACCGCGAAGCCGAGAGGCAGCTTGTAGACGCCCACCGCCGAGCGGGCGTGACGGCCCTTGTCACCCAGAGCCTCGACCATCAGGTCCGAGCAGCCGTTGATGACCTTGGGAATATCGATGAAGTCAGGTCCCGCCTGGACAAAGCCGCCCAGCTTGACCACTCGGACGACGCGCTCAAGGTCGCCGTCGCAGGCGGCCTTCATCTGGGCCAGCAGGTTGATCCCGCACAGACGCGCCGCCTTCTGGGCCGTTTCCAGGTCAACGTCCATGCCGACCGTGCCCTTGATCCCGCCATCGGCGGCGATCGAGATCTGGCCCGAGATATGAACGAGGCTCCCGGCGCGCACGAACGGCACATAGTTGGCCACCGGGGCCACTGGCTGCGGCAGCTCCACGCCCATGGCCTTCAGGCGGTCCTCGACGGTCGACATGCACGCGCTCCACTCAGGTTTCGGGAGGCATGCTTAACGCGGCGATCGTCGACGCAAAAGAGCTAAGGCGCGAAGGGCCCCGCAGCATGGGCGCGCCCAAGAAAAAAGGCCCGGATCTCGCGATCCGAGCCTTCGTCTTCAACGCGGGAAGGTGCCGAGGGACACCTTCAAAACAGGCCTTAACGGGCGGCCTGGAACTTCTCGACGGCGGCGCTGACGCGTTCGTTGAGCGGCTTCACCGAGTCCTTGATCGAAGCCGAGACGATCTCCGAAGCCTTGCTGACTTGGGCGATGTAGGCTTCCAGGGCCGACTTGGCCCAAGCGGTTTGCAGTTCGACGGCTTCCTGCACGCTCTTGGCGGCGGCCAGCGACTTGGCGGCGGCGACTTGGTCTTCCGCAGCCTTCTTTGAGTAAGCGAAGGTCTGGGCGCCCAGGGCTTCCGCGCCCTTGGTGGCGGCGGTCACCGAGGCGACGACAGCTTCCAGGTTCTTCTTCGAATGGGTGTTGGCTTCGGCCAGCGCGGCCAGCGACTTCTCGACGCCGTCCTTGAACGCTTGGTTCGACGCGGTGGTGAACTGCTCGACGGTGGTCTTCATGGTTTCGGCGGCGGCCATGGGAGTCTCCTGGGGAGGAAAGGAGGCGGGGCGGAAGGTCGAGCTGCAACTCGCCCCTCTGCGCTTGGAACAACGCTGGTTTGCCATGCTGCAGTGCAGCAGTCAAGAATTTTGTGCAGCGCACCATAACCTTAGGGTAAGCCGCGCCATTGGCGCCGCCCGCCTCATTTTTCCGCGTCTGCGGCAAGATCGCTCACCAGTTGTTTACTTTGGCGAAACACCGCATCCATCATGGTAGGCTCTACGCGTGTGGCGGTGCGGAACCGCTTCCAGTTCAAATGACGGACGTCGCTCCATGTTCGCCAGGCTTACCTCCGCCCGCTCCTTGCTCACCGTCGCTGGTTTGGCCCTGACGTGCCTGGCTAGCGTGGTCGCGCCGTCGACCGCTTCGGCCGCGGTCCCCTATCTGCAATTGAACGCCTCGGAACCGAAGTACGCAGCCATCGTCATCGACGCTAATTCGGGCGAGGTGCTCTATGACAAGCGCGGCGACAGCCCGCGCTATCCGGCGTCGGTCACTAAGGTCATGACGCTGTACCTCACCTTTGAGGCCCTGAGTGAAGGCCGCCTGAAGCTGACCGACCGGATCACCATGTCGCCCCGAGCGGCGGCCCAGGCGCCGACCAAGATCGGCCTGCCCGCCGGCGACAGCATGACCGTGGACGAAGCCATCAAGGCCATGACGGTCAAGTCGGCGAACGACGTCGCCACTGCGGTCGCCGAACGCCTGGCGGGCAGCGAGTCGCGCTTCGCAGCGCTGATGACCCTGCGCGGCCAAGAGCTGGGGATGCGCAACACGCGTTTCGTCAACGCATCCGGCCTGCCCGACAGCCGCCAGATCTCAACCGCTCGCGACCTGGCTATCCTGTCGCGCGCCACGATGCGCGACTTCCCGCAGTACTACAGCTACTTCTCGGTGAAGGGCTTCTATTTCCGGGGCAACTATATCAAGGGGCACAACCGCCTGCTGGACAGCATGGAGGGGTTCGACGGCCTGAAGACCGGCTACACCAACGCCTCGGGCTTCAATCTCGCCGGCTCGGCGGTGCGCGACGGCCGCCGCCTGATCGCGGTGGTGCTGGGCGGTCCCTCCACCGCCTGGCGCGACAACAACATGGAAGACCTGCTGCTCACTGGCTTTGACGTCATCAAGCGCCGGTCGCGCGGCGAGCGAACCACCATCGCCGCCAACATCTATGAGGACGAGCCGTCGGGCCCGATCGAGCGCCCGTCGGCAGAGCAGGGCGACGGCGACCAGGCAGGCCTCCGCATCGTCCTGACCGAGACCCCGCGTTCCGCGCCTGTAAAAGTCTCCCCCACCCTGCGCGGCGCCCAGGCGGCGGCTCCGGCCAAGGTCGCCAAGAAGTCCAAGGGCGAATGGGCTGTGCAGGTCGGCGCCTTCCGCTCCAAGTCGCTCGCAAACGAACAGCTCAAGCTCGTCCGCGGGCGGATCACCAAGCTCGTCAGCGACGCCGAGGGCGCCGTAGACGGCGCGGGCGGCATGTTCCGGGCGCAGTTCCAGGGCATGACCAGCGAGGCCGCCCGCGAGGCCTGCTCGGCCCTGAAGGCAAAGCGCATGCCTTGCATGGTTTTGAAGCCTTAGGCCGAGCCAGACTAGGCTTTCGAAAACAAAAGGGGCGCTGAGTGGTCAAACTCAACGCCCTTTTTTCAGGCCCGTGGAGCCAGCCTCAATCGCCCGCGATCGCCTTGCCGATCAGCCGCGCCAAGCGCTGGACGCCCTCCTCGATCTGCTCATCGGTCGGCAACGAGTAGCTGAGGCGGATGGCGTTCGGGGTCTGCTTCTCGGCGAAGAACGGCGCGCCGGGCACGAAGGCCACGCGCTCATCCTCGATGGCCCGTTCCAGCAGCGCAGCGCCGTCGATCCCTTCGGGCAAGTCTATCCAGACGAACATGCCGCCTTCCGGGTGCGACCAGGTCACACCCTTGGGCATGGTGCGCTCCAGCGCCGCCAGCATCACCCGGGCCTTGGCGCCATACGCGCCGCGTAGGCGATGCAGGTGCTGATCGTAGCCCTCGGTCACCGCGCGATGGGCGACCATCTGGTTGATGGTCGAGACATGCAGGTCCGCGCCCTGCTTGAGCAGCACCAGCTTCTCGATCACAGGCTTGGGCCCGCAGACCCAGCCGATCCGCAGCGCCGGCGAGAGAGTTTTGGACAAGGTGCCCAGGAACAGCGTCCGCGCGTTATCGATCCCGCCCGAGCGGGCGATGTCCAGGCCCAACACCGTCGGCGTAGCCTCGCCGGCGAAGCGCAGCTCGCGATAGGCCGCGTCTTCGACCAGGGTCATGTCCAGGTTGTCGGCCAGGACCAGCAGCGCCTCGCGCTCGGCCAGGGTCAGGCTGACGCCGGTGGGATTGGCGAAGTCGGGCACGAAGTAACCGAGAGGCTGCGGCGCACGGCCCGCCATCAGGGCCGCCTCGTCAACGCCCTGGCTCAGCGCCGTTTCCGGCAGGTCCAGATAGGCCGGCTCATAGCCGTTAAAGGCCTGTAGCGCCCCCAGATAGGTGGGACGCGCGACCATCACCGTGTCGCCCTTGGTCAGGAACAGCTTGCCGATCAGGTCCAGCGCCTGCTGCGACCCGGCTGTGAGCATGATGTTATCGGGATCGCAGGGCATGCCGTCGCGGGTCATGCGCTCGGCGATCCATTGGCGCAGCGGCAAGTAGCCCTCGCTCACCGAGTACTGCAGCGCCTGCCGTGACAGCACAGGATCGGCCAGAACGGCGTCGTAGCTCTTCTGGATCTCCTCCGCCGGAAACAGGCCCGGGTCAGGGATGCCGCCGGCGAAGGAAAGAATATCGGGCTGGTCGAGCAGTTTGAGCAGCTCGCGAATCTCGCTGGCGCGAACGCGGCTCATGCGCTCGCTGAAGCGGCCGGCCCAGTCTTGGGCGCGCTCTGGGGTCTGGGTCGTCATGGGAGTGATCAAAGTCCGAACTGAAGAATGACATCGGGAGCCAGGCGTGATGGCTCGTCCTGAACCGGGTTCAGGGCGTCATACCGAGCAGGTTTGGCCCGACGAGCGGCGGCGCCAGAAGCGTTCGCGATTGATCATGTTTCTACCCTAGCTTAGCCGCGCGGCTTGATCAAACGATCCCGCGCCGCGTTCAGCTGGGCCGCGAGCCCCTCGGTGCCGCCCTTGTCCGGATGCGCCATCTGGATCAGGCGGGTGTAGGCCGCCTTGACCTCCGCCAGACTGGCCTCCGGCCCGACACCAAGGATCGCGCGCGCCTCGGCGAGGCTGAGTTCGGGCTTGGGCGGGTGGACCACCTCGCGACGCACGATTGGCCGCCGCCGCGCCTCGGTGACGCTCCACAGGCCGATCACGCCAAGGACTATGCCCGTGCCCCACGCGCCGCGGATCGTGGCGTAGGCGGCGACCGCGAAGGCGGCGATGGCCGCCGCCCCGGCCCCCACGCGCCAGCCATCGCCCTTCAGCAGCGTCCGGCCGCGTGGCCAGAGCAGGAAGGTGATAATCACCGCGCCCAGCAGCAGATAGATCATCGACGCTCCAGAAACGAAAACGGGCGGCGAGGTCGCCCCGGCCGCCCGCTCACTCGGATTTGTAGCTGGGCGCTTACTGCGCCGCCAGCATCGTCTCGCCGGAATAGGCCGACAGACCCAGGCTGTGCATCAGGGCGCGCAGCTCCTGGCGTGCCGCCAGATGTTGCAGCGACACCGGCACCGGACGCACCTGCGGCGACAGATCGGCGATGGTCAGGCCGAACGGAAACAGTTCGCGATAGATCACCCGGTCGCGCAGGCCTGGTCCGATCCGGAAGCCGACGCGCTTGGCCAGGGCGTTAAGGCGGTCCTCAAGACGTTTGCGGTTCCGGGCTTCGGTGGTGGCCAGACGGTTGCGCAGCACCACCCAGTCCATCGCCTGACGCTGGCCAGAAAGGGCGCGCTGTTTGCGGCCCTCCCAGACGGTCAGCGAGTAGAGGCTGGGCTTGGTCAGCTCCAGGCTCACCGGGTCCACCGTGCCCAGCATGTCGAAGTCGACGAAGCTGTCGTTCATCGGCGTCACCACCAGGTCCGCGCGCCCATGGGCCATGCGGGTGATGGCGCTGTCGCCGCCGGGAGTGTCGATCAGGATGAAGTCGCATTCAGCCTTGGCCTTGGCGAAAGCGGCCTCGAAACCGGCCACCTGCTCTTCTTCCGGCCTTTCGGCCAGGGCGACGTCGTTGTCGCTGAGATTCAGGGCCAGCGGCTCGGGCAGCTCGATCTTCTTGTTGTCCAGCCAGGCGCGGCGGTTCTCGAAGAACCGCGCAGAGGTGCGCTGGCGCAGGTCCAGGTCGATGACAGCGACCTTGGCGCCGCCGTAGAGCAACGCGGTGACGAGGTGCACGGCGATGGTCGACTTGCCAGCGCCGCCCTTCTCGTTGCCGACGACGATAACGCGCGTTTCGGCCATGGCTTGGGTCCTTCTGCGTCGCGACTCAGCGACTCTTAATCGAAGGTTAACACGATGTTTCCCGCCCCAGAGGGGGCTAAGGGCCTCAATCCACAGCCCTTATTGTCGCAGGCCTGTGGACGCGCTCCCGTTGGGGGATGGTGGACCTTCCCCCTCTCTAAGGCCATAAGCGCTCGCCAGTTCGCGTGGAGGCCCCTCATGACCAGCCCGATCATCGTTCGCACCGTCGCCGAAATGCGGCAGCATGTGCGCGCCTGGAAGGCCGCCGGCCAGCGCGTGGCGGTCGTTCCGACCATGGGCGCCCTGCACGAGGGTCACCTGTCTTTGGTGCGTCTGGCCCAGCAGCACGCAGAGCGCGTGATCGCCACGGTCTTCGTCAATCCCAAGCAATTCGCCCCGCATGAGGACTTTGACGCCTATCCGCGCGGCGAGGCCGCGGACGCCGAGAAACTGGCTTCGGTCGGTTGCGACCTGCTGTTCGCGCCGAACGCAGCTGAGATGTACGCGCCCGGCTTCTCGACCCTCGTCAGCGTGTCGGGCGTCTCCGAGCCGCTGGAAGGCGCGGCCCGCCCGCAGTTCTTCGGCGGCGTGGCCACCGTGGTCGCCAAGCTGTTCATCCAGTCCCAAGCCGACGTCGCGGTGTTCGGCGAGAAGGACTACCAGCAACTGCAGGTCGTGCGGCGGATGGCTCGTGATCTGGACATCCCCATCGAGATCATCGGCGCGCCGACCGCCCGAGCCGAGGACGGCCTCGCCCTCTCCTCACGCAACGCCTATCTGTCGGCGGAAGAACGCGCCGCCGCGGTGGCTCTGCCGACGGCGATGAAGGCCGCCGCTGCAGCGGTGGCGGACGGCGCCAGGATCGACGCCGCCGAAGAAGCCGCGGTCGCAGCCTTGCAGGCTGCGGGCTTTGGCCAGGTCGACTATGTGGAAGTACGCGAGGCGAGCGATCTATCGCGGCTGGGCCCCGGGCCCATCGGCGAGGCTTCCGGCCGGATCCTAGTCGCCGCGTGGCTGGGCAAGACTCGGCTGATCGACAACATGGCGGTCGGTTGACCTATCCGATCGGACGCAGCGCCAGTAGCAGACCGCCGACTAGTCCAACGAACAACATCCCCACGCCCAAGGCGGCATAGCCCGCTTTCATGGTGACCCCTCCTGTCCATCGCCGGAGAGGAAACACTCGCACCGGTTGCCATTCCCCTAACGCGCCCGCGCAGGTTACCAGGCGCCCAGTTCTCGCAACTGACGCGCCAGATCCGCCGGGAGATCCGCAGACTCGGCTTCTGTCAGATCGGGCGGCGCGTCTTCAGGTTTCAGATAGCGCCAGCCCTGAAACGCTCGCCGAGGCTGCGGCGCCACACGAATGATCGGCGGATGCACCGTCACCTCACAACGCGAGGCGGCGCCCGAGCCTATGGTGTCGATGGCCAGGATCTTCTGTCGGCACAGCACCTGTCCCTTGAACACGCGATACAGCGAGCCGCCGTCCAGCACCTCATCGATGCGCTTGGGCGTCATGCGCGTATGCATGACCCAAGGTTCGCCGGTCTTGTGCCAGGCCAAAAGGTCTTCGATCGTGTCGCACCCGACGACCAGTTTGATGATGTGCAGCGCCATGGGGCGTAGATAGCGCGCGATCGGGGCAAGGCAACATTTCGGTTCGCCCGACGGGAGAAACGTGTCGACGCCCGCATGACAGCGTTATCCCTTAGCCTCAATCGCGTTCATGTGGGGGCGCGGGAGGGTCCAGGAGACCCCATGCCGCCGTTACGGACGTCTTGTGGGAGACGTCCGCAGCGGCGGTCTCGTTTTTGGGCCCGCGCGCGGCGCTAGAGCCTCAATCCCGAACCTTGGCCTGTCGAGACAGGACGATCAGGTCTCCAACGGTTGCGCCTTGATCACTGAAAGCCAGGCTGGGCCAAGTCGGCATGAGACCATCCAGGGCCAACATCGCGCCAAGTCCAGCATCCTGGCTCCACCAGCGCCGTGCGCCGCGAATGAACGTCGTTGCATCCTCGCGAGCCATGGCTCCGCCGGCGGGGTCGGTGAGCCAGCTCCACGCCGCCCAATTCCCCGTTCCTTCGAAGGTCAGGAACACATCGTCGGCCTCGCGCCAGAGCGGCTTGTCCGCGAGATAGGTCGCGCGTCGGCCTTCCATGGCGACGGCGGCCTCATCCAGCTTCGCCCGCCGGCCCTCGTAGGTTTCAGCCCCGGCCGACGCGTACAAAAGATCACGCTCATGCTCGTACGCCTTCACGTACTCCGGAACAGCACTCCAGGTCTTCTGTAGGCTGTCATCGTCAGCGTTTTCAGGCAGGCCTCGACGGATCAGGTCGTCGATCCGACGCCCAAGACCCGCGCCCTGCTGGGTGTGCGCGAACTCGTGCATGAACACGACCATGGCCAGTCGCTCAGGATCGCGCGCCTCGGCCTTGTCCGCCCTCCACACGGCCGGCAGGCTCATGACGAAGAACATCCCTCCGCCATCCATAGGCGCGGCGAAGGAGAGCTTGCGGGCGGGAACCTGACCGCCTCCCGGCAGGGCGACCGCGCCAGAATGACTTTCCGCCTGCACCGAATAGGTTCGCTGACCAACCCGAAACGAGCCGGCCGTCGCGGGCGTGAACCTGTAGACGCAGGCCTCGTCGAACAGGATCAACGTCGGCGTTGCCGGCGCCCGCATGCGGATGCGGTCGTGATCAAGCCGGTCCCATGCCTGCAGCGCCTGTTGCGTCCAACGCAGAGGCTCGCCTTCGAAGGCGCAGTTGGACGGAACCGATGCTGTGAGCAGCATTGCTGAAAGCAGGGCGATCATGACTGCGATTCATGATCCGCCCGCCCTCGCGATGCAAATGAACTCGCGGTCAGCAAACCACGCACTCTGACCCTCACCCATCAGGGGAGGTTTTCCCCATCCCTCCCTTGACTTCCGTAGCGAAAGAAAACGAACACTGTTTTCATGACGCTCTACACCGACCTCGTCGCCGCCATCGCCCCGACCGACACCGGCTTTTCCGCCCACGTCTCCGACGACTGGAAACAAGGCCGAACCACCTACGGCGGCCTCAGCGGCGCGCTGTGCGTCGAAGCCGCCTTGCGGACCTTTCCTGAGGCCCCGCCCCTGCGCTCGGCGCAGTTCGCCTTTGTCGGTCCCGCTTCAGGCGAGCTGGCGATCTCGGTGCGGCCCCTGCGGCAAGGCAAGTCGACCCTGTTCGTCGCGGTCGACCTCATCGGCGAGCAGGGCGTGGCCACGCATGGCGTGCTGACCTTCGGCGCGGCCCGGACCTCAGCCATCGCGTACGAGGAAGTGCTGTGCCCGCCCGTGGCGCCGGCCACGGCCTGCGAGCTGTTCTTCCCGGAAAGCCGTCAGGGCGCACCGCACTTCTCGGCGCAGTTCGAGGTTCGCAAGGCTGGCGGCACGCGGCCCCTGGCCGGGGGCGAGCCGGAATATCTGCTGTGGATTCGACACCGCGATCCGGCTGCGACTTCGATCTCGGCCCTGGTGGCCCTGGCCGACATGCCGCCGCCGCCGGCCATGGCGTTGTTCCCGCAGTTTGGGCCGATCTCAACCATGACCTGGTCGCTGGACATCGTGGGTCTGCCACAGACCGACGACGACGGCTGGCGCCTGCTGCGCACCCGCGCCGAGACGATCGGCGACGGCTATTCCACCCAGGAGATGCAGCTGTGGGACGCCAAGGGTCGCCCGCTGGTCCTGGCGCGACAGAACGTGGCGATCTTCGTCTGATCGCGCACGACTGTGGCGGTTGGCGCTTGGCGAGCGGAGATTTTTAACCCCATGCTCGCCGCCGTTCGGCCGCCGGAGTCGCGGCCGCGTTCGGGGAAACGCTTCATGACCAAGATCGCCATTCTGGCCGGCGCGGCCGCCATCGCCTTGCTCGCCGGAAACGCCACGGCCCAGACCGCCGAGGACGCCACCAAGGCGGCCCTGGCCACGATCCAGCAGCGCAACCCGACTTTGCGCGCCGTGATCGCCACCAACCCGAACGCCCTGAGCGACGCCCGCGCGCTCGACGCCGAACGCAAGGCCGGCAAGGTCCGCTCGGCCCTGCACGGCGTTCCGATCCTCTTGAAGGACAATATCGAGAGCGCCGATCCCCTCCCCACCACCGCCGGCTCGCTGGCGCTGAAAGACAACATCACCGGCCGCGACGCGCCGGTGGCTAAGCGGCTGCGCGACGCAGGCCTCGTCATCCTGGGCAAGGCGAATCTGTCGGAATGGGCCAATATCCGCTCGAACCACTCGATCAGCGGTTGGAGCGCCGTCGGGGGTACGGTGCGCAATCCCTACGCCCTGGACCGCAGCGCCTGTGGCTCGTCCAGCGGGTCGGGCGCGGCGGTGGCGGCGGGCCTGGCGCCGTTGGCCATCGGCACCGAGACCGACGGCTCGATCACCTGCCCCTCGGCGATCAACGGCCTGGTGGGTCTGAAGCCGACGGTGGGTCTGGTTTCGCGAACCCACATCGTGCCGATCAGCCACAGCCAGGACACCGCTGGGCCCATGACCCTGACGGTCGAGGACGCGGCCAAGGTGCTGACCATCATCGCCGGCTCCGACCCCGCCGATCCGGCCACGAAAGAAGCCGACGCCCGCAAGACCGACTATGCGGCAGGCCTGTCCAAGACCGCGCTGAAGGGCGTCACGCTGGCCGTGGCCCGCTTCTACACCGGCTACTCGCCCAAGACCGACGCGGTGTTCGAACGCGCGCTGAAGGACCTTGAGGCCCAGGGCGCGACCCTGGTCGACGTAAAAGAATTCGATGAAGGCCCGATCGGTCGCGCAGAGGGCGTGGTGCTCTACACCGAGCTGAAGGCCGACCTCGCCGCCTATCTCGCCTCGACCGACCCGAAGAAGGTGCCGACCCGCACCCTGGCCGACGTGATCGCCTTCAACAAGGCGACCCCGAAGGAGTTCGAATGGTTCGGCCAGGAGAGCTTCGAGCGCGCCGAGAAGACCAAGGGCCTGGATGATCCCGACTATCTGAAGGCGCTGGCGGACTCCAAGCGCATGGCCGGTCCCGAGGGGATCGACAAGATCCTGAAGGACACCGGCGCGGTGGCGATCATCGCCCCGACCACCGGTCCGGCCTGGACCATCGATCCGCTGAACGGCGACAACTATGGCGGCTCCTCGACCACCCTGCCCGCCGTGGCCGGCTATCCGCACCTGACCGTGCCAATGGGCGACGTATCAGGCCTGCCGGTCGGGCTGTCGTTCATCGGTCCGGCCTGGAGCGAAAAGCTGCTGCTGAACCTCGGCTACGCCTACGAGCAGGCGACCAAGCACCGCAAGGCGCCGACCTTCAAGACGACAATCGCGCCGTGAGCCTTCAGCTGCTGTGATCGGCGATGATGCGCCAGCCGCCGGGCTCCAGGGCCATGATCAGGCTGGTGTATCCCTTGGCTGAGGTCCCATTGGGATAGGCCAGCGCCCACCGGCCCACGTACAGCGCGTGGGTCGGGTCCAGCAGGCGGAAATCGACCGACTCGAAGGTCAGCACGCCGCGCTTGGCCGGATCGCCGAAGTCATACTTCGCCTTGTAGCGCGCCAGCATCGCGGCCTTGCCGCGCACCAGGCCTTCCTCGGTGACGAAGCTGGTCTCGGGGGCGTCGGAATAGCTGCCCATGAACCGGGCGGCATCGCCGGCGTTCCAGCCCGCGGCGCTGTCGGCGATCACCGCCTCGACCGCCCGCTGCTGTGGCGAGACCTCGGCGAAGGCCAAGGACGGCGCGAGCAACAGCGCCAGGACCGACAGGAACTTCAGCATCAAGGCCTCTCCAGAGGTCAAGCCGCCAAACTCAGTAGCGCGGACGGATCGCCTCGATCGGCGGCGGCGGCGGCGTCACCTTGGCGCGGTTCGGGGTCGAGGGCGGCGGCGGGCCATGCGGTCGCGGCGACGCGCAGGCCGTCAGGCCCATCGCCAGAACCCCCACGACCAGGACCGTCCTCAGCATCCGACGAGGCCCGCGCCGACGAAGTTGCGGTTCGCGCCCACACCGACGCCGCCGAAGTGCTGACCGGCCGCGATACCAACGCCGATGGCGCCCGGCGGGGTGGCCAGGGCCACACCATAGCCGCCAGCCGGCGTGAAGATGCCCAGGCCCGACTTGAAGCAGCGGTTGTCGCCGCGCGGATCCCAGACCTCGACCTTGCCGTCGGCGCGGGTGAAGGCCCAGCGCTCGCCGCGTTCGTCACGGCCCGAGACCACCAGTTGGCCAGGGCGCGTGGCGTCGACGCCATAGGCCTGGCGGCTGAAACCGTCGACCGAGCAAGAAGAGACCAAGCCCGGACGGCTCAGGTCCCCAGCGAACTGAGCGGCCGAACTCGTCTGGGCGTTGTAGGCCGAGACATCGGTCCCGGTTCCCCGCCCGCTGTTGACGAAGACCTGAGTGCCCGTGGCGCTGTCATAGCTCATGATGTCGGGCGCAGCGCCGGTCATCGGCGAGCCGCAGACCTCGCGGCCACGGCCCGGGCCGCCCGGACCGCCAGGCCCGCTCTGAGCCCAGGCTTGGGTCGCCACGAGGCTGGACAGGGTCGCCAGGGCGCAGAGAGAGACGGCCAGCCGGCCACGAACAGACTTGCTCATCGCGGAGCTCCCCCTTGCTGAGGCGCGGAAACAGGCGCGGCGGCCGGCGGCGGGCCGGCGAGTTCCGCAGGCGGCTGGGTGGTCACGCCGGCGACGACGGCGGGCGCAGGCCAATAGCTGTCGAAATCCAGACGGGCCCGGTCACGGGGCGTACGGTAAAGCTCCGGCGCCTCGAACCAGGGGCGGCAGGTCAGTTCGCCGTTGAAGAAGCCCGTCACCAGAGCGCGGCAGCCTTCTGGACGCGCATAGACGCGGTTGTCGACGGCGCGAACCTGGCCGCCGGCGTCGGCGTAGATGCCCGAGCGCATGACGCCCATGATCTTGTTGTTCGACGCGAACACCACGCCCGACGCAGCGTAGATGCCGACATCCACGGCCTCGAGCTCGCCCTCGACCACGCGCAGGTTGGCGTTCTCCAGCGTCACGGCCCAGTCGCTGTCGCGAACCACAGGACGCAGAAGCGTCGTCTCGTCGCCGCCGCCGACATAGATGCCGCGCGAGAAGCCATCGACATAGAGGCCGTCGATCTGGACCAGTTGCTGGCGGTTCATGCCAGCGATGATAAAGCCGGCCGAGTTGCGAGTGCGCGAGGAGCCCGTCCAGTCGCCCAGGCGCGAGACGCGGACGTCGCGCAGACGGCTGTCGCCCGAGGTCTCCAGCGCTGCGCCGATGGCGGTAGCGGCGATCTCGACGTCGGCGGCCATGATCGTACCGGTGGCCTTGACCACCGGCTGACGGGTGCGTCCGATGAAGGTGGTCTGGGCCAGCTCGATGCGGCTGTCGCCGACGTCAAAGGCCGAGCCCTCGCCATCATAGCGGACCGTCACGCCGCGCATCGCGATCTCGGTGGCGCGGCCGACAATGCACGAGGCGGCGCCGGCGCGGGTGGCCTCAATGCCCAGACCATCCAGCACCACGTACTGCACGCCCGCCTGGATCTTGATGCAGGGCTGGCCGCTGCCGGCGATCAGGATCGGACGCGTGCGGCTGGGAGAATAGTCGCGCACCACAATGCTGATCGCCTTCGTGATGTTCAGCGAGTCAACGCAGGCGCCGCCATTGGTCGAGGTCAGGGTCAGGACGTCGCCTTCGTAGAGGCGATAGAGCGTGTCGGAAATCTGGCCCGGATACGCGTAGTCGCAGTTGATCTCGCGCGACACGTAGGCGTAGCCACCGCCATTATTGTAGGGCACGACGCAGCGCCCCCTCGAGCGGATCGTACCCCGGGGACAGGGCTTGGGCCGCACGTCACGCACCTTGCACCCGTGGGCCAGGTTAGGCTGCAGCAACAGGCCGAAGCAGGGACGGATCTGCTGATCGATCTTGGCGTCCGGCGAGGCGACGGCCAGCTCGGGCGCGGAGGCGACGGCGGCGCCCAGGGTCAAGGCGGCCCAAAGCGCCAGCAGGCGGCTGAGGCGGCGCATCTAGTAATTCCCTTCGTTATAAGGACGCCCGCCCCTGTCGGGTCCAGGCGGCTCCTGGCGCGGATCACGGTCTTCGGCGCGCGGCGCGGCGCGATAGTCATCAGCGCCATAGATCGGTCGGGGCTGCGGGCGCTCGCCAGCGCCGCGCGGCGGACGCGAGACCTGCGCCAGCAGCTGCTGCAGCCGCCAGGCCGACGGCTTGAAGCCGGCCAGAGCGCCGTCGATCTGGTAGACCACCGCCTTGGCGCGATCTTGGTCAGCCACGCCCTGCAGGCCCAGCGAGAAGAAGGTCGACATCGCATACTTGGCTTCCGCCGATCCCTGACGCTCGGCCTCCTCGTACCAGTGGTAAGCGCGGGCGTAGTCGCGCGGCACGCCCACGCCTTCCGAGTACATCACCGCCAGCACCAGCTGGGCCTTGGAGGAGCCGTTGACTGCGGCGTACTGGACGGCGCGCACCTTTTCGATGGGCGATAGTCGACCGGTGTTGGGACGCCCGATCATGCTCTGCAGGGTCTGGACCTCGGTGACGCTGAGCATCTTCTCGTCAAGGACCGCCGTGGGGATCACGCGCAGATAGGACAGCGCCTCGCCGACGTGAACGAAGGGCAGTTCGGAGATGCGATACAGCGCCGCCTCGCGCGCCTCGCCCGACAGGTCGGCCTCGTCGGAGTGGGGCACGCCGGAGTCCGGCGATTCGGGGGGATAGAACTCGTAGGGGGGAATCCAGCGCTTGGCCTTGGTCTCGACGAACGAGCCGTAAGACGCCCGCTGCGGCGAGGACCGCTCGAAGTCTTTCAGCATCACGTAGGCCGACACATCGCCCGTCTGCACGGCGAGATAATTGTAGAGATAGGCGTCGACGTCGTTGCGGCGGAACAGGTCCAGCGCCGCCGGGGCGCCGGGCTGGCTGGGCTTACCGTAAGCTTCGATGGCCTGGAGGTTATCCGAAGGCTCGCCGAACGGACCGAAATAGCCGTCATGCATGCGAGCCAGTGTCCGGAATCCATCCGCGCTCTGGGTCGACAAAATATAGATCACGCGATTGCGGACCTTCTCGCGCTCTTCGGTCGACATGCGCGAGAGCAAGCGGTCCAGAGCGCTATAGGCGCTGCGGCGTTCGAAGGCGCGGCAGTCGTCGAAGCGGGACACCGCCCGCGATTCCTTGCCGCGACGCTCATAAGCCGCGATCGGCGCGTAGCCGCCGGAGTTGGCCAGCGCCATGGCGTACCACACCGCCGCTTCCACCGGATCTTCCAGGTTTTTGTCGGCGGCGCGCTGCCCCTCATAGCGCCGCGCAAGCTCGAGCTGCGCGAAGAAGTCACCCCGGAAACCGCCCTGACGCAGCGAGCGAATTTCCTGCTGCTGCTGGTTGAACTGTCCCGAAACGCCCTGAGCGACCTGCGGTCGCGGGCAGGCGCTGGCGCGCTTGTGGAACCAGAAGCTGGGGCCGGTGTCACAGCCAACGAGCGGAATAACCACCGCTGCGACGACGATCCCCACAGGCGCGCGGCGCAGCAGGGAGGCGCGGTCAGCGAACAGGCGCCCCGCCGCGTCGCGGAGCGTGCGAAGGCGCGCCATTGCGTCCCCGGCCTCGCGCATGAATCCCCCTCAGCCGTCGCCGTTAACCATAAAACAACGATCTCTCATGTGCCCGGGATTGGCCACTGTCAAGGTCAGCTCAACCGGCCCGGCAATGAAGTCTTTGTCATGGCGGGTCAGGTTCGCTTGGCAGGCGAATTTGAGGGATTTTCGCACGTTTCCGCACGGCGGAAACAACTAGGCGAAGTGTCTGCGAGTCGCCCGCTAACCTCGTCAGCAGGCGACTCGCTTCATTTCAAGTCGTGTGAAGATTCGACGAAATCAGCGTCCCGTCGGCATGTCCTTAAAAGCAACGTCCTTGTCCACGCGAACATCGCCCGGCAGGCCAAGGACCCGTTCGGCGATGATGTTCTTGAGGATTTCATCGGTGCCGCCAGCGATCCGCAGGCCCGGGGCCCACATCAAGCTTTGCTGGAAAGCCGCCTCGGCGGGCGCAACCTCGGGATCGGACAGGATGCCGTACTGGTCCTCCATCTCGACCGCGGTATTGGCCAGTTCCTGCAGCTGGTTGGCCGAGATGATCTTGCCGATCGAGCTTTCCGGTCCTGGCGTCTGGCCGCGCGACAGAGCGGTCATGGTGCGGAAGCGCGTGAACTTCAGCCCTTCTGACTGGACGTACCAGTCGGCCAGTTTTTCGCGGAACGACTGATCCTTGAGCGAAGGACCGGTGGGCCCCGCCAGTTCGCGGGCGAGCTTCATGATCTCGCGATAATTCGGGCCGGCCGAACCACCGACAGCCAGACGCTCGTTCATCAGGGTGACGAGGGCGACCTTCCAGCCGTCACCGACCTCGCCCAGACGCTGGCTGTCCTTGACGCGCAGGTCGGTGAAATAGACCTCGTTGAACTCGCGGCCGCCCGACATCTGGTGGATCGGGCGACACTCGACCGCCGGATCCTTCATGTCGATCCAGAACATGGTCAGACCCTTGTGCTTGGGCACGTCGGGATCGGTGCGGGTCAACAGGATGCCGTAGTCGCAATAGTGGGCGCCGGTGGTCCAGACCTTCTGGCCGTTGATCACCCACTCGTCCCCGTCCTTGACGGCGCGGGTGCGCAGAGCGGCGACGTCAGAGCCGCCGGCCGGCTCCGAGAACAGCTGGCACCAGATCTCCTCGCCGCGAACGGCGGGGCCGACAAAGCGCTTCTTGGTCTCACCGTCGGAGAAGGCCATTACCGTGGGCACGCACATGCCGAGGCCGATCGTGAAGTAGCCATAGCCGAGGCCGGCCTTGGTTTCTTCCTGGCCAAAGATCACCGACTGGATCGGCGTGCCGCCGCCGCCGCCGATCGCGGCGGGCCAGGTGATGCAGGCATAGCCGGCGCTGGCCTTGGTGGCCTGCCAGTCCTTGGCGGCCGCCATGTGCTCTGGCGTGTTCGGCTTCAGCTCGCCCCACTTGGCGCGGTGCGCGGCGGCGTTCTCGGCCAGCCAGGCGCGAGCCTTTTCGCGATAGGCGGCTTCTTCGGTGGAATCGTTGAAATCCATGTTCTTCCGCTCCTTACGCCGCGTTCTTCTTTTCGAGTTCCGCCACCAGTCGCTCTTTCCAGACCTTCGGCGCTCCGGCCACAAGGCTCAGTTGGCGCGAGCGGCGATAGTAGAGATGGCAGTCGACGTCCCAGGTGAAGCCCATGCCGCCGTGCACCTGGATGTTCTCCTTGCTGGCGAACCAGAAGGCTTCCGAGGCGGCGATCCGCGCCGCGGCGGCGGCCACCGGCAGCTCGGGCGCACCGTCGTTCAGCGCCCAGGCGCCGTAGTAGGCGTTCGAGCGCGCGACCTCGTTCTTGACGTACATGTCGGCCAGCTTGTGCTTGATCGCCTGGTAGCCGGCGATCACACGACCAAAGGCGTAGCGGCCCAGGGCGTACTCTTTGGCCATCTCCAGGCAGCGGTCGGAGCCGCCCAGTTGCTCAAAGGCTAGCAGAACGGCCGCGCGGTCCAGGATACCCTGTACGACCTCGAAGCCGGCGCCAGCGTCGCCGATCCGTTCAGCCGGCGCGCCGTCGAAGACGATCTTTGCGACGCCGCGGGTGGGATCCAGGCTCTTGAGGGTCTCACGCGACACGCCCGCCCCGTTCAGGTCAACCAGGAACAAGCCCGGCCGGCCGTTCTCGGAGGCCAAGACCAAGGCGAGATCGGCGACGTCGCCGTCGGTGACGGGGATCTTCGTTCCGCTGAGCTTGCCGCCGTCAACGCGGCACTGCAGCGTCGCCGGCCCAACCACGCCCGGACCTTCCGAGGTCGCGAGGCAACCGATCACCTCGCCAGCCGCGATACGGGGCAGGATGGAGGCCTTCTGGGCGTCGGACCCATAGGCCATCACGCCTTCAGCCAGGACATAGACGGTCGAGGCGAACGGGATCGGCGCGACGGCGCGGCCCAGCTCCTCGGCGATGGCGCAAAGTTCGACGCGACCCAGGCCCAGGCCGCCATGCTCTTCAGGGATGCAGGCCCCGAGCCAGCCCTGTTCAGCGACGCCCTTCCAAAGCTTTTCGTCGAACGAGCGATCGGCGTTATCGAGCACGCCGCGCACCACGCTCACGTCGCAATTCCCGGCGAGGAACTTGCGCGCCTCCTCCTTCAGGAACTTCTGGTCGTCCGAATAGTCGAAATCCACTGCAACCTCCCTGGCCGCGCTCTCGGGCGCGTCACGACAGGCACACTGAACGACGTTCACGCGAAGGGAAAGATTGACCCGGCGTCAAGAATTTCAGGTTCTTATGGCGAAAGTTTCGCAAGCTCGGACCCGTCGCGCGCCATGGCCAAGACCGTCTTTCAGAAGAACCAGCGGGTCTGGGTCGACAGCGTTGGCTGCTGGGCGATCGTCGAACGGATCGTGCCCATATGGGCCAAGGGCTTCGATGAGCCGGTGCGCGTGACCTACGACGTGGGCCTGGGTCGCGAGTTCCAAGCCCAGGAACTGAAACCCGAGGACAAGGTCGACCCGCAGGAAGGCGGTCTGGCGTCGAATTGGCGTGTGCTGCGAGCGCGTAACAAGTGGCAGCAGGAGGGCGACTGCGCCCATCACCCCTACCCAGGGACCTATCCGGTTGTTGTCACCGATCCGAACGATTGGGGCGGCTGGCGGACCCCCGGCGCGGAGTACGATCGTGATCCGCACAAGATGGAGTATCAGGCGAGGCTGATCGCCAGCGCGCCGCGGCTCCATGCCATTGCTCGCGAAATCCTGACGCTGGTCGCCGACAACCCCGAGGACGCACCGCCCGCCTTGAGCGCGCTCGCGCAGAAAATCGTGGCGGTGGAGCGCTATTTGCAAGAGTCGCCTTCGGCGCCGCCCTCCGGCGACTAGACCGTGTCAGGGCAAGCCGGCCACCAATTCGAAACGGCTCGTCAAGGTCCCTCGCAGAGCGCGGCGAGCAGGACTAGATAAGACGTATGCGCACCGACACGCCCCAAGCCGTAAACCTCGCGGACTACCGCCCGTTCCCATTCGCCATCGAGACCACTCGTCTGGTCTTCGACCTGCATCCGACGCGGACCCGCGTCTCCGCCGAGCTTTCGGTGCGCCGAACCGGCCAAAAGGGCGAGCCGCTGGTCCTGAATGGCGAACGCCTGACGCTCGTGTCGATCGCCATCAACGGCCAGCCGCTGGCGGCGAGTCAGTACGTCGTGGACGCCGAACATCTCACCATCGCCGAAGCGCCGGACCAGTTCGTGCTGACGACCGAGGTCGAGATCGATCCCTCGTCAAACAAGGCCCTGATGGGCCTCTATATGTCGGGCGGCCGGTTCTGCACCCAGTGCGAAGCCGAAGGCTTCCGCACGATCACCTACTTCCCCGATCGCCCCGACGTCCTGTCGCGGTACAGCGTCCGGATCGAGGCCGACGGCAAGTTTCCGCACCTGCTGAGCAACGGCAATCCCGTGGCCTCGGGTTCTTTGGACGACGGGCGGCACTTCGCCGAATGGTCGGACCCCTTCCCCAAGCCCAGCTATCTCTTCGCCCTGGTCGCCGGCGATCTCGACGTCCTGGCCGACAAGTTCGTGACGATGAGCGGGCGTGAGGTCGCCCTGAGCGTGTTCGTCGACCCCGGTCAGGCCTCGCGCGCCGCTTATGCGCTGGACAGCCTCAAGCGCGCTATGAAGTGGGACGAGGAGACGTACGGCCGCGAGTACGACCTGGATCTCTTCATGATCGTCGCCGTGCGCGACTTCAATTTCGGGGCCATGGAGAACAAGGGGCTGAACATCTTCAACAGCTCGCTGCTCCTGGCCGATCCGCTGACAGCGACCGACCTCGACTACGAGCGGATCGAAGCCGTCGTCGCCCACGAGTACTTCCACAACTGGACCGGCAACCGCATCACCTGCCGCGACTGGTTTCAGCTGTGCCTGAAGGAAGGCTTCACGGTCTTCCGCGACCAGGGCTTCAGCGCGGACATGCGCGGCGCGGCCGTGCAGCGGATCAAGGATGTCCGCGCGCTGCGGGCCCGCCAGTTTGCTGAGGACGCAGGTCCCCTCGCCCACCCGGTTCGTCCGTCCAGCTATCTGAAGATCGACAACTTCTACACCGCGACGATCTACGAGAAGGGCGCAGAGATCATCCGGATGCTCAAGGCGATCCTGGGCGCGGCCGCCTTCCGGAAGGGCTGTGACCTCTACTTCCAGCGCCATGATGGCCAAGCCACGACGGTGGAAGCGTTCATCGCCTGCTTCGCCGAAGCTTCCGGTCGCGATCTGTCGGGCTTCTTCGGCTGGTACGAGCAGGCCGGAACGCCGGCGGTGACCATCGAGACGGACTACGACGCCGCCGCCGGCGCCCTGACCTTGACCCTCGCCCAGACCACGCCTCCGACGCCGGGTCAGCCGGTGAAAAAGCCTCTGCCGATTCCGATCGCCATCGGCTTGCTCTCGGCGGACGGCGCGGTGCTTCGCGACACCGAAATCGTTCTTCTGGATCAAGCCCGGGTGACGGTTCGCTGGGACAAGATTCCCGAACCGCCGGTGCTCTCGGCGCTTCGCGGCTTCTCCGCGCCGGTGAACCTTTCGACCGACGCGCGCCCCTCGGACCGCTACGTGTTGTTCGCGTCGGACACCGACCTGTTCAACCGCTGGGAGGCCGGCCAGACCCTGGCGCGGGACCTGATCCTGACGCGCGCGGCCGGTACGCCCGACGAAGTCGGCGAGGAGCGCTATGCCGACGCGCTGGGTCGCGCGCTTGTCGACGACGCCGCCGAGCCGGCGTTCAAGGCGCTGTTGCTGGCGCTGCCCTCCGAGCCGGACCTGGCCCTGATGTTCGAGGCCGCCGACCCGGCGGCCCTCCATGAAGCCCGCAACCATCTTCGCACTCGCATCGCCGTCCATCTCGGCGACTTGCTGCGACGTCTGCACGGCGAGATGCAGATCGACGGCGAGTTCTCGCCGGACGCAGACGCCGCAGGTCGCCGAGCGCTGCGCAACGCCTGCGCCGAAGCCCTTTCTGCAGAGCCGCACGCGGAGAACCTCACGCGCCTGCTTGGCCACTTCGGCGCGGCCCGAAACATGACCGATATGATCGGCGGCCTCTATCCGATGGTCGCCATGGGCGGTGTTCCCCGGGAAAAGGCGCTTGAAAGCTTCCACCATGCCTGGCGCACCGAGCCGCTGGTGCTGGACAAATGGTTCGCGGTGCAAGGTCGCGACCCGAACCCGGATGTTCTGGAGCGCGTGATCGCCTTGACGCAGCATGCCGATTTCGAGCCGACCAACCCCAATCGGCTGCGAGCCCTCATCTCGACCTTCGCCAACTTCAATCCAGCGCGTTTCCACGATCCCAGCGGCGCCGGCTACGCTTTCCTGGCGGACGAAATTCTCAAGATCGACGCCTTCAATCCGATGACTGCCGCGCGACTTGTCGAGCCGCTGGGCGGTTGGCGGCGGTACAAACCGGAACTCGGACAGCTGATGCGAGCCCAGTTAGAGCGGATCGTCGCGCAGCCCAACCTGTCCAAGAACGTTCTGGAACTGGCGAGCAAGGCGCTCGGCTGACGAGTCTTTCGCAGCCGCCCGCCACTCGGGATTGCGACCAATAGGCTCAGCCGTTCGAAATCCGCTGCTTCTGCGGTGACGCGCACGGCGGCGGTACGTTAGATTCAGGCTCTGGCGAAGTGACTCGCCATGGGGATCCACGGGAGTCGGGCGCGTTGAACAAGGGCATGGCCAGACACGGAGGGCCGGCGACAGCCGGGCCGACCGCGCCGGCGGCCGTGCGCGCCAAGCCTGTAGGCGCGCCCTCCCAGACGCTCGTCCGTGTTGCGATCCTCGCCGCGCTCCTGCTTCTGGCCGTCTACACCGCGTTCGGCGTCCATCGCTTGCAGCGCGAGGCTCTGACGCAGCCTGGCGGCGCCCCGTTGGCGGCGAAGGCGCAACTGATCGCCGGCCGCGTGGACGCCAACCTGGCCGCCCAGCGCGCAGGCCTCTCCGCCGCCGCCGATCTTCTGAAACGTGACCCTGGCGCCACCATGGACGCCGCAGAAACTACTCTGCGCGCGGCCGGCGGCGAGGCCGCCGCCGTGGCTGTCGTCAGCCAGGCGGGCGTCGTCGCCGTCGCAGGCCGTGACGAGGGCGCCGACTGGAAGGCGGCCGCCATCGCGGCAGGGGCTTCGGGCCGGACCAACTGGATCGGGTCAGTCGGCCAAACGGACCGCCTCTATGTCGCCACCACAACGACCTTGGATCGCGCACGCGCCTTCGTGATTTCAAGCGGCGACGCCTCGCGCCTTGTCGCCGATCCCGAGAAGGGCGAGAGCGGCGCCCTTGCCTTGCCCGACGGCAAACTGATCGCGGCCCAGGGGCGCGGCGTCCAGGGCGCGAGCGCCCTCCGCGAGGCCTTCGCGGTCTCGGTTGAAGACCTCGGCGACGGCCCCGCCGCCGTACGCGGTCAGGGCGCCGATGGCGCTGTCCTGGATGTCGCGGTGCGTCCGATCGCCGAGGGCGCCCTGCTCGCCGTTGCGGCGGCGCCGACACGGTCGGTCGCGAACTTGGATCGGCAGGTCATGGAAGGCGCCTTCAGCCTCCTGGTTCCGCTCGGCGTGGGCATCGCGCTGGCGCTGCTGTTGATGATCCAGAGCCGCAAGGCCGAGGTGGCCCATCGCGAATTCATCGACAGCGAACGCCGCTTTCGGCTCGCCGTCGAGGCTGCGCGATGCGGGATTTGGGAATGGGACCTGAACGGCGACCAAGTCTATCTGTCCGACGTAACCGGCGCGATGTTTGGCTGGGGCGGCGGCGGTGTCGTCTCGGGTCAGGATCTTTTGGAACGGATCTCCATCGACCACCGCGAACGCGTCCGTCAGGCGCTGGCCAATGCGGCGATGTACGGCGCCTTCGATGTGTCGTTTCGTGTCCCGGCGACGGAACAGGGCGCCCGGTCGCTCTGGATCGACGCTCGGGGTCAAGGGTTTGGCAAACCCGGAAGCGAAGGCCACGCCCGGATCATCGGCGTGGCGCTGGACGTTACGGAAGAGCGCATCGCCCAGGCGCGCGCGCAAGCCGCTGAAAATCGCCTTCGCGACGCGATCGAGAGCGTGTCCGAAGCCTTCGTGCTGTGGGATCGGCAGGGTCGCCTGCTGATGTGCAACCGCAACTATCGCAGCGTGTTTTCGCTGGAGCCCAAGATCCTCAAGCCGGGTGCTGCGCGCGCCGAGGTCAATCGCTTCGCCGCCTTGGCCATCAAGCAGGAGCACCCTGCTCCTGACGGCGCCAAGGGCGTTCGCGAAGCCGAACTGATGGACGGTCGCTGGATTCAGATCAGCGAGCGTCGCACCGCCGAGGGCGGTCTGGTGATGACCGCCGCCGACATCACGGCGATCAAGACACAGGAAGAAGCGCGCCGGCGCAATGAGGAGCAGCTTCAGAACGCCGTTGCGGGCCTGGAGCGCAGCCAGGAGCAGCTGGCCGAACTGGCGCGCAAGTACGAGACCGAGAAGGTCAAGGCAGAGAGCGCCAACAAGGCCAAGAGCGAATTCCTGGCCAACATGTCTCACGAACTGCGGACTCCCCTGAACGCCATCAACGGCTTCTCGGAGATCATGATGAACGAGATGTTCGGACCGCTCGGCGACCAGCGCTACAAGGGCTACAGCCAGGACATCCACTCGTCGGGCCAGCATCTGCTGGCGCTGATCAACGACATCCTCGACATGTCCAAGATCGAGGCCGGCAAGATGAACCTGAAGTTCGAGCCGATGCACCTGGAGGATGTCGCCGAGGACGCCGTTCGGCTTGTGCGCAACCGCGCCGAGGCCGCGGGCCTCAAGCTGAACATCGACTTCCCGCAACTGCCCGAGATCGAGGCCGACTATCGCGCCGTGAAGCAGGTTTTGCTGAACCTGCTGTCCAACGCCATCAAGTTCACGCCGCGCGCCGGCAGCGTCACCGTGCGCGCGGAAGTCCGTCGCGATCCGTTTGGTGACCTGATCAAGGTCTCGGTGACGGACACTGGCATCGGGATCGCCAAGGAAGACCTGGCGCGACTGGCCAAGCCTTTCGAACAGGTCGAGAGCCAGTTCTCGAAAACGACCCAAGGAACGGGCCTAGGCTTGGCGCTCACCAAGTCGCTCATCACCATGCACGACGGCGTGCTGGAAATGCACTCGACACCTGGCGAAGGGACGACGGTCAGTTTCACCCTGCCCGTGCGACACAGCGAACAGAAGCTCACGCGCGACTTCGTGGCGGCCTGAAACGAAAACCCCCGCCGGTGAACCGGCGGGGGTGTGCTTCGTCGGTTGACGTGTCGGAGCTTACGCGCCGCCCGGGAAGCGGAACGGAACCTTCACGGTGCCCGTCTTGGCGCCCATCGGCAGCTTTTCCGCGATGCACATGGCGGCCTTGTCGAAGCCCTTGCCGGCGGCGCTGTTGTCGACGACCTTGCAGTCCGACAGCTTGCCGCCGTCAGCGTTACACTCGAGCATCACCTGCGCGGCGTCGCGCGTGTTGGCGTGCTGTTGCAGGCAGCGGGCCATCTGGTCTTCGAAACCGCCACCGGCCGAAGCGGCCTGAGCGACAAAGAAGCTGCCAGCGACACCCGCGGCAATCACGATCGAGAGTTTCATAGCCGCCCATCCCTTCTGGCGAACAAAGTTGATGGGAGCGTTGTCTCAGAAACGGGCTAACGAAGACCCAAGGTTTGCGGTTAATCATTTACCAAAGCCGAAGGGCCGCCCGTTTCCGGAAAGCCACCTGGCCGGAGCAGGCAGAAATATTACAGCTAATTCATAGACTTAATTCAACGTCATGAAGCACTCGTAACGGGTGTTCCTGCGCTCGCCGTTCTACATCCTGACCCAACGGATCGCCAAGCGACCACCAAGACCAAGGATCAGGACATGAGCAAGCTCATCAACCGCATCGCCGTCGCCGCCGCGCTGGCCCTGGCCGCCACGCCGATCATTGGCCTCACCGCCGCCCACGCTGGCGACAAGGCTGAAACGCCGGTTGTGCGGATCAAGGTCGGCGATCTGGACCTTTCAAGCCCCGCCGGCGCGCGCGAGTTCGACAAACGCGCCCAGGTCGCGATGTTCCAGACCTGCCAAGCCAAGGGCTTCCGCGGCCTGTCCGCGAAAGCCTGCCTGCTGGAGTTTCAGGAGGATCTGCAAGCCGCGCTGTCCGATAGCCAGCGGGCGGACCTGAAGCTGGCGCGTCGGCAGGGCGCGGACGTCTCGCTAGCCTCGAACTAGCCGCGACGCATCCACGCCGCGACCGCCCAGGCGTGGGCGTCGTGGCGAAGGGCGACGACCGCATCACGAGGATCCAGCCAGACCAGAGCGTGGTCATCCTCGACCTTGAGGCCCTCAACCAACCGGATGACGCTCACGGCGTAGATCCCGCCGAAGTTTCGGACGGGCTGACCGTCCGATTTCAGGAAGACCTGCGAGACGCGCTCGATGATCGCGCCCGCCTCCACAACGAGCCCGGTCTCTTCGCCAAACTCTCGCACGACTGCTTGCGGCTCGGTCTCATCGCCGTCGACCGCGCCGCCGGGAAGATCAAAGTATGGCGCCTTGCCGGGCTTGGTGACCTGGGCCAGAGCGATCTGGCCCAGGCTGTTCTCGGCGACTCCGAACGCTGCAGGACGATCCTTGTAGTTCAGCCCCGCGACGGGCGCGCCGAAGGCCAGCATCGCTGGATCAGTCCTTACCGTAGAGATCAAGCCACGGATCGGCCTTGCCGCTCTCGACATCGGCGACGCTGATTTCCGGACGGTAGCCGATCTTGCCGCTGGCGCTCTCAGTCCAGGCGTCGACGACCAGATCGCGCAGGGCCGTCGCGCCGGCGGCGATCCGGGCTTGGACAAAGGTCTTGGCGCGCGGGTCGGAGGGGACCAAAGCGCCTGCCTTCTCAAGCTGATACAGGGGCTCGGTCTGCTTCCAGGTCTCGGTCAGGTACCCGACGACGCGAGTCTCGATCGAGCATGCGCATGACTTGTAGGCTGGCACCAGGGCCTGGATAGACGCCTGGTCGCCCAACGCCTTGGCCAGGGGCCCCTCGAATTGCGAGTGAATCTGGCGCGAGTTCGTGTAGCCGTTCGGATTGGGGTAATCGCCCCAGCCATTGTAGTGCACCGACAGGTGCAGCGGCTGGCTGGCGTCGCCCACATAGTGCGCCCAGACGCCCAGGTCGCGCAGCAACAGCTCTTCCCGGCGCTTCAGGTCGGCCTTGTAGTAGGCGAGCCTGGTGGCGTCCTTTTCGATCTTCACCACCGCCGTCAGGATCCGCCAATAGGTGAAGTCTTTCACCAGCTGCTGATAGCCGTCGATAATCGCGTAAGGCAGGTACCCGGCTTTCCAGCTATCCTGGCCAACAGCCCGCAGAGCGGTTTCATAGTCCGCGCGCGTCGGCGGCAGGGTCGCCACGGTGAACATAGGGCCGCCATACATGCGCCCCTCATCGTCGAGGTCCAGGAAGTGGGCGGAGTCGCGATCCGTACCGTGGATCTTGCCCGAGCCCTTCCAGCGGTCCGGTTCGCGTGCGTACTCGCCGATAGCGGCGATCGCCGTCGGGGTGCGCAGGAACGCCGGCACATCCGCCGGAAGGTTTCCGGCCGCGACCACGCCGACGACACGGTGGCCTGAAGCGCCCCAGGCAAGCGCCGAGGTGGCGGGCGTCGCCAGAGCGGCGGCGAAAGCGAGGATTTTCAGGCTGGACGACAGGCGCAAGGACTTAACTCCAGAAGACTATTTTATGCCGAGACCGGCTTCGACACGGCCCACCCAGGCTTTGACGGCGGGATAGAGCGACAGATCGAACCCGCCCTCGTGCGCGACGCGGGTGTAAGCCACCAGAGCGACATCCGCCAGAGTGACCCTCTCCCCGACCAGAAACGGCGATTGTTTCAGCTGTGTTTCGAGGCGCGCCAGAGCAGCCGCCCCGCGCTCCACCAAGCGAGGCTCCAGGCTTTCGGCCGGCTTGCCGAGATAGAGCATCTGGAAACGCGCAACGGCGATATAGGGCTCGTGGCTGTACTGCTCCCAGAACATCCATTCGAGCATCTTCGCGCGATCAAAAGCGTCGGTCGGGATCAGATCCGAGCCTTCCGCCAAGTGAACGAGGATCGCGTTGGATTGCGCCAGCGGCCGCCCGTCGGCGAGCACGACCAGGGGCACCTGACCGGCGGGGTTCAAGGCCAGGAACTCGGCCGTCCGCGTCTCGGCGGTAAGCACATTCGTCTCGATCCAATCATAGGCGAGACCCAGGCGGTCGGCCGTCCACTTCACCTTCAGGCAGTTGCCGGAAATCGAGTCGCCATAGATCCGCAACGCCATGTTCGTCCCCTCCAGAGGCTCGAGAGGAAAAATCGACTCCCCCAAGGCCAAGTTTCAACGCCCTGAATCGATGCCGGTTTTTCCCGCGCGGCGCGAGGCCGCGCCGCGCCATATCGACTCACAGGGTTGTCACAGAGCCGTGATCGGACTATCCAGACCCCGCCCGACAGACCGCCGATAAGAGGACACCCTCGATGCGACGCAAGCTCGCCGGAATTTTGGCCACTGCGGTCATCTCCGCATTCGCCGCTCCCGCCATCGCCGCAGCCGCCCCGGAGGCGGACTCCGCGCCGGCCCCAGCCGCCCATGCCGATCCGCTGGGCGACTTCATCACTTCGGCCTTGAGCGGCGGCGCCCTGCCCGGTTCGGTCGAGTGGAAGATGAAGGCGACGATGTATCATGCCGGCGCCAAGGGCATCCGCGCGTTCGACTCTTTGGGCTGCAGGGTCGCGGCCATGCGCACGGTCGCTGTCGACCCGAAGGTCATCCCCCGCCGCACCGTGATCTTCATCAAGGAGACCGTGGGCCTGCCCATGCCGAACGGTGAAAAGCACGACGGCTACTGGTACGCTTCCGACATCGGCGGGGCGATCAAGGGCCTGAAGCTGGACCTGTTCAGCGGCGTCGGTACTAGCTCGATGAAGGCGCTGCGCGGTCTGGATCTCACCAACCTTTCGGTTTCCAAGGTTGGCGAGTTCAAGGGTTGTCCGCCCCAATAGGCGCTTCAGCCATCTGAGATGGACTGGCGTTGACGCCCGAACTCGGCTTGGATCCCCGCTGGTTCGAGAAGCGCTTGGTTTTCGGGGGTCGTCATGCGTCGCTATTCAGTCAGCATCCTGGCGCTATGCGCCGTGCTTTGCGCAGGCTCGGTTCAGGCCGGTGAAGACCTGTCGCGACTTAAGGCGCGCGCGGCCAAGGTCGAGATCACCCGCGACACCTGGGGCATCGCCCACATCCACGGCAAGACCGACGCCGACGCGGTATTCGGCATGGCCTACGCCCAGGCCGAGGACGACTTCAACCGCGTCGAGGCCAACTTCATGACCTCACTCGGCCGCACCGCCGAGGCCGAGGGCGAGAAGGCGATCTGGGCCGACCTGCGCCAGAAGCTGTTCATCGATCCGGCCGTGCTGAAAGCTGACTACGCCAAGAGCCCGGCCTGGCTGAAGGCGCTGATGAACGCATGGGCCGACGGCCTGAACTACTATCTGGACACCCATCCGACCGTGAAGCCCAGGGTCATCCAGCGCTTCGAGCCCTGGATGGCGCTCAGCTTTTCCGAAGGCAGCATCGGCGGCGACATCGAGCGCGTGGCGCTGACGCAGCTGGAAGCCTTCTACGGCAAGCGCCAACTGGCGATGACCGCCGACGAGAAAGGCCTTCTCTTCAAGGAACCCACTGGCTCCAACGGCATCGCCATAGCGCCGAGGCTGACCCTCGACGGCGAGGCGATGCTGCTGATCAACCCGCACACCAGCTTCTTCTTCCGCTCGGAGATGCAGGTCTCTAGCAGCGAGGGCCTGAACGCCTACGGGGCCACGACCTGGGGTCAGTTCTTTATCTATCAGGGCTTCAACGCCAAGGCGGGCTGGATGCACACCTCCAGCGGCGTGGATGTCGTCGACGAATTCATCGAGACGATCGTCGAGAAGGACGGCCAGCGGTTCTACCAGTATGGCGATCAGCTTCGACCGTTGAAGACTGAAGTGATCACGGTCCCCTATCGCGCCGCTGACGGCGTGATGGCCGAACGCAAGTTCACGGTCTTCAAGACCCATCGGGGTCCCATCGTGCGCGAGGAGAACGGCAAGTGGATCAGCATCGCGCTGATGAACAAGCCGGTCGCCGCGCTCCAGCAATCGTTCCTGCGCACCAAGGCGACCGACTACGCCTCGTTCATGAAGGTGGCGGAGCTCAAAGCCAATTCCTCGAACAACACCCTATTCGCCAGCGCCAAGGGCGAGATCGCCTATCTGCACCCGCAGTTCATCCCGATCCGCGACGATCGCTTCGACTACACCAAGCCCGTCGACGGCTCGACCCCAGCGACCGACTGGAAAGGCCTGCACGCCCTGAAGGACGCGCCTCAGGTGCTGAACCCGCCGAACGGCTGGGCCTTCAACACCAACAACTGGCCCTATACGGCGGCCGGCCCCCACAGCCCCAAGCAGGCGGACTTCCCGAAGTACATGGACACGTTCGGGGAAAACCCGCGCGGGCTGCACGCCGAGCTGGTCTTGAAAGACACCAAGAACCTGACGCTCGGCGGCCTGATCGAGAAGGCCTACGATCCTTACCTGACCGCCTTCGCGCGTCTGATCCCGACGCTTGAGACCGCCTATGCGGCGACGCCCGACAGCGACCCGATCAAGGCCAAGGTCTCCGCGCAGGTCTCCGCCCTGGCCGACTGGGACCGCAAGTGGTCGACGCGGTCGACGGAGACGTCCCTGGCCGTGTTCTGGGGCGAAGCGATGTGGGCCAAGGCCGCGCCGGCGGCCAAGGCCGAGGGTCTCAACACCTATGACTACATGGCCGACAAGCTGTCGCCCGCCGACAAACTGGCGGCGCTGGCCGAGGCGTCCGACCGCCTGACCGCTGACTTCGGCTCGTGGAAGACGCCGTGGGGCGAGATCAACCGCTTCCAGCGCAACGACGGCGCGATCGTCCAGACGTTCGACGACAACAAGCCCAGCATCCCGGTGGGCTTCACGTCAGCCCAGTGGGGGTCTCTGGCCTCGTTCGGGGCCAAACGCTGGCCGGGCACGAAAAAGTACTACGGCACGCTGGGCAACAGCTTCGTGGCGGTCGTGCAGTTCGGCGAAAAGGTCCGGGCCCGCGCCATTTCGGCCGGCGGCGAAAGCGGCGATCCAGCCTCGCCGCACTTCAACGACCAGGCGCAGCGCTATGCGATCGGGAACCTGCGGGACGTCTACTTCTATCCTGAGGATGTGAAGAAGCACGCGGTGCGGACGTACAGGCCTGGGGAGTAGCTCCCAATCCTCTCCCTAAAGGGGGAGGTGTCGGCTCGAAGAGACGGCGGAGGGGGAAGAGGCAAGATCCGCAGACCTCCCCCTACGGCGCTACGCGCCACCTCCCCCGCGAGGGGGAGGATCTAGACTCAGATATCTCCGCCCACGTTAGGCGCGACACCGGGCGCCCGCGCGACGTGGATGCCGCACTCGGTCTTCTCCTGCCCGGCCCAGCGACCCGAGCGGCCATCATCGGACGGCTGGGTGCAGGGCCAGCAGCCGATCGAGGCATAGCCCTGTTCGACCAGCGGGTGGGCCGGCAACTGGTGCTCGGCGACATAGACGTCGAGATCGGCCTTTGACCAATTGGCCAGCGGGTTGAACTTGATCTTGCCGTCGGCCTCCTCGACCACCGGCAGGCTCAGGCGGTCGCCGCCGTGGAAGCGCTTGCGACCGGTGATCCAGGCGTCAAAACCGCCCAGCGCGCGATCCAGCGGCAGCACCTTGCGGATATGGCAGCAGCCATCGACGCTGGTCCGCCAGAGGTCGGAGTTGGGATCCTGGGTCGCCAGATCGGCGAAGGCCGGCCGCAGGTCGCGGACGTCGGTCAAGCCGAACCGGGCCGCGAGATTCTTGCGATAGTCCAGCGTCTGGCCAAACAGCATGCCGGTGTCCAGGAACAGGACCGGCAGGCGGGGTGAGATCCGCGAGGCCAGGTGCAGCAGCACCGCCGACTCCGCGCCGAACGATGAGACCAACGCCAGCTTGTCGCCGAAGTACTCATGAGCCGTGCGGAGGATCTCGCTCGGATGGGCGTCGCGCAGCTCGGCGTCCAGCCGGGCGGCAAGGCCTGGAGCCGTCGCGCTCGTCTGGTCGTAGGCCACTAGAGCGCCCTCTCGTCGAGCGCGATCGAACGTGCGTCGGCCGCGCGCTGATAGACATGGCGGAAGCGTCCAGCGGCCTTGGTCAGCGCCTCCGGCGTTGCGCCATCGGCGGGCTCGAAGGCGTCAAAACCGCAGCGGACCATGAAGCCCACTTGCTCCTGCAGCACGTCGCCGACGGCGCGGATCTGGCCCTGATAGCCGAACCGCTCGCGCAGCAGCCGCGCCGAGGTATAGGCGCGGCCGTCGCGGAACTTCGGGAACGCCAGCGCCACCACCGCGATCCGAGGCAGGTCATAGGCCAGGACCTCGACCTCCTGGTCGGGCTCGATGCGCACGCCGACGCGGCGGCTGTTGGAGGCCAGCAGCGCATCGCCCTCGGCCTCGAAGCGGGCCAGCGACAAGATCACATCGCCGCTGGCGGGGATCGCGTCCTCGTCGGTCAGGTGGGTGAAGCTGTCCTCGGTCCAGTGGGCCTGACCGTCAACGAGCTCAATCAGCTTGGGCATAGACAGCCTCCTTGAAGGGCTCGAGGCCAACGCGACGATAGGTGTCGAGGAACCGCTCGCCCTCGACGCGGGTGTTCAGATAGGCCTCGACCAGTTGATCCACGGCCGTGGCGACCTTGTCGGCCGGCAGGGCCGGGCCGAGGATCTTGCCGATCGAGGCGTCTTCCGCGCCCGAGCCGCCCAGCGACAGCTGGTAGAATTCCTCGCCTTTCTTATCCACGCCCAGGACGCCGATGTGGGCCACGTGGTGGTGACCACAGGCGTTGATGCAGCCGCTGATCTTGATCTTCAGCTCACCCACCTTTTCGGCGCGATCGAGGTCGGCGAACTGGCGGGCGATGTCTTGGGCGATCGGGATCGCCCGCGCATTGGCCAGCGCGCAGTAGTCGAGACCCGGGCAAGCGATGATGTCGCTGACCAGGTCGATGTTCGGCGTCGCCAGACCGGCGGCCTGCAAGGTCGCGAACACGGTCGGCAGATCGTCCAGCTTGATGTGGGGCAGGACTAGGTTCTGCACGTGGGTGACGCGCAGGTCGTTCTGGCCATAACGCTCGGCCAGATCGGCGACCACGTCCAGCTGGTGGGCCGAGGCGTCGCCCGGGGTCTGGTCGGCGGCCTTCAGCGAGACCTCGACGATCGCATAGCCCGGCTGCTTGTGCGCGCGGACATTGTTGCGCACGAAGCGGGCGAAGGCGCTGTCCTGGGCCTTGGCCAGTTCGAAGGCCTCCGAACGGGCCGGCAGGGCCTCGAAGGTGGTGGTGGCGAAGGCGGCGCGGATCCGCGTCAGTTCGGCGGCCGGCAGGTCAGCGCGGGCGGCGTCGATCTTGGCCCACTCTTCCTCGACTTGGCGGCCAAATTCCTCGGGGCCCAGGGCGGCGACAAGGATCTTGATCCGCGCCTTGTAGATGTTGTCGCGTCGGCCATGGCGGTTGTAGACGCGCAGGACCGCTTCCAGATAGCTCAGCAGGCGGTCGGTCGGCAGGAACTGCTTGATGGTCGGGCCGACATAGGGCGTGCGCCCCTGCCCGCCGCCGACGATCACCTCGAAGCCCAGCGACCCATCGCGGCCCTTGCGCAGCATCAGCCCGATGTCATGCACCTTGGCCGCCGTGCGGTCCTTGGCCGACGCTGTGATGGCGATCTTGAACTTGCGCGGCAGGTACGAGAATTCCGGGTGCAGGGTCGACCACTGGCGGATCACCTCGGCCCAAACGCGCGGATCATCGACCTCCTCGGCCGTGGCGCCGGCATAGGGGTCGGAGGTGGTGTTGCGGATGCAGTTGCCGCTGGTCTGAATGGCGTGCAGATCGACCTCGGCCAGCTTGTCGAGGATCTCCGGCGCATCCCTCAGCTTGATCCAGTTGAACTGGATGTTCTGGCGCGTGGTGAAGTGGCCGTAGCCCTTGTCATAGTCCCGCGCGATCTCAGCGAGGCGTCGGGCCTGGGTCGGGTTGAGCGAGCCGTATGGGATCGCAACGCGCAGCATATAGGCGTGGAGTTGCAGATAGAGGCCGTTCATCAGCCGCAGTGGCTTGAACTGGTCCTCGGTCAACTCGCCGGACAGACGGCGAGCGACCTGGCCTCGGAACTCGGCCGAGCGGTCGGCCAGGAATTCCTTGTCGATGAGATCGTACTGGTACATGCCGCCCTACTTCCTGCGGATCAGGTCAACGCGACCGGTCGAGCGCGCCGCGCCCGAGGCGTGCCGCAAGGCTTCGATCACATCGCCGCCCTCGGCCTGCTTGCCGTGCGTCGGTTCGTTGGTGGGCCCAAGCGCCCGTATGCGTTCGCGATAGCTGAGCGGCGCCCAGCGGCCCTCGGACTCGACGAGGTCGATCGGGTAGACATCGACCACGACATTGGGCTCAGCCTTGCCCGCTGCTACGGCCTGCTCGACCGGCGCCTCGGCGTCAAACAGCTCGGCCTCGCCGAAGCGCTCCACCCACTGGCCGGACTTCCAGAACACGACCTCGCCGTCGATCAGGCGATTGGCGACAACGGCTTTCATTTAAACTCTCCTCCCCAGCGAAGCGGGGGAGGTGTCAGCTCGCCCCTGGGCGAGATGACGGAGGGGGCGCGCTTTGCGGCGAGCGCCCCCTCCACCGCTTCGCGGTCCCCCTCCCCCGTAAACGGGGGAGGAGATTGAACATCCGCCATCGCCATGGCTTCGCCCACCATCAGCAGAGCGGGTCCGCGCACGGCGGCGGCGGCCTCGGCCAGGCCGGACAGGGTTGTCAGGATCCGCCGCTCGTCCGCGCGGCTGGCGTTCTCGACGATCAATGCCGGCGTCGAAGGCTGGCGACCGGCCGCGACCAGGCGCTCTGAAATCAGCGGCGCGGTCGACACGCCCATGTAGATGACCACCGTCTGGTTGGGGCGCGCCAGCGCGGCCCAGTCGAGGTCAGGCTCTCCGTGGGCCGCGTGACCTGTGACGAAGGTCACGGCCTGGGCGGAACCGCGATGCGTCAGCGGCGCCCCGGCGCCGGCGCTGGCCGCCAAGGCGGCGGTGACGCCCGGCACCACATGGCACTCGACGCCAGCGGCGCGACAGGCCGCCAGCTCCTCCCCGCCGCGACCGAACAGGAACGGATCGCCGCCCTTCAGTCGGACGACGGTCAGCCCTTCCAAAGCCAGGGCGACCAGAAGTTGGTTGATGTCATCCTGCGGCAGAATGTGGCGCGACTTGCGCTTGGCGACGTTGATCCGGCGTGCGCGGCTCGGCGCGAGGTCCAGGATCTCTTCGGAGACGAGACCGTCGTGGACCACCACGTCGGCGGCCCGCAGGGCGTTGAACGCCCGGAATGTCAACAGGTCCGGGTCACCGGGTCCGGCTCCGACAAGCCAGACCTCGCCGAGCGGACGGCCCGCGTGTTTGCCGCCAACGACGACAAGTCCGGGCGGGCGATTTCGGGCTGGCGGGCGGGCCATAGGTTTAGAACCTCTATCAGGCCGCTTGGAATAAAGCGTTGGAACGCAAGGCGGGGTCGCCCCTAAGGACAACCCCGCTCGCACTCGCCGACGAAAAGGGCCAATCCGCCAGCGAACGCTTGCAAACTCGGCTCGAAGGGGCCAATTCGCAAACAAGGACTTCTGCCGGGGCGTTCAGTAAAACTATGGAAAGACCGAACGAGCGCCGTCGCCTGCCGCCGCTGAACGCCCTGCGCGCGTTCGAGGCCGCCGCGCGCCATTTGAACTTCAGCCGGGCGGCGGACGAGCTGTCGGTGACCCCTGGCGCGGTCAGCCAGCAGATCCAGAACCTGGAAGACTATGTCGGCGCGGCCCTGTTCAAGCGTACGCCCAAGGGCCTGCTGCTGACCGACGCGGCGCAGACCGCCCTGCCCGCCCTGCGCGAGGCGTTTGACCGCTTGGCCGAGGCCGCCAGCCTGCTGACCGCTGCCGTCGACGGCCGCCGCCTGACCCTGACGGCCGCGCCCTCGTTCGCCGCCAAGTGGCTGGTGCCGCGGCTGGGCAAGTTCGAACAGGCCCACCCCCAGGTCGACGTCTGGCTCTCGGCGGGCATGGAGGTCGTGGACTTCGCCACGGGCGAGGTCGACATGGCCATCCGCTATGGCTCGGGCCGATATCCGGGGCTGGAAGTCATCCGCCTGCTGCACGAGACCGTCGTGCCGGTCGCCAGCCCGGAGCTGCTGGAGCAGAACGCCTTGGAACGCCCCGAGGACCTGCAGCATCACATCCTGCTGCACGACGGCTCGCCCGACGCTGATGACAGCTGCCCCGACTGGGCGATGTGGCTGGCCGCACGTGGGATCAAGGGCGTCGACGGCGCGCGTGGGCCGCGCTTTAACCAGTCGAGCCTGGTGATCGAGGCCGCCGCCAACGGCCGCGGGATCGCCCTGGCCAAGCGCACCCTGGCCCAGGCCGATCTCGACTCCGGGCGCCTGGTTATCCCGTTCGAGGCGTCCACCGCCGTCGACTTCGCCTACTACGTGGTTCACCCCAAGGCGAAGGGGCGCTTGCCCCAGGTGAAGGCCTTCGTGAACTGGCTGAAGGCGGAAGCCGAGGCGCATGAGGCGGCTCTGCGCACGCTGGACAACGGCGCGGGCATCTGACGGCGCGATCGGCAGGTTTTGGGATGGTCCGAGCGCCCTAAAACCGCTTAAAGGGGCCCATGAAAACGACGACTCTCACGGTCGATGAGCGCCTCGCGCCCGCCGACTGCCAGACCATGGTCGATGTGCGCCGGGGCGTGGACGCCCTGGACCGGGCCCTGGTCCAGCTCCTGACCGAGCGTCAGGGCTATATGGACGCGGCGGCGCGCATCAAGGCCGACCGTAACAAGGTCTTCGACCGCGCGCGGATCGAGGATGTGGTGACCAAGGTCAAGGCCGCCGCCCGTGAAGCGGGCCTCTCTGAGGCGATCGCCGAACCGGTCTGGCGCACGCTGATCGACCGCTGCATCGCCTACGAATACGACAGCTGGGACCGGACGAAGGGTCCTTAAAGGCTGTCATCCCGGACAAGCGCGAAGCGCGCAGATCCGGGACCTTCGGAAGCGCTGAGCTTTCCGCGGTCCCGGCTCTCCGCTTCACTGCGGCCAGGATGACAGCTTCTAAGGCCTCAGTTCCCGTCGATCATCCGGCCAAGACCGCCGAGGATCGAGCCTTCACCCTGGTTGCCGCCCTGGTGGTTAGCGGCCTGCAACATCCGGCCAGCTAGGCGGGCGAATGGCAAGGACTGGATCCAGACCTTGCCCGGACCGCGCACGCGGGCGAAGAACAGACCCTCGCCGCCAAACAGCACGCTCTTCACGCCGCCGGCCATAACCAGGTCGAAGTCAACGTCCGGCGTGTAGGCGGCCAGACAGCCGGTATCGATGTGCAGTTCCTCGCCCGGAGCCAGGGTGCGCTCGACGAGCGTGCCGCCCATCTGCACGAACACCCAGCCATCGCCTTCAAGGCGTTGCATGATGAAGCCCTCGCCGCCGAACAGGCCGGTCATCATCCGCTTCTGGAAGTGGAGCCCGATCGACACGCCACGCGCGGCCGCCAGGAAGCTGTCCTTCTGGCAGATCAGCGTCCCGCCCAATTGCCCAAGGTTCAGCGGCAGGATGGTGCCAGGGGTCGGCGAGGCGAACGCCACGCGGGCCTTGCCGGTCCCGTGATGCGTGAAAACGGTCGTGAAGAGGCTCTCGCCCGTGATCAAACGCTTGCCGGCCCCGAGCAGCTTGCCCATGAAACCACCGCCCTGGTCGGCCGCGCCGTCGCCGAACACCGTGGTCATCTGGACGGTGGCGTCCTTCCAGACAAAGGCGCCGGCTTCGGCCACGGCGCTTTCGCCCGGATCAAGCTCGATCTCGACGAACTGCAGATCCTCGCCCTTGATCTCGAAGTCGATGTCGTCAGCGACATTGGCGTTCCGCTGGTGGCTCCAGGGGCTGGTAGGCATGAAAGACTCCTGATGTCAGAGCCTCCCTTCTAGCCGCGAGTGGTCCGTCTCGCCAATTACGCTTCCTTTATTCGAAGGGCTGCCGGCGTCCGGGTGCGGTCAAGTCACAGCTCACTATCTGGTCATACCATTGGTCGCACAAATGCGGACGAGGCGGGCCATTGGGCTTGCAGCGCCCCTTCACTGTTTAATCGCCCGCGAACAGGACAAGCCGCTAAAGGCGCTATCAGGCCACTCGGCAACGCAAACCTAGCCGTTCCAGCGCATGGAAGACCTGGCCTGACCAGGTTGGCGACATCAATGACAAATTGGCATTACCAATTATTGACAACCGCACGAACTGGTCGGATAAGTCATCTCAGGGCGCCAGTCAGTGCGCCGGGGGAGGCATTCTCATGATCCATGCACGCAACACCTTCACACTGCGCGCCGCTCTGCTGGCGTCCTGCGCCGCCCTAACTGTGGGCGCTGGCGCGCAAGCCCAGACGACCGACGCCCAAAAGGCGGAGACCGAGACCGTCGAGGCCGTCGTTGTGACCGGCTTCCGGCAAGCCTACGCCAACGCGATCGCGACCAAGCGCGAGACGCTGGAAATCTCGGATGGGATCTCGTCCGACGGCCTTGGCCGCTTCCCGGACCTCAATGTCGGCGAGGCGATCCAGCGAATCCCCGGCGTCCAGATCAACCGCGAAGCCGGCAGCCGTAACGCCACGATCAGCCTACGCGGCCTGCCAGGCAGCTTCGCCCGCACAACGCTGAACGGCGGCGCCTTCGCCGATCCGATCCTGAACGGCTCGACCCCGCTGGGCGCCTTCAACTCGGACATCTTCACGGCGATCAATGTCATCAAGACGCCCTCCGCCTCCAACCTGGCCGGCGGCCTGTCCGGGAACGTCGATCTGCGGATCAACCCCGCCCTGGCGCGCAAGGACGGCGGCTTCGCCAAGTTGTCCTACGAGTACAATGACCTCGGCAACCTCGGCAGCCCGCTCGCGTCGCTGGGCTACAACAAGCACCTGACCGACGACTTCGCGGTGTTCGGCGTCGTGGCATGGAAGGACGAGAAGTTCCGCCGGGACTCGATCACCGTGAACTCCTGGGGCAACCGCCTGGGCGCGATCCAGTTAGGCAATCAGGCCGCTGCGGGCTCAAACCCGGTCTATGACGCCCTGCTCGCCCAGTACCCGGGCGGCGTCTACTATCCCAGCCAGACGCGCCAACTGGTGAAGTACAACCGCGGCTCGACCCTGTCGGCTTCGACGGGCTTTGAGTACCGGATCAACGAGTCCTGGAAGTTCGGGACCAACGCCTTCATCACCAAGCGCAAGCTCGATGAGGCCACGAACCACCTGCTCTACATCGACGCCGGCGCAGGCAACGGCACCAACACGGGCCTGACCGCCACTTCGGCTGTCGCCAAGATCAGCGACATCGGCACGCCATTCATCGTCAAGACACCGAATGGGGACCGCGCTTACATCAACAGCTTCAAGGCGGAGAACATCAACACGTTCGACTCGGTCCGCTCCGAGCCGGCCGAGAACTCGACCTGGGCCATCAATCCGAGTGTGGAGTTCAAGAACGACGACTGGAAGGCCACCGCCACCCTAACGGTCTCGCGCGCCAAGGCGTACGCTAACCAGATCGAATTCGACGTCGTCCAGAACCCGTACCGCAACCTCGGCTCCGCCGGTTTGAACGGCATCGTCGCTCTGGTGAACCTCGGCGGCTCGGACCTTTCGAACTACTCCGCCAACCTGACCACACCGAAGGCGACCCACCTGCCCAACGGCGGCTTCCCGATCCCGGCGACGGCGACGGCCACCACCCAGGCCGGCGCGCCGATGCCAGGCCAGAGCGCCACCACCGCCGCCGATCGGTTCGGCGTCACCGGCACGAACGGAAAGGCCGAGAACGAGCTGGACGCCTTCCAGATCGATTTCGAACGCACCCTGGACGGGTTCTTCACGGTTCTGCAGTTCGGCGGCCGCGCAGAGCACGCCAAGTTCACGTCGAGCGGTTCGCGCAATACCGCTCTTGGCGCCCAGACGCAGAACATCACGCCGGATATGGCGTTCCAGTTCTCGTATGCGAATGACTTCTTCGGCGGCAAGGCGCCCGGCGCGACAAGCAACTGGATGACGGTGGACATTCAGCGGGTGCTGAAGGCGATCACGCCGCTCAACACCAATCTGCGCACCGCCCTCAACCCGAACGGCCTGCCCGATCAGTTCCAGCTCGGCGCCCCTGGCGTGTTTCTCACGCCCTACGGCTTCGTGAACAACTACACAGACGGCAACTACTGGAACAACAACTTCAGCAACCAGAACGACGTCTACTCGGCGTATGCGGCGGCGAAGTTCAAGGGAGAGCTTCTGAGCATCCCGTTCCGCGGCACGGTCGGCACGCGCTACGAGCGCACCGAGCAGAAGATCGTCGCGCTGAACTGCAAGAACTGCACCACCGCGCTCTCGAACCAGGCCGGCCCGATCAATCACTCGCTCAGCACCTCGGTGCGCAAGAACGAGTATGACTACTGGCTGCCGTCGGCCATCTTCATGGCGGACCTCCGCGACGATCTCGTGTTCCGCGCCGCCGCCTATCGCACCTATGTGCGCCCGCAACCGCGCGACAATGTCCCAACGACCTTTGTCCAGGTCCCGGTGGACGTGAATCCGCCGACCGACCCGGTCTACACGGTCACGCTGGGCGCTACGGACATCAAGCCCTACACCGCCGACTCGTTTGACGCGTCGCTGGAGTGGTACAACCGTCCAGGCGGGATGATCTCGCTGGCGGCCTACCGCAAGGAGATCAAGGGCTATATCGGCCCGATCACCGACCCGTCCGTGCTCTGCCCCGCCAGCGGCAAGATCGACGGCATCGATGTCGATCTCGGCACGCTGACGATCGACACCTCGGCCGGTTCGCCCAAGTGCGTCAGTTCGAACCGCTTCGTGGGTTCTGGCGGCGTCCTGAAGAACGCCGAGGTGCGCGTCAGCGGTCGGACCAACCAGTCGCCGATGACGGTTACGGGCCTGGAGTTCAACATCCAGCAGAACCTCGATTTCCTGCCTGGCTTCTGGAAGAACTTTGGGGGCGCGTTCAACTACTCGTACACGAAGATCGACGGCGTCGACACGGCTGGCAAGAAGATCACCCTGCCCAGCGTGTCGAAGAATAACCTCAACCTCATTGGCTACTACGAAGCGGGTTGGGGTGGACTGCGCCTGGTCTACAACTGGCGCGACAAGTACGATCTGGCGGCGGGTAACTCGTTCGTCGGCGACGCCCGGACCGTAAAGGCGCGCAGCCAGCTGGACGCCTCAGCCTCTTATAAACTCACCGACAGCATGACGGTGTCAGTCGACGCCTTCAACCTGACCAACGCCCAGCGCGCGGAGTACGAGAACGACCCGATGCTGCCGCGCTTCATCGATTATGACGGTCGCACCTATCAGCTGACCCTGCGCGCCACTTTCTAGCGCGCCAATCCTCTCCACCCTCCTGCGGCCGAAGCACAAGCTTCGGCCCTTTTCTTGGGCTAGCCCCTGAGTGAGCGCAGGGCCTGTTCGTGCGCGTAGGCGGCGATATCGAGCAGCGCCACATCGAGAGCCGTCTTGACCGCCTCGAGGCTCTCCTGGCCCGCTTCGCAGCGCTCGCAGACCTCACCAAGGGCGAAAGCGCCAACGCCCCTCGCCGCGCCCTTCACGGTATGCACCGCGTCCTTCCAGCCCGGATGCGTTGGATCCAGCATCGGAGCCCAAAGCGCGGCCTGTTCGCGGAACAGCGCCAGCACCTCGTCGACCACCGAGAAATCCCCAGCCGCGAACCCCTCCAGGTACGCAAAATCCACCGCGCCGCTAATATCTCGTCTGGCCATGAAAAAAGCGCTTGCGCTCCCAAAATCATTGCGTATGTTCCGCGCCTCGCCGCCGGGGCTCGCAAGTGCTTCGGACCGTCGAATGGGTGTATAGCTCAGTTGGTAGAGCAGCTGACTCTTAATCAGCGGGTCGTAGGTTCGAATCCTACTACACCCACCATTGTCCTATAAGGGATTTCCGCTAAATCGAAGTAGACACGGACCTCCCAGTTGGGAGGTCAGTTGGGAGTTTTTGTTCTCCTTTCGAGCTTGCGGATTGCTGACTTTGCCATCTCCACATCCCGATTGAGATAGTGGGCGTCGAGGATCGCGCCCACGTCCTTTAGAGAGTGGCCTGTGATCGTCGCGATCTCAGCCACAGAACATCCAGCCACAGCGAGCCGAGTTACCGCCGTACCCCGGATATCGTGGAACGTGAGCCCAACGACTCCCGCCTTCGCGCTCGCCTTGCCCCACGACGACCGAAAGCCATCCTCGGTCCACGCTGTGTTTCTCGTGGTAGTAAGGATCGTCAACGCCGACAGCTTGCCACCGCTGCCCAAAGCGACTTCTTTAGTTGCGTCCAAGAGCGCCTTGAGGGGAGCGCCTGCCGGGATAACCACTCGGGCACCCGACTTCTGCTGCCTCAGACGGATACTCTCGCCGTCATAAGCGCCCCAGGTGAGACGCAGCAAGTCTCCCTCCCTCTGCCCCGTCCACATGGCTAACGTTAGGGCCAATTGAAGGTGCTTTGGAGCCTTGGAGAGGAACGCAGCCTCATCAGCGTCAGTCCAAACCGCTTCGGCCCTCTGCGACTTGTAGACCCGACCTGGAGCCTTGCAGGGATTCAGGGGCGCCAGTCCGCGATCAACCGCCCACGCCATCATGCGGGCGAGCACAGAGAAACGATAATCTGCTGTGCGGGCAGACCTCGTGGCGATGTCATCACGCCAAGCCAAAAACGTCCCGCGCGCTCGGCGATCAGCAAGGCCGCTGATCGGAAACCCTCCGAACTCCCCTTCGATCGCCAGGATATGCTTTTTGTAATCGCGCTTGGTTTTCTCTGCCAAACTTGTGAAGTCAGACGACCTCTGAAAAGCTTCAAAGATCTCTTGAAGCGTCCCGGACTGAGGCGCGACGCGCTTTCCAACCGCAGCGTTGTAGCTCGCAACGAACTCCGGTGACCCCGGCTTGCCTTCGAGCTTGGGGCCACCCTTCCATGCATACCAATAGGTTCGGGTCGTGCCGTCTGCGAGCTTCTTTTTGACGGAATTGATACCCTTAAGACGAACGTGCACGGCGGCGGCTCTCCCATGCGTCGAAAGCATTTTTTTCAGTTGGGGCGGAGTGGTCGGCGTGAATGAGGATAATTCTGCCGTCAGGGCCGATCTCGGTTCTGACCACCTTCAAACCGCACGCGAGCGCCGCTTTGACCGCGCGCGTAAGATCGGCATGTTTGAAGGTAGCGGCGGTACGAGCCACCCTACCGAGGCACCGCGCCGCTATACTGCATGCCGACAACTAGGCCGACACTCTCAAACCCGAGAGAATTGGTTGTGGAGATTGCGGCATCTAACTCGTCCCTGAGGGAGATACGACACGCAGGGGAATTTTGCTTGGGACAGTTTCGGCAAACATTACCACCGAGATCGCCAGAGAAGGGATCAATGAAATTGCCGCCCGTCGCACGTGACAGTGCGATTTTTACGACTGAAGAAAGATGGTAACGCACGAGCCCTTGAGACTCGAAAAACGCAGGGCCAACACCTCGCGAACGCCAGTTCTCTAGCGCTATGATCGAAACGCCGAGCAGGGCTGCGGCTTCTTTGGCTTCCAGAAGATATGGCATCGAGCCACACAGGTTTGATTTCATTAGCACTCCAATTGCAGCGCGAAAATCGCGGGGGATGTCGCATCGCGACGAGCGGATAATTAAATTATCTGTCCGGTTTGGCAAGAAGGATTTTTATGACGCCTAACGATCTGCTGACAGATGAGGAATTTCTGGACGCAACTGGCATCCCGTCGGTCCCGAGCCTGAAAAAGGTGCTGGTGACGAAACTCGTCTACCCAGTCTACGAACCCTTACCAGGAGGGGGCCGCGAACGCCGCTGGTCGAAGGGCCAAATCGGGATTGTACGGCTGGTAGCTCGCCTTGCCGACGCGACAGGCGTGTCATTACAGGCCGCTGCTGAAATGTTGAGGGGCCTCGATCCAACATGGTGTGACGTTATTGGTGATGGAGAGATCAGGCGTTTGCTGGTTGGAGACCGCGTTCACGTTTGGATAGAACGCTCCGCAGGCGCTTTTCAACGACTGCGGGCCGAGTTTGAGGAGTCAAACATCGACCGGCTGACCAGAGGCTATCGAGAGGTATGCGTTTTGAAAGTGGGCGGTGGGCGCACCCCCGAAGGACAGGCAGCGCACGACGAGGATGAGGGCGAGAAAACGCCACACTGAAGACCAAGCTAGAGGAGCAGGAAAAGGCTCACGGCCTGGGCATCGCTGAGAAGGACGCAAGGATCTCAGACCTACGCGCCGCACTGGACAAACGCCATGGGCTGCGCGGCATGTTCTCAAAAAGAAAGAAGTCCTAGAGGTATTTATCCGCACGCCACCCCGTTCATTTTACTGAACGGCAAAACGAACACTTAGTTCTTATACTGTAAACCTGATACCAGCTTGCTAAATTCTTGATACCAAAACTTCCGATTTGATTCTTATCGGCTTCGCATTGGAAGATCGTTTACTGCTCTATACGCCGACCAACACCCATATGACATGACCATTGCTTGACCTTGGGGTGTCTAGGGATTGGATTTCAGCGAAGGAGATGAAGCCTCTTTCTTGAGAGCCAAGAAAAATCGCCACACACTACGCCTGTAAGCCGGAAGAGGCACAAATGAAGAACACCGGAGCAGCTCTAGGCTAATGGCCTGCGCAAAACTGCTGCACTCGGCCTTCTTGAACTTGATCGCCTTTGCTACGAACGGCACCGAGTGCCTGTTCGCAATCAATGCGCCCCTCCTTTATCGCCACGATTAGAGTTTTATCGAAAGGCAGCTCAACGAATTCAGTCTTAATTGGCGATGGCTGTCTAGCAGCCGCTTTTTTGGGAACACTCTGGGGCGCAGCTACTGATTTTGTGGCCTTAACAGCTGCTTGTACCGGTTTAGGCGTGCATATACGCAGCGCCTGTTCCGCCATGTCGATACGGCTCGCTTGTAGAGCAATAATTTTAGCGTCTTCACAGCGCCCCTCAAGGATTGCTGTAGATACCTGGGTTCTCAAAATTTGGTCTGCGCGCCGCTCTGCATCTTGGATATTTTGGACATTATTCTGTTGCCGGATCGCAGCTGCTAAACGCGCTTGTTCGGCCTCTTCTGCTTTATTTTGCAGCCGGATTAACTCCTGCTGCTGGGCCAGTTGCTGCTCTCGATAAGCATTTTCTTCGTCCTGCCTTTGTTGTTCGCGCTTCCGCGCATTCATATCTTTCAAAATGTCATTCAAATCCTTGAAAGGATCGGTAGGTGGCCGGGGCGCAGATGTGCTGCAAGTCATAGAGCCGCCCGCCCAAGTTTGGCAGTGTGTCGTGGTTTGACCGGCTGCCTTCGCAAAGAACCCGCTCGCCGAAACGATGAACAGGCCTGTGGCGATGTACCTTAGCGAACGCATGGGGCATCTCTGGTTGGCGTGATTGCGGGCGGAGCTGACCGACGCGTCGAGACTGAGATGAATCGGCGCATCACCGGCGCGTCAGGCACATTCATAGCTGTTGCAACCCCCGCGCTAAACGAGCCTACCGAGCCTGACAGTACGTGCGCAACTTAGTCGCGCTTTCCAATCGTCCGCAATGGGTCGGAAGTAGGAGATGGAGCCCGCTCTGTAAGCAGCTCCTCGGCGTAACCAGTTGCCCGGCGCGAATTGACCAACCGACGCAGTGCGGACCACCATAGTGACGGACCTCCGGCACAATACGCGAGATCGCGTCTCGTTTGGGTAAGCCTCTGCGATACGCGTCTTATCGTTAGCGCGTTGAACGGGCGGCCCTCAGGTAGCAACGTTCGTGGTGTGCAGCTGCGGGAGCGCCAGGCTCGATCTGACCGGTCCACAAACGAACGGTTTCGGACCGGTCAGCCAGGTCGGTCAAAAATATAGCTTGAAGGACTTTTTGACCGGTCGTACATTCGGACCACGGTTGTTGACCGATTGGAGCCCGCCATGACACGCACGTTTATTTACGCACGCTGTTCCCAGCAGGACCAAACCCCCGAGAACCAAGTTCGCGAGATCGAGGCGGCGGGCTTCGCTGTCGCCCCGAACCGCATCGTCACGGAAATCACCTCGGGATCGACCGCAGCGGAGCAACGCCCGCAGTTCCGGCGCCTAGAAGACCGCATGGAAGAGGGTGACGTTCTTGTGGTGACCAAGCTGGACCGCCTTGGCCGGAACGCGATGGATGTCCGCGCCACAATCGAGCGACTGGCGAGCAAGGGCGTTCGTGTCCATTGCCTCGCCCTCGGGGGAATGGACCTCACCAGCCCCGCCGGAAAGATGACCATGGGCGTCATCGCCGCCGTCGCCGAGTTCGAACGGGATCTACTGATCGAACGCACCCAGGCCGGGCTGGCGCGCGCCAAGGCCGAGGGGACTAAAATGGGGCGCCCAGAGCGCCTGACCCCCGCCATGGTCGAGGATGTCCGCGCGCAACGTCAGCAAGGGGTATCGCTGAACCAGCTGGCGAAGACCTTCAATGTCGGTAAGGGGACTATTGTCCGAGCGCTGGAAGGCGTCGGCAGCTGAAATTGAATGAGCGGGTCTCGATCGGATATCGAGGGAGAATGAATCGAGATCTACATTTGGCGGAATAGAGGTCGGAAATCTTATCAGATGCTCTGACGATCGCCTCTTTAATTCCGGCCTCCAAGTCACCATATATACAACGCCAGCCTATTATTCGAAGTCCCTAGTGCCAGTCCCCAAAAACCCCAGCACGGCCCAAAGCCGTCCCCCTCACTCGCTTGCCCGCCTCACTGCCGACCGCCTGAGTGAATGGGCCAAAAATGTCACCGAGAACCGTGCCGGTCCCGCTCGCAAGAGCCTGATCGCCGATACCGGTTTCGCTCAGCTATTGCTGGGCGCTGGCAGCTATGGCGTGCCCGTCAAGATCATCGCCGCACCGTCCCAGGCCGATACCAATCTAGTCTATAGCAAACATATCCATTTCTACCTGTACAAGCTTCCCAAGACCCGTCTGCTGACAGGAGCCCAGCTAAGAACCACTAGCATAGGCCCAACCGTCCGCGACCAGACCATGAATTCCCTTCGGTCAGTAGGTCGGTCACTTGCTGGAGTAGTTGGAAAAAGTTCCAGGAGAGCGTCGGTGGAGGGGCAACGCCCCGAGCCGGTAGCGATCGCTGGAACTAGCGGACAAGCGGCAGACTCGACCCCAGCACAATCCCTTCCCGATCTCCTCAAGGCAATCGGCCTCACCGTTCCCAAGCTTCTTGCCCCAGATGGCGACAAGCCTGTGATCCTCGTCCAAGTTCCTGATTGGGACCGTGCTGGGGACGCCATGAAGATGGCGGCGATGTGCGCTGTAGCCGCCCGCCCCGAGATGAATAGCCAAGCCTTATCGATCAACTTGTCCGACGACCTCATCAAGGAGGCGGAGGCGTCGAGCGAGGGCTTCACCGTCTTCCTTCAACGGCGCTTGAAGCGCGCTGTGGAAGGCGTCCTTCCCAAGGCGGATTTCGCCTTCGCGGTCGACGTCACCGACGAGACCTATCGTCTGCACCTGCACGGCGTGATCATCCCAAACGAGCCCTTCTACTGGACCCGCTCGCGGGCTCGTAACCGGCTTTTCCAGGCGTTACGAGATTTCGCAGACAACCAATCCAAGCGAGCGGTTGAGGCTTCCAAGTTGGGCACCGTCCCCGAGGGATGGGGAGCCTATTCTTCGAAGTGCGCGAGCCTTGTCAGCGCCTTGATCTCAGACGCCTCCGGATCGGAGCGCCACAGATCAACGCTCCTGACCACCCGGCCCCTAACTCAACTCGCCCGTGATCATTGGACAAACGAACGGCGTGATAACCTCGCCATGGTGATGGATCTTGCCCGGCAAGACGTTCTCAATCGTGGGGATGATCCGGATCGTGCGGTTATCAGGAACCCTGAGGCCCGGAAGCGCCGGAAAGCGCTGGCTGACCACCAAGCGACTGTGAAGGCCAGCACCAAGAAGGTTCGGAAGGCGAACAAGGCGCTCTTCAACCAGGCTATCAAAGGGGAAGTGGTGGGCGGGGTTCAAGGGGACCCGGCGCATCTGATTGTCTGGAAGGAACCCGACATCCTGCTTGTCGAGGATTAGGGCGAGCGGGGCTGCGGCCCGAAGGCGCGAGTAGCTGATCTGGTTGGTCTAGCGATGCGCCGAAAGCAATCGGCCCTCGATCAGGATCCGATATTCCTGAAGTCGAGGGCCTAGCCAGCGGGTCTCGTTGTCCGAATTCCCGCAAATATTATAACGCGATAGCTTGTGAATATCAAATTGACATAGTCTATCTGGAGCTTACTATACAAAAAGAAGTTAGCTGAAAATCGAAGTCACAGAGATTTTAGTGGACTGGCGATGCCGGTCATTTAATTAACAGCGAATTTCAATGCTTACTTCTTATACCCTCTAGGCTCAGGACCCATTGATCCGAAGGGCAGGATCTGATTCAGGCTCCTGAGGAGTTTGAATGATGAGTGACCTGTATTGGCTGACGGACGAGCAGATGGCTCGGCTGGAGCCCTATTTTCCCAAGAGCCACGGCAAGCCCCGGGTGGATGATCGCCGGGTGCTGAGCGGGATCATCTTCGTCAACCGCAACAGCCTGCGCTGGCGGGTGCGCCGACGGCCTATGGGCCACACTTGACCCTCTACAATCGCTGGAAACGATGGAGCCAGGCAGGCGTCTTTGTCCGGATGATGGAGGGTCTTGTCTGGAGCCCAGACTGAACGCCGCACGATCATGATCGACGCGACCTAACTGAAGGCGCACCGCACGGCTTCGAGCCTGCGGGAAAAAGAGGGGGCCTCGGGCGGCTGATCGGACGCGCAAAGGGCGGCATGAACACCAAGCTGCACGCCGTGACCGATGCGAACGGAAGGCCCATCAGCCTATTCATAACGGCGGGTCAGGTCAGCGACTACATCGGCGCCGCAGCCTTGCTGGACAGCCTGCCCAAGGCGCAATGGCTGCTGGGCGACCGGGGTTATGACGCGGACTGGTTCAGGGACGCCTTGGAGGCCAAAGGGATCACGCCCTGCATCCCAGGTCGAAAAACCCGAACCGAACCCATCTGCTATGACAAGCGCCGGTACAAGCGGCGCAATCGCATCGAGATCATGTTCGGCAGACTGAAGGACTGGCGATGCGTCGCCACACGCTGCGACCGCTGCCCGACCGCCTTCCTCTCCGCCATAGCCCTCGCCGCTACCGTGCTCTTCTGGCTATGAGTCCTGAGTCTAGTGCATAAGGCGGCCCATCAGCTACGCCTTGTCACTGAACGCGACTTGGCGCTCCAACGGGACCCCAACTAGATCTTATCAACTAGATCTTATAGGCCGGTAACTACCGTCCTTGCCCCGGTCTCGGCCCGCCGCCTCTCGCTTGAAAGTCTCCGGAAAAATCCGACGCTTCGCGCTCATAAGGCGCTCTCGCCCTACTCTGAACGGCTAGCATAAGCGCCTACTCAAGTGAGGGAGGATTGCTGGAGGCGCGCCCTTAGGTTGCCGGACAATTGACGTGACCCCCTGAAACTCCTCCAGGAATAATTAGAGTCCGCCCCCAGGAAAGGGACGGACGAATGAAGCGATCA
>NZ_JBQUZP010000005.1:0-343080 GCF_056313785.1 Caulobacter sp. DMC95 | reverse complement strand
ATCGTGCTGGCCTACACCGCCTGGGTCTACAAGGTCCTCTGGGGCCGCAGCACCACGGCCGCCCTGGCCGTCAATCCCGACCTCTACTGATCCGAAGGAGCCCTTTAGCTTTAGAGGGAACCATCTAAAGCTAAAGGGCTCCAAGTGTTTGATTTTCGAGCCTGTTTATCGAGTTTAGATGGAACCATCTAAACTCGACAGGCTCTAAGGAGACGAACCGATGTGGTACTTCGCTTGGATCCTGGGCCTGGGCCTGGCCGTCGCCTTCGGCGTCCTGAACGGCATGTGGTACGAGTTCGGCCTCGCCGACGACGGCGATGAGGGCCTGGACGAGGCCTGAGGCCTGGTCTTCCTGACCCGAATTGAGGGGGCGCGACATTCGAGCGCGCCCCCTTCGTTCACCAATTAACGGTTGTTAAACGCGATGTGGGGTCTTGTGGCATAGGCCCAGAGCGCGTCGATCGCCGCTCCGGGTCGCGTTACTCGAATCGGGGACTCGTCATGACCGACAACACCGCGCCCGCTCTGGAACTGATCTCGTTCTGCATTGGCGAGCAGGAGTTCTGCATCGACGTGAAGACGGTGCGGGAAATCCGTGGCTGGACGCCGGCCACCCCAATCCCGCACGCGCCCAACTACATGCGCGGCGTCATCAATCTTCGCGGCGCGATCATGCCGGTCATCGACCTGCGCAATCGCCTGGGCCTGGGGGTCACCATCCCCGAGACCCGCCACGTGATCGTCGTCGTCGAGTGCCGCGACCGCCTGGCCGGCATCCTGGTGGACGCGGTGTCGGAAACCTTCACCGTGCCGCGCGAGAGCCTGCAGCCGGCTCCGGACGTCGGCGTCGAGGAGCTGCGCTACATCCAGGCGATCATCTCGATGGAAAACCGCCTGATCACCTATCTGCGCATGGACGACGTGTTCCCCGCTCAGGTCAGCGAAGCGGCCTGATCGGTTCGAGACATCGCAAAAGAAAAAGGCCGCCGGGTTCGCCCAGGCGGCCTTTTTCTTTTGCCCTCAACCCTGGCTGACGATCCGCGCCGCCTGGGCGTGGAAGCTGGCCTCGGCCTCGGCGGCGTCGGCCACCGCGCCGTGGCGATCGGCCGCCACGCTCATGTTGTTCTTGGCGTAGCTCTCGGAAACCTTGCGGGCCTCCTGGGCGCGCAGCGAGGCGTTAGCCGAGGCGGTCTCGTGCCAGGTGGCCAGGTCCTTGGCGGTCAGCGCGCCTTCGGCCGGCGCGGTCGGGTGGGTCGGGACGTCGCCGAAGCCGATCGCCACGAAGCCGTGGATGACGCCGCCATAGTCTTCTTCCGACAGCAGGAAGGTGATCTGCCGCTCTTCCGACTGGCCGGTATAGGTGTCGGTGGCGGGGTCGAATTCGCGCAGGACCAGGATGTCGCCCACCGCGAACTCGCGATCGTTGCGGCGGATCTCGAAGCGCTTCTGGCCGGAACGGACGGCGGCGAAGTACTTGGGCCAGGTCTTGAGGTCGTGGCGGTTCATGGCGGGCGGACTTTTCTAGGAAACAGGAAGGCGGGGGTTCTGGCGGGGGAACCCTAGCGTGGGGTTAATTGACGACAGTAAAGCTGTTTGGATCGGATGACGTCTCAAAACATGTGTCATCCCGGCCGAGCACCGGCGAAAGCCGGTGGGAGAGCCGGGACCCAGGGGCGGTGCGCACTGCGTTCCTTCACCCCCTGGGTCCCGGATAGCCTCTGTGAGGCTTCCGGGATGACATCACGTTGGGAGGTGAGGCCTAGATCACTCCTCGATACACAGCCGCACGATCTCGGCGCGCAGTTCCGGCATGCCCAAGCCCTTCTCCGACGACGTAGCCAGCACGCGCGGGAAGGCCGCGGCGCGCTTGGCGATGGCCTTGGTGGTCTCGGCCACGACCTTGTCGACCTCGGCCGGCTTGATCTTGTCGGCCTTGGTCAGGACGATCTGGTAGGACACCGCCGCCACGTCCAGGGCGTCCAGCGCCTCCAGGTCGACCTTCTTGAGGCCATGGCGGGCGTCGATCAGGACATAGACGCGCTTGAGGTTCGGGCGACCGCGCAGGTAGGCGCGGCCCAGGTCCTGGAACTTGTCGGCGACTGAGCGCGAGACCCGCGCGAAGCCATAGCCGGGCAGGTCGACCAGCCGCACCTTCTCGGCCAGCAGGAAGAAGTTGATCTCCCGCGTGCGGCCCGGCTCGTTCGAGGCGCGGGCTAGGTACTTCTGGTTCACCAGGCCGTTGATCAGGCTGGACTTGCCGACGTTCGAGCGGCCGGCGAAGGCCACCTCCGGCAGGTCGGACGGCGGCATGGCGTCCATGCGCACCGCCCCCATGATGAACGAGACCGGCTGGGCGAAGAACACGCGCGCCGTCTCGATCTGCTCGTCCGTGAAATCGGCCGCGCCCGGCAGAAGGACCGGCGGTTCCTTGGGGAGCTTCTGGTCCTCGCTCATCAGGTCGCGCCAGCCGTCTTGCCCTGCAGGCGAGCGATGATCTTGTCGATCGGGTTCTCGACCTTGTAGCGGCGCATGATGATGTACTGCTGGACGATGGTCAGGACGTTCGACCAGCACCAGTAGATCACCAGACCCACGGCGAAGCCCGACAGGGTGAAGGTGAAGATCACCGGGAACCACTGGAAGATCTTCTGCTGGATGGGGTCGCCGGCCGGCGGGTTCATCGCCGTGGTCAGCCACATGGTGAAGCCGTACAGCAGAGGCCACACGCCGAGGTGGGCGATCATCGCGCCGACCAGCGGCAGCGAACCCGGATCCCAGGGGATCAGGCCGAACAGGTTGAAGATCGTCGTCGGATCTGGCGCCGACAGGTCCTGGATCCAGCCGAAGAACGGCGCGTGACGCATTTCAATAGTGACGGTCAACACCTTGTACAGCGAGTAGAAGACCGGGATCTGGATCAGCATCGGCAGACAACCCATCATCGGATTGATCTTTTCCTTCTGATACAGCGCCATCATCTCCTGCTGCTGCTTGGCCGGATCGTCCTTGTGCTTGGCCTTCAGCTTTTCGACCTCGGGCGCGATCTTCTTCATCTTGGCCATCGACTCGTAGCTCTTGTCGGCCATCGGATAGAGGACGAGCTTGAGCACGACGGTCAGCAGCATGATGGCCAGGCCGAAGTTGCCGACCAGGTGGTAGAAGATCTCCAGGATGTTGAAGATCGGGCGCGTGAAGAAGCGGAACATGCCCCAGTCGACGGCGTCGTCGAAGCGCGGGATTTCCGCCTTGGTCTTGTTCCAGAACTCCCAGATCGCGGGCGCAGGATTGGCGCCATACTCGTACTTGCGCAGCAGCGGCACGGTCTTGGCGCCGGCGAACAGGCGGGTGGTCTGGCTGACGGTGGCGCCGGGGTTCAGCACCTGGACCGGGCCCAGGAAGTTGACGTCATAGACGTCGGTGCCCGCCACGTTGGTCACGCGGTACTGGGCCTTGATCGCCTGGTCCTGGCCCGGGATCAGGGCGGCCAGCCAGTACTTGTCGGTGATGCCCGTCCAGCCGCCGACCGAGTCGAAGGACTGCAGCGGCTTGTCCTTCTTCCACTTGCCGTACTTGGCCATCTCCAGCTTCTGGTCGTCGACCCCGCCCAGCACGCCGATCGCGCCCTCGTGGACGATCTGGTTCTTGCCCAGGCTGTCGTGGACGCCCTGGCGCTGGACCGTGGCGTAGGGGGCCAGTTGCAGGCCGTTGGTCCCGTTGTTCTTGACGCTGTCGGAGACGGTGAACATCGCCTGGTCGTCGACGGAGATCACCCGCGTGAAGGTCAGGCCCTGGCCGTTGTCATAGGTCAGCGTCACCGGCGAATTGGGACGCAGCACCTGACCTGGCGCAGCGGTCCAGACGGTGCGGCTGTCGGGCAGGCCCGGCAGGTTGGCGCCGGCCCAGCCGAAATCGGCGAACCAGGCGTGCTCTGCGCCCTCGGGGCGGAACAGCTCGACCGGCGGCGAGTCCTTCTTGGTGGTTTCGTCGTACTTGCGCAGGAACAGGTCGTCGATACGCGCGCCCTTCAGGGCGATCGAGCCCGACAGCGAGGGCGTGTCGACGGTGATCCGCGGGCTCAGGGCCTTGGCGGCGTCGCGCGACAGGCGCAGCGGGGCGGGATTGCCGTTGGCGTCCAGGGTCACGCCGGCCTTGGCGGCCGACTGCTGTTCGGCGGCCTTCTTGGCGCGGAACTCGGCCTCAGCCTTCTTCTGCTGCGGACCCAGGACGAAGAACTGGTACCCGATCAGGATCGCGAACGCGCTGACGATGAACATCAGCGTGTTTTTGTTGTCGTTCTGCATGGAGCGCTTAACCGGAAACTGTGGGATCGGGTTGAGAGGAAGAGGCGGCGTCGTCTTGAGCGCCGTTCGAACGCCGGGAAACCTTGGGTCCCCCGCGATCTTGGTCGGCGGCGAGGCTTATCAGCGCGGTTTTGACATCGTCAAGCAAACGCGCCCATTCGCGTGCGCCCGTGCCCCCTCGGGCGATAAACACATAGTCATGCGAGGGGCGCGCATGAAGGGGCAGGACCAGCCGGGCGGCCTCGCGCAGGCGGCGCTTGGCGCGGTTGCGTTCGACGGCGCCGCCGATCTTCTTGGTTGCGGTGAAGCCGACCCGTACCGTGGGATCGCCGTCGGCGCGCGGACGCATCTGGATGAACACCGCGCCGCGTGACAAGGCCGGGGCCTTGGCGGCCAGCAGGAAGTCGGGGCGCTTGCGCAACCGCTCGAACTTCAGGGTCTGCGGGGTTTCAGCCATGAAAAAAGCCGCCTTTCCGGCGAGAACCTGAGGACAGGTCTGTGGAAAAGGCGGCTTTGATCATCGTCTCGCCTCCCGAGGGAGGAAAGAGAATTAGGCGGTCAGGCGCTTGCGGCCCTTGGCGCGGCGACGCGCGACGACCTTTTGGCCGTTCTTGGTGGCCATACGCGCGCGGTAGCCGTGACGGCGGGCACGCACGAGCTTCGACGGCTGGAAGGTGCGCTTCACGACGTGGCTCCGAATAAAAAACGTTGAACGCGGGCCGGGTGGCTCGCGAGTGAGGCGCGGTGGATAAAAGAACGTCGCGGGGATGTCAACCTGAGTCGGTTGAAGGGGTTAGGGGAACTCCGACTAAACCCCTCACCACCCGATCTCCCCGGCGAATGCCGGGGCCCAGATCCATCCGGGTGTTTTGGAATGATCCGAGATGCGGCCGTTTCAACCGTCCAACACATGTGGGTTCGATCTGGACCCCGGCGTTCGCCGGGGAGGTCAGAGGGAGGGGGCTAAGGAACGATCACCGCCTTGCCCACCACCTTGCGCTCGGCCAGCAGGTCGAACGCCTCGCGCCAGCGCTCCAGCGGCAGCTCGGCATGGACATGCGGTCGGATCACGCCAGTATTGGCCATCGTCCAGATCGCCTCGGCGTTGTCGCGGCCCTTCTGGGGGAACTGGCGACCGTATTCGCCGGCGCGCACGCCCATGACCGAAAAGCCCTTGATCAGCGGCATATTGACCGAGACGTTGGGGATCCGCCCCGAGGTGAAGCCAATCACCAGCAGTCGCCCGTCGAAGGCGATGCAGCGCACGCTCTCGTCGAAGACGTCGCCGCCGACGGGGTCATAGATCACGTCCGCGCCGTGGCCGCCCGTGATGGCCTTTACCTGCTCGCGGAAGCCCTGGGTGACGTTCACGGTCGCATCGGGGGCGTAGAGGGCCTTCACCTGCTCGAGCTTGGTGTCGGAGGCCGAGGCGGCGATCACCCGTGCGCCCAGGGCCTTGGCCAGGTCCACGGCCGCCAGACCCACCCCGCCGGCCGCGCCGTGCACCAGCACCCATTCGCCGGGCTCGATCCGCGCGCGCCGCACCAGGGCGACATAGGCGGTGAGATAGGCCGCGCCATAGGCGGCGGCTTCAGCGAAGGACAGCCGCGCAGGCTTGGGCTTCAGCGCGCTGGCCGACAGCACTGCGTACTCGGCGAAACCGCCCAGCCGCGCGCCGCCGACCACGGCGTCGCCGATCGTGAGGCCCGTCACGCCTTCGCCCAGCGCCACGACCTCGCCGGCCAGATCCAGGCCCGGTGTGAAGGGCAGGGGCGGTTTGAGCTGATACTCGCCGCGCGTCATCAAGAGATCGGGGAAGTTGACGCTGGCGGCGCGCACACGGACCAGCGCCTCGCCGGGTCCCGGCGTCGGCGTCGCGACCTCGCGGATCGCGCAGCCGGCGTAGTTCGGGGCGAGCTCCTCGACGACGAGGGCGCGCATCACAGCGTCCGCTGCTCGAACATCTCGCGCACCAGCCAGGCGATCTCGCGGCAGGCGTCGTCGGCGGCGGGGATCGCGCCGGTGAAGGCGGTGAAGCCGTGCGCCAGGCTGTCGTAGCAGCGGTAGCTGACCGGCACGCCGGCGGCCTTGAGACGCTTGGCGTAGCCCTCGCCCTGGTCGACCAGCGGGTCGAAGCCGGCGGTGGCGACCACGGCGGGGGCCAGGCCGGTAAGGTCGGCGGTCTTGTCCGGCGACAGGCGCGGATCGGCCGGGTCGGCGTCGGCGCCGATATAGTGGCCCATGAACCAGTCCATGGTCGCGCGGGTCAGCGGATAGGCGTCGGCGTAGGTGGTCATCGACGCGGTTTCGCTGGCGACGTCCACGGCGGGATAAATCAGGATCTGGACGGCCGGCTGCGGCTCGCCCTTGCGCATCATCTCCTGGGCGACGATGGCCGAGAAGTTGCCGCCCATGCTGTCGCCGCCGATGGCCGGCGGAACGGCCGCCGCGCCGAAGCGCGCGGTGTTGTCGCGCGCCCAACGATAGGCGGCCAGCACGTCCTCCAGGCCCGCCGGGAACTTGTGGTCCGGCGCCAGGCGGTAGTCGACCGAGATCACTGTGGTGCTGCAGATGCTGGACAGGATCGAGCAGAAGGCGTGGCAGGTCTCCAGGTCGCCGATCACGCCGCCGCCCATGTGGGCGTAGACGATCAGCGGGGCCTTCGCGTCCGTCTGGGGCGGGCGATAGGCGCGGCAGGGGATCGGGCCATTGGGGCCTTCGATCGACAGGCTCTCGGTGCGCACGCCGGGCTCCAGCGGGCCCTGGACGGCGGCCAGGCCCTTGGCGCTGCCGGCCACGGCCTCGGCCGGCGAGAGGCTGGTCATCGGCGGCAGCTTCTTGGCCGCGTTGGCGAAGAACTGGAAGCGCGGGTCCAGGGTGCGCCCGCCCTTGTAGACGACCCCGCCGCCGGACATCGCCCGCAGGATAGGGCTGGGCAGGGACAGGATCAGTTTCAGGATCGTCTTCTGGGCGGCGTCGGATGCCATGGTTTTCCCCCCACGCGTTGGTGGCTTTGTTGTCGTTGCGGCTAGAGTCTCGGCAGAGCGGGAAGACCGCCCAGGATCAGGTGAACGGCGAAGTCGGCCGCGCTCTCGGTGTCGACGGGACGACGCTCCAGCATCTTGTCGCCAATCTCGCGGGCCACGGCGATGCAGGCGGCGGTCAGGTAGTCGAGATCAACGGATGGCGTGTGCTCGCGCGCCAACACGCGGGCGAAAGCTTCCCGGACCTCGTCGAAAACGGCGACCATCTCGGGCGTCGAGCGAGCGTGCGGCAGCGGCTCGCCCGGCGGCCGATCCAGGCGCCAGGCCTCCTGCTCGATGGCCACAAAGTTGAAGTAGGCGAGGATCGCGCCGCGCAGGAACGACTCAAAGTCGGTTGCCTTTTCGGACTCGGCCCGCAGCAGCGGCCGGAAACGCCGCGCGCCGTCGTCGGCCAAGGCGTCGAACACCTCTTCCTTGGACTTGTAGTAGTTGTAGAAGGTGCCTGAGGCTAAGCCCGTGCGGCGGATGATGTCGCGCACCGTGGCGGCGTCGTAGCCCAGTTCGCCGAACACCTCGCGCGCCGCGTCCAGAATCGCCTGGCGATTGGCGGTCTTGGTGCGTTCCCGCTTGCCCGGTCGCTGGTCGATATGGGGCTTGGGGAAATAGGCGATGTTCGACATGGAAAACGACTCAGGATCGGGACGATCGTGACGCCCCGTCATGATCGTGGCCCCAATCCACCTTGCCGAGCAAGCCCCTTCGCTCACAACGGCTTCACCGGCTGTTCGATGTCCCACACCGCCTCGCTGATCGCCTCCAGCTTCTCGCGGTACAGGGCGGCGGCGTCGTGGAGGCCCTGGTTGTAATAGTAGGGGCCCAGCCGTTCGCTGACGAAGTCCAGCAGGAACTCGGCGTCGAAGCCTTTCACCTCCAGATCAAGCTCCGTCCGTAGGTAGTCGGAGAGACCGCCGACCAGCTTGGCGCGGGTGTCCTTGTCGAAGGTGATCTTGGGCATGGGGGAGTCCATCTTTCAGCGTGTCATCCCGGCCGCAGCGTAGCGGAGAGCCGGGACCCAGGGCAGCCGCAGTGCGCTGGCCCCTGGGTCCCGGATAGCGCTGCGCGCTTCCGGGATGACACCTTTCTTATTCAGCGGCCAAGACCTGGCCCTCCGCCCGCGCCGGCACCGGCAGTTTACCGCCCGCGCTTCGAGCTCGGGCCTCGCCCTTGGCGATCTCCTTCTTCAGGTCGGCGCAATAGACGTTGAAGTCGACTTGGATGGTGTGCCGCGCCGAGTCATAGAAATGGCCAGTGTGGCGATGCTCGTCCTTGGCCGTGATGCGGGCCATCTCGGCGGGCGGCGGCGGGGCGTACTTTCCGGTCAGATAGGCCGCCGCCAGCTTGGCCTGCTGTTCGGCGAAGTTCACCAGGGTCGGCAGGGGCTGGGCCAAGCCCATATAGAAGAGGTTGGGGATCTCCGGCTTCATCATCCGCTTGAACAGCGGCAGGCGGTGATCAGCGTCGGGCAGCAGGGCCGGGTCGTCGAAGAACGGGAAGCTGATCTTGTAGCCGGTGGCGAAGATGATGGCGTCCACCTGTTCGACGCTGTCGTCGGCGAAGCGCACGTATCTGCCTTCCAGCGCCTTGATCGCCGGCTTGAACTTGATGTCGCCGCAGCCGGCGCGGGTCAGGAACTCACCCGAGACTGACGGGTGGGCCTCCAACGGCTCGTGGTCGGGCTTGGGCAGACCGTAGTCCTCCATCCGGCCGATGGTCTTTTTCAGCACCGAACGCGACAGGGCCACGCCCAGCTTGCGCGGCACCCAGGCGGGCAGGGCGGATTTGTCGGCGGGCTTGCCGTTCAGATATTTGGGGAACACCCAGACCCCGCGCCGGGCCGAGACCCAGAGGTTCTTGGCGATCGGCCGTTGGGAGAGCTCGCTGGCGATGTCCATGGCCGAGTTGCCCATGCCGACCACCACCACGTTCTTGCCGCGCATGTCGACGGGGTCGAACGGATCGCAATAGGCGTGGGCGTGGAAGGCCGGGCCGTCGAACTCGCCTGGATATTCCGGCACGCGCGGGTCCCAGTGGTGGCCGTTGCAGACGAACAAGACGTCGTATAGCCGAGTCTCGCCGCTCGCCAGCGTCACCGCCCACAGGCCGTCGGCGGTGCGCTTGGCGCTCTCGACCTTGGTGTTGAAGGTTATCGTCGGACGCAGGCCGAAGTGATCGACATAGTCCTTGAAATACTGAAAGAGCTGCGCGTGATGAGGAAAGTCCGGCCAGTCCTTCGGCACGGGGAAGTCCTCGAACGCCAGCCGCCACTTGCTGGTGTCGATATGCAGGCTCTCGTAGCAGGCCGATAGGCCGTTGGGGTTCTTGTAGTACCAGTTGCCCCCGATCTCGTCGGATATCTCAAAGCAGTCGTACGGGATCCCGTAGTCCTTGAGCCGTTTGATGGTGGTGAAGCCGCTGCAGCCCGCGCCGATGACGCACGCCTTGGGAAGTTTCGCGGACATTCCACCCTCCTGACTTATCGTTGTTCAGGTGAGCGTATCAGCGTTATCCGATGCGGCAAGCGGCCGTTGGGGAAGGGGGCGCTTTTGCGTCCTACCGCCCGAACCGCGCGGGGGAATAGGTCGCCGTGCAGGCGGCGTTGCACTGGGCCCAGCGGCCGCCGCAACTGTCGTCGTCGCCAGTCGAATGGCAGAAATAGAGCGTCCGGGAGCAGGTGGTCTTGCACTGCTGCACGTCACCGCCGGGGCGGCCCACGGCCAAGGGGATCGGCGGGGGAAGCACGAAACTTGGCGGCGCGATCGGCGATTGGGCCGCCGGAGCGGGCTTGGATTTCGACGTGGGCGCGTTGGTCGTCGGACCCGCCAGGGCGGAGCCGGCGATCGCCAGGATCATCAGGGCCAGCGGAGCGCGACGCATGACGGAAGGCTAGCCCAACAGGGTAAATCGCCGATTAACCCTGTTGGTGTCTCACGGCAGCGGCGGGCAGTCCTCGTCGCGGTCTTGCAGGCCCGAGCAGCGGACGGCGCCAAGGTCACGCACCCAGCCCGTCTGGCCTGAGGCGCGCTTGACCTTGACCCAGTTGACGGTCGCGGGCGCGCCGGGCGGCTTCGGGTCCCAGGCGATGAGGGCGTAACCCGGTTCAAAAGTTGGGTCGGCCCATTCGACAGACTGCCCCGATCGCCACAGCGTGCTGAAGCCCTCGCCGTCATAGTGGATGTTGTAGACGACGTCGCCCTTGGCCAGGACGGCGCTCTGGGTCTGCGGGTCGATGACGACGCCCCGCACGGCGACGCGGTGGACCTGCAGATCAACGCCCTCGGCCCATTCGCCGGCCTTCAACGCGCCAATGCGGCGCGCATTGGGCGCGGGGCGATCATAGATCGACGCCTTGCGCATCCACTGCATCTTGCCCCACAGCGAGCAGCTCTCGCCCTCGCAGGTGTCGGAGACGTAGACGCCGTTGGTCAGCGGCGGCGGGATGTTCTTGACAGGCGTGGCCAGCGTCGCCGCCTGCAGCGCCATCACAAGGACATTGACCCACATCGCGCGCTTCTCCCCGAGCGTGACCGTTCGGGGAGACTGCTACGGTCGGCGCCGTTCTGTCACCCCCGCAGCATCTCGCGACCCGCCCAGACGCTGTGGGTGCCGCTGCTCAGCTTGTGGGGCAGGGCGATGCGGCAGACGACCTCGAAGCGCTTGGCGTCGACGATCAGGCACTCGGAGGTCCCCTTGTTTTCGTCGATGATGAAGCTGACCAGATAGCCGTCGTCCTCGTCGACCGCGCCGACCTTGGGCGCGAACGGCGCCTCGCTGGCGTAGCGGCCCTCGGGCAGGGTGAGCGACCAGCTTTCGCCGGTTTCCAGGTCGTGCTTGACGAAGCCGTTGAACAGGAACCAGCCCGGCTTGGCGGTGGTGGAATAGGCGTAGCGATAGGGCTTGCCAGCGTATTTCTGGTTGAACATGCCGAACTCCAGCACCCGATCGTCCAGGTGCTTTTCGGTCGTCTCGCCGGTCTTCAGATTGAAGCGCCAGCGGTGCAGCTTCGGCAGGAAGCTGTGTTCGTCCAGATAGGCCATCAGGTGGCCGTGGCCGTCGGGCGCGCCCTCAAGCGGGCGCGGGATCGGCTTTTCCTGGAAGTAGCCGTCCAGCACCACCTCGTCGCCGTCTTCGTACGCATTCAGCCAGTGCAGCACATAGGTCGGCTCAGCCTCGAACCAGCGGGGCTCGCCGCCCTCGCGCGGCACCAGCGCAAAGCGGCTGGGGACGCCCTTGTGCAGGCGCACCGCATGGATGTCGCGGGCCATCAGCTCCTGGTCCCAGAACACCGGCAGGTCGTTGAGGATCGCGTATTTGGACGAGAACGCCATGTCGTGCGGCAGGCGCGGACCGGGCAGCGGCACGCCCTGATAGACCTTGCGCTTCCCGTCGGCGTCGACCACGCCATAGTGCATGTAGGGCCAGGCCTTGGAGTAGTTGAAGAACATCAGCTCGCCGGTGGCCTCGTCGACCTTCGGGTGGGCCGAGACGCCTTCCAGCGGCGCCCAGCTGGCCACGCCCAGGTTCTCCAGGGTCAGCGGGTCCAGCCGGTAGGCCTCGCCGCACTGGTAGAAGGTCGCGATCGCCTCGCCGTTATGGACGACGATGTCGGTGCTGGCGCTGTCCTTCAAGGACCCGTGGGCGCCAAAGCCTGGACGCTTGGAGACGCCAGGACCGTCCATCAGCCCGCCCCACAGGCCCTCATTCACTTCCTGCTCGGCCTCGAAGCAGCGGGTGCGGACGAAGCGGTTGCGATAGGTAGCCTGCCCGCCCTTGAACTCGATCTGGTGGATCATCCCGTCGCCGTCGAACGGGTGATAGCGGCCGACCGGGTCGTGCACCGGGTTTTCTGTGTTGCGCAGATAGACGCCGTCCAGGTCGGCCGGGATCGCGCCTTCCAGCACCTCCAGGTCCCAGGCGTTGACCTCCTCATGCTGCGGCGTCCAAGGGCCGGTCATGTAGGGATGGTTGGTCGGCCCCAGCGAGGTCCGCACGGGCGGCAGGCGTTCGACTTTCATGGGGGGATCCTCCGATTTTGGGCGGAGTGTACGGCTAGTCAGTCTTGTTGTGCAAGTTTCCCTTTGGGGCGGGGTCTGGTTTCTGGGCAGGGGCTTGGGCCCGCTTCCGACCCGAGGGGGACGCTTGGAAAATCCTCCCCCCAGAGGGGGAGGAGGCCGAAGGCCGGAGGGGGAGGTGCTACCGAGCTGGCTTCTTCCCCCTCCGTCGGCTTCGCCGACACCTCCCCCGCTAGGGGGAGGATTTGGTCCACAGCCCCACCCATTCCAGAACTTCATTCCGTCGCCCACCCGCGCATAAAGCGCGGGATGATGGAGCCCCGTGAGTCTACTGCCCCGCGCTCACACGCCAGACCACGTTCCCCACGTCATCGGCCACCAGCAGCGCGCCGGTCGTATCCACCGTGACGCCCACCGGCCGGCCTTGCGCCTTGCCGTCCTTGTCGAGGAAGCCTGTCAGGAAATCCTCGACCCCGCCCGCCGGCTTGCCGCCCGCGAAGGGGACGAACACCACCTTGTAGCCGGCCTGCGGGTTGCGGTTCCACGAGCCGTGCTGGCCGACGAACACGCCGTTCCTGTAGCGAGCTGGGAAGCTGGCGCCGGTATAGAAGCTCAGCCCCAGCGAGGCGGTGTGGGCGCCCAGGGCGTAGTCGGGAACGATGGCGCGCTCGACGAGGTCGGGGCGGCGGTCCTTGTCCTTGATCCGCTTGTCGACGTGCTGGCCGAAATAGCTGTAGGGCCAGCCATAGAAGCCGCCGTCGCGGACCGAGGTCATGTAGTCGGGCACCAGATCATTGCCCAGCTCGTCGCGCTCGTTGACCGAGGTCCACAGCTGGCCATTGGCCGGGTTCCACGACAGGCCCACGGGATTGCGCAGGCCCGAGGCGAAGACGCGCTTTTGGCCCGTCGCCAGGTCGACCTCGAGGATCGCCGCGCGGTCGACCTCGTTCTCCATCCCGTTCTCGCCGACATTGCTGTTGGAGCCGACGGATGCGTAGAGCTTGGTCCCGTCGGGGCTGGCGATGATGTTCTTGGTCCAGTGGTGGTTGATCGGCCCGCCCGGCAGGTCGGCGATCTTGCGGGGGCCGTCCGAGATCGTGGTCGCGCCCTCGACATAGGGGAAGGCGACGATGGCGTCGGCGTTGGCGACGTAGAGCGTGTTTCCGACCAGGGCCATGCCGAACGGCGAGTGCAGGTTGACCAGGAACGGGGTCTTGAGGTCGGCGATCCCGTCGCCGTCCTGGTCGCGCAGCAGGCTGATGCGGTCGGCGCTGGGGACGCCCGCCCCGGCCTTCTTCATCAAGGTGGACTCGGCGAAGGCGCGCAGGCCCTTGGGCTTGTCCTGGCGGGCGGGCTTGTTGCTTTCAGCCACCAGCACGTCGCCGTTGGGCAGGACCAGCAGCCAGCGGGGGTGGTCCAGGCCTGTCGCGAAGGGCTGCACGGTGAAGCCGGCCGGCGCGCGCGGCTTGGCGTCGCCGGTCCAGCCGACGACCTTGGAGATCTTGACCGTCGGCAGCAGGCTGCGGCTCGGCTCCGGCAGGGTCGGATTAGGGCCGTAGCCGACCGTCGTGTTCGGCGCGCCCGGGCTCTGGCCGCAGGCGGTAAGCGTGCCGGCCGCCGCGCCGATGATCAAGATTTCGCGAACCTGTCGACGCATGAGCGCTTCTCCCCTTCAGCCTGCGTTCAACGCGCGTGGCCATGATTATGTTCTGAAGGAGAACGATACGGTTTGCCCATGGTGATGTCCCTGCCTTTATCCGCTCCTGATCGCCGACGCGTCCTGGCGGCGCTTCTCGCCCTGTCCGCGCCGGGGACGGCGGTGGCCGCTGCGCGCAAGCCCAAGGCTCCGCCCCCTGCGCCCGTGGTGACGGTGCTGGGCGACTCGATCACCGCAGGCCTGGGGCTCGCGACCGACCGGGCGCTGCCGGCCCGCCTGCAGTCGGCGTTGGAACAGAGAGGGGCCCGTGTAGAGGTCCGTGGGCTGGGGGTTCTGGGCGACACGACGGGCGGCGGCCTGGCCCGCGTGGATCGCATACCCCCCGAGACCCGTGTCTGCGTCGTGGCGCTGGGCGGCAACGACCTGCTGCAGGGCGTCGACCCGTCCAGGGCCAAGGCTAATCTGCGGGCGATCATCCAGCACCTGAAGTCGCGCGGCGTGCGGGTGGTGCTGGCCGGGGTCCGGGCGCCGGCCTTGCTGGGCGCGGCCTATGCGCGGCGCTTCAATGCGATCTTTCCGGATCTGGCCCGCGAGCAGGGCGTGTTCTATGCGCCTGACTTCTTCACCGGCGTGATCGGGGTGTCGCGCTACATGCAGCGCGACGGCATCCATCCGAACGCGGACGGCGCCCGCGTCATCGCCGAGCGCCTGGCGCCGGTCGTGGCCCAGGCGCTGCGGGGGTGATAGCAAATCTCCGATCTCCCCGGCGAATGCCGGGGCCCAGCTTCATTCGGTGAGTTGGATGTGAAAACGCCCTCCGCCGAGAGCCAGCGAAGGGCGTTAGTGGGTTCGATCTGGGCCCCGGTATTCGCCGGGGAGGTCGGATCTTCTACTCCACGATCGGCTTCTTGGCCGCCACGTGGTGCTGGCCGCCGAAGATGCGGGCCATCAGCCGCTCGGCGCGGACCTTCAGACCGTCCATCAGCACGAACACCACCGGGATGTAGAGCAGCGACAGCAGGGTGGAGGTGATCAGGCCGCCGATCACCGCGATGGCCATCGGGGCGCGGAACTCGACCTCGGCGCCGAGGCCGATGGCGGTGGGCAGCATGCCCGCGCCCATGGCCACGGTGGTCATCAGGATCGGGCGGGCGCGCTTGTGGGCGGCGTCGATGATCGCCGTCCGCTTGTCCATGCCCTGTTCCTTCATCGCCATGATCGCGTACTCGACCAGCAGGATCGAGTTCTTGGCCGCGATGCCCATCAGCATCAGGATGCCGATCAGGGTCGAGATCGAGAAGCTGGACTTGGCCAGAACCAGCAGGCCGAACGCGCCGCCGATGGCCAGCGGCAGGGCCACCATGATCGTCACGGGATGGGCGAAGCTGCGGAACAGCAGCACCAGCACGACGTACATCAAGAGGATGCCGGTGATCAGCGCGCCCAGGAAGCCGGTGACCATCTCCTGGATGAACTCGGCGTCGCCGGCGGCCACTTCCGTAACCCCGGGCGGCAGGTTCTTGACCGAGGCCAGGGCTTTGACGCGGTTATTGGCCTCGCCCGCCACGATGCCGTCGAGCTCGGCGGTGATGGTGGCGACGCGGGCGCGGTCCTGGCGCTTGATCTGCGAGGGACCCGCGCCAAAGCGCACGTCGGCCACCGCGTTAAGCGGCACCGGGCCGTTGGGCGAGGGCACCTTCAGGGTCTGCAGCACGGCGATGTCGGCGCGGGCGCTGTCGTCCAGGCGCAGGCGGATCGGCACCTGGCGGTCGCCCAGATTGTACTTGGGCAGGTTCTGGTCGACGTCGCCGATGGTGGCCACGCGCACGGCCTGGGAGATAGCGCCGGCCGTGACGCCGGCGCGGGCGGCTTGGTCGGGCCGGGGCGTGACGACGATCTCGGGGCGGGCGATGGCGGCGGTGTTGACCACGTGGGCCAGGCCCGGGACCGAGCGCATCTCGGCCTCGACCTTGCGGGCCGCCGCCTCCAGCGCCGGGCCGTTGTCGCTGACCAGGCTCAGCGTATAGACGCCGCCGTTCGACGGTCCGCCGCCGCTGTTGCCGCCGGCCCCGATCCGCGCGCCGGGAATGGCGGCGAACTGGTCGACCATCTGGCGGCTGAACACCTTCTGGCTGATCCGCTCACCCTTGTCGGTCAGGTCGGCGGTGACGCTGGCCGTGTTGACGGCGTTGTTCGACCCGATAGCCGCATAGACGCTGACGACCTCCTTGCGGGCGCGCAGATCGCGGGTGACGCGCTGCACGATGGCGTCGGTCTCATCCAGCGTGGCGCCGGGCGGCAGCTCGATCGAGAACTCGGCCCGGCCGCGATCGACCTGCGGCTGGAACTCGAACGGCAAGAGGGTGGCCAGGTAGATCGACAGGCCGAACATCGGCACGCCCATCCACAGGACTTTCCAGCGATTGTTCAGGCCCCAGTCCAGACTCTTGAGGTAGGGGCCCATCCACGGCGGGTCCTTGTCCTCATGCTTGGCGTCGGCCTTGAGCATGTAGGCGCCCATCAGCGGCGTCAGCAGGCGGGCGACCACCAGTGAGAACAGCACCGAGACACAGGCCGCCAGGGCGAAGGCCTGGAAGAACTTGCCGATGATGCCGGGCATGAAGCCCACCGGCGCGAACACCGCCACGATGGTGAAGGTGGTGGCCACCACGGCCAGGCCGATCTCGTCAGCCGCCTCCATCGCCGCCGCATAGGGGCTTTTGCCGCCGCGCATGTGGCGGACGATGTTCTCGATCTCGACGATCGCGTCGTCCACCAGGATGCCGACGGTCAGCGACAGGGCCAGCAGGGTGATGCCGTTCAGCGACTGGCCCATCGGGGCCATGACCGCAAAGGTCGGGAACAGCGACATCGGAATGGCGACCGCCGCCACCAGGGTGGCGCGCCAGTCGCGCAGGAACAGCAGCACCACCAGCACGGCCAGGATCGCGCCGACGATCAGGGCCTCCATCGAGGCGATATAGCTCTCCTCGATGTATTTTACGCTCGAGGTGATTTCCTTGATCTCGAGCTCGGGACGCGCCGCGTCGAGCTTCTCGATCGCCTTGCGGACCTTCTGGGCGGTCTGCACCTCGGACGCGCCGCGGCCGCGGACCATGTTGAAGGTCACGACCTCCTGACCGTCGAAGCGCGCGCGCGAGCGGGGCTCGGCCCAGTGGTCGGTGATCGTGCCCAGATCCGCCAGGCGCACCGTGCCGCCCGACGACAGGGGCACGCGGGTCTCGCGCAGTTGTTCGATCGAGCCGGCCGCGCCCAGGGTGCGGATGGCGCGCTCGGAGCCCGACACCGTCACTCGGCCGCCGGGCAGGTCGGCGTTGGACGAGACCAGCGCCTGGCTGACGGCGGCGGCGGTGACGCCGCGCGCGGCCAGGCGGTCTGGATCCAGGGCGACCTCGATCTCGCGATCGACGCCCCCCTGGCGATTGACCTGCCGCACGCCCTTGATGGCCAGCAGGGTGCGGCTGACCGCGTTGTCGACGAACCAGCTTCGCTGCTCGGGCGTCATGGTGGGCGCCTTGACCACATAGGTGATCAGGCCGCCGCCGGTGACGTCGATCCGGTTGACGATCGGCTCCTGCATGTCCTGGGGCAGGGCGCCCCGCAGGTTGGACATGGCGTTGCGGACGTCGTTGGTGACCTGTTCGTGGTCCACCCCCAGCTCGAACTCGATGAAGGTGGTCGAGGCGCCGTCGACGATGGTGGAGTTGATATGGCGCACCTGGCCGAGGCCCGCGATCGAATCCTCGATCAGGCGGGTGACCTGGGTTTCCAGTTCGCTGGGCGCGGCGCCGGGGCGCACGGCCGTGACGACGACGAACGGGAAATCGACGTCGGGCTGGTTGTTGATCCGCATGCTGCGGAACCCCGCCAGACCCGCGATGGTCAGCAGCAGGAACAGCAGGATGACGGGGATCGGGTTCTTGATCGACCAGGAGGAGATGTTGCGCATCGGGCCCGTCCTCAGCGGGCGGTCGTGGCGGGCGGAAGCGTCTTCTCGCCGCTGACGCGGACCAGATCGCCTTCGCCCAGGAAGCCTGCGCCCTCGACCACCACGCGCTCGCCGGCGGTCAGGCCGGCGGCGGCGATGCGGTCGCGGGTCGTGGCCAGGATGGTGATGCGGCGGAAATGAACCTTCCTGGCCACGTCGACCACGAACACACCGGGCCGGTTCTCGCGGTAGAGCACCGACTCGCTGGGCACGACCAGGGCCGGCTGGTCGCCGGCGTCGATCGTGGCGCGGGCGAACATGCCCGGGCGGAAGCCGCCCATGGCGCTCAGCGAGATGCGCGCCGTGCCCAGACGGCTGGTGGGATTGACCTCTGAAGTGACCAGACGCACCCTGCCGGTCATCTCGCCGACCTTGTCGGAATAGACGCGCGCAGGCATGCCGGCCTTGACGGCGGCCAGGTCGGTCTCAGGGATCTCAGCGTCCAGCTCCAGGCGGCTGTCGCGGACGATGCGGAACAGTTCCGAGCCGGCGCTGACGATCTGGCCCTTGGTGACGCTGCGACGGCTGATCAGGCCGCTGACCGGGGCGCGGATCGCTGTCTGGGCCACCCGCGCGGCGGTCTCGCCCCGGCCCGCTTCGGCGGCGGCGAGGTTGGCGGCGGCGGTGGCCTGCCGGGTGGTGGCGGTGTCGAGGCCGGCTTGCGACAGATAGCCCTTTGCCTGCAGCTCCCGGGCTCGGTTCAGCACGGCGTTGGCTTCGGCCAGCGTCGCCTTGGCGCTGGCGACCGCGGCCTCCTGCTGGCGCAGTTGGGCGCTGATCAGGGTGTCGTTCAGCTTGACCAGAACCTGGCCGGCCTGGACGACCTGGCCTTCCTCAGCGTTGACCGAGAGGGCGGTGAGGCCGCCGGTCTCGGCGCCGACCGGCACCTCTTCCCAGGGCGAGATCGTGCCTGTGGCATTGATCTCGCGGGCGATCGGCTGGCTGGCGACGACGATGACGCTGACGGTGGCCGAGGCCGACGGCGCGGACTTCGGAGCCTTAGCCTTCTTGTCTCCGCAGCCGGCCAGAGCGATTGCGCTCACGCCCAGAACCAACACCAGCCCGCTCAAACGGGGGCGACGCCCGTTGATCCCGTGCAACACGACCATATCCCCAGCCCAAGTTGGAAGCCCGGGGGCCTTCTAGCCGACAATGCCCGTGGCGCTCAGTTAATTTGCCGTAAGACGATAAAGCTGGGCTACAGGCTGGGCAAAGCGTCCTGCTGAGCGGCCTGGGCGCGCAGGAAGGCGGGACGCTCTCGCATCCGCGCCCAGTAGGCGGCGACGGCCGGCGGGAAGTCACCGTCGAGCTTAAGCGACTGGGCAAGCAACAGCGCGTAGGCCACCGAGATGTCGGCGCCGGTGAAGCGGTCTGCGGCCACGAAGGCCGAGCGTTCCAGGATCGCCTCAAGCCCCCGCAGTCGCGCCAGGAACCAGCGGGCGTAGTCGCTGGCGACCTGCGGCTGGCGGCGCTCTTCAGGCTCCAGCCGCGTGTAGCGCAGCACCAGGGTCTGCGGGAAGGTCAGGGTGGCTTCACCGAACAGCAGGCCGTTCAAATAGGCGCCGTAGCCGGGCTCTTCGGGCCGCACCGACAGACGCCCGCCGCCGCGGCGCATCGACAGGTACTCGATCATCGCCGACGACTCGGTCATCCGCGTGTCGCCGTCGACCAGCAGCGGGATCGTGCCCAGCGGGTTTTCGTCCAGATACTCCCGGGCCAGAAATCGCGGCGGAAAGGGCAGGAGTTTCAGGTCATAAGGCAGATCCAGCTCCTCCAGCGCCCAGAGCGGGCGGAAGGAGCGTGCGTCACGACAGTGCCAGAGGGTGATCATGGGGGCTTCTCCAGCTTCGAAATCCCGACCTTCCCGGCGAATGCCGGGATCCAGATTCATCCGGAGCGGCTGGGGTGGTCGCGACAAGCGATCCTGCCCCGCCCGCTATGCTCTGGACGCGATCTGGACCCCGGCATTCGCCGGGGAGGTCGGATGGATTTGAGACCTTAAAGCCGCTCGACGATCGTCACGTTCGCCAGGCCGCCGCCTTCGCACATGGTCTGCAGGCCATAGCGCGCGCCGCGGTCCTTCAGGGCGTGGACCAGCGTCGTCATCAGCTTGGCGCCCGAACCGCCCAGCGGGTGACCCAAGGCGATGGCGCCGCCGTTGACGTTCAGCTTGTCCGGATCGCCGCCGGTGACCTGCAGCCAGGCGGTCGGCACCGAGGCGAAGGCTTCGTTGACCTCGTAGAGATCGATGTCGTCGATCTTCATGCCGGCCCGTTCCAGCGCCTTCTGGGTGGCGGGGATTGGGGCCTCCAGCATGATCACCGGGTCATGGCCGATGACGGTCATGTGGTGGATGCGGGCCAGGGGCTGGACGCCCAGGGCCTTGAGGCCGCGTTCGTTGACGATCATCACGCCGGCCGCGCCGTCACAGATCTGGCTGGAGGTGGCGGCGGTGAGGCGACCGTCCTCGCTCAGCAGCTTCACGCCGCCGATCGACTCCATGGTGGCGTCCCAGCGGATGCCCTCGTCGGCGTCGTGGGTCTCGACCGAACCGTCGGCCAGGGTCACCTGGATCGGCACGATCTCGGCGGCGAATTTGCCGCCCTTGGTGGCGGCCATGGCGCGCTGGTGGCTGGTCAGGGCGAAGGCGTCCAGTTGCTCGCGCGACAGGTCGTACTTCTTGGCCAGCATCTCGGCGCCGGCGAACTGGCTGAAGTTGATCCCCGGATAGCGCTCTTCCATGCGCGGGCTCTTGTAGGTCCCGAAGCCGTTCTTGTAGGGCAGGGCCGAGGACAGGCCCATCGGCACGCGGCTCATGCTCTCGACGCCGGCGGCGATGACGATGTCCATCGCGCCCGACATCACGGTGGCGGCGGCGAAGTGGATCGACTGCTGCGACGAGCCGCACTGGCGGTCGACCGAGGTGGCCGGCACGCTCTCGGGCAGCTTGGAGGCCAGCACCGCGTTGCGGGCGATGTTGATGGCCTGCTCGCCCACCTGGCCCACGCAGCCCATGATCACGTCGTCGATCAGGGCCGGATCGGCGCCGCTGCGGTCGACCAGGGCGTTCAGCACCTCGCCCGCCAGATCGGCCGGATGCCAGCCGCTGACCCGTCCGCCCTTGCGTCCCCCGGCCGTGCGCGCGGCCGCCACGATATAGGCTTCGCCCATCAGTTCCTCCTCTTGGTTGGCGGGAGGAAAACAGGCGCAGACGGCTATGTCAGCCGTGACGCGGCGTCACGCGTTGGCGGCTGGCCAGGCCGCTTCTGGCCGACCGCGCCGAGGAAAAGCGCCAGCATCGTCAGGTAGCTGAACAGGCCGCTGGCGATGAAGCCGGCGCGGCTCCAGATGCGCGGATCGGCGAGCATCGCCAGGGCCAGGACCACCGACAGTCCGTGAAATGCGCAGGCCCACATCGGCCACCAGCGGTTCGATCTCAGCGCGATGACGAGCAGCACCAGGAATAGCGCGATGTCGATCGCCATGATCATAGCCTGGGGACCCAGACGCTGATCGGCGTTGTGCAGCACCGTGCTGGCGATCCAGGCGATGATCATCGCCACGGCGGCGGTCCGCTCGGGCCAACGTCCGCGCCAGAGGGCGACGGCGGTCGCCAGCAGAAGAGCCAGGAGGTTGGCCCATTGGTAGAGCGCGCCAAAGATCATCGCCGGCAGGTTGAACCCTGCGGCCGGAATTGCAACTCCCCTCCGATCGCCTTGGAGGGCGTTGACGGGTTCAGGCCGCGTCGACCACGGTCAGACGACCGGATGTGGGCGGCTTAGGTTTCTCGCCGCCGGTGCCGAAGGCGATGGCGCCCAGGCCGATGTCGCGCTGGGCGATCGACAGCTGCTTGTGCGTGGCGACGATGTTCTGGCGGGCCAAGGCCAGGGCCTGCATCGTTTCGATCGCGCCCATCAGCGCCTCCTGGCCGACCATGGCCGACAGGTTGGCGGACTGGCGGCTGGCCGGCATCAGGCCCGCCAGGGCGGCGGTCTGGGTGATGGCCGCGTCGATGGCCTTTTCTGCGGCGAACAGGGCTTCGGCGACCGTCTCAGCCGCCAGACGACGTTCCTTGAGCATGCGTGGTCTCCTCACGCCGATCGGTGCGGCGCGTTGCAACGGTTCATGGGGGGAGTTGGGCTCCTGGGGGGGCTAGGAGAACAAACCTTCGAGTGCGTGGAGCCCTGCCAGGATCGAACCAAACGCCAAGGCGGTCACGATCATCACGGTCGCGATGAAGGCCAGTCGCAGAGGAAGGCTCAGGTGGTTTGGCCGTCCGGTTCCAAGTCCGAGCAGGACAAGTCCGGCGGAAACGTCTCGTCCATCACCGCGCTGGCGATGCAAAGAATCTCCCGCATCACCAACTCGCTGGGCTTGAACGTGGCGTGCTTGCGGGTGGCCGAGACCAGGTCGTGAACCATCGCCGCGCCAGTCGCCGTCGCCGCCAGGCTGGATAGCTGGCGCTCCAGTTCGCTCCAGGTGATGGGCGGCAGAAGATCCGCCGAGTTCAGCCGTGGCCAATCCTGGTGGAAGCTGGCTACCTCCCGTCGCAGATGGGTCGCCTTGCCAATGGCGTCCTTCTGATAGGGGGTCAGTTCCGAATGCGGGGTCGACGCGTTCACGGGTGTCTCCTTCCTCAACGCCCCGAGCAGAGCGTGCGGAAGTCTCCTCGCCTAGCCGCGCCGGGTCGGACCCCGACGCGATCGGAGGGGGGGGAGGCCCCTGATGGGTTCGGTCGAACACGCGCCGCGCCGCGTCATAACGGTCGAGCGCGCCGAGGCGCCGGCGGGCCTTGTCCAGGTGCCAGTCCACGGTGTGCTTGGAGAGGCCAAGCTCGCGCGCGATTTCCTTGGAGCTCATGTGGCGATCAACGAGGCGAAGGCATTCGCGCTCACGCTCTGTGAGGCGATGGAGGCCCTCGGCCTGATCCGAAAGGATGTGCTCGCCCTTAGCCATCGTGAGAACTTTATGCGAACGGCCCACTTCGGCAAGGCGCCGCAACATTAAACCTTGGCTTTAGAACCTTTTGGCGATCGCTTTGTGCGCGCTTCAAGCGCTGCCGGCGCCCGGCTCTAAGCTTCTCGGCGCGCCGCTTCGCTTTCGGTGGAGGGGGAGGCGGCCCTGATAAGCTCCAGAACATCGACAATGATCTGGCGCATCACCGCCGCAGCGCGCTCGGCGTCCCGCGCCGCAATGGCGTTGTAGACGTCCTCGTGCGACGGGATCGAGGCCGTGCGGCCCTTGATGCGGTTGGTGAAGCGGATCGAGATGCGCAGGGCGGTGTTCACCAGCTCGTGCAGCTCGCGATAGAACGGGTTCTTGGTCGCGTTCAGGATCGCGATGTGGAAGGCGATGTCGGCCGACAGCGGGTCGTCCTCGCCCTCGGCGGCGGCCTTCATCCGGCGCAGGCCCTTGCGGATCTCCTCCAGCCCCGCCTCGTCGGCGTGCCGGGCGGCCAGGGCGGCGGCGGTCGGCTCGATGCCCATCCGCATTTCGGTGAAGTCGGCCAGCAGGCGCAGCGAGAACTTGCGCTCCAGCAGCCAGCGCAGAACATCGGGATCGAGCATGTTCCACTCGGCCTCGGGCTCGACGACGGTGCCGTGCCGGGGACGGGCGCTGAGCAGGCCCTTGGCGGTGAGCATCTTCACCGCCTCGCGCGTCACCGTGCGGCTGGCGCCGAACTGTTTGGACAGCTCTCCCTCGGTGGGAAAGCCGCCATTGGCGTACTCGCCGGTCACGATGGCCTGTCCGAGCTGCTCGACCAGGCCATAGGTCAAACTCAGGCCGGGCTGAGTGCGCATCTACGGCTCTTCTTTCCTGCGACGGCGAGGCGAAAGGGCGCTCGCCGCTGTGTACCTTGGTTTGCTCCGTCCGCAACGGGACGGTTGGGATGAATACAGCCGCGACCGTGGCGTTCGGCAAGCATGTTCGGCCCCATGGGCGGCTCTCCCCATGAAAACACCTCAAGCATGCCAGGCGGCCACCAGACGCGCGGCGCGCTCAGCCACATCGGCGGCGTCGTCGCCCGGACGATAGAGCTCGCCGCCGACGCCGATCCCGTCGACGCCCACCGCGCGCCAAGCATCGAGATTCCCCGCGCCGACCCCGCCCACGGCGTATACGGCCACGTCGCGCGGCAGGACGTCCTTGATCGCCTTGAGGTGCCCGGGCCCGAAGGTTCCGGCCGGGAACAGCTTCAGGGCGCGGGCCCCGGCCCGGATGGCGGCGAACGCCTCGGTGGGCGTGGCGAAGCCCGGCATGACCGTCAGGCCCAGGGCCACCGCATGGGCGATCACGGCGGGATCGGTGTTCGGGGTCACGATCAGCTTGCCGCCCGCCTGGGCCACCGCCTCGACCGCATCCGTCGTCAGCACGGTGCCCGCGCCGCACAGGGCCTGGTCGCCGAAGGCGTCGCACAGCCGGCGGATGCTCTCCAGCGGATCGGGCGAGTTGAGCGGGACCTCGATCGCGCCGACGCCCGCGCCGACCAGGGCGGCGGCGATCTCGACCACCTCGTCGGGGCGCACCCCGCGCAGGATGGCGACGATGGGGGGCAGGGGCGATGCGCTCATGTCGAGGCGTCCTGGTGTCGGGTGATCGTCGAAAGGCCAGCTAGAACGGCGGCGTCGCCGTCGACGACCGACGCCTTGACCCCGGCGGCGGCCAGGGCCTCGACATAGAGTGTCGCAAGGCCGCCGTCGCCGATCACGGTCGCGGCGGGCATAGGGCCGAACCAGTCCCGGGCGGCGGCGACGTCGGCGCCGATCAGCAGGCCCGACAGGAAGCCCATGGCGTCGGCGGGCGACATCGCCTCCACAAGCTGGCGGGCGCGGGTTTCGAACATCAGGTGGGTCAGGCGATGCGCGCCGTGCTCGGCGATGCGGGAGAGGCCTCGCGCAAAGCCCGAGGTCGAGCCTTCGGCCAGGCTTCCGCCGCCCGCGCCCAGCGTGGAGTGGGCCTTGAGCAGGGCGAAGGTCTCGCCGATCGGCGCGGTCAGGAAGGTGGCGATCCGGCCGTCCTCGACCACCACCCACTTGTTGTGCGTGCCCGGCAGCACCAGCAGGTGGCGGCCCGACCGCAGGCCTGCGTCCAGGGACAGGGCGCCGAACACTTGCGTCTCCTCACCGCGCATCACGTCGGGTCCGCCCAGCGGGTTGACGCAGGACAGGCCCGGAACGATCCGCACCGGCAAGCCCTCGACCTCGAAGGCGACGGTGCGGGCGGCGACTTCGGCCGCTGTGGCGGGGCAGGGCGCGTAGGGAGCCTCGATCCACCCCATCCGGGATCCGACCATGCCGCACAGGATGGCGTGAGCGGGCCGCGCCTCGCGCCAGTCGCCCACCAGTTCCAGAAAGGTCTTCTCCGGGCTGTCGGTCAGCGCCGTCACGCCGGGGCCATCGCGGCGATGGATCACGCTCTTGCCCTGGCGCAGCCAGAGGCGCAGGCGCGAGCCGCCCCAGTCTCCGACGATCACGATGTTCTGGTCCATCAGGCCGATTCCAGTCTCACGGCCCAACCAAAAGCGCCAAGCGGGAAGTCCGTCGGCGCTCGTTTATAATATAATATTGAGGCCAGCAATCGGAGCCGCTGCTGGAGTGAGCGGCCCTGAAGAACTTCCCATCACTCCAAAGCGACCGGTGTCACCACCCGGACGTGGCAAAAACGACGCGGAACGGCCCCCGAAATGATAGCGCTATCAAATTCGGCTTGAAGGTATCAATTATACGATTATAGCTTGCCCGCATCGAGCAGCGGCGCAGGGCCGCGCGCCACCGGTCACCCAAGAACGGACCGGGGCGGCTCCTGACAGGGGGAAGGGAACGGCCATGCAGCGCCTTGATTCGACACATCGGAAACTCATGCTGACCGGCGCGTCCGCGCTGGTGCTGTGCCTCGCCGCGCCGACTGCGGTGTTCGCGCAGCAGAAGGCGCAGGACGACACATCGGTCGAGGCGGTGGTCGTGACCGGCCAACGGGCGGCCATCCAGTCGGCCCAGAAGATCAAGCAGAACGCCTCGGAAATCATCGACGGCATCAGCGCCGACGACATCGGCAAGCTGCCCGACCGCTCGGTCACCGAGGCGCTGCAGCGCGTCGTCGGCGTCACGATCGACCACACCATGTCGCGCGGCGATCCCGAGCACTTCTCGGTCGAGGGCTCGGGCGTCAACATCCGCGGCCTGACCTATGTCCGTTCGGAGCTGAACGGCCGTGACAGCTTCACCGCCAACGGCGGCCGGGCGCTGTCGTTCGAGGACGTGCCGCCCGAGCTGATGGCCGGCGTCGACATCTACAAGAACCCCTCGGCCGAGCAGATCGAAGGCGCCATCGGCGGCCTGGTGAACCTGCGCACCCAGATGCCGTTCAACTTCCCGGGCCTGAAGGTCGGAGCCTCGGCCTCGCTGGGCTATGGCGAGCTGTCGAAGGGCAAGGCCAAGCCGTCGGGCTCGCTGCTCCTGTCCAACCGCTGGGACACCAGCATGGGCCAGTTCGGCGCTCTGTTCGACGTGGCCTATTCGGAGAGCCACACCCGCACCGACGCGATCCAGCAGGAAGCCTATTTCCCGCACCTGCCCTCGACGCAGGATGCCACCAACACCTGGAACACCACCGGCAAGACCGTTTGGCTGCCCAACGGCCTGCAGTGGCGCACGCTGGACTTCGACCGCCGCCGCCTGGGCCTCTACGGCGCCCTGCAGTGGAAGCCGAACGACAAGTTCCAGACCAGCCTCACGGGCTTCCGCAGCGATTACAAGATGGACTGGGGCGAGTTCGCGATCTTCTCCCAGATCGGCAACCCCGGGAACGTCGTCGTCACTAACGGCAAGTATGACGACAAGGGCGTCCTGACCTCGGGCGTGCTGTCGGATCCGGCGGACGGCGGCATGCCGTTCAACGACGACGTCCGCACCGCCACCCGCAAGTCGGTTACCACCGACTTCGCCTGGTCGGCGCAGTTCACGCCCGACGACAAGCTGACCATCAAGACCGACGTGCAATATGTGCGCGGCACGACCAAGGGCTTCGACTCGACGGTCGCCACCGGCCTCTTGATCCCGTCGCAGACCATCGACCTGACCGGCTCGCTGCCGACCATCGGGGTCGACCAAGCCTTCATGACGAACCCCAACAACTACTACTGGGCGTTCACCATGGACCACTTCGACGAAAGCGTCGGCAAGGAGTGGGCCTGGCGGGGCGACGTCGAATACGCCTTTGACAGCGACGTGCTGAAGTCGCTGCGCTTTGGCGCCCGCTACACCGACCGCTCGGCGCTGAACAAGAACACGCCCTACAACTGGCAGGCCGTCAGCCAGACCTGGATGCTGGGCTGGTACATGAACAGCCTGGCCTCGGTGGGGACCTACAAGGCGCCGACCACAACCTACAACTTCCCGAACTTCTTCAACGGCGGCGCGTCGCTGCCGTCGGCGGTGGTGTTCCCGGCTCTCGAGCTGGCGACGGGCTGGCCGGCCAGCTACCAGACGCTGCACAAGTTCCGCGCCCAGAACAGCATCTACGACCAGGGCTACACCTGGTCGCCGGCGACCTTCGGGCCGGGCGCGATCAACGAGCAGTCGGAAAACACCTACACCGGCTACGCCATGCTGCGCTTCGGCTGGGACCAAGCGAAGTATCCGGTCGACGGCAATATCGGCGTCCGCGTGGTGAAGACCCGCTCGGAGGCGATCGGCTCGTTCGTCGGCGCGGCCACCCCGGCGGTGGATCCCAGCATCCCGGCCGGCAAGATCCCGATCTTCACGGCCACTACGACTGAGGGCACGTACCACAACGACTACACCAACGTTCTGCCTAGCCTGAACCTGCGCGTGAAGTTCACCGACACGCTGCAGGCCCGCTTTGCGGCGGCCAAGGCGATCGCGCGTCCGGACTATAGCCAGTTGCAGGCCTATACGACTCTGAGCGTCGGCATCAGCGGCTCAGGTCCCAACGCCGTGGCCGACCTGACGGGCAACGGCTCGGGCAACCCGTACCTGAAGCCGACCCAGTCGAACCAGTATGACGCCACGTTGGAGTGGTACTTCGCCCCCACCGGCTCACTCACGGCTGCGGTCTTCTACAAGGACCTCAAGGACGTCGTGACCAACGCCCTCTACAACGTGCCCTATGCGGCCACGAACGGGACGGTCTACCAGTTCGCCACGACGGCCCCGGTCAACGGCGCCAAGGGCACGGCCAAGGGCTTCGAGATCGCCTACAGCCAGTTCTTCGACTTCCTGCCGGGTTGGCTGAGCGGCTTCGGCGTGCAGGCCAACTACACCTATGTCGACAGCGACCAGACGCTGTACGGCAACCCGCAGAACGCCACGACCAGCCAGCTGACGACCTACGTGCAGAACACGTTCGGCGTCGATACGGACGGCTCGACGTTCAGCACCCTGCCGCTGACCTACCTGTCGAAGAACAGCTACAATCTCGCCCTGATGTACGAGAAGGGTAAGGTCTCGGCGCGCCTGGCGTACAACTGGCGCTCCAAGTACCTGCAGGCGGTGAACGTCAACGGCACCAATGGCGGCAACGGCTTCAACAAGGCCACCAACGGTTATGACCAACGTTGGGCCCTGCCGACCTGGGCGGATGACTACGGCCAGCTGGACGGATCGCTGTTCTACAAGGTCACCCCCAAGATCACCCTGGGGGTCGAGGCCCAGAACCTGACCGACAGCACCTACAAGCAGCTGATGCAGCAGAACATCGGCATGAAGGGCCGCGCCTGGTTCGTCACCGGCCGTCGCTTCAACGCCCAGATCCGCTACACGTTCTAACCCTTGTCATCCCGGACGCGCTTGCGCGATCCGGGACCCAGGGGCGGCGCGCACGGCGTTCCTTCACCCCTGGGTCCCGGCTCTGCCCCCGGCTCAAGGCCGGGGTCCGGCCGGGATGACACGTCAGGCGGTCGAGAATGAACGACAGGCGCTTGCGCAAGGTGGTGATCGTCGGCGGCGGCACGGCCGGCTGGATGACGGCGGCCGCGCTGGCGCGTTTGCTTGAGCATCAGCCCGCCTCGGTCGAGCTGGTCGAGTCCGAAGCCATCGGCACGGTGGGGGTGGGGGAGGCGACGATCCCGCCGATCCGCAACTTCAACGCCGTGCTCGGCATCGACGAGATCGACTTCATCAAGGCCACCCAGGCGACGTTCAAGCTGGGCATCGCCTTCGAAGACTGGCGGGTTCCGGGCTCGCGCTGGTTCCACGGCTTTGGCGACTACGGTCCGAATATCGACGGACTTTCGCCGCACCATCACTGGCGGCGGCTGCGGGCGGCGGGCGATCCGGCCAGCCACGAGGCCTATTCTCTGACCACCCAGATGGCCGCGCTGAACCGCTTTCGGCCCCCGGTTCCCGATCCCCGCTCGGTCTATTCGAACTATGCCTACGCCTTCCAGTTCGACGCCGGTCTCTACGCCCGCTACCTGCGCGGCTACGTAGAGGCGCGGGGCGTCACGCGCACCGAGGGCAAGGTCGCCAAGGTCGACCTGCGCGGCGCCGACGGCTTCGTCGAGGCGGTGGTGCTGGAGGACGGTCGCCGTATCGAGGGCGATCTCTTTATCGACTGCTCGGGCTTCCGGGGGTTGCTGATCGAGGAGGCGCTCAAGACCGGTTATGAGGACTGGTCGCACTGGCTGCCGGTCAACCGGGCCCTGGCGGTTCCGTGCGCGCGGGTCGGGGACCTGACGCCCTATACGACCGCCAGCGCCGACGCGGCCGGCTGGCGCTGGCGCATTCCGCTGCAGCATCGCACCGGCAACGGCTATGTGTTCTGCGACGCCTTCATCTCCGAGGACGAGGCGGCGACGACCCTGCTCACGAAGCTGGACGGCAAGGCGCTGGATGCGCCCCGCCCCCTGCGCTTTGTCACCGGCCGCCGGCGCAAGATCTGGAACCGCAACGTCGTGGCGGTCGGGCTGTCCTCGGGCTTCATCGAGCCGCTGGAAAGCACCAGCATCCACCTGATCCAGAACGCCATCGGCCGCCTGATCGAGTACTTCCCTGACCGCGATTTCGACCCCCGGCGTTCGGAGGCGTTCAACGCCGTCAGCGCCGCCGAGATCGAGCACATCCGCGACTTCATCGTGCTGCACTATGTGACCGCCCAGCGTGACGACACGCCGTTCTGGCGACACGTCCGCAGCATCGATCCGCCGGACGCCCTGAAGGAGCAGCTGCAGCGGTTCCGGCGCACGGGCGAGGCGCTGCTAAAGACGCAGGACTCTTTTCTCGAGCCCAGCTGGCTGGCGATCTATCTGGGACAGGACATCGTGCCTGAGGCGCATGATCCGCGCGCCGATGCGATCCCGCTGGCCGAGCTGTCGGACGGCATGCGTCGGCGTCGTGAAGCCGTGCGACAGGCCGCCGAGGCGCTGCCGACCCATGCGGCCTTCATCGACCGCTTCTGCAAGGCGCCACCGCTCTGAACTGGCGTGACAACGCTATCAAATCCGCTTGCTGGTATGAATTATATGATTATAGTTTGTCTTGCCGCACCGGGGCCATTTACCGGTTCGGCGGCGCGAGGAAGGGCTCACCGGCCTTCGCGCGCCTCGCGCGGCGCCTCTCCCCGAGGCCGCGCGATGTCCTGACCCGCGCATCGTCACCTGCGACGGTGCGCGGATTTTTTTGACTGGTGACGAAACCCGGACTTGCCGACGCGTCAGAGCCCGGCGATCGTCCATCAAGAGCTGGTAGCGCTACCAAGTAGAGCGCGCCGTGAGTGGAGGAGGCGATGGGGATTTCACGCTTCGCGACAGCCGTCGCGCTGAGCCTTTTCCTGGCGGGCGGCGCGGTCGCCGCCGACGCCGAGCGGCCGATGCCCAAGCTGGTCAGCAAGGACGGCCGCCACGCCCTTCTGGTGGACGGCGCGCCCTTCCTGATGCTGGGCGCCCAGGTCAACAATTCCAGCGCCTGGCCCTCGCAGATGCCCAAGGTCTGGCCTGTGATCGAGAAGATCGGCGCCAACACCGTCCAGGTGCCGATCGCCTGGGAGCAGATCGAGCCGGTCGAGGGCCAGTTCGACTTCTCCTATCTCGACCTGCTGCTCGCCCAGGCCCGCGAGCGCAAGGTGCGGCTGGTGCTGCTGTGGTTCGGCACGTGGAAGAACTCCTCGCCGTCCTATGCGCCTGAGTGGGTCAAGCTGGACGACAAGCGCTTCCCGCGCCTCAAGAAGGAGACCGGCGAGCGCTCGTATTCGATGTCGCCGCTGGCCAAGTCGACGCTCGACGCCGACCGCAAGGCGTTTGTCGCCCTGATGACTCATCTGAAGGCTAAGGACGCGGCGCAGAAGACCGTGATCATGGTCCAGGTGGAGAACGAGACCGGCACCTATGGCTCGGTGCGCGACTTTGGCCCGGCCGCCCAGAAGGTGTTCGACGCGCCGGCGCCGGCGGCCCTGGTCAAGGCGCTCGGCGCCAAGCCCGGAACCTGGTCCCAGGCCTTCGGCAAGGACGCCGACGAGTTCTTCCACGCCTGGCACATCGGCCGCTTCGTCGACCAGGTCGCGGCCGCTGGCAAGGCCGTCTATCCGCTGCCGATGTACGTCAACGCCGCCCTGCGCGACCCGATCAGGCCGGGCGATCCGAAGAGCTATTCAGCGGGCGGGCCGACCGACAACGTCATCGGTGTGTGGCAGGCCGCCGCGCCCTCGATCGACCTGATCGCGCCCGACATCTACATGAAGGAATCGGTCAAGTACGACGCGGTGCTGGGGCACTATGCGCGTCCCAATAACGCCCTGTTCGTCGCCGAGACCGGCAATGATCCGGCCTATGCCCGCTATGTGTTCTCGACCCTGGGCAAGCAGGGGATCGGCTGGTCGCCGTTCGGCATGGACGACACCGGCTACGCCAACTATCCGCTGGGCGCGGCCAAGGTGGACGCCGCGACGATCGAGGCCTTCGCCGCCAACTATCGCCTGTTGGCGCCGATGGCCCGCGAGTGGGCCAGGCTGTCCTTCGAGGGCAAGGTCTGGGGCGGCGCGGAGCCTGACGATCGCTCCGCGCAAACCACGACCATGGGCGACTGGACCGTCAGCCTGCGTTACGGCAAGTGGCAGTTCGGCGCCTCGGACTGGACGTGGCTGAAGGACCGCCCGCCCGGACCGCAAGGCCCCGAGGGCGGCGGTCTCGTCGCCCAGCTCTCGCCCAACGAGTTCCTGGTCACCGGCCGCCATGTCCGCGTCGAGTTCGGCCGCGCCAAGAACGACGGCAAGCCGATGCTGATGGCGCGCGTCGAGGAAGGCCATTTCGAGAACGGCCAGTGGGTCTTTGACCGCCTCTGGAACGGCGACCAGACCGACTACGGCCTCAACTTCACCGGCGGCTCGCAGATCCTGCGGGTCAAGCTCGCCACCTACTGACGGGAACAGCCATGCGTATCCTAGCCCTCTCAGCCTTCGGGCTGGCCCTCCTGGCCTCGACCTCGGCGCTGGCCCTGGACGGCGGCTTTGAAAAGACCGCCGACGGCGTGGTCATCACCCCCGCCTCGGGCCCGGCCAAGAAGGTCCGCCTGCAGGTGATGAGCGACCGCGCGATCCGCGTCACCGCCTCGCCGACCGAGACGATCAGCGTTCCGCCCAGCCTGCAGGTCATCGCGACGCCGAAGACCAGCGGCTTCACCGTCGAGCAGGTCGGCGGCAAGGTCGTGCTGAAGGCCGGCAAGGCGACGGCGGAGGTGATCCTGGCCACCGGCGCGGTGTCGTTCAAGGACGCCGCCGGCAAGACCCTGCTGACCGAGCAGACGCGCTCGAACTTCAAGCCGCTGACCATCGACGGCAAGGGCTTCTACGCCATCAGCCAGCGCTTTAATCCGAGCACGGACGAAGGCTTCTATGGCCTGGGTCAGCACCAGAACGGCCAGATGAACTACAACGGCCAGGACGTCGAGCTGGCCCAGTACAACCGCGCAATCGCCATCCCGTTCGTACTGTCGACGCGGAACTACGGGGTGCTCTGGGACAACAACGGCATCAGCCGCTTTGGCGACCCGACGCCCTACGCCTTGGCCTCGCGCGACCTGAAGATCTTCGACGCCAGCGGCAAGCCGGGCGGCTTCACGGCCAAGTACTACATCAATGGCGAGCTGAAGCTGACCCGCGTCGAGCAGGACATCGACTACCAGTACCTGGACGATCTGCCCAAGTGGCCCGCCGAGCTGACCGGGCCGGACAAGAAGCCGCTGCGCGGCGCCAAGGTCGTCTGGGAAGGCTCGGTCGAGGGCGCCGTCGGCGGCCTGCAGAAGTTCAAGCTCTACTCGTCCAGCTACGCCAAGCTGTGGATCGACGGCCAGCTGAAGATCGACCGCTGGCGGCAGAACTGGAACCCGTGGTTCCACAACTTCACCGCCCCTATGAAGGCCGGAAGCCGTCACAAGGTGAAGGTCGAGTGGGAGCCTAACGACGGCTACATCGCGCTGCTGCACAACAACCCGATCCCGGCCGCCGAGCAGAAGTCGCTGACCCTGACCTCGGACGTCGCCCATGCGGTCGACTACTATTTCGTGGCGGGCGACAATCTCGACCAGGTGGTCAGCGGCTATCGCGACCTGACCGGCAAGGCCCAGGCCCTGCCGCGCTGGGCCTATGGCTTCTGGCAGAGCCGTCAGCGTTACAACACCCAGGACGAGCTGGTCGGGGTGGTGAAGGAGTACCGCAAGCGCGGCGTACCGCTCGACAACATCGTGCTCGACTGGCGCTACTGGAAAGACGACAGCTGGGGCAGCCACAAGTTCGACGAGACCCGCTTCGCCGATCCGAAGAAGATGCTCTCGGACGTTCACGGCATGAACGCCCACTTCATGATCTCGATCTGGCCGAAGTTCTATCCGACCACCGACAACTACAAGGAGCTGGACGCCAAGGGCTTCATGTACCGTCGCAACGTCGAGCAGGGCGCGCTGGACTGGGTGGGGCCGGGCTATCTGAACTCGTTCTACGACCCGTATACGAAGGAAGCGCGCGACATCTACTGGCGCCAGGTCAAGGACAACCTCGGCGGCATCGGCATCGACGCCTGGTGGATGGACAGCAACGAGCCGGACATGCACTCCAACCTCGACATCCCCGAGCGCACCCTGCGCATGGGGCCGACGGCCAAGGGGCCGGGCGCGGAGTTCTTCAACTCCTACCCGCTGATCCATACCCAGGCCGTGTTCGACGGCGAACATGAGCGCAGCCCCAACAAGCGCTCCTACATCTTCTCGCGCTCGGGCTTTGGCGGCATCCAGCGTCAGGGCGTGGCGCTGTGGAGCGGCGACGTGGTGGCGCGCTGGGACGACTTCCGCGACCAGATCTCGGCCGGCGTGAACCTGTCGATGACCGGCGTGCCCAACTGGACCACCGACATCGGCGGTTTCTCGGTCGAGGACCGCTATATCCGCAAGGAGGCCCAGCACTGGCCCGAGTGGCAGGAGCTGAACCTGCGCTGGTACCAGTTCGGCGCCTTCAGCCCGCTGTTCCGCAGCCATGGCGAGGAGCCGTTCCGCGAGCTCTGGAACCTGGCCGACGAGGGCAGCGAGGTCTACGACTCGCTCGTCTGGTACAACAAGCTCCGCTACCGGCTGATGCCCTACACCCTGACCCTGGCGGGCGAGACCTATCACCGCGACGGCAGCATCATGCGCGGCCTGGTGATGGACTTCCCGCGGGACCTGAAGGCGCGGAACATCGACGACCAGTACCTGTATGGTCCCTCGTTCCTGGTGGCGCCGGTCACGCAGTTCAAGGCCCGCTCGCGCGCGGTCTATCTGCCGGCTGGGACCACTTGGTACGACTTCGAGACCGGCAAGGCCCACGCGGGCGGCCAGACCATCCAGGCCGCCGCGCCGCTGAACCGCATGCCGCTGTTCGTGAAGGCCGGCGCGATCGTGCCGACCACCGAGGTGCAACAGTACATCGGCGAGAAGCCCGACGCGCCGATCACCCTGGTGATCTACGCCGGCCAGGACGGCAAGTTCGAGCTCTACGAGGACGACGGCCTGTCGATGGCCTATCAGCGCGGGGCCTACAGCCGCATCCCGATCAGCTATGACGACGCCATGGGTCGGGTCGTGATCGGCGCGCGGTCGGGCAAGTTCGACGGCATGCAGGACAAGCGGGTCTTCAAGATCCGCTTCATCGGAGGCGGCGCCAAGCCGACCGACTTCGACGCGGCGGGCGATGCGGCGGTGGCCTACGAGGGGCAACCGGTCGTGGTGGTGTCGCGGAAGAAGTAGGTTTCCGTCGACCTAAATCTCGTTGTCATCCCGGAAGCCTCATAGAGGCCATCCGGGACCCAGGGGCGGCGCGCACGGCGTCTCGTCACCCCCTGGGTCCCGGGTCGGCTTCGCCGCCCGGGATGACAGCTGTTTTACCCCGCCTGCCCCCGAAACCGTTCGATCAGGAACGCCGTCGCCGGCCCTGGCGGGGTATCAGTGCGATAGACCGCATGCAGCGGATAGATCGCCTCCTTCAGGTCCGGCATGACCAGGCGCTGGAGACGGCCGGCGGCGATATCCTCGCGGACCATGGGCTCGGGCATGTTGCCCCAGCCAAAGCCCTCCTTCAGCAACAGGTGCTTGGCGCCAAGATCGGCCAATCGCCACGTGTGGGCGCTGGCCACGGCGAAGTCGCGCCCTTCCGTCAGGCGTGAGCGGTCGGTCAGCACCAACTGGGTGTGGCCGCGTCCGGCGCCCGGCGGGTTGGGGCCCTGCGCCAGCGGGTGATCGGGCGCCGCCACCGGGATCAGCACGGTCGAGCCGACGGCGATGTAGTCCAGCTCGTCGCCGCCATGGACGACCTCGAGCGGCCCCGCCACGCCCAGGGTCGCGGCGCGGTCCAGCACCATCTGGGTCACCGCGCCCAGGCCCTCAACGTGGAGGCGTAAGGTCACGGTCGGGAAGGTCTCGCGAAAGGCCCGCAAGGCGTCGACCACGCGGGCGGTGGGCAGCATCACGTCCAGCACCAGATTGACCTCGGCCTCCAGGCCCTGGATCAGGCCCTTGGCCTTGGCCCGCAGGCTGGCGACGTCGCCGGCGATCACCCGCGCCTGGGCCACCACCACCTTCCCCGCCTCGGTCAGCACCGGACGCTTGGCCGCGTCACGATCAAACAAGACGAGGCCTAGCTGCGCCTCCAGATTCGCGATCGCATAGCTGATCACCGAGTTGGCCCGGTTCAGCCGCCGTGCAGCCGAGGCGAAGCCGCCGGTCTCCACCACGGCGAGCAGAACGTTCAACTGGTCCAGGGTCGGCGCGCCGGGTTCGTTCAAGACCGCCTCATCGTTCGAATTTATCGAACATAACAGACGATTTTATTCGACTGTTTCGCAAGCCCTTTCCCGCGCAAAACCATCCGCAACGCCGGGGCGTTCCGCCTCGTCCCCTTTTCAAACCTACGGGAGGCCCGCATGGCCAAGGTTCTGGTTCTCTACTATTCGTCCTACGGCCACCTGGAAGTGATGGCCAAGGCCATCGCCGAGGGCGCGCGCGAAGCCGGCGCCAGCGTCGACATCAAGCGCGTGCCGGAAACCGTGCCGCTCGAGATCGCCAAGGGCGCGCACTTCAAGCTCGACCAGGAAGCCCCGGTCGCCAAGGTCGAGGATCTGGCCGACTACGACGCGATCATCGTCGGCGCCCCGACCCGCTTTGGCCGCATGGCCTCGCAGATGGCGGCCTTCTTCGACGCGGCCGGCGGCCTGTGGGCCCGCGGCGCGCTGCACGGCAAGGTGGCCGGCGCCTTCACCTCGACCGCCACCCAGCACGGCGGCCAGGAGACGACGCTGTTCTCGATCATCACCAACCTGCTGCACTTCGGCACGACGATCGTCGGTCTCGACTACGGCCACGCCGGCCAGATGACCCTGGATGAAGTCACCGGCGGCAGCCCCTACGGCGCCACGACCATCGCCGGCGGCGACGGCTCGCGTCAGCCCAGCGAGAACGAACTGACCGGCGCCCGCTACCAGGGCCGCAAGATCGCCGAAACCGCGATCAAGCTGCACGGCTGATCCGGCGCTCGCCGACCCGTCGACATTCCCGACAGCCCCTTCTGTCCGATCGGATTGGATCCGTCAGACCAGAAGGAGCTTCAGGGCCGGCTGGCTTCCTTTCCCTCCCAGGGAGCCGGCCGGCCCTTTCTTCGTTGATCAGGAAAAGGAGGATGTCTCGATGCGCCGTCGTTCCGGTTTCCTGTCGCAGGCCTGGAGGTTCCTGGTCTTCATCGTCACCATCCGCGCCGTCGCGGGCCGGTGTCGCTCGTCGCGGCTCTACGCGGCGGAGCGGTGAAGGACTCTATTGATGTCGAGGTAGGGCGGAGTGGATGCGGTCGGGCGGCCCTGCTGAATCATTACGGCGTCGCCGAGTGTGCCATTTTGAGACAAGAGAACCATATATTGTTCTCTATCTATTCATTTATGCTCGTTTCACCATTAACAAAATAGTTTCATTTCTTAATTCTGTTTCGATTTTTCCTCAACGAAGTGGAAATCCTGTTGCGCGATATTGCGCGTGGGCAAAACGCCCACCGACCGTCAAAATGACGTCGGAACACCTCGAATAGGAGTTGTTTCGTTATGGCGCTGAACAGCATCAACACGAACTCGGGCGCTCTGATCGCCCTGCAAAACCTGAACTCGACGAACGCCGAACTGACCCAGGTTCAACAGCGTATCAACACCGGCAAGAAGATCGGTAGCGCCAAGGACAACGGCGCCATCTGGGCGACCGCCAAGAACCAGTCGGCAACCGCCAACAGCATGAACGCCGTGAAGGACTCGCTGCAACGCGGCCAGTCGACGATCGACGTCGCGCTCGCCGCCGGCGACACCATCACCGACCTGCTCGGCAAGATGAAGGAAAAGGCCCTGGCCGCTTCCGACACCTCGCTGAACACCGCTTCGTTCAACGCCCTGAAGTCGGACTTCGACTCGCTGCGTGACCAGATCACGAAGGCCGCCTCGAACGCCAAGTTCAACGGCGTCAGCATCGCTGACGGCTCGACGACCAAGCTGACCTTCCTGGCCAACTCGGACGGCTCGGGCTTCACCGTCAACGCCAAGACCCTGACCCTGGCGGGCCTGGGCCTGACGGCGAGCTCCAGCTTCACGACGGCCGCCGCCGCCAAGACGATGATCACCACCATCGACACGGCGCTGCAGACGGCCACGAACAAGCTGGCCTCGCTGGGCACCAGCTCGACGGGCCTGGACACCCACCTGACCTTCGTCGGCAAGCTGCAAGACAGCCTGGACGCCGGCGTTGGCAACCTGGTGGACGCCGACCTCGCCAAGGAAAGCGCCAAGCTGCAGTCGCTGCAAACCAAGCAGCAGCTGGGCGTTCAGGCTCTGTCGATCGCGAACCAGTCTTCGTCGTCGATCCTGAGCCTGTTCCGTTAAGCCGGACTTGGACGCGTTCGTCGTCGAGAAGGGCGGATCTTCGGATCCGCCCTTTTTCTATGTCTGTATGAGTCTAGGCGCCGAAAAGCGGGGTGATGGAGCTCAGCATTCTTCATCGACTTAAACATTCGTGAATCGCGAAATACGCTAAGAGTCGTCGATTTATTAAATGCGGGTTGCGCTGTTATTTTTATAGAGTTAATCGAGTCTTGATCTGTTAATCCAATAACGACGTTTCGTGAACTATATCGAAAGCGAAGCGTCATATTGTCGCGGTGGGCAAAACGCCCGCCGGTCGTCAAAACGACACCGGAAACCTCCAAAGGGAGTGTTTCGTCATGGCGCTAAACAGCATCAATACGAACTCTGGCGCGTTGATCGCGCTGCAGAACCTGAACACCACCAGTTCTGAACTCAACACCGTCCAGCAACGCATCAGCACCGGCAAGAAGATCGGCAGCGCCAAGGACAACGGCGCCATCTGGGCGACCGCCAAGAACCAGTCGGCCACCGCCAACAGCATCAATGCGGTCAAGGACTCGCTGCAGCGCGGCCAGTCGACGATCGACGTCGCGCTCGCCGCCGGCGACACCATCACCGACCTGCTCGGCAAGATGAAGGAAAAGGCGCTCGCGGCGTCAGACACCTCGCTGAGCACGGCGTCTTTCAACGCCCTGAAGGCCGATTTCGAGTCTCTGCGCGATCAGGTGACCAAGGCCGCCACGAACGCCAAGTTCAATGGCGTCAGCATCAGCGACGGCACGACCACCAAGCTGACCTTCCTGGCCAACTCGGACGGCTCGGGTTTCACGGTCAACGCCAAGACCCTCACCTTGGCGGGCCTGGGCCTGACCACGGGCTCGACCTTCGCCGACGCCGCTGCGGCCAAGACGATGATCACCACCGTCAACACCGCGCTGCAGACGGCCACGAACAAGCTGGCCTCGCTGGGCACCAGCTCGACGGGTTTGGACACCCACCTGACCTTCGTCGGCAAGCTGCAGGACAGCCTGGACGCCGGCGTTGGCAACCTGGTGGACGCGGATCTGGCCAAGGAAAGCGCCAAGCTGCAGTCGCTGCAGACCAAGCAGCAGCTGGGCGTGCAGGCGCTGTCGATCGCCAATTCGTCCAGCTCGGCGATCCTCAGTCTTTTCCGATAGGCTGACGACCGGACGGGCGGATCAACCTGTCGATCCGCCTCAACGGTTGCGGCGTTAGACCTGGAAGGGACGGCCCCTGCGGCCGTCCCTTTTTCAGGCCAGGCCCGGCCCCTCGATCCGCAGCACCGGCGTAAAGGCCGGGCGGCGATCGGGCAGCGTAACGACCAGAGCGTCGGCCTCGTGGCGGAAGGCCAGGGCCTGATCCCCGCCGAGCAGCCCAATCCGCCGCACCTGGCTCTGTGTTTCGCTCAAGCTCTTGATCCGCATCTCGCCCCCGGGCCAGTCCATCGCCAGGGCGTAGAGCGTCCCGGCCTTGGTGGTGAAGCGGATGTCGGAGGCCTCGAAGGGCTTGGCCGCGCCTTCGCCGTGCATGCCCTCGACCAGCCGCGTCGGCCCTTCCCCGAACTGCCGCCAGGGCCGCGTGCCGTGGATCGCCTCGCCGTTGACCGCCATCCAGGCGGCCATATCGGCCAGCACCTTTTCCTCCAGGTCGTCGATCGACCCGTCTCCGCGTTGGGGGATGGAGAGCAGCAGGTTGCCGTTCTTGCTGACCACGTCGATCAGCCGCTGGATCACCTCGCGCCCCGACTTGTAGCCGCCGCGTTCGTACAACGGCCGGTCATAGTGCCAGCTGCCGATGCAGGTGCAGGTCTGCCAGGGCTCGTCGCGCAGCCGGTCCGAGAAGCCGCGCTCGACATCCTCGACGATCGCCCGCCGCTGCAGCGGCGACAGCTTCTTGCCGGTCACCACGGCGTCGCCGCCGCGCAGATTGTAGTAGTGAGCGGTGGCGTCCAGTCCCGCCTGGCCCAGCGGCAGGCCGTAGTTGTCGAAATAGACCATGTCGGGCCGGTAGCGCTCGACCAGATCGTTCTGCCGCGCCAGCCAGTTGCGGACAAAGCCCGGATTGTTCGGCGGCGGGGTCTCGACCCACTGGCCGTCGTTGGCGTCATGCCAGGCGTTGGCGGCGGCGATGCTGTCGATCCCGTCGGGGATCACCATGTTGCGGCCGGTATAGAGCTCCTGCGGATCCATCCCCTCCCACCACTGGCCCTCGCCGTCGGCCTTGGTCAGGCGAAAGGCGTCGTAGCGCTGGCCCTTGCGTGGACCCTCGGCGTCATAGCCATAGGCCGTCTGCCACCAGTGCCAGGCGTGGGCGCCATGGTTGGAGACGCCGAACTTCAGCCCGTGCGCCCGGGCGACCTTGGCCCAGGTCCCGACGATGTCGCGCCTGGGGCCGACACGCGTGGTGTTCCAGGCGTGGTGACGACTGTCGAACATGTCGAGATTGTCGTGATGATTGGCCATCGACATGAAGTACTTGGCGCCCGCCGCGACATAGGTCTGCATCAGACCTTCGGGGTCCCAGTTCTCGGCCTTCCAGCGCGGGATGAACTGCATGAAGCCGAAGTCGGCCGGATGGCCATAGGTCTTCACGTGATGGTCGTAGAAGGGGCTGCCCTGCTGGTACATCTGCCGGCCGTACCAGTCGCCGAACTCGGGCACGCACTGCGGACCCCAGTGTGACCAGATCCCCAGCTTGGCGTCCCGGAACCAGTCCGGGACCTTGTAGCCGGCCGCCAGCGATTCCCAGCTCGGCTGGAAGCGCGGGGCCGCGAGGGCGGGGGAGGTGGCAAGGGCGGCTCCGCCCGCCAGCAGGTTCCGTCGGGTGACGCGCATCGCGGATCCTAACGCGCCGGCGTGAGGCGCACGACGCCACCGCCGCTGGAGGCGAGCTTCAGGGTCAGGGCGTCCTTGCGCGTCACCGCCTGCGTGCGGGTCTTCAGCGCCGTCGGCTCGGCGCCGTCCTCGCGGATCTCTGCAGTGAAGGCTCCGTCGCCGAGGAAGGCTAGCGGGACTTTCACGGTCCGCCCCGCCTCGTTGGTCATCGCCCCGACCCACCACTCGGCGCCCTTGCGGCGGGCGATGACGATCGACTGGCCGATCTCGCCCGACAGCACGCGGGTCTCGTCCCAGCTCGTCGGCACGGCGCTGATGAAGTCCAGCCCGGCCGGCGAGGCCGCGTAGGTGATCGGGCTGTCAGAGACCATGGTCAGCGGGCTGTCATAGACCACGTACATGGCCAGGGCCTGACCCCGCGTGGTCTGCACGGTGGGCAGGATGAACTGGTTCTTGAAGGCCTGTGGCGCGACGTTCCGGAAGCCGCCGGGCGTATAGTCCATCGGCCCCAGCAGCATCCGCGTGAAGGGCAGGGTGACGTTGTGGGTGGCGGTGATCCGCCGGCTCCACTTGTTGTACTCCGCGCCCAGCACGCCCTCCTGGGTGACATAGTGCGGATAGGTGCGGACCAGGCCCGTCGGGCGATAGGCGCCGTGCAGGTCGACCATCAGCCGGTGCTCGCCGGCCTTGGTCAGCAGGCGGTGATAGAAGTCGACCATCGGCTGGTCGTCGCGGTCCATGAAGTCGACCTTGATCCCCTTGATCCCCCAGGTCTGATAGGCGGCCAACGCCTCGTCCATCTGGGCGTCCATCGCCTTCCAGTGGACCCACAGCATGATCCCAACGCCGCGCTCGCGGCCGTAGGCGACGATATCGGCGATGTTGATCGCCGGGATCGGGCGGGTGGCGTCCGTGCCCGGAAGCACCGCCGGCGCCTGGCCGGATCCGACGTACCAGCCGTCGTCGATCAGCATGTATTCCAGCTTGTTGGCGGCGGCGAAGTCGATGAAGCCCTTCATCGCCGCGTCGGTCATGCCCTCGGCGTTGGCGGTCTTGCCGCCGTTCCACCAGTCCCAGGCGGCCTTGCCGGGCTTGATCCAGCGGGTGTCGGTCAAGGTCGTCGGCGGGTTCAGGCTGGTCATCAGGTTCGAGGCGATCAGCGCGCCCGGCGTCTCGCCGACCATCACCACCCGCCAGGACGAGACGGTGTCGGTCCCGATCCGTGTCAGGACAGCCTTGCTCGGATCATCCAGTCGCGGCGAGAGCTGGGCCTGCAGCCCAAGGCCGCCGTCGCCTCGGCCGGTCAGGTAGAGCCCGGCCCAGTTACGCAGGTCGGCTTCGGCCAGGGCGAAGGTCGCGCCCTTGGCGGTCTGGCAGACCACAGGCAGCTCGTACAGCGCCGAGGCCCGGAAGCCGCTGGCCATAACGGGGTCGTATTCTCCCTCGTGAGAGGTGCCGAACCGTCCAAGGTTCAGCGCCCAGCAGCGGTCGTCGGCGGCGAAGTCGAAGCGGGTCTCCTCGCCGCGCACCGCCACGCCGGCCAGCGTGGGCTGATCGGGCAGCACATAGCGAAACGCCACCCCGTCGTCATAGGCGCGCGCGACCACTTTCAGCCGGCGCTGCAAGCCGCCCGTTTCGAGAAATTCTACGGTCGTTTCGTTGTAGCGATCGCGCACGGTGCGGGTCTTGCCCACGACGAGATCATAGGTCTCGTCGACGCTTCGGCTGGTGGCGCCGACGATCTTCACCCCGCCTGACAGGGCTCCGCCCTTGTCGAGCACCAGACCTAGCGGCGAGGGGGCGATCAGCGTTTCGCCCTTGAACTGCAAGGTAAAATTGGCCTGACCACTTTGGTCCGACAGGCTGATCCGGGTCCGGCCGTCGGGCGAGGTGACGGCGTGATCGGCGGCGAGGGCGGAGGCTCCTGCGGCGCTCAGGCAGCCAGCCGCCGTCAGCGCTGTCAAAAAGTGGCGTGTGGCCTGCATTTGAAGTTTCCAACCCGATTGCGTCTGTCTATTTGTCATACAAACTAGACCGCCTCTGGATCGCCGTCGAGGGGTATGACAACGTTGTCGATGCGGCGCGTGGCCGTCGAACGAAAAAGAGTTGGGGAGTATGAACACCAAGACCCTTTGCGTCGCCCTCTTGGCGTCCACCTTCCTGGCCGGCGTCGCGTCGGCCGAGAGCACCGTCCAATCGACCGCAAATCCGGCCAAGTGGCCCGCCGCCAAGAGCCAGGGGCTCATTGATCCGGCGACCGAAGCGTTCGTGGATTCGGTGCTGTCCAAGCTGACCCTCGAGGAAAAGGTCGGCCAGCTGATCCAGGCCGATATCGGCGCGATCAAGCCCGAGGACCTGAAGACCTATCCGCTGGGCTCGATCCTGGGCGGTGGCAGCTCGCCGCCCCTGGGCGCGCCCGACCGCTCGCCGCAGAAGCCGTGGGTCGACACCGCCAAGGCCTTCCGCGAGGCGGCCGCGCAGCGCGTGGGCGGAACCCACGTGCCGCTGATTTTCGGCATCGACGCCGTGCACGGCAACAATAACGTCGTCGGCGCGACCCTCTTCCCGCACAATATCGGCCTGGGCGCGGCGCGGGATCCCGAGTTGATCCGCCGCATCGGCAAGGCAACGGCGCTGGAAACCTCGGCCGCCGGCTTCGACTGGGCGTTCGGCCCGACCCTTGCCGCGCCGCGCGACGATCGCTGGGGCCGCACGTACGAGGGCTATTCCGAAGATCCGGCCATCATCCGCCAGTACGGCGGCGAGATGATCCTGGGCCTGCAGGGCGCGGTCGCGCCGTTCACCGGCGGCAAGGGCGGCGTTATCCAGCAGGGTCTGGTCGCGGCCAGCGCCAAGCACTTCCTGGGCGACGGCGGCACCGAGAACGGCGTCGACCAGGGCGACACCAAGGTCTCCGAGGACGAGCTGGTCCGTATCCACGCCCAAGGCTACGTGCCGGCCATCAACGCCGGCGCCCTGACGATCATGGCCTCGTTCAACAGCTGGAACGGCCAGAAGATGCACGGCAATAAGAGCCTGCTGACCGACGTGCTGAAGGGCAAGATGGGCTTCGACGGCTTCGTGGTCGGCGACTGGAACGGTCATGGCCAGGTGGTGGGCTGCAAGCCGACCGACTGTCCGCAGTCGATCAATGCGGGCCTCGACATGTTCATGGCCCCCGACAGCTGGAAGACGCTGTACGACAATACGCTCGCCCAGGCGAAATCGGGCGTGATCCCGATGGCCCGCATCGACGACGCGGTGCGTCGCATCCTGCGGGTGAAGGCCAAGATGGGCCTGTTCCAGGCGGCGCGTCCGTATGAAGGCCGTGAAGGCGTGATCGGCGCGCCCGAGCACCGCGCCATCGCCCGCGAGGCGGTTCGCAAGTCGCTGGTTCTGCTGAAGAACGACGGCGTGCTGCCGGTGAAGAGCTCGGCCAATGTCCTGGTCGCGGGCTCGGGCGCCGACGACATCGGCAAGCAGTCGGGCGGCTGGACCCTGTCTTGGCAGGGCACGGGCAACACCAACGCCGACTTCCCCAACGCCGAGTCGATCTGGACCGGCGTGAAGTCGGCGGTCGAGGCCGGCGGCGGCCGCGCGACGCTGAGCCTCGACGGCAAGTTCGACCAGAAGCCGGATGTGGCCATCGTCGTCTTCGGCGAAAATCCGTATGCGGAAGGTGTCGGCGATCTCAAGACCTCGCTTGAGTATCAGCCGGGCGCCAAGGCGGACCTAGCCCTGCTCAAGAGCCTGAAGGCCCAGGGCGTGAAAGTGGTGTCGGTGTTCCTCAGCGGCCGCCCGCTGTGGGTCAACCCCGAGCTCAACGCCTCGGACGCCTTCGTGGCCGCCTGGCTGCCGGGCTCGGAAGGCGGCGGCGTGGCCGACGTGCTGATCGGCGACAAGGCCGGCAAGCCGCGCCATGACTTCCAGGGCAAGCTGTCGTTCAGTTGGCCCAAGACCGCAGCCCAGTTTCACCTGAACAAGGGGGATAAGGGGTACGATCCGCTGTTCGCCTACGGCTATGGCCTGTCCTACGCCAAGCCGGGCAGGGTGGGACGTCTGTCCGAGGTCTCCGGCGTCAAGGCCCAGGCCGACAACGTCGTGAACTACTTCGTCGGCGGCAAGACCCCGGCGCCGTTCGCGTTCAAGGCCTCGCCGTCGTCGAGCGTGCAGATCGCGCCGGTCGACGCGGGCAACGTGCAGGAAGCCGGCCGCCAGATCACTTTCGCCGGCGATAAGACCGGCAAGCTGTCGATCGTCGGCGATAAGCCGCTGGACCTGTCGTTCCAGACCAACGCCGACATGGCGCTGAGCTTCGCCTATCGCCTCGACGCCGCCGCGACCGGGCGCGTGAGCCTGGCGATGGGCGCGGGACGCCTGGACGTCACGCCGCCGGCCGGTTCGCCGACCGGGCAGTGGGCCAACGTCAAGATCCCGCTGAAGTGCTTCCAGGCCGCCGGGACGGACGTGACCAAGGTCGCCGCGCCGTTCGAACTGATCTCGGCCGGCGCCTTCACGGTGTCGATCGCCGAGGTGAAGCTGACGGCCGATCCGGCCGGGGCCGTTTGCCCGGCCAAGGCGCAGTAGCAAGCCCTCAAACCCCTCAAACTCCGACCTCCCCGGCGAATGCCGGGGCCCAGGTCGAAGGTCGGAACGGCGCCGAACAGCCTCCTTTCCAGTCCTTTGATCTGAATCCCGGCATTCGCCGGGAAGGTCGGGTGAAGGGGACGAGAACAAGGAATAGGACTCATGACCCTGAAAGCCCTGCTCCTGGCCGCGGCCATGGGCCTTTCCACCCCGGCGCTCGCCGGCCCGCTGGCGTCGGTGTTCAGCGACCATGCGGTGCTGCAGCGCGACCAGCCGATCCGCGTCTGGGGGCGGGCGACGCCGAACGCGGCGGTGGCGGTGGACCTGTCGGGTCAGGGCGTCACAGCCAGCGCCGACGCTGATGGCCGCTGGAGCGCGGTGTTGCCCGCGCGCCCGGCGGGCGGCGGCGCCCTGACCCTGACGGTGCAGGCCGGCGACCAGACGCAGACGGTCTCGAACCTCGCCATGGGTGATGTCTGGCTGTGCTCGGGCCAGTCGAACATGGAGTACCCGCTGCGCCAGGCGCTGAACGGCGACGGCGAGGTGGCCTCGGCCGGCGACCCCGACATCCGGCTGCTGCAGACGGGCAAGATCAGCCGGCCCGCGCCGCAGGACAGCCTGCCGGCGGGCGTGGTCTGGAAGGTCTCGACGCCCCAGACGGCCGCCAATTTCAGCGCCGCGTGCTTCTTCATGGGCCGCGAACTGCGCAGGACCGCCGGTGTTCCCATCGGCCTGATCGACGCCACCTGGGGCGGGTCGGTGATCCAGGACTGGATCAGCCGCGAGGGCCTGACCGCGCTCAAAACCTATGACGAGGGCCTGTCGGTGCTGTCCGACTACGCCCGCGATCCGGCGCTGGGCGTCGCCCGCTGGAGCCAGTCGCTGGGCCGCTGGGCGGCCGCCAAGACCCCCGACGCCAAGGGCTGGGAGAAGCCCGATCTCGACGACCGCGCCTGGGCGCCGATGCCGACCGAGGGCTTCTGGGAACAGGCCGCGCCCGACCTCGCCGGCTTCGACGGGACCGTCTGGCTGCGGCTCGAGCTGACCCTGACCAAGGCCCAGGCGGCGCAGGGCGCGACCCTGGCGTTGGGGCCCGTGGATGATATAGACACCACCTTCCTCAACGGCCGCGAGATCGGCTCCACCCAGGGCTGGGACACGCCTCGGACCTATCGCCTCGCGCCGGGGACGCTGAAGGCGGGGCGCAACGTGCTGGCTCTGCGGGTGATCGACATGGGCGGCGGCGGCGGTCCTTGGGGCAAGGCGGCGCTGAAGGGCCTGACGCTGGACGATGGGAGCGTCGTGCCGCTGCCCAGCGCCTGGCGCTACAAGATCGCCGCGCCGCTGTCGGAAACGGCCTTGCCGCCCAGCGCCCCGTGGCTGGGCGCCAGCGGGCTCACCACCTTGCGCAACGGCATGATCGCGCCGCTGGTCCCGTTCGGCGTTAAGGGCTTCGCCTGGTACCAGGGCGAGGCCAATGTCACCGAGGCCGCCGAATACGCCCGCCTGATGCCGGCCATGATCGCCGACTGGCGCGCGGCGTTCGGCGGCGGAAACCAGCCGTTCCTTCTGACCCAGCTGGCCGCTTTCGGCCCGGAGGTCGACCGGCCCGTGAACTCCGCCTGGGCTGCTCTTCGTGACGTTCAGCGGCAGGTGGCGGCGGCCGATCCGATGGTGGGCATGGCCTCGGCCGTCGATGTCGGCTCGCCCTATGACATCCACCCGGCCGACAAGCTGCGGGTCGGCCAGCGGCTGGCCCTGCTGGCGCGGAAGCTGGCCTATGGCGAGGCGGTGGTGGCCTCGGGACCCGCGCCGCTGTTGGCCCGTCGCGAGGGGGACGCCGTCGTCGTGACGCTGGACCAGCCCGGCGTGGTTCATGCGGGCCATCGGCCGATCGGTTTTGAACTTTGCGACGCCAGCGCCTGCCGCTTTGTCGACGCCGTGGTTGAGGGCAGCAGCGTTCGCCTCGCCGCGCCCGCCGGGATGGCGGCGACAAGGGTCCGCTACGCCTGGGCGGACAGCCCGATCATCAACCTGTTCGGCGCCACCGGCCTGCCGGCGACGCCGTTCGAGTTGATCATCCGCTAATGGGGGCGATCGACTTGATTGCTCAACGGCGCCCGAACAGCTTTTCGATGTCGGCCAGCTTCAGCTCGACATAGGTCGGCCGGCCGTGGTTGCACTGCCCGGAGTGGGGCGTGGCCTCCATCTCGCGCAGCAGGGCGTTCATCTCGGCGCCGTTCAGGCGGCGGCCGGCGCGAACGCTGCCGTGGCAGGCCATGGTCGAGCAGACCTCTTCCAAGCGCTCCTTCAGGGCCAGGGCCGCGCCGTTCTCGGCCAGATCATCGGCGATGTCGCGGATAAGGGCGGCGGCGTCGGTCTTGCCCAGGAGGGCGGGGGTTTCGCGCACCAGCACCGCGCCGGGACCGAAGCTCTCGATGACGAGGCCGAGACTCGCCAGCTCGTCGGCGCGGGCGACCACGCGCTCGGCCTCGGCGGGGTCCAGGTCGACGACCTCGGGCAGCAGCAGGGTCTGGCGGGTCACGCCGCCGGACGCCATCTCGCCCTTCATCCGCTCATAGACGAGGCGCTCGTGGGCGGCGTGCTGGTCGACAATGACCATGCCGTCGCGGGTCTGGGTGACGATATAGGTCTCGTGGACCTGGGCCCGGGCCGCGCCGAGCGGGTAGTCGACCGGGTCGAACGGCGCGCTGGCTGGCAGATAGTCCGTATGCGGACGATCTTCGAAAGCCGCCGAGGCGTAGGCCTCGCGCACGACCCCGGCGAGGTCTGCGCCGTAGCTGGGCTCGACCCGCGCAGAGACCTCGTTCAGCCCCGGCAAGTCCATCGGGCGCTGGGTCGGCGGCGTCCAGCCGCCCTCGCGCCAGGCCGAGAAGCCGGCGGGGGAGGGGCCCGGCTGATACTGCGGTTGATAGCCTGGGAACGGGCTCTGTTGGGCCCGGATGCTGTCCAGCGCCTGGGTCGCCACGGTGGTCGAGGCGCGGTGCCCGGCGCCGGCGAGAGCGTGGCGCAGGGCACCGACGATCAGGCCGCGCACCAGGGCCGGATCACGGAACCGCACCTCGGCCTTGGCCGGGTGGACGTTGACGTCGACCTCGGTCGGCTCGAGCGTGACATAGAGCGCCGCCGTCGGATGGCGGTCGCGGGCCAGGAAATCGGCATAGGCCGCGCGCAGAGCCCCTTGCAGCAGGCGGTCGCGGACGGGCCGACCGTTGACGAACAGGTATTGGTGCGCGGCGTTGCCGCGGTTGTAGGTCGGCAGGCCGGCGAAGCCTGACAGCCGCACGCCGTCGCGGGTCTGGTCAATCTCCAGGGCGTTCTCCTGAAACTCGCGGCCCAGCACGGCGGCGAGGCGCGCGAGGCGCCCCTGCGGTCCCGGATGCTCGGGCGGCAGGCGCAGCACGCGGCGGCCGTCGATGTCCAGCGAGAAGCCGACGCTCTCGTTGGCCATGGCCTGGCGCTTGATCTCCTCGGTGATCGCCAGGGCCTCGGCGCGCTCGGACTTCATGAACTTGAGACGGGCCGGAGTCGCATAGAACAGATCCCGCACCTCGATCCGCGCCCCGTGCGGGCCGGGGAAGGCGGCCGGCGCCACCTCGCCGACCTGGCCGCCCTCGACCAGGATCGAGAAGGCGTCCTTGGCCCCCTTGGCGCGCGAGGAAATTTGCAGCCGCGCCACCGAGCCGATCGACGGCAGGGCCTCGCCCCGAAAGCCCATGGTGTGGATGCGCAGCAAGTCCCACAGGCCGTCCGCGTCGGGCGCCAGCTTGGAGGTGGCGTGGCGCTCGATGGCCACCGGTAGTTCCTCGGGTGACAGGCCGCAGCCGTCGTCGGCCACCAGAATCCGGGTCAGGCCGCCGCCATGCGCCTCGACCTCGATCCGCGTCGCGCCGGCGTCGATGGCGTTGTCGACCAGTTCCTTGATAGCGCTGGCCGGACGCTCGACCACCTCACCGGCGGCGATGCGGTTGACGGTCTCGGGCGGCAGGCGGCGGATAGGCATCTAGCGGACTTTCAAGGGGCGCGCCGGGGTCCGCAGGTGGGGCGGGGCCGCCGACATTGCAACTCCTTAAGTTGACCAGGCGAACGCCGATCGGCCAACCAAGCAGGGAGGGATGACATTAGTGCGATTCCGCGCGCCTTCGAGGAACCGAAAGATCGTGACCCTGACCCGTTTCGCCGCCGCCGGCCTTTCGCTTTCCCTGCTGTGCGGCAGCTCCGCCCTGGCCCAGGTTCAGGGCAAGAACGAGGTGTCGATCCACCAGACCAAACCGGTGGACCTGACCCCCGTCGACAGCCAGGCCAACCTCGTCGAGGAGCTGATCGTCAACGCCCGCCTGCCAGGCCCGGCCTGGTGGAAGGTCAGCGACGGCGACACCAATGTCTATGTGCTGGGCGTGCCGGCCTTTGCGCCGCAGAAGCTCGACTTCGACGACTCGGTGCTGCGCCGCCGCCTGGACGGGGCCAATGTGCTGATCATCGGCCAGGAGCCCGAGGTGCGGCTGCTGAGCCTGCTGGCGCTGATCCCCGGCAAGGGCAAACCGTTCATCATGGACAAGCCGATGCGCGACACCCTGCCGCCCGAGCTGCGGGCCCGGCTGGAAGCGCACCTGAAAAAGCGCGGCAAGCCGGTCAGCGAGCACGACGAACTCAAGCCCGCTTTGGCCGGCTTCATCATCGCTAACGACAAGGGGGGCAACGTCTCGATCACCATCGGTGACCTGACCGACCGTATCCAGAAGTTGGCCAAGAGCAAGGACATCGCCGTCCAGCCGCGCATCAAGAAGCTGGACGACTACGACCTGATCGGCATGGTCAAGTCGCTGGGCGAAGCGCCCCAGCCACTGCAGGAGCTGTGCCTGGATGCGGGCCTCAAGGAGGTCGAGAACGGTCTGGCGGGCGTGCGCGAGACCGCTGATCAGTGGGCCGAGGGCCAGGTCAAGGCGGTGGTGGCGGCCGAGCGCGGCTATCAGCGGTGCCTGGCCTCCACGCCCTGGATCGCCCGCCAGTTCAAGGACGGCCAGGACGACGCCGTGGGGGCCATCACCTCGGCCCTGAAGAAGCCCGGCAAGGCCGTGGCGGTGATCGAGCTGCGGTCGCTGCTGACGGAAGACGGGGTGCTGGATCGCCTGCGGTCAAAAGGCTTCACCGTCACCGCGCCCGAATAAGGCCAAGCTTCGGTCACACGGCGCGGCCAAGGTCGCGCCGTCATTCGAGGGGGGGATCCAGATGCGCGTGCTGTTGGCCGCTTTGGCCGTGAGCCTGACGATCGCCGGCGGCGCGACGGCCCAGGTGATCGACGACCCCGAGGCCACGGTCGTCGAGGCCCTGGTGGTCAGCGCCAAGCTTCCGGGTCCGGCCTGGTGGCGGATCTCCGACGCCGACACGACCGTCTACATCCTGGGCACGCCCGGGGCGACGCCCAAGGGCATGACCTGGGACAGCTCGGTGGCCGATCGGCGGTTGCAGGGGGCGTTCGCCCTGCTGACCCCGGCGACCCTGCGGGCGGGCCTGACCGACATTCCGGCGCTGCTGCGCCTGCGCGGCAAGATGAAGGACGACGGCGACTGGGCGGCGGCCGAGCCCGCCCTGGCCGCCCGCGTCCAGCGCGCCTGGACGGCGGTGGAGCCCAAGGACCCGGACGGCTGGCGCGACTGGAAACCGCTGGTGCTGGGCGGTCTGATCGCCGGAAAGACCAACCGGAAGGCCGGGCTGGAATACGGCCAGGTCACGCGCCGGATCGAGAAGCTGGCCCGCAAGCATCGGGTCAAGACCCGCGCCGCCGAGACCTACAAGGCCATGCCGCTGATCAAGACCGTAGCCCGCCAGTCCGACGACGCGGCCGGCCTTGTCTGCCTGACCGAGACGCTGGACACCGTCGAGCAGGGTCAGGACCGCTACCGCGTCGCCGCCCAGGCCTGGGCCGATGGTCGCGTCCGCGCCGCCCTCTCCGCGCCCCGCAGCGCCGATCGCTGCCAGTACCTGCTGCCCGGCGTCGCCGAGATGAGCCAGCGTTTGAAGGCCGCCGAGGTCGAGGCCCTGGCCAACCTGCTCAAGACGCCCGGCCACGCGGTTGCCCTCTATCCGATCCGCAGCCTGGTCGCGGAAGGCGGCGTGCTGGACCAGCTGCGCGCGCGGGGGATCGCGGTGAGGACGCCGGCGGAGGGGTAGGGGGGAGAGACGCCCCCTCCGTCTCGGCGCTTCGCGCCGATCCACCTCCCCCGCAAGCGGGGCAGGAAGGTTGCGGCTTCCTCCTCACCCGTGAAAACGGGGGGGGTGGCGCGGCGCCGATAGGCGACGTGACGGAGGGGGCGCTTAAACAAAACGGCCCGGAACCGCGAGGTCCCGGGCCGTTTGGATTCGGTAGACGTCCGACCCTTACAGGCCCGGCAGCTTGATGCCGGTCTTCTTTTCGCGGCTTATCACCACGCCGCCCGAGCCGACCAGCTTTTTCAGGCGGGCTTCCTCGGCGGCGGCGTCGATTTCCAGCGGGGCGTTGGCGCCGGCTTCGGCGGCCGTGGCGACGTTGGTCTTGGCCTCGCCCTTCTTCCAGAACATCACCTTGCTGGCGAAGCTCTCGTCCTTGTGGGCCAGGTCGCCGTTCTCGTCGTCGACGACGAAGCGGATCAGCGGGTCCGCCTTGTCGCTGCCGGCGCGGGCGACCAGCAGACGCTCTCCTTCCGAACGTCCGGCGGCGGCGTTCTGGCCGATCAGGGCGGCGCGAGCGGCGCTTTCCGGCTGCAGTTCCTGCGGACGCGGTTCGCCGGGCGCCGGCGGGCGCAGGGCGTAGTCAGGCGGCACGGCCAGCGGGGCCTTGGCCACCACGCGGAACTCGTCGGGGACCACCTTGCTCATGCCCAGAGCCTTCTGGGTCGATTGGCAGCCCGCCAGGCCGATGGCGGCCACGGCGGTCAGGGCGCTCACGGTCGCGACCCGCTTGAAATTCATCTAACCACGCTCCAGCAGGCCGACCCCCGGCCCAAAAATTCGGACGCTCTCGATACGACATCATCGCGCGGGCGCCAATGTCCCACGCGATTGCGGCGGCAATCGGCCGAAATTACTCGGTCTGGTGCGAGAGTTTCTTCTCTTCCGACAGGAAGCTGTCGAGCAGCAGCAGCGCCACCCCCACCGAGATCCCCGAGTCGGCGACGTTGAACACCCAGGGAAAATAGAGCCGCGAGACGTCGATGAAGTCGACGACATAGCCGTACAGCACCCGGTCGATCAGGTTGTTGCCGATCGCTCCGCCGATGATCAGGCCGACACCCAGCGCCGGCAGCGGCTTGACCGCCTTGCGGACCCAGACGGCCAGGCCGATCACGACCAGCACCGAAAACCCGATCAGCAGCCAGCGGCCCCAGTCGCTGTTGCGCAGCAGGCCAAAGCTCATGCCGAAGTTATGGACCATGGTCAGGTGCAGAGGCCCGAGGAACGGCAGGCTCGCGCCCTGCTCGCGGCCAAGCAGACCCAGGATCCAGACCTTCGAGATCTGGTCCAGCACCACCGTGGCGGCGGCGACGGCGTAGGCGATCCAGCCTTGGCGGGTGATGGTCAAAGGTCGTCATCCCCTGTCTGAAATCCTTTCCCAGAGGGAGAGGAGGGACCCGCCGCGAAGCGGTGGGAGGTGAGGGGTTACGCCGTCGGACGGCTTACCCCCTCACCCCTGCCCCTCTCCCCATGGGAGAGGGAGATTTAGTGCGCCGCGTCCCAGTAGGCCACGGCGTCGGCGTCGCGAAGGCTAAGCTCCGGATAGCGCGGATCGGTTCCGACCTCCGGCAGGATGCGCCACGAGCGGGCGCATTTCTGACCTTCGGCCTTGTTGGGGTCCACCGACACGCCCTTGACCTCGTCGACGCTGAAGGCGCCGGCGTCGTCCGCGACCAGGGTCGCGGCGCTGGTCCGGAACACCTCGGCCGCATCCAGGCCTTCGAAGGCGGCCAGCAGGTCTTCATCGGCGACATGCACCACCGGCGCAGCCTCCAAGGCCGAGCCGATGCGCTTTTCGCGGCGTTCGACTTCCAGGGCGCCGGTCACGACGCTGGTGACCTTCTCGACCTTGGCCCAGCGGGCGGCCTCGGCGTCGTTGCGCCAGGCGGCCGGGGTTTCCGGGATCACGCGGTAGGCCACCGGGCCCGCGTCGGGGAAGCGGGTGGTCCAGGCCTCTTCCATCGTGAAGCTGGCCAGCGGGGCCAGCCAGATGGTCAGGCGATCGAACACATAGTCCAGCACCGTGCGATAGGCGCGGCGCTTCAGGGCGTCGGGGCGGTCGCAATAGAGGCTGTCGCGGCGCACGTCGAAGAACAGCGCCGACAGGTCGCCCTGGCAGAACTCGATCAGCGGCCGGATCACGTCCGAGAAGGCGTAGCGCTCGTAAGCGGCGCGGACCTGGCCATCCAGCTCCCACAGGCGGTGCAGGATGTACTTTTCCAGCGGCGGGAACTGGTCGTAGTCGGTGACCCGTTCTGCCTCGTCGAAGCCGGCCAGGGCGCCCAGCAGGTAGCGCATGGTGTTGCGCAGCTTGCGATAGGCGTCGGTCGTGGTGGCCAGGATCGTCTTCCCGATGCGCTGGTCTTCCTGGTAGTCGACCATGGCCGTCCACAGGCGCAGGATCTCGGCGCCGGACTCCTTGGTGATCGACTGCGGCTCGACGGTGTTGCCGCGCGACTTGCTCATCTTCTCGCCGTTCTCATCCATGGTGAAGCCATGGGTGACGACGGCCTTGTAGGGCGCGCGGCCGCGGGTGCCGGAGCCTTCAAGCAAGCTGGACTGGAACCAGCCGCGGTGCTGGTCGGAGCCTTCCAGATAGAGGTCGGCCGGCCAAGCGCTGTCCTCGCGGCCCTCGATCGTGAAGGCGTGGGTGCAGCCGCTGTCGAACCAGACATCGAGGATGTCGGTGATCTTCTCGTACTGGGCCGGGTCGTGGGCGCCGAGGAAGTCGCTGTCGGGGCGCGTGAACCAGGCGTCGGCGCCGCCCTCGCGGATGGCGGCGAGGATCCGAGCGTTGACCTCGGGGTCGTTCAGCGGGTGGCCGGTGTGCTTGTCGACGAACATCGCCAGCGGCGTGCCCCAGTTGCGCTGACGGCTGATCAGCCAGTCGGGACGCGTCTCGACCATCGAACCGATGCGGTTGCGGCCGCCGTCCGGATAGAAGGCGGTGTCGGCGATGGCCTGCACGGCCACCTCGCGCAGGGTCTTGCCGCCCAGGCTCTCCACCGGATGGTCCATGCGGATGAACCACTGCGGGGTGTTGCGGAAGATCACCGGGGCCTTGGAGCGCCAGCTGTGCGGATAGCTGTGCTCGACGCGACCGCGCGCCAGCAGGTTGCCGGCCTCGATCAGCTTTTCCATCACCGCGCCGTTGGCGGGCCCGAACTTGCCGACCTTCTTGCCCTCGGTCTCCAGCACCTTCAGGCCCGCGAACAGGGCCACGTGCGGATAATAGGCGCCGTCGGGATCGACGGTGTCGGGGATCTCGCGGTGACCGTGGGCCAGCCAGACCTGATAGTCGTCGGCGCCGTGGCCCGGCGCGGTGTGGACAAAGCCCGTACCGGCGTCGTCGGTCACGTGGTCGCCGGCCAGCATCGGCACGGCGTAGCCATAGTGGCTGTCGAGGTCGGCCAGCGGGTGGGCCAGCACCATGCCTTCGCAGTCGACGGCTTCGACGCTCTTCCACGACGCCACCTTGGCGGCCTTGAAGACGTCGGCGGCCAGCTTGTCGGCGATGATCAGGCGATCGCCCGGCTTGGCCCAGGGCTCGAACTCCAGGCCTTCCTCTAGCGCGGTGACTTCAAACACCGAGTAGGGGATGTCGGGATTGTACGAGACCGCGCGGTTGGCCGGGATGGTCCACGGGGTGGTGGTCCAGATCACCAGCTTGGCGCCGACGGCCGCGTCAGAGCCCTGAACCACCGGGAACTTCACCCAGATCGTCGGCGAGACGTGGTCGTGGTACTCGATCTCCGCGTCCGCCAGGGCCGTGCGCTCGACCGGGCTCCACATCACCGGCTTGGAGCCGCGATAGAGCTGGCCGGTCGACAGGAACTTATGAAACTCCTCGACGATCTTGGCTTCCGAGGTGAAGTCCATGGTGGCGTAGCGGTTCCACCAGTCACCCAGCACGCCCAGGCGCTGGAACTCGGTCTTCTGGGCCTCGATCCAGCCGCCGGCATAGGCGCGGCATTCGCGGCGGAACTCCTCGGCCGGGACCTCGTCCTTGCGGCGGCCCTTGGCGCGGAACTGCTCCTCGATCTTCCACTCGATCGGCAGGCCGTGGCAGTCCCAGCCCGGCACGTAGTCGACGTCATAGCCGAGCGCAAAGCGGCTGCGGACCACGAAGTCCTTGAGGATCTTGTTCAGCGCGTGGCCGATGTGGATCGCGCCATTGGCGTAGGGCGGGCCGTCGTGGAACACGAACAGCGGGGCGCCGGCGGCCTGGCGCTTGGCGCGCACCGCGCCGTACAGGCCCTTGTCGGAGAGGGCGGCCCAGCCCTCCAGGATTTCCGGCTCCTTCTTGGGCAGGCCCGCGCGCATCGGGAACGGAGTGTCGGGAAGGAAGACGGTTTCGCGATAGTCGCGGGCGGTCGTGGCGTCGTCGGCCATGGGAATGGAATCCGGCTCTGGAAATTTCGGAAGAAGGCGGGAGAACCCGGCGCGCGCTGGAGGATCGTCCGGCGGCGTCACGCCGGGCGGATAATTCGCGACATCTTCCGAACGGAACTCATGGGGTGGGGATAGCAGAGGCGGGACGGCAAGGCCAGTGCATCAAAGATCCTCCCCCCAGCGGGGGAGGTGGTCGCGAAGCGACCGGAGGGGGAAGGGCTTGAGCGCCTGCCTCTTCCCCCTCCGTCGTCTCTCCGAGCCGACACCTCCCCCGCTGGGGGGAGGATTTTACGCCCCGGGCTTCCTCAGCCTCGGCGTCACGGTCACCTGCATCAGCCGCGCGTGGCGGATCAGGGTGAACACCGTCGGCTTGCCGATGCTGTGGTTGTCCAGCGCCCGCAAGAGGTCGTCGAGACCCGTCAGCAGCATCTCACCGGCGGCGATCAGCAGGTCGCCTTCCTTGATCCCGGCCTTGGCCGCCGGGCCGCCGGCGTCGACATGGGCCACATAGACCGCATAGGGCTGGTTCACGCCCGTGGCCCGCGCCAGGGCCGGCGGGATCGGGGCTTGTTGCGCGACAAGGCCGATCGAGCCGCGCCGCACGTGGCCGTGGGCCAGAAGCTCGCCGATCACGAACTTGGCGGTGTTGGCCGCGACTGCAAAGCACAGGCCCTGGTAGCCAGCGATGATCGCCGTGGCGATGCCGACGACCTCGCCGGTCGAGCTGACCAGCGGCCCGCCGCTGTTGCCCGGATTGAGCGCGGCGTCGGTCTGGATCAGGTCCTCGATCAGGCGGCCGCGCTCGGCGCGCAGGGAGCGGCCCAGGGCCGAGACGACGCCGGTGGTCACCGTGGCCTCAAAGCCCAGCGGCGCGCCGATGGCGATGACCAGCTGGCCGCGCCGCAGCTTCTTGGAGTCGCCCAGCCGCGCAACGGGGATCTCGACGGCCTGATCGACCTTGATGAGCGCCAGGTCCGTGTCAGGGTCGTCGCCGACGCAGCGCGCGGTCAGGCTGCGGCCCTCGGCGGTGATGACGATGAAGCGGTTGGCGCCCTGGACCACGTGGCTGTTGGTCAGGATCAGTCCGCCCTCGGCGATCGCGAAGCCCGAGCCGACGCCTTGCATGCGCGGGTCGTCAAGCATCGGATGGATGCGCACGACGCTGGGGCCGACATGCTCGACCGCCCGGACCACGGCGTTGGAATAGGCGTCCAGCAAGTCGCCGTCGGGCAGGGCGCAATAGCCGCCCTCGACCTCGACCGCCTTGCCCGTGTCGAACACGAACTGGGCGCCGTCCGGATAGGCCAGGATCTCGTGCCGACGCGGCGCGACCGGCCGCCTGGCCCGCGCGAAATGATGATACTTGCGCCCCTTGAGCATCCGGTCCCCACCTGGAAGTTAACCAAGGTTAACGGGTGGGGCGACGGGAGGAAAGCAATTCTCCGGCGGCGGGAGCGGGGGCTGAGTCGAGCGCCCCCTCCGTCACGCGGCCTTGCCACGCGACACCTCCCCCGTTTCACGGGTGAGGAGGAAGCCGCTTCCCTCCTGCCCCGCTTGCGGGGGAGGTGGATCGACGCGAAGCGTCGAGACGGAGGGGGCGTCGTACCCGCTAAAACGCCGGCGCGACGATCGCGCGCGCGGCCTGCTCGTCGCGGCGGATCTGGTCGATCATCAGCTCCAGGCTGTCGAACTTCAGCTCGGGACGCAGGAAGGCCACCAGTTCGGTCTCGATGATCTGGCCGTAGAGGTCTTCGTCGAAGTCGAACAGCCAGGTCTCCAGCCGCGTCTCGACGAGGCCCGTGGTCGGGTTGTTGCCCAGATTGGCCACGCCCGGGGCCACGCGGCCGTCGGGCAGGCGGGTGCGGGTGGCGTAGACGCCGAGTTTCGGGACCACATAGTCCTCGACCTCGACATTGGCGGTGGGGAAGCCCAGCTGGCGGCCCAGCTGCTGGCCGCGCCGGACCACGCCCTCGATGGCGAAGGGGCGACCCAGGATGCGGGCGGCCTGCTCGGGTTGGCCGGCCCGCAGGGCGTCGCGCACGCCCGTCGAGGAGAACTTCTCGCCGTCGCCGCTGGCCACCGGTTCGGCGATCGAGACGGTGAAGCCGTACTCCTCGCCATAGGCGCGCAGCAGATCGGGGCTGCCGGTGCGGCCGCGTCCGAACGAGATGTCGAAGCCGGCGGCCACGTGGGTGACGCCCAGGCCCTCGACCAGCACCTTCTCGACGAACTCGCGGTCGCCGTAGCTGGCCATCTCGAAGTCGAACGGCAGCAGGTAGAAGGTGTCGACGCCCAGTCCCGCCAACGCCCGGGCCTGCTGGGCCTGGGTCATCAGCTTGAAGGCCGGCTCGGTGGGGCGGAACAGGCGGCGCGGATGCGGGTCGAAGCTGATCACGCCCAGCGGCGCCTTGCTGGCCATGGCCGCCTTGGCGGCCTGGGCGATCACCTGCTGGTGGCCGCGATGCACGCCGTCGAAATTGCCGAGCGCGACGGACGCGCCGCGCTCCTCGGCGGGCAGGCTCTTCCAGGCGTGAACAGTCTTCAGGGGCATCAGGCGGCCTTGCGCGGAACCATGACCACAGCCTCGCCGTCGACCACCGGCTTGCCGTTGACCAGGCAGACCGTGGCGAGGGTGACGCGGGCCTTGGCCTCGTCGATTTCAGTGATGGTGGCGCGGGCGGTGACGGCGTCGCCGATCTTGACCGGGCGCTTGAAGCGCAGCGCCTGGGACAGATAGATCGCGCCGGGGCCGGGCAGGGTGGTGCCCAGCACCGCCGAGATGTAGCCGGCCGACAGCATGCCGTGGGCGATACGCTCGCCAAAGCTGGTGCCGGCGGCGTAGTCGGCGTCCAGGTGGACGGGATTGTTGTCGCCGGTCACCTCGGCGAAGGCCACGATGTCGGCCTCGCCGACGGTGCGGACCAGCTCGGCCGACTGGCCGACATTCAGCTCTTCCAGGAACTTACCCTGCATCACGCGCTCCCCTGCGGCTTTTATTGTGCGTTGCACACAGTCTAACCGCTCAATCCGTCATCACCAGACCAGATCGCCGATCGCGTGGGTCGCGCCCACGGCCTCGGCGTCCAGCAGGGCGTGGACGGCGTCGGGAACCAGCTGGCCGTCGGGACCCACGGCCTTGTCGCCATGGATGCCCTTGGCCACGAACAGGCAGGCCAGCTTCTGGTCGTGCGCGCCCTTCACGTCGGTGATCACGCCGTCGCCGACGCAGACGATGCGGGCGCGGTCGACGGGGCGGCCCAGGAGGCGCTCGGCCTCGGCGATGGCCAGGTCATAGATCTGGCCGTAGGGCTTGCCCGCCATCACCACCTTTCCGCCCAGGCTCTCATAGAGATCGGCCAGGGCGCCGGCGCAGAAGATCAGCTTGTCGCCGCGCTGCACCACGCGGTCTGGATTGGCGCAGATGAACAGCAGGCCGCGCTCAGCGGCGACCTTCAGACGGTCGCGATAGTCCTCGGGGACCTCGTTCTCGTCGTCATAGAGGCCGGTGCTGGAGATGAAGTCGGCGTCCTCGCAGCCGGCGTCGACCAAGTCGATGCCCTCGTAAAGCACCTCGTCGCGGGCGGGACCGATCTTCCAGACCTTGCCCGGGGCGTTGGCCTTCAGGAGGGCGCGGGTGGCGTCGCCCGAGGTCACGAAGCCCTGCCAGGCCGAGCGCGGCACGCCCAGCGCGTCCAGCTGCGCCACCACGTCGTGCGACGGGCGCGGCGAGTTGGAGATCAACACCACCGGGCCCTTGGTCTGCGCCCACTGGGTCAGGGCGTCGCAGGCCTCGGGAAAGCTGACGACGCCATTGTGGATCACGCCCCAGACGTCGCTCAGCACCACGTCGTAACGGTCGGAAAGGGCGGAGAGGCCGGGGGGGAAATCCATCATGGGCTCGGCGGTAGCGGTCCGGGAACGGGGCGTCAATGCGGCCCGCCCCTTAGCTGAGCCCTGGGCGGCGGGATTCAAGGCCCGTCAGGCGATGCTATCGAAGACCGACGTTCCGTGACTATGCTCGCCGTCAAAGGGAGGGCGTCATGACGATTCTGGTTCTTGGTCTTGTGCTGTTTCTGGGGATCCACTCGGTGCGGATCCTGGCCGCGCCCTTCCGCGACGCCCAGGTCGCCGCCAGTCCCAAGCGCTGGCGCGGGCTCTATTCGCTGATCGCCGCCGCAGGCCTTGGCCTGATCATCTGGGGCTGGATCGTCTATCGCCCCGCCGCGCCGCAGCTCTACGATCCGCCCGCCTGGGGCCGTCACGCGGCCATGCTGCTGGTGTGGCTGGCCTTCATCCTCTTGCCCACGGCCAACGCCCCGGCCGGACGCATCAAGGCCACGGTGCGCCACCCGATGCTGCTGGGCGTGATCCTGTGGTCGGCCGGCCACTTGCTGGCCAATGGCGACCAGGCCTCGGCGCTGCTGTTCGGATCGTTCCTGGTCTGGGCGGTGGTGGATCTGGTCTCCGCCATCAGCCGCAAGGAGCCCGCCCCGGTGGTGGTCAAGCCGCGCTCGGACCTGATCGGCGTGTTGGGCGGGACGGTGCTGTATCTGGTGTTCGTGTTCGTGCTGCACCGGCTGCTGTTTGGCGTTGCGCCGATGGGGTGAGGGGGCGCACCCTCACACTCCCCGGCATTCGCCGGGGAGGTCGGAACATGACCTATTGGGCATCATGAAAAATCACCCCCAGCGTCCGCCGCCGCCCGGACCGCACCTCGCTGACGCCATGCCGCAGCATCCGCCGATGGACGCCACGCGTCCCATCGGCCGGACGCTCCCGCACCGCGAAGATCACGCCTTCGCCCTGTCTTAGCGGCACGACCTGCGGCGCGGACTGCTGACGGGGGCGCTGCTCGACGATGACGAACTCGCCGCCGTCGAAGTCGCGCCCCGGCTCGTCCAGCAGGAACGCCGCCTGCAGCGGGAAGACGTGCTCGCCATAGAGGTCCTGATGCAGGCAGTTGTAGTCGCCGGGGCCATAGGTCAGCAGCAGGGGCGTAGGGCGAACCTGACCCGCCTCGTGGCAGCGGGCCAGCATCGCCTCCAGCGTGTCGGGAAAGCGGCGGTCCTCGCCCAGGCGCTGCGCCCAGCGGTTCGCGATCCCCGACAACGGGCCGTAGAGGCTCTCTCGCAGGCGCTGTACGACTTCGGGCAGCGGATAGCTGAAATACTTGTACTCGCCGCGCCCAAAGCCGTGGCGGGCCATGACCACCCGACTGCGGAAGCCTACGTCGTGCGGATAGAGGTCGGCGACGGCGGCGCAGGTCTCGGGTTTCAGTAGCGGCCCGGTCAGGGCCCAGCCGCGCGCGTCCAACTCGGCGGCGATGCGGGTCCAGTCGAGACTCACGCGGCGACCCGGTCGGGCTTGCAGCGCAGGCACGCGCGGAAGCCGGCGGCTTGGGCGGCCTCGCGGCTGTCGTGGAAGACGACGTTCTTGCGCAGCGGGCGAGCCGGACAGCTGGCGATGCAATAGACGCCGGTCGTGCGCACGGCCACGAAGAAGGCGCCGTCGGCGGCGCGGTCGCGCGCTTCCCAGGCCGCCCAGCGGGCGTCATCAGTGTCGTAAGTCATCGGGGGCTCCTTCTGACGGGAGACCCTGCCGTCCGCGCGGGGCGGCGTCATTCCGATGCTTGCTGTCTTAGGTCCTACCAGCCCACGGCGCGGCGACGCATCGGCGCGCGGATGAAGTCGGCGGGCGGGTCGGCCTCGGCCAGCACCGCGTCGCGGATGGCGCGCGGCTCGCCGAACAGGTGGCCCTGGCCATAGCCGATGTCGAGGTCCAGCACCTCGGCCACCTGCTTCTCGGCCTCGACCTTCTCGACGATCACCTCGACGCCGTAGCGACGGGTCAGGGCGGCGAAGTCGCTGGCGTTGAGGTCGGGCAGCGAGGCGATGACCAGCTTGCCGTCCTGCTCTTCCAGCTGGTCCAGCATCATCTGGGCGCCGACCTTCAGGAACTTGACGTCGGCCCGGGCCAGGTCCTGGAAGTCGACGTCAAGGTCGTTGACCTTGTCCAGGCTGAAGCTGAAGCCCAAGCTGGCAAGACGCGCCATGTGGCGGGCCTCGACCGGGCCGCGACGATCAAACGCCGCCTGGCCCAGCTCGAAGATCACCGCGCCGGCCAGGTCCTTGTTGCCCTGCATGAACTCCAGGAACTGCGGGAAGAAGCTCTCGTCGCCCAGGCTGGCCAGCGAGATGTTGCAGAAAATCCCGACCTTGCGGTCCTGCTTGGCCAGGCGGCGGACAATCTGTACGCAGCGGAACAGCAAGAGGTTGTCGATGGCCGTCATCAGGCCTTCGCCCTCGGCCACCGCCAGATATTCGGCCGGCATCATCACGCGGCCGGTCTCGTCGCGCAGGCGCGAGAAGCTCTCGTAGAAGACGGTCCGGCGCTGGGGCAGGCTGACGATCGGCTGCAGGTAGAGGTCGACTCGGTTCTCGGCCAGGGCGTCCTGCACAACCTGCAGCATGTGGCTGGCGTGGGGCGCGCGATCGCGGCCGCTGCTGCGGGCCGAGGCGGCGGCGACCTGATGGGTCAGCTGGTGCTCCAGCCGGTCGTTCATCTGCTGGATCAGGTCCTCCAGCTGATGCACCTCGGTCGACAGCTCCTCGGAGCGGCGCTGGGCGTCGGCGGCGACGGTGTCGACCAGGTCGGTGACGCGGGCGTCGACCTTCTCGATCTGGTCCAGAAGAATGGCGTGGGCTTCGCGGATGGTGTCGATGTCCAGGCGCAGGGCCGCGCCCATCAGGGCCTGGGCGATCAGGCCGTGGAAGGCGAAACACAGGCCCAGCGTGCCGATGAACGCAGACACGCCGACAGTCGGCGTCGCTCCCGTCCTCCAGAGGAAGAGGGAGACGATCAAGGCCAGACAGAGATAAGCGCCCGTCAGGAGCGCCAGCATCAGTCTACGCATAATCCGTCCACACGAATCGTTACACGCAATCAGACCGGTCCCGGCCTGAAGAGTCGAATAGATTAACGGCCCTGCGCCATTCCGTCCCAACGATCCTTAAGGGCGCAGCATAACCCACATCCGGAGGATCGCTGAATCGACATTGGGCGCTTCGACTGATAATCGTTCGCAATCTAATCGGAGCCATGATGTCCGAAGCGTTCGTTTTGTCGCCTGAATTCAACCCCGCCGAGATCGCGTCGGGCGTGCGCCCCCTGGCCAGCGCCGGCCGCGGCGAACGCGGCGTGATCGTCCGTGTGACCGGCCACAGCGGCGCGGCCGAGGCCATCGTCGCCGAGGAGCTGGAGCGCCGTTTGCTGGAGATGGGCTTTGTCGAGGGCGCGTCGATCGAGGTGCTGCACGAGGGCCTCTTCGGGCGCGATCCGATCGCGGTTCGGGTGGACGACACCCGCGTGGCCCTGCGTCGCCGCGAGGCCGGCGCGATCAGCGTGAAATTCGACGGACGCTAGGACCTTGACCCCCGATTCCGGCGCCGCCGCGCCCCCCGTCGCTTCGTCGACCGCCGACACCGCCCGGATCGCCCTGGTCGGCAATCCCAACTCCGGCAAGACCGCCCTGTTCAACGCCCTGACCGGCAGCCGCCAGAAGGTGGCCAACTACGCCGGCGTCACGGTGGAGCGGAAGGAGGGCGTGCTGACCGCCCCCAGCGGCCGCCAGATCCGCGTGCTGGACCTGCCGGGCACCTATTCCCTGCGCGCCCGCAGCCCCGACGAGGTCGTGACCCGCGACGCGGTGCTGGGCAAGCTGGCCGGCGAGGACGCGCCCCAGGCCCTGGTGTGCGTCGCCGACGCCACCAACCTGCGTCTGGTGCTGCGCCTGGCGCTTGAGCTCAAGCAGGTGGGCCGCCCGTTCGTGCTGGCCCTCAACATGTACGACATCGCCCAGCGCCAGGGCCTGCGCATCGACCTTGAGCGCCTGCAGGCCGAGATCGGCGCGCCGATCGTCACCACGGTGGCCACCCGCAAGCGCGGCCTGCCCGAGCTGCTGGACAAGGTCGAGGCCCTGGTCGAGCGCCAGGCGCTGACCGCCGAGAACGCCTGGCATGAGCCCAGCCCCGCCGAGATCCGCGTCGCCCACGCCGAGGCCCAGCGCATCTTCAAGCTCTGCGTGAAGCCGCCCGAGCGGCCCGACACCATGACCGGCAAGATCGACGACGTGCTGCTGCACCCGGTCGCGGGTCTGACCATCCTGCTGGGCCTGCTGTTCGTCATGTTCCAGGCGGTGTTCACCTGGGCGACGCCCGCCATGGACGGCATCGACGCGGGCTTTGCGGCCCTGATCGAGCTGACCAACGCCCACCTGCCGCAGGGTCTTCTGACCAGCTTTATCGCCGACGGTCTGATCGCCGGCGTCGGCAGCGTGCTGGTGTTCCTGCCGCAGATCCTGATCCTGTTCTTCTTCATCCTGCTCCTGGAAGACAGCGGCTACATGGCCCGCGCGGCCTTCCTGATGGACAAGATCATGGGCGGCGCGGGCCTGCACGGGCGCGCCTTCATCCCGCTGCTCAGCAGCTTCGCCTGCGCCATTCCCGGCATCATGTCGACGCGGGTGATCGACAACCGCCAGGACCGCCTGACCACCATCCTGGTCGCGCCGCTGATGACCTGCTCGGCGCGGATCCCCGTATACACCCTGATTATCGGCGCCTTCATTCCCAACCAGACGGTATGGGGCGTGCTGTCGCTGCAGGGTCTGGTGATGTTCGGCCTCTACGCCAGCGGCATCGTCAGCGCGCTCGTGGTGTCGTTCGTGATCCGGCGCATCTTCTGGCGCGGCGCGGTCGAGCCCTTCATGATGGAGCTGCCGACCTATCGCTGGCCCGAGCCGCGCAATGTGCTGATGAACCTGTGGACCCGCGCGCGCATCTTCATGAGCCGGGCGGGCCGCATCATTCTGCCACTGATGGTGCTGGTCTGGGTGCTGTCGACCTTCCCCTATCCGCCCGAGGGCGCGACCGGGCCGGCCATCGACTACTCCATCGCCGGGCGCCTGGGCCAGTTCCTGGCCCCGCTGATGGCCCCGATCGGCTTCAACTGGCAGATGACCGTGGCCCTGATCCCTGGCATGGCCGCCCGCGAAGTGGCCGTGGCTGTGCTGGGCACCGTCTACGCCGTCGGCGGCGAGGACGGCGAGACTGGCGCGTTGTCGACCCTGCTCAAGAATCAGTGGTCGCTGGCCAGCGCCCTGTCGTTCCTGGCCTGGTACGTCTTTGCGCCGCAGTGCCTGCCCACCCTGGGCGTGGTCAAGCGCGAGACCAACAGCTGGGTCTGGCCGACGGTCATGTTCGTCTACATGGTGGGCTTGGCCTATATCGCCGCGTTCGTGACCTACCACGTCGCCGTGGCGCTGGGCGCGGGGTAGGGGGCCAGAGCGCGCCCTCCGTCCCGTCGCGTATCCGCGCCGCGCCACCTCCCCCGTTTCACGGGTGAGGATGATCTCCTAAAGCCCTCCTGCCCCGCTTGCGGGGGAGGTGGATCGCTGCGGATACGCAGCGAGACGGAGGGGGCGTCTACAACAAGCTCCCCACCCACACGAACACGTCGTCCGGGCGTTCCAGGGCTGACAGACCTTCCTGCCGCGCCGCGCCGCCCAGGCGGCGCAGGCGCCCCGGTGTCACGCCGAAGCGGGCGCGGAACACGCGGCTGAAGTGGGCGTCGGACCGGAAGCCCAGACCGTAGCCGATCTCGGCCAGGGTCTTGCGCTCGCTCTGGTCCCGGATGATGTCGTCGAAGGCCTGGTCCAGGCGACGCGCCTGGATGAAGGCGCTGACCCCGCCGGCTGGCTCGAACACCTTGTAGAGCAGGCTGCGCGAGATCCCCAGATGCTCACGAACCGCCTCGGGCGACAGGTCCGGGTCGGCCAGGCGCTCGATGACGAAGTCGCGGGCCGAGGCCAGCAGCATCTTCTCCACCGGCCGGGCGTCGTCGCCGCCGACCTCGCCATGGGCCAGGATCGCCGCGCTGAACAGGGTCGCCGCCGCCTTGGCCGCCAGCGCCGCCTCGGCGGTGGTGATGGTCTGGCTGCTGTCCCACACCGCCCGCATGTGCGCGCCCAGGATCCGCCCGGTGGCGGTGTCTTCGGACACCACGCGACCGTGGAAATCGATCTGGTCGACCCGCTCATCCAGCATGGCGCGGGGGATGGCCAGGTTCAGAGTCTCGAAGGCGGCGGTGGTCATGTCGAAGGGGCGCGACATGTCGATCAGGCGGATCGCGCCCATGCCGCTGTCGGCGGCCCGGCCGTCATAAATCCCGCGCCAGCCGCCCGAGCTCAGTTCCAGAACGGCCAGCACCGAGTCGGCGGTGTCGGCGATGATATGCGCATAGCGGCGCTCGAACCGCTGGGGCACGCCCTTGCACCGCGCCAGGACGACGCCGCCCAGATTGTAGCCGTCCATCCGGTTGTGGAATTCGGCGTCCGGGCCCAGCAGCGTGACCTCGAACAACTGCGCGCAGGCCTGCCGGTATCGCTCGGCGGCGTCAGCCTCCTCCCGGGCGTCCAGAATCCACAAGTCTCTCGGCGGCGTTTCAGTGTGCATGGATCCTCGGCGGTCGAGGAGGCTCTCGCCGATTCCAGACAGCTAGACAATAGAACGTGGACAGGCGGGCAATGACAGAGCGGCGCCGCACCGCCAAAAGAAGCGAGCTTTTTCGGGCGCGCCGGTGGGGTAGTTGGCGCGCTCGAAAGAGCGGTCGTCGACTCCTCCGCCGGGGTTCGACGGTCTAGCCGGCGCGATTCCCCTGTCGCGTCGGCCTCGGGGGCGAGTTTCCAGGCCGTGATCGGGGGATCAGCGCGCCTGGGTCGGGGGAAGCGAAGGGCGCGCGCATGAGGGTGCGCGCGCCTGGATCTCTCGTAAATACAGGCTTTTATCTCAAGCTTCCCGCGCGAGGCCCTTGCCGTAGGACAAGCGGCGCCAGATCCATTCCATCGGCCCCATCGAGACGCGCGACAGCCACAGCGGCGACCAGATTAGCTGCAGCGCCCAGATGGCGATCACACAGCCCCACAGCTCGACCCGGTTGAGCTCGCCAAACAGTCCCAGGCCACGGCCGCTCCAGAACAGCGTCGTCATCAGGATCGACTGGGTCAGGTAGTTGGTGAAGGCCATCTGTCCCAGCCGCGCCACGGGGCTCAGCAGGCCGGCGAACAGGCGCGAACGGATCAGCAGGATGGCCAAGGAGGCATAGCCGAGCGTGATCGGCAGGCTGGCGAACTCATAGGCCAGGTTGTAGCGGCCCAAGGCTTGCGGCTTGGCGAAGTCGGTGGCCAGCTTCATGCTGTTCTCCCAGCCGGTCCAGGCCAGGCCCGCGCCGCCCAGGGCGATCAGCAGCAGGTAAATCCAGGTCTTGGCCTTGCCGGTCAGGAAGCCGGTCTTGAACAGCGCCATGCCCAGCAGCATCAGGGCGCCGGTGCGCCAGATGAACACGATGAGGCTGGCGGGCTGCAGGATCATCCAGCTCTTGAAGTTCTCGCCCAAGGCCGGGACCAGCCCGCCGCGCATCGCCGCCGTCGCGGCCGCCACGTCCACGCCTGACCCGGGTTGGCTCATCTGGGCGATGATCTTTTGCTGCAGGTCGGCCGGGGCGCTTTCCAGCAGGATCAGCGGCGCGACCGCGAGGGCCGAACCTAGCAGCAGGATGGTCAGGCTGACCGTGAACAGCCGCCTGGGCGTCCAGGACCGCGCCAGCAGGGCCACAAAGCCCGTGCAGGCGTAGAGCAGCAGGATGTCGCCGTACCAGATCAGCAGGCCATGCAGCAGGCCGATTACCAAGAGCCAGCCCAGCCGGCGGCGCAGCAGGGCGCCGCGGGCCTTGTCCGAGCGCTCGCCGCCCACCAGCAGGATCGACACCCCGAACAGGATCGAGAACAGGGTGACGAACTTGTAGTGGAAGAAGGTCTGCACGACCCACCAGGCCATGCCTTCGCTTCCGGCCATCCCGAAGGGCGACAGCTCGGGCGACATGTAGACCGACATGGGCAGGCCGAAGGCGACGGCGTTGACGGCCAGGATGCCCATGACGCCCAGGCCCCGCAGGACGTCCAGGCTCAGGTGGCGGTCAGCCTTGGCGACGGGGCGCAGGGCCTCCGTCGTCGGCGCGGTGGTGTCAGTCATGGCGTCCCCTCTCTGAGACGCCACGATTACGCCTAGCGCGTGGGAACCGGCGTCTCGCCCCGATAGTCATAGAAGCCGCGTCCGGTCTTTTTGCCAAGCCAGCCGGCCTCGACATATTTCACCAGCAGCGGGCAGGGGCGGTACTTGCTGTCGGCCAGGCCCTCGTGCAGCACGTTCATGATGCTGAGCACCGTGTCGAGGCCGATGAAATCGCCCAGCTCCAGCGGACCCATCGGGTGGTTGGCGCCCAGCTTCATCGCCGTGTCGATGGCGTCGACCGTGCCGACCCCTTCGTACAGGGTGTAGATCGCCTCGTTGATCATCGGCACCAGCACGCGGTTGACGATGAAGGCGGGGAAGTCTTCGGCGTTGCTGGTGATCTTACCCAGCGACTGGGCGAAGCTGACGGCCGCCTCATAGGTCGGGACGTCCGTGGCGATGCCGCGGATGATCTCCACCAGCTTCATCAGCGGCACGGGGTTCATGAAGTGCAGGCCGATGAACCGCTCGGGACGGTCCGTGGCCGAGGCCAGGCGCGTGATCGAGATCGACGAGGTGTTCGAGGCCAGCAGCGTCTCAGCTTTGAGGTGCGGTTGCAGGCTGCGGAAGATCGATTTCTTGATCTCCTCGTTCTCGGTGGCGGCTTCGATCGCCAGATCCGTGGCGCCGATCGCCTCCAGGCCCTCGGCGGGCTGGATGCGGGCCAGGGCCGCCTTCATCGTCGCGTCGTCGATGATTCCACGGCCCACCTGACGGGTCATGTTCTTCTCGATGGCGGCGACGCCCGCGTCGATCCGCTCGCGCGAGACGTCGTGGAGCCGTACGTCATAGCCGCCCAGGGCGACGACATGCGCGATGCCTGACCCCATCTGGCCAGCGCCGATAACGCCGACCGTCTTGATTTCACTCATAAAAGCCAAGCCTTCGCTTGAATTCGCGCCGGACGTCACAGCCCGGGCCATCTGTTGTGACAACTTTTCTAGCACGAGAAACCCTGCCCTCGCCAAGGCTTTGCTGCGTCGCAACGGGGCGCGACGACAGGGCTGTCTTCACGCGAGGGGCGGATAGGGCCGTGTTGCGCCGTCCGGGTCCTCGACGGCGCCGTTTTCAAGGTAGTTCGGGCCGACCGGAACCTTGCCGTGGCCGCCCGGGATGTCGAGCACATAGGTCGGCTGGGCCAGGCCCGACAGCGTCCCGCGCAGGGCGCGCATGATCGCCTGACCTTCGGCGACCGTCGTGCGCAGATGCCCGGTGCCGGGCGCCAGATCGCCGTGGTGCAGGTAGTAGGGCTTGATCCGCGTCTCGACGAAGGCGCGCATCAGCGCGGCCAGGGGCTCGGGGGCGTCATTGACTCCGCGCAGCAGCACCGTCTGGCTGACCATCGGGATCCCTGCGTCGATGATCCGCGCGCACGCGGCGCGGGCGGCGGGCGTCAGCTCGCGGGCGTGGTTGGCGTGCAGCGCGACATAGACCGCCTTCGACGAGCCTTTCAGCGCCGTCACGAGCTCATCCGTGACGCCTTGCGGATCGACGGCCGGGACGCGGGTGTGGAAGCGCACGATCTTGACGTGCTCGATCGCCTCAAGCCGCTGCATCAGGTCGGCGAGCCGTCGGGGCGACAGCACCAGCGGGTCGCCGCCGGTGACGATCACCTCCCAGATTTCCGGGTGCTGCGCGATATAGGCGAAGGCCGCGTCCAACTGGGCCGGGGTCAGGTTGGACAGCCCCTCGGGGCCGACCATCTCGCGCCGGAAGCAGAACCGGCAATAGACCGCGCAGGTGTGGGTCGGCTTCATCAGTACGCGGTCCGGATAGCGGTGGACGATCCCTTCCACCGGGCTGTGGGCGCCGTCGCCGATCGGGTCGCCGTCTTCGCCCGGACTGGCGACCAGCTCCTCGGGCGAGGGGATGAACTGCCTTGCAATCGGGTCCGCTGCGTCGCCGGGTGTGATCAGCTCAGCCATGGCCGGGGTGATCGCCACCGCATAGCGCGCCGCCACCGCCTCCAGCGCCGGTAGGCGCTCGGGCGAGACCAAGCCGGCCTCGGTCAGGGACCGGACGTCGCGAAGGGTCTTTGCGGGGGGCATAAGGCGCGGGGATATGCGGGATTTTGCGCCGCGACGCAAACCTCGCCCCTAAACGACCGCCCCGAACAGCTTGCCGATCACAGCGGTGACCACGAGGGCCAGAGCGCCCCAGAAGGTCACGCGCAGCATCGGCTTCCAGGGACTGGCGCCGCCCGCCCACGCGCCCAGCCAGCCCAGCACCGCCAGGAAGATCAGGGTCGCGATCGAGATGGTCGGGATGATCACCGGCAGCGGGGCCAGCATCGACACCAGGAGCGGCATGGCCGCCCCGACCGCGAAGGTCGCCGCCGAGGTCAGGGCCGCCTGAACGGGCCGTGCGGTGACGTGTTCGGAGATGCCCAGCTCGTCGCGCGCGTGGGCGGCCAGGGCGTCGCCGGCGTTCAGCTGTTCGGCGACCTGCCGGGCGAGATCGGGCGTGAGGCCGCGCGAGACATAGATCGCGGTCATTTCCTCCAGCTCCTCCTCGGGCTGCGTCTCCAGCTCCTTGCGCTCGCGGGCGAGGTCGGCGGCTTCGCTGTCGGCCTGGGAGGCGACCGACACATACTCACCGGCCGCCATCGACATGGCCCCGGCCACCAGGCCCGCGCTGGCCGCCAGCAGGATCGGACCGCGCGTGGCTTCGGCCGCCGCCACCCCGACCACCAGCGAGGCGGTCGAGACGATGCCGTCATTGGCGCCCAGCACCGCCGCGCGCAGCCAGCCGATCCGTGACACTGCGTGTCGCTCGGTGTGCGCCTTCAAGCGGGTCATGCGTCGCTCCCTGTTCCCCTGCACTCTGGGGTGGAGCAGGACGCGCGACCTTGATCCGCGTCAAGCGCGTTGAGCTAAGGCAGAACCCGCACAGGACTGACGTCCAACCAGGCGCAGATGTCGAGCACCGCCGAGCGCTCCTCGGCTTCCAGCCCGCCGTCGATCGACACCGCCACGGCGGCGGCGGCGACGCTTTCCGCCTCCGCGCGGCCCTTCAGGCGGCGGATCATCAGCTCTGCCTCCACCCACGTCTCTTCGGGGCGGGTGTCGAACCGCGCGTCCAGCGTCTCGAAAGTCTGCAAGGCGACCTCGAGGTCGGCGCCCTCGAGGCCGATATGCCGTTTCAGGCGCTCGACCATGCGCCCGCGCTCGTCGGGCGTCACGGCGCCGTCGACCTGGGCGATCAGCACGCAGGCGGCGACCAGGGCGTTCAGCTGTTCACGTTGGGGATCTTCGAGCGTGTCCGGCGGGATCACCGCCACCGCGCGGCTGTAGCGTTCATCTCCTGAGACCAAAGCTGCTCTTTCAGCCGCTCGCGACGTAGGTCCCACAGGCGCATCAGGCCCCGGTCGGGGGTCGGCTTACGGGCTTCCTCGTGCAGGGCGGTCGTCAGCCGCGCGATCTCGGCGCGCAGTTGTCGGGCGTTCAACAGGGTCAATAGGCGCTCCTCTGGTATCGAGGGGCGCGCCCGACGCCGGGCGAGGGGTTTGGCGAGAGGGGGTAAGCCGCCAGGACCCAACATCGAGCGCACCCGATGCGGTCCGACATCACGTTCGACCTGAGGGGATCGACTACGTCAGAGGGGCCCGGCCCGCAGACCTCATCTTGTGCGAACGCGTAGAATTCTCAAGAGGGGTCGTGCATTTTTTGATGCAGCGGGGCGTCCTCGCCCTTCGACGGGTTCAGGGTGAGGACGATTTTCACCCCGCCACCGGCGTCCAGACCACGTCCTCGATCCGCCGCGCGCCGGAGGCCAGCAGGACCAGCCGGTCAAAGCCCAGGGCCGAACCCGAGGCCGGCGGCATGTGCGCCAGGGCCGCCAGGAAGTCCTCGTCGATCGGATAGCGCTCGCCGTAGATCCGCGCCTTCTCGTCCATCTCGATCAGGAACCGGCGACGCTGCTCGACCGGATCGGTGAGCTCGCCGAACGCATTGGCCAGCTCCACCCCGCAGGCGTAGAGCTCAAAGCGTTCGGCCACACGCGGATCGGCGTCTTTGGGGCGGGCCAGCGCCGCTTCGCTGATCGGATATTCGCAGAGGATCGTCGCCCGGCCCTCGCCCAGGCGCGGCTCGACCTTCTCCACGATGATGCGGCTGAAGATGTCGGCCCAGCTGTCGTCCTCGGCCACGCGGATCCCGGCCTTGCGCGCCTCATGGGCCAGGGCGTCACGGTCGGTCGCGCCATCGGTCGCCACGCTGGCCAGGAGGTCGACGCCCGCGTGGCGCGCAAAAGCCTCGGCGACCGACAGACGTTCGGGCGCGGCGAAGGGGTCGCAGGTCATGCCCCGGAAGTCGAAGCGCTGGGTCCCCGCCGTTTCCGCCGCCAGGGCCAACAGGGTCGCGCAATCGTCCATCAGGGTCTGGTAGGGGGCGTCGGTCCGGTACCATTCCAGCATGGTGAACTCCGGATGATGCAGCGGCCCGCGCTCGCGGTTGCGCCACACCTTCCCGAGGCTGAAGATCTTCTCCTCGCCGGCGGCCAGGAGCTTCTTGCAGGCGAACTCCGGCGAGGTGTGCAGATAGAGCGGGCTGGACTCGCCCGCGATCGTCAGGGCCTCCGTGGCGAAGGCGTGCAGATGCGCCTCGTTGCCGGGCGAGACCTGCAGGGCTGCGGCCTCGACCTCCTCGAAACCCTGATCCTCGAACCAGGCCCGGAAGGCCTTGGTGATGCGGTTGCGGGCCAGGAGAAACGGCCGGCGATCGGCGTGGACGCCGGCGCGCCACCAGGTCGAGGAAGGCTGAGACAAGGCTACAAAACCGAAGAGGCTGGAGATTTCGCCCCTTTCGCTATACGAGGGCGCTCACGGATCAATAGCACGAACGCGCCCGCGGCCTCGCGCGCGCTTTCATCCAAGGAACGTAACTACGTGAAGGTCGCAGCCAGCTCGCTCCGCAAAGGCTCTGTCGTCGACATGGACGGCAAGCTCTATGTCGTCCTGAGCGCCGAAAACATCCACCCCGGCAAGGGCACCCCGGTGACCCAGCTGAACATGCGCCGCATCTCGGACGGCGTGAAGGTTTCGGAGCGCTATCGCACGACCGAGCAGGTCGAGCGCGCCTTCGTCGACGACCGCAACCACACCTTCCTGTACAGCGACGGTGACGGCTATCACTTCATGAACCCGGAAACCTACGACCAGCTCGTGGCCACCGAAGAAGTGATCGGCGACGCCGCTCCCTATCTGCAGGAAGGCATGACCGTCATCCTGTCGACCCACAACGACGTGCCGATCGCCATCGACCTGCCGCGCACCGTGGTGCTCGAGATCGTCGACACCGAACCGTCGGTGAAGGGCCAGACCGCGTCGTCGTCCTACAAGCCGGCCGTGCTGAGCAACGGCGTCAAGACCACCGTGCCGCCGTACATCACCGCCGGCACCAAGGTCGTCATCCTGACTGAAGACGGCTCGTACGTGGAACGCGCCAAGGACTAAGGTTTCGACCCGTTCGAACAGGCAAAGGCCCGGCGGGAGATCGCTGGGCCTTTTTCTATTGCGCGTCAGCTTTCCCACCCCCGCACCCAAAAACCCGACCTCCCCGGCGAATGCCGGGGCCCAGTTCATCCGGAGCTTTTGGGGTAGGCCCGCCCACGGCCCCAGTCATACCCGGCGACGCCAGCGTGTTCGATCTGGACCCCGGCGTTCGCCGGGGAGATCGGGAGTGGAAGGGGCTGAGGAAAACGGAAGGCCGCCCCTCTAGCCTCGCGCCACCCTCGCGACCGTCGCGACGAGGCTCGACATCTCGATCGGCTTGTCGAGGAAGGCGTCCATGCCGGCCTGGACGGCGGCCGTGCGTTCGTCGTCCATCATGCCGGCGGTCAGGCAGACGACGGGCAGCTTGCGCCAGCGCGGATCCGCGCGAAGGCGGCGAGTGGTCTCCAGCCCGCCCATCACCGGCATGTTGAAGTCCAGCAGCACGACGTCGACCGCGCGCTCGGCCAGCAGGTCGAGGGCGCTCTGGCCGTTGTCGGCCTCGAGGATCTCACAGCCCAGCGGGACGAGCATCATGGCGATGACCTTGCGGTTCACCGCATAGTCGTCGACGACGAGCAGCTTCAAGGGGCGCTCGCCGCCCAGAAGACCGCCGGTTTCAGACGCCGCGGCGGAGGGCAGGGCGCAGGCGAAGGTCAGGGTGAAGGTCGAGCCCTTGCCCTCGGTGCTGCGCACGGCGACCGAGCCGCCCATCATCTGGGCCAGGCGCCGCGTGATGTTGAGACCCAGACCCGTGCCGCCGGTGCGTTGGGCGATGGTCGGATCGGCCTGCTCGAACGGCTTGAAGAGTCGGGCCAGCACCGCCGGGCTCATGCCCACGCCGGTGTCCGACACGGTGATCTTGGCCAGCATCCGGTCAGGCTGATCGCCAGCCTCGCAGCTGACCCGCACGCGGATCTGGCCGGCGGGGGTGAACTTCACGGCGTTGGAAACGAGGTTGCCCAGACACTGGCGCACCCGCAGCGGATCGAGCATCAGGGCGCGGGGCACAGCCGGGTCGATCTCCAGCGTGATCTCCGTGCCCCTCTCGCGGGCCTGGGCCTGGTTGATCCGCACCACCCGCTCGGCGAGGCGCGAAAGGTCCTCCGGGGTCGGGGCCAGATCCAGTTTGCCGGCCTCGATCTTGGCCATGTCGAGCACGTCGTTGAGCAGGGCCAGCAGGGTGCGGCCCGACTCCTCCAGCAACTCGACCTGCTCGCGCTCGCCCGGCTCCAGGGGCTCCAGCTTGAGAGCCTGCGACAGGCCCAGCATGCCGTTCAGCGGCGTGCGCAGCTCGTGGCTCATCAGGGCCAGGAACTCGGACTTGGCCTGGCTGGCGGCCTCAGCCTGGCTCTTGGCCCGCTCCAGGGCGCGGCCCTGCTGGCCGTTGGTCTGGGCCGCCTTGGCCGTGTAGGTGATCAGGATCAGCGCCGCCGCGCACAGCACCAGGCGCTCGGTCGGCGGAAAGTCGTTCAGCACCCCGCAGAGCAGGAGCAGCACCGTCGCGCTGCCGCCGCCGACGATCAGCAGCAATGTCTTGGACCGCGCCGTGAAGGCCTGGGCGTGCACCAGGAAGGCGCAGACCACGCAAAGCGCCGCCATCTGCAGGGCTGGATGCTCCTGGCGCCACAGCATGATCGCCAGCGACCACCAGACGATGTTCATCCAGAAGACGGCGGCCACATAGAAGAGGCGCTGGGCGTGGCTGACCCTGACGTCCGTGCGCTGGGGGCTGCTGCAGATGAACACCGCCGCCTCGGCGCTGGCCACGGCCAGGCCCCACAGCAGGCCGCCGCACAGGTCGACCGCTAGGGCAAAGATCAGCGCGGTCGCCGCGCAGATGGCAAGGCGCACACCCAGGGTGGGCAGGCTGCGCGCGGTGACCGAGGTGACGTCCTGGTCCAGCCATTCGGCGAATCTGGGCACGGGCGCGGCGGGTCCTCGGCAAAGCTTGACCTTCGGCAAGCTCCTAACCGCCCGCCCGCAGGTTGCAAAGGGTGGTGGGGTCTTAAAAGGTGTAAATGGGCGGGGTAGCCATCTCCCGTAGAGGGGGCAAATTACCCTAAACCCCGACCTCCCCGGCGAATGCCGGGGCCCAGATACATCCTGCGAGGTTGGGGTGTTCGCGCCCACGGTCTTAGCCAATCCAGCGACGCTTGTGGGTTCGATCTGGGCCCTGGCATTCGCCGGGGAGGTCGGATTGGGCGCAGCAAAAAAGGCCCGGAGTCGCCTCCGGGCCTTTGGCATTCAGTCCGTGGCTCGACGGCTTACTTGCCGGCCGCCGCCAGGGCGTCCATCAGTTCCGGCACGGCCGACTTGTAGTCGGCGACCAGACCGAAGTCGGCGACCTGGAAGATCGGCGCGTCGGCGTCCTTGTTGATCGCGACGATCACCTTGGAGTCCTTCATGCCGGCCAGGTGCTGGATCGCGCCCGAGATGCCGATGGCGACATAGAGCTGCGGCGCCACGACCTTGCCCGTCTGACCGACCTGGTAGTCGTTCGGGGCGTAGCCGGCGTCGACGGCCGCGCGCGAGGCGCCGACGGCGGCGCCCAGCTTGTCGGCCAGCGGCTCGATGACGCGCTGGAACTCTTCGGCCGAACCCATGGCGCGACCGCCCGAGACGACGATCTTGGCCGCGGCCAGTTCCGGACGATCGGACTTGACCATCTCTTCGCTGACGAAGCGGGTCTTGCCGGCGTCGGCGCCGCCGACGCTTTCCACCGAGGCCGAACCGCCTTCAGCGGCGGCGGCGAAGGCGGTCGGACGCACGGTGATCACCTTCTTGGAGTCGCTCGACTGAACGGTCTCCAGGGCGTTGCCGGCATAGATCGGACGCGTGAAGGTGTCGGCCGACACGACCTCGATGATGTCCGAGATCGGGGCGACGTCCAGCTTGGCGGCGACGCGCGGGGCGAAGTTCTTGCCGCCCGAGGTGGCCGGAACCAGGATCGCGTCGTAATTGCCGGCCAGGGCCAGAACGGCGTCGGCCTGAGCCTCGGCCACGCCGTGGCCCAGGGCGTCGGACTCGGCCAGCAGCACCTTGCGGACGCCGGCGATCTTGGCGGCGGCGTCGGCCACGGCCTTGGCGCCCTTGCCCAGCACCAGCACGTCAACATCGCCCGAGATCTTCAGGGCGGCGGTGACGGTCTTGTGGGTGGCGTCGCGCAGCAGCGCGTTGTCGTTATCAGCGACGACGAGAACAGCCATTACAGCACCCCCGCGGTATTGAGCTTCGAAACCAGGTCAGCGGCCGTTTCGACCTTGATGCCGGCCGAGCGCTTGGCGGGCTCGGTGACCTTGATGACCTTCAGGCGCGGCGCGACATCGACGCCGTAGTCGGCGACCGTCTTGGAGACGATCTCCTTCTTCTTGGCCTTCATGATGTTGGGCAGAGACGCGTAGCGCGGCTCGTTCAGGCGCAGGTCGGCGGTGACCACGGCCGGCAGATCGACGTCGATCGTCTGCAGGCCGCCGTCGACTTCGCGGGTGACCTTGGCGCTGGCGGCCGACACTTCGATCGCCGAGGCGTAGGTGGCTTGCGGCCAGCCCAGCAGGGCCGACAGCATCTGACCCACGGCGTTGTTGTCGCCGTCGATCGCCTGCTTGCCCATCAGGACGAGGTTCGGGTTCTCTTCAGCCACCACGGCGGCCAGCAGCTTGGCCACGGCCAGCGGCTCGGGATCGGCGTCGGTGGTGATCAGCACCCCGCGGTCGCCGCCCATGGCCAGCGCCGTGCGGATGGTCTCCTGGGCCTGCGCCGGGCCGATGCTGACGATGACGACCTCGGTCGCCACGCCCTTTTCCTTGAGACGCACGGCTTCCTCGACCGCGATCTCGCAGAAAGGGTTCATCGACATCTTGACGTTCGCCAGGTCGACACCCGTCTGGTCCGCCTTCACGCGGGCCTTCACGTTATAATCGATCACCCGTTTAACCGGGACTAGGACCTTCATCGGTTTCCACCGCCTCCAGGCTTGCGTTTCTCCTGCTCGGGCACCGACTTAGCGCTTGTGCGCCGCAATGCAAGTTTCCCTTGGCGTAAGCGTAAGGCGGAAAACGCGGTCAGGTTCAAACGGTTGTACGATTTCCGCGATCCCCTGTCGCCGTCGGGGTCCCCCACGACAATTCCCTAAGGGGCCGAAAAGCGATAAGGGGCGGCCATGAACAAGACCATCAACCGTCTGAAGTACATCTTCATCGGCATCTTCCTGTTGGCCAGCGCCAGCGTGCTGGCCTACCACGCCATGTGGGTGTGGCCGAAGGATCGCTGCGAAAAGAGCGGCGGCGCCTGGGCCGGCAAGTGGATGAAGTGCGCCACGGTCTATCCGATCGAGACCTGGACCCGCCGTCCGCGCGGCACCCCGCCGCTCAACGGCCAGAGCGCCGATGGCCCGACCGCCGACGCGCCGACCAAGGCGGCTCCGGCTGCGGCTGCGCCTGCTCCGGCGGCTCCTGAGAAGAAATAGAGCCCACCCAATCTCCGTCATCCCGCGCTTCATGCGCGGGACCCATCCGCCCGCCGCAAGTGAAGTGCGGACCTAAGCTCTCACGTGGAAGTTGCGCCATGGGTCCCGTGCATAAAGCACGGGATGACGGTTGAGCTTGAGGCCCTACCGCGTCGCGCCCGGTTTCCACAGCACGTCGGCCCGGCCCTTGTCGTTGGCCCAGCGGGCGGCGACGAACAGGAGGTCCGACAGGCGGTTCAGATACTTGATCGCCGGCGTCCCGACGATCTCGCCGTCCATCTCAGACAGGGCCACGACACCGCGCTCGGCGCGACGGCAGACCGTGCGCGCCACGTGCAGGGCGGCGGCGGCCGGCGAGCCGGCGGGCAATACGAACGAGGTCAGGGCCGACATCTCGCCGTTCAACTGGTCGATCTCGCGCTCCAGCCGCTCGACCTGGCTTTCCAGGACGCGCAGCGGCTCCCACTCGGGCTTGCCGTGCTGCTCAGGGGTGGCGAGGTCGGCGCCGAGGTCGAAGAGGTCATTCTGGATCCGCTCCAGGATGGCGTCCAGCACGGGATCGCCGGCCGTGTGCTGGCGGGCCTGGCCGATGGCGGCGTTGGTCTCGTCGACTCCGCCATAGGCGTCGACGCGCGGCGAGGCCTTGCTGACGGGCTCGCCGGTGGCCAGGCGGGTCGAGCCGCCGTCGCCGGTGCGCGTATAGATGCGGTTGAGCGTGACCATCGGTCGCGGACTCCCGTTCGACGAATAAGGCTAAGGATCAGGCGCCCTTCCGCCACCAGAAGGCGGCGGCGACGAGCACGATGACGGCGATGAACTGCAAAAGCACGCGCAGCCGCATCAGCTTGTTCGACCAGGATCGGCCAAAGTCGCCCCCACGGAACAGGGCGTAGAGGCCGGCCCCCAGGGCGATCAGAACCGCCAGAAGCGCGGCCGGGACGAGAAAGTCGAATAGCTGTGACATGCCCCCAAGAATAGGGCGTGGCCGGCGCGCGCGCCATAGACACCCTAGCCGTAAGGGCTCAGTCCCGTGGCGGTGTGCGATGGTTTCTCACGGACCATTGTCCGTTGAGCAAATTCGTCGAACCTGTTCGGTGAGGGCTTTTGTCGCAGTGACAGCGTGACAGCGGTGGCATAGCTACACCACACGTCGTCGTTCGACGATTTCTGTTCCATTTCGCGGTTGCACTGGCTCCCCCTTGGCGCTAGAGCCCCCGCTCCTTATTTTTCAGTGCGCGTTCGTTGAACATGATCAACCTCCCCCACCGCGATCTGTTCAGCGCTTTTTTCTCACCCAAACGGGGGACAGGAGACCACCGCATGAGCGCTCGCCTAGCGACCGCCGCCGCGCTCTCCGCGTCCGATCGCGAAGAAGCCATGGCTGAAGTCCGTCAACTGATCACCGACTTGCGCGACGCCGCGCAGGACGGCCGCCAGTTGGCCCGCCGTTACGCCGACGTCCTTCAGAACGTCGTCGATGAGTACTGTGTTGAGTTCGAAAAGCGCGCCGAAGCCGCGCTCGCCCGCCTGGAGGCCGCCGCATGAGCTTTGTGTCCGTCAATATCGAACAGGGCGCTGAGACCCCGGTGAAGCTGACCCGTCGCGCGCTGGCCAAGCAGCGCACGCGCGAACGCGTGCTTGCCGCCGCCCGCCGCCTGTTCAGCGAGCGCGGCTACGAGGGCGCCACCATCCGTGACATCGCCCAGGCCGCCGGCATGTCGACCGGCGCGGTGTTCGCCAGCTTCGCCGACAAGTCGGAGCTCTTCGAGGAAATCCTCACCGCCGACTACGAAGTCATCTACGCCCAGATGACCCAGGCCGCCCGCACCGCCAAGACGGTGGACGAGGCGCTGCTGGGCCTGTTCGGCGTGGCCTACAGCTTCCACCTCGAGCAACTGCCGCTGCTGCGCGCCAGCATCGCGGAGTCGTGGACCCGTTCGGAAGCCGCCGAGCGCCGCGCCCGCAACGACCTGAAGCACATCTTCAAGCTCATCGGCGTCGCGCTGCAGCGTGCGGTCGATGAAGGTCAGCTCAAGAAAGATATCGACGCCAAGCTCTTGGCCGAAATCACTTGGGACGTGTATGTCGCCAACTACCGCCGCGCCGTCTATGACGGCTGGTCGGTCGAGGCGCTGCTGGCGCGGCTTTCGGATCAACTGAAGGTCATCTTCGCGGGCGCGCGCGCTTAAAAACCATGAGGGCGCTTCCTTCGGGGGAGGGAAGCGCCTTCGATTTCAAGATTGACGCTGGCGTGTTCGGGAGGGGGCGGGCTTGGGCGTAAGAGACGAGCAGAAGGCGGCGACGCGCGAGAAGGTTCTCGAGGCCGCCCGGGACCTGTTCAATGATGTCGGCTACGAGGAGACGACCATCCGCGCCATCGCGGAGCGGGCGGGGGTCTCGGTCGGCAGCGTGTTCACCACCTTCGCCTCCAAGGCGGAGGTGCTTAGCCATGTCATGACCCATCGCCTGGACGAACTCTACGCCGAGTTCGACCGGGTGATCCCGATCCTGCGCGGCAGCACCGTGGATCGGCTGTGCTCGATCTTCGCGATCCACTACGCGTTCGAGACCCGGCGGGTGAAGCTGTTCCTCGCCCACATCGCCGCCTCCTATAATCCCAGCAACGAAGCCGGCGTCACGCCCTATGGCCGCAATCCGCGGCTGAGCCAGATGCTGATCGACGTGCTGGCGCAGGGCGTGAGCAAGGGCGAGGTGCGGGCGGATCTGGACCTCAACCTGGTGGTCGAAACCCTGAAGGCCGCCTACGCCTGGAACTACCGCATGGCCGCCGCCGCCGGCGGAGACCTGGCCGCGACCGAGATGTCGGCCGCCATGGACCGCCAGATCGCCATGATCGCCGAGGGCTGGAAGCCACGGTAACGGCGCGGTTTCACCGCTCCCTCGGATCGCTTACGGCCACGTTTGCGTTCAAGCCGGACAATCCATGGAGAGTCCGATGAAACGCACGCTGTCCCTGACCCTCGCCGCCCTGTTCGTGACCGCCGGCCTCGCCGCCTGTGACAAGGAGGCCGGCCGCAAGCAGGAGACGATCGGCAAGGTCGAATCCGGCGTCGGCGAAATCGTCGGCGACAAGGACCTGAAGGCGGAAGGCCAGAAGGACAAGGTGGCCGGCAACCTCAAGCAAGGTGAGATCAAGGACGCCATCAAGGACGCCAAGAAGTAGGCGTTTGCTCTGCGGAGCTTGGCGGGGGCACATAAAATCCCTCTCTCCATGAGAGAGGGATTCTAGCCCAGGCGCCCGCCCTACAATCGCCCACGTCCGCCGCCCTTCAGGCGGTCCAGTCGCCGCTCAGGCTCCAGATCCGGCCCCGCCGCCGCAACGGCGGCGAGCGCGGCGTCCAGGGCCGATCCACCCGTCACACGCGGCGCGGGCCGCCTCTGCCCACCCATCGCCGCGATCTTGCGGACGTTGGCGGCCAGCTCGCCGCACGCCTTGACCCGGTCGCGGGCCTTGCGCAGCACGGCGGGGTCGTCGCTGGCCTCGATCAGGGCCCAGGCGGCGTCGATCGCCGCCATCAGCTTGGCCTGTATCCGGGCGCACCAGGTTTCGGAGGTCGTCTGGGTCATGACTCCAGCATGAGGCCGCGCCGGACGGCGGGGATAAGAAACCTGCGTTTTCCTGTAAGGCTCTGAATTCCTTGGGCTCGACTTGAAAAAGTACGGGGATTGAGCCCGTCCGCGCCGCGGCCCTGTGGATAACTTTCGCCGCGTCGCCGCCGCAGGGGCAGGATTGCCAGCCGCGCGCGGCGGTCGCACAGTCTCCGCCAAAGGTTTGGGGAGAGCGTCATGGGTATCGGGGGTAAGGTCGCGCTGACGGCCGTGGGGCTGGTGCTGGCGGTCACGGCGGTGGTGGCGGTGCGGACCGCGACGTTCGAGGCGCCGGCCCAGGCCGATCCCGCCGCCGCCAGGCTGGCCCCCGCCCGCCCGGTCGACGTGGCCAAGGCCGCCGACCACCTGGCGCAGGCCATCCGCTTCGAGACCATCAGCCATCAGGATCGCGCCGACGACCAGCCGGCCGAGTGGGACAAGCTGCACGCCTGGCTGCAGGCCACCTATCCGCTGGCCCACAAGGCCATGACCCGCGAGGTCGTGGCCAGCCACGGCCTCGTCTACACCTGGACCGGCTCGAACCCGACCCTGCCGCCGATCGTGCTGATGGCCCACCAGGACGTGGTGCCGGTCACGCCGGGCAGCGAGAGCCAGTGGACCCACCCGCCCTTCGCCGGCGTCGTCGCGGACGGCAAGGTCTGGGGCCGCGGGGCGATCGACGACAAGGGCTCGCTGGTCACCATCTTCGAGGCGCTGGAAAGCGTGGCCGCCAGCGGCTTCAAGCCGGTGCGCACGGTGATCATCGTCAGCGGCCATGACGAGGAGGTGCGCGGCGAGGGCGCCCAGGCCGCCGCCGCGCTCCTGAAGGCGCGCAACGTCAAGGCCCAGTTCGTGCTGGACGAGGGCATGGCGGTGGTCGCCGACCACCCCGTCACCAGCAAGCCCGCCGCCATCATCGGCGTGGCCGAAAAGGGCTATGCGACCCTGAAGGTCACCGCCCCTGCGGTCGGCGGCCACTCCTCGGCCCCGCCCAAGGACGGCGGCGGCGTCGTCACCCTGGCCAAGGCCGTGCAGGCCATCCACGACAACCCCTTCCCGATGAAGTTCGAAGGGCCCGGCGCGGACATGCTGAAGGCGATCTCGCCCCACGCCTCTCCGGTGGTGAAGATCTTCGCGGCCAACACCTGGCTGTTCTCGTCGCTCTTGGTGAAGGTCACGGCCAAGAGCCCGGCGGGCGCGGCCATGCTGCACACCACCATCGCGCCGACCATGCTGAAGGGCTCACCGAAGGAGAACGTCCTGCCGCAGGACGCCACAGCCTGGATCAACTACCGCATCGCGCCGGGCGACAGCTCCGACAAGGTGATGGCCAAGGCCAAGGCGGCGGTCGGCGACCTGCCCGTCGAACTGGCTTTCCAGGGCCACCGCAACGAGCCCTCGGCGGTGTCGTCCACCGGCTCGGACGCCTGGAAGACCCTGGCGGGCCTGGCCGCCGACGAGAGCAAGGCTCCGGTCGTGCCGGGCCTGGTGACCGCCGGCACCGACAGCCGCTACATGGGCGGGGTCTCGAGCGACGTCTACCGCTTCCAGCCGCTGGTGCTGACCGTCGATGGCACCAAGGTGATCCATGGCACTGACGAGCACATTAGTCTCGACAATGTCGAGCGCATGGTCCGCTTCTATCAGCGCCTGGTGGAGACGGCGGGGTCGCGGTAGGCGGCGTGACGGAGGGGGCGCTGCTAAGCTAAGAACGCTGTTATCCCCGTCTCGCACCGTCGTGAAACCGCAATCAACTTGATGCACAGCCAGACTATGCCCGACGACGCTTCCAAGCCGATCAAAGCCGCCGCCGACAAGTTTGGTGAGGGTTTCGTTTGGGACGCCTGGTACGTGGCGGCCCTGTCGCCCGACCTGAAGCCGGGCACGAAGTCCAAGCGCGAATATCTGGGCGAGCCGGTGCTGCTGGGCCGCACGCGCGGTGGCGAGGTCTATGCGATCCGCGACATCTGTCCTCACCGCGCCGCCGCCCTGTCGGCCGGGCGGCTGGTCCGCGAGGCCGACGGGACCGACAGCGTCGAGTGCCCCTATCACGGCTGGCGCTTCGGGCCCGACGGCGCCTGTACGGCGATCCCGTCCCTGACCGCCGATAGCGACTTCGACATCTCCAAGGTGCGGGTGCGCCGCTATCCCACGGTCGAGGCCCAGGGCTTGGTGTGGATCTGGATGTCCTCGGACCCGCGCTTTGACGGAGCGCCGCCCGAGCCGCCGCCGGTGATCCCGGGCGTGGTGGGCGGCAAGCCCAAGCTGGTCGACCACCTGGACTACGACATCCATATCGACCACGCGGTGCTGGGCCTGATCGACCCGGCCCACGGGCCTTACGTGCACCAGCAATGGTGGTGGCGGACCAAAACCAGCCAGCACGAGAAGAAGAAGTGTTTCGCCCCCAGCGAGGCCGGCTTCACCATGGTGCGGCACGAGCCGTCCAAGAACTCCAAGGCCTACGCCATCCTGGGCGGCGAGCCGCTGACCGAGATCACCTTCCGCCTGCCGGGCCTGCGCTGGGAGCATGTGACGGTCGGCGACAAGCAGGTGCTGGCCCTGTCGGCCATGACCCCGATCAACGCCCACAAGACCCGGATGAACCAGATCATGTGGTCGGATCACTGGGCTTTCACGGCCCTCTATCCGGTCATCCGCATCGCCGCCCGGGCCTTCCTGCGCCAGGACGGCAAGATCGTCGAGAACCAGACCCCGGGCCTCAAGTGCAACCCGCCCCTGATGTGGGTGGGCGACGCCGACCAGCAGGCCCGTTGGTACCACCAGTGCAAACGCGAATGGAACGCCAGCCGCCGCGAGGGACGGCCGTTTGTGAATCCGGTGCGGGACCAGACGCTGCGGTGGCGGACGTGAGGGTGTTTTTCCCTCTCCCCTTGCGGGAGAGGGTGGGGCCCGCCGCGTAGCGGTGTGAGGGTGAGGGGTTCGGGCGATGGCCTGATTTCCGAGTTCGACCCTCGGCGGATACTTTTACAACCGACCTCCCCGGCGAATGCCGGGGCCCAGATTCATCTGGAGCGGCTGGGGATGATGCGATCTCGCGCCGCGCTGACCGGATGGATGCTCCTGGGTTCGATCTGGATCCCGGCGTTCACCGGGAAGGTCGGGTTTCTGGAGGAAGGCGCGAGACTGCGCACGACCCTGAGCGGACATTGACCTCTTTTGATTTTGTCTCGCTCTATGACGATGCCACTTCCACCAGCAGGAGCGCTCAGGTGATTATCCGCTTTGTGCTGCCGACGTTAGGGGTGGCCGCTTTGATGGCCTTCACGCTCTTCTTGCGGAACCCCGGTGCCGATTGGATGCACATTGCCCCCAGAAACTGGCTTTTGGGAGGGGGTGTCGTCCTAGCGGTAGGAGCTTTCGTAAGCCTGTTGGCCCATCTGTGTGAGTGGCTCTCTAATCGCGACGGCGTGATTGGGAAAGAGATAGGACGAAAGTCGGCAAGCTTCTGGGATCACTTCAACATACCCTGAGGACTTTGAGCGTCCGTTTCCCACCCCGAACAGACGATCACGATGTCCGCTTGTGGGCCGGCCGCTGACCCATTGCCAGCGTCGGTCTATCCCATCATTTCAGGGCTGGCATGACGGCTACTGGGGGGCAATGAAGCGATGATGGCGCACAGTCTGAACACCTACCGCCGCCGCCTCGTCACCAGCCTCCGCACCCTGCCGACCGCGCGGGAGTGGCTGTTCTGCCTGATGGTCTCCGCCATCACCCTGGCGACCGTGGCCGTCATCGGCTTCGCGAGCGGCCTTTATCACCTCACGCCCACCCAGCCGGGCCTGGCGCTGCGGATGCTGACCGTGATCCTGATCCCCGCCCTGGGCGAAGAGATCCCCTTCCGCGCTGTCCTGACGCCCGGCCCGGGCGAGGGGCGGCGGCCGTGGGTGGAGATCGGGGTCGCCACCGGTCTCTACGTGCTGTGGCATGGGGTCGAGGCCCTGACCTTCCTGCCGAACGCCGCGCCGGTGTTCCTGAGGCCTGACTTCCTGCTGTGTTGCGCGGTGCTGGGCCTGGGCTGCGCGGTGACCAAGCGGGTGACCGGCTCGGTCTGGCCGGCGGTGCTGCTGCACTGGGCGCTGGTGGTGGTCTGGCAGACCTGGCTGGGCGGGGTCAGCGCCTTGACGGGTTGAAGTCGTCGGACGCCTCATTCAGAGTGGACTAAACCCTGGGGTGAGAAGAATGCAGCGTGCGCTTGGCCTGGGCTTGTGCCTCCTGCTCATCTCGTCTTCGGCGACGTCGGCTCGTCCGATAGACCCCGTCGCCCGCTTCAGGTCGCTAGCTGTACGCCACAGCTGTCCGGGGTTTGGCAAGATTGATCTCGCCAAGCTTCCGGCCGCAGCGTGGACGCCGCCGCCCACCGCGCTGCCGGCGCATCGCGATCTGCGCACCAAGCTGCAAGCTCCGCCGCTCCCCGAGGTCAGGACGCGGGTCATGTTGAGCTGGAGCGGCGGACACCACAGTTTGTCAGCTGGCAGTCTCGTCCTCGCACGGCAGGCGGATGGCGCATGGCGCGCCGACGGCGTCAATACGGTGCAACTCCTCGTCCCGACGCCTCTAGGCGCCCCGGAAAGACCGATCGAAATCCAGCGCGCGGCTTGGGTGCTGCAAGCGGCCGAAGGCGCCAAGCTGGACGCCCTGATCGCCGGTCCGTGTCTTGAAGCTGAGCCGCGCGACATCCAGTGGTTTGGCGGGCTGGATCTGATCGGCGGCGGGCGCAGTATCTGCAGCGGCGGCGCCGTGACGACGCTGGACGTCTTGCGGGGTGATCACGGTTTGGTCAGCCGCCAGCACTGTGGACGCTGGGGGACGGCCGGGGAGATCATCGGCCTTGTCCTGGACTCGCAGGGCGCCGCCGGCTGGTAACCCCCACGAAAAAGCCCGCCCGGTCATGGGGGGACCGGACGGGCTCTCTTCTCGGAACGCGGCCAGAGGGACGGAGCGGTCGCGCCCCGAAAGCTCGGCGAGGGGATTTAGCCCTCGATCGCTCTAGCCCCGCTTAGGCGCGGTAGACGTAGGCGCTGGAGACATAGCCGACGCCGACGCCGTCCTGGCCAACCAGGATCCACTTGCCGTCAGCGGTGCGGCCCAGGGCCTGGAAGGTCGTGCCCGACTCCACCGCGCCCAGGCGTTCGCCCCGGGTGGAGGCGGCGGCCCGCAGGTTGACGGTCGAGCGGGTGACCATCTTCTTCTCGATCTTCACCAGCGGCGCGGCCTGGACGGTCTGGGCGTAGCGGTAGCCGCCCGACTTGTAGACCCCGCCGACGGCTTGGGCCGCGTCGGTCTTTTGCATCTTGCAGCCGACCAGCGAACCGGCGCCCGCGCCGACCACGGCGCCGATGGCCGTACCCGTGCCGCGATCGTTCTTGGCCAGGTTCGAACCGGCGACCGCGCCCAGCAGGCCGCCGATCACGGCGCCGACTTCCTGCTTCGAGCCCGAGGCCTTGCAGCCGACGACGCCGCCCAGCTTCTGGTCCATGGCGTAGGCGCCCGGGGCGGCGGCCAGCGACAGCGCGGTGGCGGCGGCGCCCAGGGTCAGGGTGATGGTCTTGGTCTTCTTGCCAAACATGAGAGAACTCCTTCGTCCCTTTTGAAAGTCTCCGGGGTCAGCAACCCCGTGAGACAGACCATGACAGGGTGAAGCTGAACGGCGTCGGCGACCGCTCTGGCAGATTTCGTTCATGTTCGATTTTTTTGAGGGGCGGCGTCAGGCGGCCGCCTGGCCGGCCTCGTCCAGGGACACGCCCAGCCGGTCCCGCAAGGCGCGCGCGCCGTCCGGTGTCAGGCGAACGGCCCGTCCCTGGGGCTCCAGGGCGAGCCAGCCTTGCGCGGTCATCGCCGCCAGCAGCTTCACGCCCAACGGGCCTGCCAGGTGATGCCGGCGCTCGGTCCAGTCCAGGCAAGGGCGGGCCGCGCCGCCGCCGCGCAAGCTCTGGGTCGCAACGCCGAGCGCCTGGAACCAGGCGTGGCCGGCGGGGGTCACCTCATAGCGCTTGTCCCCGGTCGGACGGATCAGGTCGCGGTCGAGCAGGGCGTCGCAGACTTTCACACCGAGGCGGCCGGCCAGATGGCCATAGCAGCAACGGGCGTCGCGCAGGGCGCGGGCCTTGGGCGTGCGCGGAATGTCCAGCGACCGGACCGGGGCGGCGATGACCGACAGGGCCTCGATCGCATGCGCCACCTCGGCCGAGGCCAGCCGGTAGTAGCGGTGGCGGCCCTGGCGCTCGACCGCCAGCAGCCCGCCGTCGACCAGCTTGGCCAGGTGGTTGCTGGCCGCCTGGGCGGTGACGCCGGCCGCCCAGGCCAGGGCGCTGGCGGGCTGGGCCCTGCCGTCCTGCAGCACCTGCAGCATGGCCGCGCGGGTCGGGTCGCCGATCAGGGCGGCGGGGGAGGCGATGTTGGCGTCCATGTCGCCACCTTAGACCCAATCGCCACGCGATGGTTCATCGGCGCGTGTAACAACACAGCCGCTTGAGGGCGCATGAGACGGCCCATGATCGCTTCTTCGCCCGCGCCCCGCCTTGGCTGGGTCACCGCCGCCGCCAGTTTCGGGTTCTTCGTCACCCAGCTGGACGTGACCATCGTCAATGTGGCCCTCGACGCCATCGGCGAAGCCTTCGCCGCCCCGACCGCGCAGCTACAGTGGCTGGTCGACGCCTATGTCCTGGCGCTGGCGGCGATGCTGCTGTCAGCCGGCGCGATCGGCGATCGGGTCGGCCCCAAGCGGACCTTCGTCTGGGGACTGGTGCTGTTCGGCGCGGCCTCGGCGGTCTGCGGCCTGGCCCCTGGGCCTTTGAGCCTGATCGTGGCGCGGGCGGCGCAAGGCGCGACGGGGGCCTTGCTGATCCCGCCGTCGCTGGCCCTGATCGCCCACGCCGCCCATGGCGACGACCGCCGACGGGCGGCGGCGGTGGGATGCTGGACGGCCGCCGGCGGGGTGTCGATCGCCGCCGGACCCGTGCTGGGCGGCCTGCTGGTCGAGACCCTGGGCTGGCGCTGGGTGTTCTTCGTAAACCTGCCGATCTGCCTCCTCGGGGCGGTCCTGACCCAGCTCGTCGCGCCGCCGACGCCGCCCAAACCGTCCGCGCCGCCGGACCTGAGCGGTCAGTTCCTGGCAGTCGCCGCCGTCACCCTGGTGGTCGGGGCCCTGATCGAGGGCGGCCATCGGGGATGGGGCGCGGCCCCGGCGGGCGCGCTGGTCGCGGGGCTGGCGTTGCTGGGGCTGTTCCTGCGCCGGCAGCGCCGCGCGCCCTATCCGGTCATACCGCTGCGCGCCTTCGCCCGGCGACCGGCGTGGCTGGCGGTGGTGGTCGGCTCGACCCTGAACTTCACCTATTACGGGATGATCTTCGTGCTGGGCCTTTACATGCTGCGCGGCCTGCACTGGCCGCCGGGCAAGGCCGGACTGGCCTTCCTGCCGCTGACGGCCACCTTCATCGTCTCCAACCTGGCCAGCGGCGGCCTCGTTTCGCGCCTCGGCGCCAAGGCGGTCACGGCGGGCGGCGTGCTGATCGCCGCCTGCGGCTACGCCCTGACCGCGCGGCTGGGCGGCGACAGCGACATGGCCGCGATGCTGCCCGGCTTCGCCTTGATCCCGGGCGGCATGGGCCTGGCCATCCCGGCCCTGACGAGCGGCCTGCTAGCCAGCGTCGATCGTCATGAGGCCGGGGCCGCTTCGGGCGCTCTCAACGCCTGTCGTCAGGTTGGCGGCGCGGCCGGCGTGGCGATCTTCGGCGCGCTGGCCAGCGCCGATGTGATGATGGGGCTACGGATTTCGGCAATTGCTGCCGCAGCGCTGCTGGTCTGCGCGGCCCTTGTCGTCGCGCTCCCGCCTCGTGCGTCACCCCGGCTCTAGAGCCTGTCTGGTTTAGATGGAATCATCTAAACCAGATAAACAGGCTCTAATTCATAGACTTAGAGCGCGTTCGAGCGGTTTAACCGCTCACACTTAAACCTAACGCGCTCTAGCGCCGCGCGCTTCGGGGATGACAGGAAGTCCTGCCCTGAAAAGCAGAACGCCCGCCCTGGTCTCCCGGGGCGGGCGCTCAAATCCGAAGCTCGCTTCAGCCTACTTCACCAGCGAGCCGTGGCACTGCTTGAACTTCTTGCCCGAGCCGCAGGGGCAGGGAGCGTTGCGGTTGGTGCGCTCCCACTCTTCAGGCAGGGCGGCGACCGGCAGGGCTTCGCGCTGCTGGGACGACAGGCCGTCCGGGATGGCGCCAGCGACGGCGGCGTTCTCGCCGGTCAGCGGATCCAGGTGGACTTCCTGCAGGCCTTCCAGCGACTGGTAGGGCACTTCCGGCTCGGCATAGGCGATCTCGACCGTCATCAGCCAGCGAGTGGTGTTGGTGCGCAGGTCGCCCAGCAGCTTCTCGAACAGCGAGAAGGCCTCGGTCTTGTACTCGTTCAGCGGATCGCGCTGGCCATAGCCGCGCAGGCCGATGACGTTGCGCAGGTGATCCAGGTGCATCAGGTGTTCGCGCCACTGCAGATCGATCATCTGCAGCAGGAAGTTCTTCTCGACCGAGCGCATCTGCTCGGGCGTGATGATCTCCTCGCGCTGGGCGGCATAGGCGTCGGCCGCCTTGGTGATGCGCTCCTTCATCTCCTCGTCGGCGATGCCTTCTTCGGCGGCCCACTCGGCGATCGGCAGGTCCAGACCCAGGATCGACTTCACGCGCTCGGTCAGGCCCTCGACGTCCCACTGCTCGGCATAGGCCTTGGGCGGCAGGTGGCGGGCGACCAGGTCGTCGATCGTGTCGTGGCGCATCTCGGTGATGATTTCCGAGAGGTCGCTGGACTCCATGAACTCCTGGCGCTGCTCGAACACGGCCTTGCGCTGGTCGTTGACGACGTCGTCGTACTTCAGGAGGTTCTTACGGATCTCATAGTTGCGCTGCTCGACGCGCTTTTGCGCCGTGGCGATGGCGTTGTTCAGCCACTTGTGGGTGATGGCCTCGCCTTCCTGGACACCGAAGGTGCGCATGATCGCGTCCAGGCGCTCGCCGGCGAAGATGCGAAGCAGGTCGTCCTCGCACGACAGGAAGAACTTCGAACGGCCCGGGTCGCCCTGACGGCCGGTGCGGCCGCGCAGCTGGTTGTCGATGCGGCGGCTTTCGTGGCGCTCGGTGCCCAGCACGAACAGGCCGCCGGCGGCCAGGGCCTGGGCCTTCTTGTCGGCGATCTCGGCCTCGAGGCGGGCGCGTTCCTCGGCCTCGTCGTCAGCGGTGATCTCCAGACCCATGCCGCGCTGCTGCTGACGCCAGTTGAACAGGCGCATGTCGATGCTGCCGCCCAGCTGGATGTCGGTGCCGCGACCGGCCATGTTGGTGGCGATGGTCACGGCGCCGGGCACGCCCGCGTCAGCGACGATCACGGCTTCCTGCTCGTGGAAGCGGGCGTTCAGCACCTGGTGCGGGATGCCCTTGGTCTTCTTGCCGTCCTTCTCGTAGCTGAAGGTCGACAGCAGCTTGGACAGCTCTTCGGACTTCTCGATCGAGACGGTGCCGACCAGGATCGGCTGGCCGCGCACGTGGCAGTCGGCGATCTGCTTGAGGATGGCCTCGTTCTTCTCGCGCTCGGTGCGATAGACTTCATCGTCGTCGTCGATGCGCTGGATGGTGCGGTTGGTCGGAATTTCCGAGACGCTCATCTTGTAGATGTCGTCGAATTCCTGAGCCTCGGTCGACGCGGTGCCGGTCATGCCCGACAGCTTCTTGTAGAGGCGGAAGTAGTTCTGGATGGTCACCGAGGCCAGGGTCTGGTTCTCGGGCTGGATGTCAGCGCCTTCCTTGGCCTCGATAGCCTGGTGCAGGCCTTCCGAGAGGCGGCGGCCGGTCATCATGCGACCGGTGAACTCGTCGATCAGGACAACCTCGCCGCCCTTGACGATGTAGTCCTTGTCGCGCGTGTACAGGATGTTGGCGCGCAGGGCCTGGTTGACGTGGTGCACGACCGAGACGTTGGCCGCGTCGTAGAGGCCCGCCGAGTCTTCGGCCAGATGGCCGCCGGCCATCAGGATCTCTTCGATCTTCTCCTGGCCTTCTTCGGTCAGGATGACCTGCTTCTGCTTCTCGTCGTGATCGTACATCGACTTGTCGAGGATCAGCTCCTTCACCAGGACGTCGATGGTCTTGTAGAAGCTGCTGCGGTCCTCGGTCGGGCCCGAGATGATCAGCGGGGTGCGGGCCTCGTCGATCAGGATCGAGTCGACCTCGTCGACGATCGCGAAGTTGTGGCCGCGCTGGACCATTTCCTCGACGCTGTAGACGAGGTTGTCGCGCAGGTAGTCGAAGCCGAACTCGTTGTTTGTGCCGTAGGTGATGTCGCTGCGATAGGCGCGCTGACGCTCGCCCTGGCTCAGGCCGTTGACGATCACGCCGTACGACAGGCCCAGGAAGTTATAGACCTGACCCATCCAGTCGGCGTCGCGGCGGGCCAGGTAGTCGTTGACGGTGATGACGTGGACGCCCTTGCCTTCCAGGGCGTTCAGATAGGTTGGCAGGGTCGCGACCAGGGTCTTGCCTTCGCCGGTCCGCATTTCCGAGATGCCCGAGAAGTGCAGCACCATGCCGCCCACCATCTGGACGTCGAAGTGGCGCATGCCCAGCACGCGCTTGGACGCCTCGCGCACCGTGGCGAAGGCTTCATTGAGGATGTCGTCGAGGGTCTCGCCCTTCTCCAGGCGCGCCTTGAACTCGGCGGTCTTGCCCTTCAGCGCCTCGTCGGAGAGCGCCGAATACTCGGCTTCATAGGCGTTGATCTTGGCCACGCGCGCGGTCAGCGTCTTGACCTTGCGCTCGTTTGAAGAGCCGAAGAGCTTTTTGGCGAAACCAAGCATTCAGGGGGAATCCGGAGGGCGGTTTGGACGAGGAGGCCGGCGCTAAGGCTGGAAGGCCTCGACTACGGAGATGAAATTTGAGCCGCAACAACGCGTAAACACGCCGTTCCGGTGCGGCCGGAGACTTAAGCACCGCCCCCCGTGGTGTCAACGCGAAGACCCTAGAACAGAGAGGGTTTAAGGGGGCGAAACCCCTGTCTCAGGGGCGGTTTTCGCAGGGCAGAACGCTTTCAGCGGCGAAGCCGTTTCCCCTTGGGTAAAAACCGCGCTAGAGCCCATCTCAGCAAAGCCGGAGATCTTGGCCTTGAAGACCTCTTTCCGCCTGATGGGCGCGCTGGGCGCTGTGGCCTGCGCGTTGTTGATCGCCTCCTGCGGCCAGAACAAGGTCGCCGACAAGCCGCCCGAGCCGGGCGACACCGCCGTGGCGCGCGTCAACGGCCAGGTGATCTGGGCCAGTGACGTCAAACGCGAGGCCGTCGCGCAAGGCTTGATCAGCGAGGGCGAGCCGCTGGACATCTCCAGCGAGGTGTTCCGCCAGCGCCTGGATGAGGTCATCGACCAGAAGCTGCTGGCCGCCGAGGCCACAAAGCGCAAGCTGGACAAGGACCCGCTGGCCCAGCGGCGCCTCGCCGCCGCCCGCGAGCGCATCCTGGGCGACATGCTGGTCGAGGGCGTGGTCGAGAAGGCCGTCACCGAGGACGCCATCCGCAAGCTCTACGCCGAGCAGCAGAAGCTCTCCAAGCGCTCGGAAGAGATCCGCGCCCGCCAGATCCTGGTCGGCAGCCAGGCCGAGGCCGAGAGCATCAAGAAGCTCCTGTCCACCGGGGCCTCGTTCGACGCCCTGGCCATGGAGCGCTCGACCGACCAGGCCACCCGCTTCAACGGCGGCGACCTTGGCTACTTCACCCTGGACGTGATGCCCGAGGCCTATGGCGTGGCCCTGAAGGACGCCCAGAAGGGCGCGCTGATCGGTCCGTTCGCGGCCGAGGGCGGCTGGGTCCTCGTCCGTGTCGAGGACAAGCGTGTCGAGGAGCCGATCACCCTGGAGGCCGCGCGCCCGCAAATCATCCGCTTCCTGACCTATGATCAGGTCCGCGACATCCTCGAGAAGCTGCGCGGCTCGGCCAAGGTTGAGATGATGATCGGCAAGTCGCAGGAGCTGCCCGCCGGCAGCGCCCAGGAACCCGCCTCGGCCCCGCCGGAGCTGCAGGGCGCCGCGCCGGCCTCGGCTCCGCCGGCTCCCGCCCAACCCGCGAAGAAGTAACCCGTAGAGCGGCTCATGACCAAGACGACGAAAACGCCCGCCGATAACGCCGCCGAGTCCGCGCCCGCCGAACGCTCGCACGGGGTCATCGACGCGATCGTCGATCCGCTGACCTCGGCCCTCAAGCGTGCGGGCCTGCGTCGCGCCCAGAAGTCGGCTGGCGATTCCGAACCGGCCCCAACCGCTCCGGCCAAGGCCGCGACCGGCGCGGGCAAGCCGGGCCTGGCGATCTCGCCGCTGGCCGTGCCGTTCCCGACCATCCCGCCGATCGCCGGGGTGGAGATCGCCACGGGCCGCGCGGGCTTCTACAAGCACGAGCGCGAAGACCTGCTCTTGATGCGCTTCGCCGAAGGCACCTCGGCGGCGGGCGTCTTTACCCGTCACGGCGTAGGCTCGGCGCCCGTGGACTGGTGCAAGCGCCAGCTGGCGGCGACCGGCGGCGCGGACGTGCGGGCCCTGGTGGTCAACGCCGGCTGCGCCAACAGCTTCACCGGCAAGCCGGGCGCCGATGCGGTGCGCCGCGTGGCCACGGCCGTCGGCAAGCGCCTGGACTGCCGTCAGCGCGACGTGATGATGGCCTCGACCGGCGTCATCGGCGTCATCCTGGACGACAGCAAGATCACCGCCCGCCTGCCCGAGGTCGAAAGCCGCCTGAAGGCCGACGCCTGGGCCGAAGCCGGCCGGGCGATCATGACCACCGACACCTTCCCGAAGGGCGCCTACGCCACGGCGATGATCGACGGGGTCGAGGTCAAGATCGCCGGCATCGCCAAGGGCTCGGGCATGATCGCGCCGGACATGGCCACCATGCTGGCCTTCGTCGCCACCGACGCGGCCATCGCCCCGGCTGCCCTGCAGACCCTGGTCAGCCTCTATACCCGCACCACCTTCAACTGCGTGACGGTGGACGGCGACCGCTCGACCAATGACACGCTGCTGCTGTTCGCCACCGGCCAGTCGGGCGCGCCCAAGATCAGCCGTCCGGGCGACAAGCGCCTGGCCGACTTCCGCGAGAAGCTGGAAGGCGTGCTGCTGGACCTGGCCCTGCAGCTGGTCAAGGACGGCGAGGGGGCGACCAAGTTCGTCAAGATCACCGTCAACGGCGCCGAAAGCCCGGCCAGCGCCCGCAAGATCGCCCGCACCATCGCCGAGAGCCCGCTGGTCAAGACCGCCTTCGCCGGCGAGGACGCCAACTGGGGCCGCATCGTCATGGCCGTGGGCCGCGCCGACGAGCCGGTGGCCCGCGAGAAGATCAGCGTCAAGTTCGGCGACCTCTACGCCGCTCGCGACGGCCTGATCTCGGCCGAATACGACGAGGCCAAGATGAGCGCCTACGTCAAGAACCAGGCCTTCGAGGTCTCGGTCGACGTCGGCGTCGGGCGGGGTTCGGCCACGGTCTGGACCTGTGACCTGACCAAGCAGTACGTGGCGATCAACGGGGATTACCGGAGCTAGGGGGGCGGGCTTTGCGCCCCCTCCGTCTCGCTGCGTATCCGCAGCGATCCACCTCCCCCGCAAGCGGGGCAGGAGGGATGGGTGGTCTTCCTCACCCGTGAAACGGGGGAGGTGTCGCGGTGCGCAGCGCCGTGACGGAGGGGGCGCTCGCGGGCGCTGGCGACCCTACGCTCCCGCCGGCCCGCTGGAATCCCGCACGATCAGCGTATGGGGGTGCATCAGCTGCCGAGGTTCGCCGCCGCCGTCGCGGTGGCGGCGGATTTCTTCCAGCACCAAGTCGACGGCCGCGCGGGCCATGGCCGCGATCGGCTGGTGAACCGTGGTCAGGGGCGGCCAGATGTTGTCGGCGATCGAGGTGTCGTCGAAGCCGACGATCGAGACGTCGCCCGGCACGTCCAGACCCAGGCGATGGGCGACGCCTGCGGTGGCGGCGGCCATGTCGTCATTGGCCGCGAAGATCGCCGTCGGACGCGGCTCGGCGGCCAGCAGGCGCTCGGCGGCCTCCAGGCCCGAGCGATAGGTGAAATAGCCCTGCTCGACCCGGATGGCGTCCTGCGGGATGCCGGCGGCCTTGAGGGCGGTCATGAAGCCGTCCAGGCGCTGCTGGCTGACCGTCTGGTTCGGGTGACCCTTGATGAAGCCGAAGCGCTTGTGCCCCAGGCCGATCAAGTGCTGAGTCAGCTCGAAGGCGGCGGCCTCATTGTCGATGCGGATGGTGGCCATGTCGGCGCTCGCCGTCCCCGGCGCCACGGCGACGGCGGCGGCGCCCGCCGCGCGGACCTCGGCCAGCACCTCGGGCGACTCGCACAGCGGCGGCGGCAGGATCAGGCCGTCGACCCCGGTCTTGAGCAGGCGGGCCAGGGTGGCGCGGGCCAGTTCCGGCTCGGCGCACTTTTCGATGACGATCTGGGCGCCGGTGCGGCTGCTTTCGTCCAGCGCCCCGACCAGGAACTCCGACAGGTAGCCCGTCGAAGGGTTGTCATAGAGCAGGCCGATGCGGAACGGCGCGCTGCCGGCCAGGCTGCGGGCGGCGGGGTTGGGGGCGTAGTTGAGGTCGGCGATGGCCTTCTCGACCAGCTGGCGGGTCTCTTCCTTGACCGTACTCTCGCGATTGATGACCCGCGACACCGTCATCGGCGAGACCCCGGCGCGGGCCGCCACGTCGCGGATCGTGGCGCTCTGGGTCGTCCGACGACGCTGGCGCTCGACAGGCTGGTTCATTCTAAGTCCGTCCCTTTTCGGCGCGGACACTAGACCGCTTCGGGTGGCGCTTGGAAGAGCGGTGGGTTTTCCTGCTAAACCGGGTCCATGACCTCTTTGGGCGCAATCATCCTATGCGGCGGCGGCTCTCGGCGCATGGGCCGCGATAAGGCCGCCCTGGACTGGGACGGCCGCCGGGCGGTGGACCTTGTCGCGGACCTGGCAAGGGCGGTCGGCGCACAGGCGCTGGTGACCGCCGGCGCGGATCTTGGCCTGCCCTGGGTGGCCGATGACGCGGCGGGCGCAGGACCCGTGGGCGGGGTGCTGGCGGGCGCGCGGGCGCTGGGAACCGCGCGGCTGCTGGTGCTGGCGGTCGACGCCCCGACCATCACGCCGGACGACCTGGCGCCGCTGCTGGCGAACGGCGGCTGCTATGAAGGCTTGCCCGTGCCCATGGTGCTGGACGCCTCGGCCTTGCCGTCCGACGCCGAGGCCGGCTGGCCGCTACGGCGGCTCGTGGAGCGGGCGGGACTGGCGGCCTTGCCGGTTCCGGACGAGGCGCTGGCGCGGCTGCGCGGGGCCAATACGCCGGAAGAGCGGGACGGGCTCTTGCGGGGCTGAGCGCCCCCTCCGTCTCGCCGCGTATCCGCGTCGATCCACCTCCCCCGCGTCGCGGGTGAGGAGGCGGCTGCCACCCTCCTGCCCCGCTTGCGGGGGAGGTGGCGCGGCGCCGAAGGCGACGTGACGGAGGGGGCGCTCAGCGACGCTTCAATACACGTCCCGCCGATACCGTCCCTCGTCGGTCAGGCGCTCCAGACCCTCGGCGCCCAGGATCTCGGCCAGCGCCGCATGCACCTCGCGCGACATGCCTTCCAGCGAGCCGCAGACATAGATCGCCGCGCCGTTGGCGACCCAGCGGCGCAGGATGTCGGCGGACTCGCGCAGGCGGTGCTGCACATAGATCCGCTCGGCCTGGTCGCGGGAGAAGGCCAGGTCCAGTCGGTCCAGCAGGCCCGAGGTCTTCCAGGCTTCCAGTTCGGCGCGGTGGAAATAGTCGTGGGCGGCGGCGCGCTCGCCGAAGACCAGCCAGTTCCAGCGCACGCCGGCGGCGGCCCGGGCCTTGAGGTGGGCGCGCAGGCCCGCGAGGCCCGTGCCCGCGCCAATCAGAATCAGCGGCCTCGTGGCTTCAGGCGCGTGGAAGCTGCGGTTGACCCGCACGCGGGCCTCGATCGCGGCGCCGATTTCCGCGTGGCGGCATAGCCAGCCCGAACCTAGGCCCGGCGCGCCGTCGTGGCGGGTCATCAGGCGGACGATCAGCTCGACCCCGCCGTCGGCGGGCAGCGAGGCGATTGAGTATTCGCGGTGGGGCAAGGGCGTCAGGCGCTCGGCCAGGGTCTCGACGGACAGGCCGCGCAGGGCGGCGAGCGCGCCATCGTCCGGCGGCAGGCGAAGGCCCGCCAGGGTGTCGGCGGCCTCGGTCGGCAGGTCCAGGGCCGCGACCAGGGCGGCGACCTGCGCCGGATCATTGCGCGGGCCGATCTCGAGAACGTCGCCGGCCTGCCAGGTCGCGCCCTGGGGCGGCGTCAGGCGCACATGCCAGGCCTCGCCGCCGGGGCTACCGGGGTTCAGAAGCGTCCGCTCGGCCAGGGTCCAGGCGTCATAGGTCGGCCCCGTCCAGTCGGGCGCGTCGGTGACGCCGGTCAGGGTCGCCAGCTGTCCCTGCCAGTGGCGCAGGGCGGCGGGGTCGGCGTCGTCCACTTCCACGCGGTCGAACAGGGCTTGTGCGCCCTGGCCCGCCAGCCAGGCGTCCAGCGACCGGCCGAAGGCGCAGTAGTGAGCGTAGCTGGAATCCCCGAGCGCCAGCACGCCGTAGCGCAGGCCCGAAAGGTCGGCCGGCCCCTTCATTACGTCGCGGATGAAGGCGCGAGCCGGGTCGGGGGCGTCGCCCTCGCCGGTGGTGCTGACCACGAACAGTGCGCGGCCCGCAAGGTCGCCGGCGGTGACAGCCGAGAGGTCCTTCAGGCTGACCGGGGCGCCGGCGTCCGACAGCGCCTTGGCCGTGGCCGTGGCCAGTTCCTCGGCGAAGCCGGTCTGGCTGGCGTAGGCGACCAGCACCGGCTCGCCGGCGCCCTGCGACAGGGCCTCGGCGGCCCGCCGCGCCTGACGGCCGCGCCAAGTCTCGCGCAGGGCGATGACCAGGCAGAAAAAGGCGTACAGCGCCACGACGACGCCGGCCCAGAACCAGCGACGGGCCTCGGGGGGAAGGACGGAGAGGTCGGGCATCAGTCCAGCATCGCCTGCAGGGCGGGCGATAGGCGCTCTTCGAGGCCGGCGGGGCCTCGGCTGACGATCAGGGCGGCCAGGTCATGGGCGGCGGCGAAGGCCAGGGCGCGCTCGGGCGGCATGACCGTCAGGGCCGTGGCCCAGGCGTCGGCGCTCATGCAGTCCTTGGCCAGCACCGTGACGCTGACCGTGGGGTGGACGATCGGCGCGCCGGTTGCCGGGTCCAGCGTGTGGGCGTAGCGCCGGCCGCCATGGTCGAAGAACCGGCGATAGTCGCCCGAGGTGGCCACAGCCAGATCGTGCAGGGCCACGAGGGTCTTGTGGGTGTCGTTGGCGGCGGGCTCGAAGGGCGGCGGGCGCTCCAGCTCGACCCACCAGGGTTGGCCGTCGGGCTTGGCGCCGATGCCGCGCAGCTCGCCGCCGACCTCGACGAGGTAGCTTTTGACGCCGGCGCGATCCAGCGCGGCGGCGGCCTGGTCGACGCCGAACCCCTTGGCGATGCCGTTCAAGTCGAGCTTCAGCCCGCCCGGCTGAAACAGGGCGTCACCGTCCAGGACGAGGCGCTTCCACCCGGCGGCGTCGTGACGCGGGGCGATGTCTTTCGTCTCCGGCGGCTGGCCAGCAAACGGACGCGGGCCAAAGCCCCAGAGGTCGGTCAGGGCCCCCAGCGTCGGATCGAACGCGCCGTCGCTTTGCTCGGCGACCTCAAGGGCCCGGCGCAGCACGGTCAGGGCGTCGGCCGGCAGGACTGTCCAGCTTCCCGGCGCGGCGCGGTTGTAGCGCGACAGGTCTGATAGCGGCGCCCAGGGGCTCATCTGGTCGACCACGGCGTCGAGGGCGCGCTGGACGCTGGCCTCGAGGGCCGCGAGGTCGGTGGTCGCCGGCAGCACCGCCTTGACCGACCAGGTCGTGCCCATGGTCTGACCGCCGAACGCGCGCACGAGCCCTCCCACCGGACGGGCGGGCGGCGTGGCGATGGCGGGGACGAGGACGCGGGGCATGGTGACGATCTCATCCTCCCCCGTGCAACGGGGGAGGGGGACCGCGAAGCGGTGGAGGGGGCGTCAACGCAGGGGAAGCGCCCCCTCCGTCGCGACGCGTGCCGCGCCGCGCCACCTCCCCCGCCTTGCGGGGGAGGAGTTTAAGGCCGCTGGGCTTCGATGACGGCGGTGTAGCTGGCGCTCATGCCGTCGCCCGCCAGCGGGGTGGCCGGAGCGGGAGCGCCGCCCGGCGCGCCGCCCATGCCGGGGCCGCCGCGCATCGTCTCGCCCGAGCGGACCGTGGCGTTGACCCAGTACATGCCGGCTTCCGGCAGGGTGACCTTCACCGCGCCGTCGGGACCCGACTTGACCCTGATCTCGCCGGGGCTGGCGCGCCAGCGCGAGCCGCCGGGCACGAAGGTGACCTCCAGATCGGCGGCCGGCTTGCCGTCGATCACGAACTTGAAGGTGGCCGCCTCGGTGGCGATCACGTCGGTCGGGTGGGTCACCGGAACCAGCTCCAGGCCCTGGCCGGTGGGCTTGAGGGCCTCAAGCGTGGGCTTGTCGCGGGTGACGAAGGTCTCGTTGCGGCTGCTGGACTTGATGGTCTTCAGGTCGGCGGCGCCGGCCGGGACCTGCTTGGCGAAGTCCTCGGGCGAACCGCGGAAGCGCTTGACCTCGCCGTTCTCAGTCCAGCTGGCCATGACCGAGTTGCTGGCGGTGAAGATCTTGTAGGTTCCGGGCTTGGTCAGCTGGACGTCGAACGTCGAGCGATACTGGCCAGTGGCGGCGTTCTGGATCTTGTCCGCCGCGCCGTCGGGGGCGATCACCTGGATGCTCTCGGTGCGCATCGCGCGGTGGTCGGGATAGAAGAGCTCGTTGGAGATGGCCGCGTCGACGGTCACCCAGGCGCTGTCGCCCGAAAGGGTGGTGAAGGCCGGCACCATCCAGCCCCGGTGGGCGGAGGCCGACATCGGCAGGGCCAGGGCGACGCCAACAGCGGCGACGGCGAGCAGGCGCGTCTTGAAGGTCATGGCTTTTCTCACTTCACGGAAACGGTGACGGCGCCCAGCTCGGCCGAGCCCTTGGCGGTGGCGGGCTTTCCGGGCTTGCCCCAGGCGAACGGCACGCGGACGGCTTCGTGGCCGCCGACCTCGCGGGCGGCCTCGACGACCAGATTGTACTGGCCGGGCTTGAGGGTCTTGAGCGCGCCCTTGGCGCCCGAGAAGACCAGCTTCTGCGGACCCGGCGCGCGGGTGGCGCCGCTGACGCCGTCGGCCGGGAAGCTCATCTCGCGGCCGGCCTTGCGCCACCACTGGCGCATGTCCTTCAGCCACTTGGCCCCGTTGTCCTCGCGGTTCTTGGCGTCATACCAGACGGCCAGTGTGCCGGCGGCCGACGCGTCGGCCGGGTTCTCGATCCAGATGGCCACATAGGGCTTGTGGTACTCGGCCACATTCAGCTTGGGCACCTCGACCGTGACATTGAGGTCGGCGGCCATCGCGGGGACGCCAACGGCGGCGCCGGCGAAGGTGAGCAGGGAGATCGAACGCTTCACGGGGTCTGCCTCAGAGGTGGACGAACAGGATGACAAGAAGGACGGGCGCGACCAGGCCCAGCCCGACCAAGGGCCAGGTCAGCGGGCGCGCCCGGGCGTGGAATTGCAAGAGGATCAGGCCGGTGACCGTGAAGATCACACAGGCGGCCGCGAAGATGTCGATGAACCAGGCCCAGGCCTTGCCCGTGTTGCGGCCCTTGTGCAGGTCGTTGAGCAGGCTGATCGCGCCGCGCGTGGTCTTTTCGTGCTCGACGGCGCCGGTCTCGCGGTCGATCGACACCCAGGCGTCGCCGCCGGGGCGGGCGAGCGCCACATAGACCTCGCCAGCCGACCATTCGCCCTCGCGCCCGGCCACGTCGGCGCCGACGGCTTCGTCCAGGAAGGGTTCCAGCTGGACGGGCAGGGGGCGCTTGCCCTCTTCCGGACCCTGGGCCAGCACCGCCAGCAGGTTGGGCGGCAGGGTCGCCTTGCGGCTGACCACCTTGGGCTCGGCCTCGATCTGGCCGGCGTGATTCAGCGTGATGCCCGTGATCGCAAACAGCAGCATGCCGATCAGTGAAAGCGCCGCACTGATCCAGTGCCACTGGTGCAACTGCTTCAGCCAGAACGAGCGGCGATGTTGGGCGGCGGCGGATTTCACAGGCGGACGGAACGCGGGCTGAACGACAGGGTGCCTGTCCTTACTTGAGAACGAATTGCAATTTCAAGAGCCAAGGTGAGGCTGCGGACAAGATCGTCCCCAAAGCTTCGATCCGGGGCGCGGCGCGGCCTATTGCGCGGCCAGCGGGGCGCCGCGCGCCAGGGCGCCGACCAGCACGTTGGCCGGCACAGGCTTGCGCAGGATCGGACCGTCATCGACCTCAGGCTCCTGGTAGCCGGTCAGATAGACGAAGGGGACGCCTCGGCGGTTCAGCGCCGTGGCCACCGGCGTCACCATGCGACCGCCCAGATTGACGTCCAGCAGCGCGCGGTCGACGGGGTGGGCGTCCAGCAGCGCCATGGCCTCCTCAACCGTGCCGGCAGGGCCGACGACCTTGGCGCCGGCGGCGGTCAGTACGCGCGTCAGCTCCAGAGCCACCACCGCCTCGTCCTCGACGACGAGCACAGACTGATCGTTCAGGCTGGGCCCGGCCTCGGCGGGCGAGCCTGGCCGATAGACCGCCGCCCTCTCGACCGGACGAGCCTGCGCGCCTTGCAGCAGGTCGAGGCGCACCTTCAGGCCCTGGGGCCGCCAGGTGTGCTCGATCTGCGCGCCCAGCTGATTGGCGGCGCTGGCGATCAGGGTCGAGCCAAAGCCACGCTGCGTCGGCGCGGCGATCGACATCCCGGCGTCCTCCCGCCAGGTCAGCCGAAGGACGCCTGTGTCATCGAAGCTCCAGGCGACGTTCAAGCGGCCCAGCGGGCGCGACAGGGCGCCGTACTTGCTGGCGTTGGTCGCCAGTTCGTGGATCACCAGGGCCAGGGGCTGGGCGGCCTGGGCGTCGATCAGGGCGGGCGGGCCCAGGATCGCGACCTGCTCGCCGGCCTCGCCGCCATAGGGATCCAGCTCCAGGCGCAGCAGGTCGTGCAGGTCCGCGCCGCTCCACCGCGTCGTCGACAACAGGCTGTGGGCGCGCGCCAGCGAGCCGATCCGGCCCGATAGCGCCTGAACGTACTGGTCCTTGCTCTCGAACGGCGTCAGCTGGGCCAGGGACTGAACGACGGTCAGGACGTTCTTGGCCCGGTGGTCTACCTCGCGGATCAGCAGGCGCTCGGTCTCCTCGGCGCGCTTGCGGTCGGTGATGTCGGTGATCAGCACATAGTAGCCGGGGATTTCGCCGTCCGGCGCGATGTCGGGCACGTACCGCGCCTCGATAAAGCGGGCGCCGGCGCCCTGGTACTCGACTTCGCCCTCGTAGGTGAGCGTTTCGCCCGCCAGCGCTCGGCGCACAAAGCCCTGCAGGCGCTCATAGGCGACGTCGCCGATCACGTCGCGGAGGCTGCGACCTTCGATCTCGGCGCGATCCACGCCGAACCAGTGCTCATAGGCGCGGTTGACGAAGCGGTAGCGCTCGTCGCGGTCGACATAGCTGATCAGGATCGGGACGGCGTCGGCCATCGCGCCGGACAGCACGTCGCGGCGCTGGGCGGAAGTGGTGTGCGGCAGGGCGTGATCGTCTCGAGACATGGAAATGGACGCCCGATCCCGAGGAGCCGGAACGCCACCGTTACACGGGGGGCTCCCGGTCCAAATAGTTAACGCGTGAGGCAAACGGTCGCAGCAACCCTCGCGCGAGCGAGACCTTACGCCTCTTCCGGGCGCCGAAATGTGACGACCAGCACATCGCGGACCGCCGGGGCCTGAGATTCGCGCGGCCGGATGGGCGTCACGCCATGCAGGACGCGGTGGTCGTCGAGGAAAACGGCGTCGCCCGGCGCGGTCAGGGTGAACGAGCCCAGGCTCGCGCCATCGGGGGCGAAGATGTCGGTGACGCCGCTGTCGACGTTCTGACGGTTCACCAGCATGACAATCACCCAGTCGACCCCGTCGCGGTGCGCGCCCTCCGGCGTGGGCAGGCCTTGTTCGCCCGCCCGCGCTTCGATGCGAAACTGGTGGGTCTCGACGTGCCAGGGCCTGTCCGATGGGGGCGACAGCGGGTCGAACAGCTCAAGCCCGGCGGCGATCACGCCCCGCAACACCGGGTGGTCGGCGATCGCGTCGGTGATCGGGTCGAACCAGCGCTGCACCCCGCCGTTCAGCGGGTTGTAGTCGCGGCTCTGCCAGTGCGGCTGGTGCGGCTTGCGCTCCAGCAGGCCCGGCGCCACGGCGAAGGCGGCGAACCGCCGACGCCGATAGCGCCCGCCGTCAGCCATGAAGGTGTCGAGGCCAAGGTCGTTCCAGCTGTCGGCGAACGTGCTCCACCCGGCCATCGCCTCCGGGCCCAGCAGGGTCGACGTTTCTGCAGCCTCGAAGCGGACAAAACCCTGGTCGGCCAGGCCCGCGCGCGGGCTCAAGCCACCGCTCCGGGACGGTGAAACAGCCCCAGCTTGAGGGTGGCCGCGATCCGCTCGGCTCTCTGGCCGATGAAGGCCGCACGGGGCGCGTCGAACAACTCGGCGCAGGTCATGTGGAAGAGACCCAGCCAAGGGGTGAACAGACCCTCGGTGATGCCCTCCACGCCCTGGTGGACGGCCACTGGCTGGCCCTTGTAGCGGCCCGAGGTGTTCAGGACTGACGACCAGAAGTCCTTCAGCTTAGCCAGATGCTCAGGCCAGCCGTCGGGACCGATCGCGGTCTCGAAGATCGGGCCCAAGCGGTGGTGCTGACGGATCCGCGCATAGAAGGTCTCGACCAGCCGGTCGATCTCCTCGTCGGTGAACGGAGCAGCGTCGGCGCGAGCCTGGGAGCGCGGGGAAACGGACATGGTCGCGATATGGACCCTCCCATCCCGCGACAGAACCCCGGTGTGATCACACTTGGCTTCGGATTCTTACTTAAGGGGCGTTGGACGCCCCCTCCGTCACGGCGCTATGCGCCGCGCCACCTCCCCCGCAAGCGGGGCAGGAGGAAGATCGCATCCTCCTCACCCGTAAGACGGGGGAGGTGGCGCGAGGCGAAGCCTCGTGACGGAGGGGGCGCTTGGCTTGCTACCGCACCTCGACCTCGAACGGCCCGGCCGGCAGGTCGTCGGCGTCGAACAGGTTGAAGGTCGGGCTGTCGGCCCAGGCGAAGCGGACCTTCGATCCCGTCCCGCTCAGCACCACCGTGTTTCCGTCGATACGGCCGTCGACCCAGCGGCAGGCGGTGTCGCACAGCTCAAAGCCGATCACCTTGTCCGAACCGCGCGAGACCAGGCGTCCGCCGCCCACCTGGGCGAAGCTGACCACCACGGTGTCGCCGGTCCGCTTGGCCGAGACGACCTCGGGGCCGGTGGTCACCGGCTCGCCATAGAGGCGGCGGGCGGCTAGGGCCAGGCGCCGGCCGACCTCCTGCTTGTTGGCCGGGTGGATGTCATAGGGATCGCCAATGTCGTGGGTGACCACCAGACCTGAGTGCGGATCAGCGGCGACAGCCCGGCGCTGGGCGTCGCGCAGGGCGGCGGTTCCGGCGGACAGACCGGGCGCGGTGGCGAAGCCGCCATAGTCGGCCAACTGCACCACCAGGGCTGGCATGTCGGGCGACTGCCCCAGGCGCCGCTCGGCCATGAAGGCGCCCAGCAGGTTCACATAGGCCTTGTCGCGGCCGACATTGGTCTCGCCCTGATACCAGGCGAGGCCCGCATAGGCATAGGGGCCCATGGGGGCGATCATGCCGTTGTACAGGGTGGAGACCCCCGACAGGGTGTCCCACGGCGCTCTGGGCGGATCGCCGCCGGCGCGGGGCTCGATCCGGTAGGTCCAGTCGGTCAGCGGTAGCGACGTCCCATCGGCCAGGGTCAACACGCGCTTGGCCGGATCGCCATACATGCCGCCGTTGGCGTAGGTATCATAGGCCGAGACTATGAGCGTGTTCTTGCCGGCCTTGAGCGCCCCGGCCGGCAGGGCGTAGCGGCGGTCCAGCCATGCGCCCGATGTCGCGCCGACGCCAACGCCGTTGAGATAGGTGGTGTCCATCTCGTCGATCTGAGCGAGACCCAGGGTGGCGGCTTGGGCGGCTTGGGCGGCGGTCAGCTCGATCTCGGTCTTGAACCAGACGACGCCGTTGAACTGCGCTAGGGCCGGAACGCCCCAGCGTTCCCAGATGCCGAGATCGCGTGGCGCGGCCGTCCAGCTACCGGCGCCGGTCCACGGCGCAAGCGCCGCCTGGCCGGGGTTCTTGGCGCTCCACCAGGCCTTTATCACCTCGCCCCAGCGGCGGCTGGCGGCGTCCTGGTCCTTGATCGACAGGTTCAGGACCTCGATGGCGTCGTCATAGCCGCCGACCTTGCGCAGCGCCGCCGGCGTCATCCAGGCCTCGATCCCCGAGCCGCCCCACGAGGCGTGGATCAGGCCCAGCGGGACCTGTCGCGTCTTCTGCAGCTCGCGGGCGAAGTAGAAGCAGCTGGCCGAAAAGGCGCCGACGTTTTCCTTGGTGGTCGGCTTCCAGGCGGGTGGCTTCTTGAAATCCTTGGCGGGCGAGCGGGCGTCGGCCTTCTCGATGGTCGCCATGCGGAGGGTGTCGTTGGGCGCGCCGTTGTTGATCTGGTTCCAGGCGTCGCCCGAGGCGCTGACCTGCATCTCCATGTTCGACTGGCCCGAGCACAGCCAGACGTCGCCGACCAAGACGTCCGAGGCGCTGGCCTTGGCCGAGCCGGTGGTCGCCGTCAGGGTGTAGGGGCCGCCGGCGGGCGTGGCCGGAAAGTCCACGCGCCAGGCGCCGTCGGGACCGGCCTTGGCGGTCAGGGTTTGGCCGGCGAAGGATGCGGTGACGGTCTCGCCTGGCTTGGCGGTCCCGAACACCGGCAGCGGCCGGTCGCGCTGGACCACGGCGTGGTCGGCGAAGAGGCCGTTCAGCAGGGACTGGGCGCTGGCGGGCCCGGCGAGGGCGGCGGCCAGCAGGATCGGCGCGAGACGGCGCATAGTTTGCTCCCTGGGTGCCGCCTTGCTGGCGTCACATATATGTCCGACTTCCCCGGCGAATGCCGGGGTCCAGATTCATCCTGAGCATTTGGGGTTGACCCGCCAAAGGCCTTGGTCAACGCGCTCACGCCCATGGGTTCGATCTGGGCCCCGGCATTCGCCGGGGAGATCGGTTTAGAGAAAGGCGCTCTTCCGAGCCTTAAGCCACCGTCAGCGTCGCCTTCTTCAGGTCCACCGAGTTCGGACCCACCAGGATCGAGAAATCACCCGGCTCGACGACGCGCTGCATGTCGAGGTTCCACATCCACAGGTCCGAGGGCTTGATCTCGAAGGTGACCGTGGTCTTGGCCCCGGGCGCCAGGGTGACGCGCTTGAAGTGCTTCAGCTCCAGCACCGGACGGGTGACCGAGGCCGCCTTGTCGTGGACATAGAGCTGGACCACCTCGTCGCCGGCCACCTTGCCGGTGTTGGTCACGTCGACCTCGACCTTGACGGTCTCGCCCTGGCCGATCCTGGCCTTGGCCAAGCGCGGAGCCGAGATGTCGAAGGTGGTGTACGACAGGCCGAAACCGAACGGGTAGAGCGGGGTGGTCTCGCCATCCAGATAGCCGCGGCGGGCCGTGGGCTTGCGGTTGTAGTACACCGGCAGCTGGCCGACGTCGCGGGCGATGCTGACCGGCAGCTTGCCGCCCGGATTGGCGCGGCCGAACAGCACGTCGGCGGCGGCGTTGCCGGTTTCCTGGCCGAGGTACCAGCCCTCGATGATCGCGTCGGCGCGCTGCTGCAGCAGGTTGATCGACAGCGGACGACCGTTCAGCAGGAAGACGACCGTGGGCTTGCCCAGGTCGAAGATCGCCTTGGCCAGGTCGTTCTGCTGGCCCATCAGGTCAAGGCTGTCGCGGTCGCCCAGGTGATTGTCGGCCCAGGCCTCGCGGCTGGTCTGCTCGTTGTCACCCAGCACCATGACCACGACATCGGCCTTCTTGGCGACCTCGACGGCTTCGGCGATGAGCTTGGCGTTGACGGCCGGATCGGTGAAGTTGACCGCGTCCTGCGCCCAGACGCGCTGCTCGGTGATCCGCACGGCCTCGGCGTAGTCGAGGGCGAAGCCCTGGGCCTTGGACTCGGCGGTCAGGCCCTCGAGGATCGAGACCACATGGCGCGGCACGTCGGAGTAGCCGCCGATCGGCGTGTCCTTGGCGTGGGTGCCGAGGAGCGCCATGCGCTTGATCTTCTTGCCGTCCAGCGGCAGCACGCCCTTGTCGTTCTTCAGGAGGACGACGGCCTTGCGCGCGGCTTCGCGGGCCAGGGCCACGGCGTCCGGCGTGGCGGTCTTGGCGTCGGCGGTCTTCTCGTCGCAGTAGGGGTTCTCGAACAGGCCCGCCTGGAACTTCATCTCCAGCACCCGGGCGACGGCGGCGTCGACCTCGAATTGCGGAATGCGGCCGGCCTTCACCAGCTCGGGGATCAGGGCATAGGCCTCGCCGTCCGGCAGTTCGACATCGACGCCGGCGTGCAGGGCGCGTACGGCCGTCTCGCCCAGGTCGTTGGTCAGCTTGTGGCGGCTGATCATTTCCTTGATGGCGAAGTAGTCGCTCTGGACCGAACCCTTGTAGCCCCACTCCTCGCGCAGGATCTTGGTCAGCAGCCAGCGGTTGGCGTGCGAGGGCACGCCGTCGATCTCGTTGTACGACGGCATCACCGACCGCACCGGCAGCTCCTTCACCGCGCGCTCGAACGGCGGGAAGAAGTTCTCGCGCAGGGTGCGCTCGGCGATCTGGGCCGGACCGACATTGGTGCCGTTCTCGGGCTGGCCGTGGCCGGTCATGTGCTTGAGGGTGACGAACACCTTGTCCTTGGCCAGCGGCAGGGTCGCGCCCTGAAAGCCGCGGATGGCGGCCAGGCCGATCTCGGCGCACAGGTGCGGGTCTTCGCCGTAGGTCTCCTCGATGCGGCCCCAGCGCGGGTCGCGGGCCACGTCGACCACCGGCGCCAGCGCCATGTTGGCGCCACGGGCGCGCATCTCGCGGGCGGCGACGGCGAAGATCTTCTCGGTCAGCTCCGGATCGAACGTCGAGGCCAGGGCGATCGACTGCGGGAAGCTGGTGGCGTCACGCGCGACATAGCCGTGCAGGGCCTCGTCGTGCATCAGCATCGGGATGCCCAGGCGCGTCTTTTCCATCGCCCACTTCTGGGCGGCGTTGACGTACTTGGCGGTTTCCTTGGCGTTGCGGCCGATCGAGCCGTCCTCGGCCCCGGCGGCGGCGCCCACCACCGTGGCGGGCTTCAGGCCCCGGCGATCGGTCGGACGCGACACCTGGCCCAGGCCGTTGGGGAAGTTCTTGCTGGCTTCCTCGGGCGAGAACTCGCCTTCGGGCGTCTGGATCTTGGCCTTGGTCAGCCAGATGCCGATCAGCTGGGCGGCCTTTTCCTCGATCGTCATACGCGACAGCAGGTCCTGCACGCGGGCGTCGACCGGCTGGGCCGGGTCCTTGTAGAGCGGCTTGCCGCCCGAGGTCTTGGAGGCTTGGCCGGCGGCGTGCGCCAGGCCGGGCAGGGCGGCGGCCGACAGGGCCGCAAGGCTCGCGCCGAACAGGCGGCGGGTGAGGGTAGTGGTCATCCGGTCGTTTCCCCGAGGCTGAGCTAGGCGCTAACGGCTCTCAATCGCCGTTGTTGGGGCGCACTATGGGGGCACTTGTCTGACCACTCAAGCCAGAAATGGTACCGGTCTCATTTCTTGTTGCTGAAGCGCCCCCTCCGTCACGGCGCTGCGCGCCGCGTGACGGAGGGGGCGTCCCTGCGTCCTTCGAGGCGCGCTCAGGCGAGCCTCGAAGGACGCGCCAAGGCGCCGCCGACCCTCACCCCTGCCAGCGGTCAATGACGCCTTCCAGCACCGTCAGCGGCGCCGGACCGACCAGAAGCGCCGTGTCGTGGAAGCGCTTGATGTCGAACTTCGACCCCAAGCGCTGCTTGGTGCGCTCGCGCAGCGCCGCCCAGACCGTGTGGCCGACCTTGTAGGAGCAGGCCTGGCCGGGGTTGGCGCAGTAGCGCTCGACCTCGCGCGACACCCGCACCTCCGGGTCGCCCCCGGTCTCGATCATGTAGGCGATCGCCTTTTCGCGGCTCCAGCCCTTGGCGTGGATGCCAGTGTCGACCACGCAGCGCGAAGCGCGGAACAGGCGGGCCTGGTACATGCCCAGAAGGCCCAGATCGTCGCCGTCGTCATAGATGCCCATCTCCATGGCCACCTGTTCCGCGTAGAGCGCCCAACCCTCGGTGTTGGCCGAGAAGTTCATATTCTGGCGGAGCTTCGGCAGGTTGCTCTCGGCCACCAGGGCCAGCTGGAAGTGGTGCCCCGGCGCGCCCTCGTGATGCATCAGCGTGGCGAGAGACCAGCGCGGGCGCTCGGCTGTGTCGCGCAGGTTGATATAGACCGCGCCCGGCCGCGAACCGTCCAGCGCCGGCCGCTCGTAGTAGGCGCCCGATGAACCCGCCTCGGTATAGGCCGGCACGCGCCGCACCACGACCGGGGTCTTGGGCATGACGCCGAACCACTGCGGCAACAGCGGCTGAAGCTTGGCCAGCCGCTCGGTGCAGTAGGCCAGGAGCTCGGCGCGACCCTCGTCGGTGTTGGCGAACACCTGGCCAGGCATGGTGTTCAGGCTGGCCATCCGCTGGCCCACCGTGCCTTGAGTGAGGCCGCGTTTCTTGAGGATCTCGTCCATCCGCGCCTGGATCTCGGCGCCTTCCTCCAGGCCCAGGCGGTGGACCTCTTCGGGGGTCTTGTTGGTGGTGGTGTAGATCTTGAGGAGGGCGGCGTAGAAGGCGTCACCGTCCTTCAGACGGCCGATGCCGGCGTCGTGCACGGCCTTGGCGCGCATCGCCTGCAGGGCGGCGATCTGGCGGTCGAGGGCGGGGTGGATCTCGCCGGTCAGGATGGCGGCGGCCTTGGCGTCATAGTCGCCATAGGCCTTGGCGCGGCGGGCGGCTGAGGCGACCAGCACGTTCTTCTCGGCCGGCAGGCTGCGGAACTGCTGGAGCTGGGCGATGGCCTTATCGACCATGAAGTCGGCCGGGATCACGCCCTTGGCCGCGTCGGCGCTGGCGCGCTGGGTTTCCTGGTCCAGCACGGTGGCGAAGGCCTTCATTCGGTCCAGGTACGCATCGGCGTCGGCGGCCGACTCGATCTTGTGACGACCGTCCAGGAAGCTCGGCGTCGAGATGTAGGATCCGTAGTACTGGGTCAGCACGAACGGGCGCGCGCCGTCGCCGAAGTCGAATGGCGCGGTTCCGCTCCGGGCCTCGTAGTTGAAGAGGGCGGTGTCGTAGTTGATCGCGTCGTCGCCGGTCAGCGCCTTGCGGTCGATCGTCTTCAGGCGGGCGATCCGTTCCGCTGGTTCGGCGCGGTCGCGCTTCCAGGCGGCGACCGAGCGGTCCGAAAGCTTGCTGCGCGCGTCGGCGTGCTTGCCGGTGTCGAGGCCAAGGCTGGTGGCCTGTTCGGGGCTCTGGCTCAGGTCCTCGTCGAAGAAGGCGTCGAACAGCGCATCGAGCTGGTCCTTGGGCGTCGCCGCCTGAGCGGCGGAGGCGAAACCGGCGGTCAGGGCGGTTGCGGCCGCTCCCATCAGGATCTGGCGGCGGTCAGGTTGAGACATGGTGATCCTTGGAACGCGATAACGGCAAGCGCATCGTTCGCGTGCGGTCGGACCAAGGTCAAGCGAGCAGGATTAGGGCAAGGCCCTCAATGAACGGGCATCGCCTCGGGCCTTGTCGCTGGCGCAACTGCGTCATCCATCCAGGCCGGCCAAGCGGTCGTGGCCCAACCGCCACGGCGATAGCGGCTATGGACCACGGCCAGCCATTGACGCAGGCCTTCCGCTTGCAGGGTCACGCCGACAGCGCGGCCATCACTGGCCTTGAACGTAAGCCGGATGAGGTGCGTGTTCGAGCTGATGTCCACAACGTCGACCAGCCACGTCTCTGTCGGCTGGTCGGCTTGGACGCGAGGCTGGGGCGTCAAGGCGGCCTGAGCCGATTGCTGGGCGAACTCCTGGAGCATTTCCCGGTCCGCTGGCGTGGCCGCAGCGGCGCTCGCCGCCGGGCCCGTGACGCCGTGTGCGTCGAGCCAACGGGTCAGCGGCGTCAGCACCCGGTTGAACATCCGCTGAGTCATCCAGAGCACCACGGTGCGGCCGTCCGCAAGCGCGCCGGACAGGCGCAGACGGTCCTCAGCCTCCACATACTCGGTGGTGACGCGCTGCAGCTGTGCGGGGGGCGACATCATGGAATCTACGCCCCGTGATCATCAGGCGCGCGCAGCATATCGGCGCGTTGGTCCAAGGCCAAGGATTTCACTCCGGTCGAGCGTCACCATAAGCGGCGTCGTCGCGGCAAGAAAAAAGGGCCCGCCTGGGAGGAGGCGGGCCCTTTCTTGGTACGCGTTCAGAGGGATCGAACAGGCGGAAAGATGACGCAAACGCCGTCCTTCCGCCCTTCTGCAAATCGTCGCAGCCCGCGAACGAGTCGCAGTGCGGTGACCTACTTGCGTGGCGCGAGGATCTCGCCCAGGCGATCCGGCGCGCCGGCGATCCGCTCCAGGCGCGGATAGCGAAGCCCGCCGCGATAGTCGATCTTGACCATCCGATAGCGGAAGCCGTCCTTGATCAGCAGCTCGACCAGCGGGTTTTCGGGCTTGGCGGCCGCCTTGACGGCGGCCTTCAGCTTGTCGCCGTCCAACTGCTCGCCGTTGACCGCCACGACGGTCAGGCCCTGGGTGAGGCCCGCCTTGAACGCCGGGCCGCCCCACTGGACGTCGGAAATCACGCCGTCCGCGCTCACCGTCAGGCCCAGCGAATAGGTGAGGGCCGTCCCGCGCGAGCGGGTCTCGGCCGCCTTCATGAACTCGGTCGGCGTCTCGGTGTAGACCAGCTTGTAGCCGCCGCGCTCCAGGCCATCGAGCGGGGCCTTTGGCTGGACCTCTTCGATGCGGGTTTTCAGGAACGTGGCCCAGTCATGGGCGACCACGCCGTTCAGGGCCGCGACCACGTCCTCGAACACATAGGTGCGCGGCACGTACGAGCCGTTGTCCATTCCGAAGAAGGCCTTGGCGAAGTCGTCCAGCGACTTCTTCCCGCCGGTCTTCTCACGGATCAGGGTGTCGGCGTCGAGCCAGACCAGCTGGCCTTCGGAGTAATAGTCCTCGCTGCGCTGCCATGACAGCCACGACAGTGGACGGCGCTGGGCGATGATCGGATCGTTGGTGGTGTCCTGCACCGGACGCCAGTCGCGGCCACGACGGTTGTCATAGGTCGCGGCGGTGGCGGCGATCGCGTCCAGGGTCTGCTGCTTGGTCAGGAAGCCTGCGCGGGCCGACAAGACATAGCCCCAATACTGGGTCTGGCCCTCATAGACCCACATCAGGCTGTCGCGCATCGGCACGTTCAGGTTGGGGGTCCAGATGTCGGCGGCGCGCCGGAACTTGCCGTTCCACGAGTGGGTGAACTCGTGGGGCAGCAGGTCGCGGCCGACGAAGTTCTTGTCCCACTCGGTGAAGTACTTGGGCGCGACCCGGTTTTCAGAGCTGCGGTGGTGCTCCAAGCCAATGCCGCCCAGACGATCCGACAGGGCGACCAGGAAGTCGTAGTGGTCGTAGTGGTGCGAGCCGAACAGCTTGTAGGCCTGCTGCACCAGGTCCTTGTGCACCTGGATATGCTCGGGCTTGGCCTCCAGCAGCTCGGGACTGTCGGCCACCAAGTTCAGGCGCACGGGGGCGGGGCCGGTGGGGTCCAGATCGATCGACTTGAAGTACTTGCCCGCGAAGATCGGGCTGTCGACCAAGGTTTCAACCGTGGTCGGCTTGAAGATGGTGACCTGGCCCTCGACCTTGGCGGTCTCCAGGGCGGTGGCCAGTTTCCAGCCTTCGGGCAGCTTGACGCTGGCCTCGATCGGAACTTGGCGGGTGTAGTAGCCGGCCGGATAGAGCGCGACCTGCAGCCATTGCAGGTTCAGCATCTCCTGGGTGACCTCGATCCGGCCGATCCGGCCCTCGACGGCGGTCAGGAACTGATAGCTGACCTGGATCTCGCTGACGTCGGCGGGCACGTCGACATGGAAGGCGTGGACGCTGACGACGTCGCGTTTCCAGGGGATGGTCTTGCCGTTCGCGGTGACCACCAGGCCCGCCAGCTTGTCCAGGTCGTTGCGCGGCGAGTGGCCGCCCGGAACCCACTGCGGATAGAGGAAGGTGAACGGACCGGCCTTGCTGACCGGGATGGTCGTGGTGACGCTCCAGATCTTGCGGTCAAGGTCGGTGGCGTCGACCGCCAGCTTCAGCGTGCCGGCGTAGGGTATGTCCTGCGGGGCGGGGATCGGCGCGCTCGGCGCGGCGGACTCCGGCCACGGTTGCGACGGCGCCGGGGTCTGGGCCAGAGCGGCCGTCGCGGCCAGGGACAGGACGGAAACCGAGAAGAACAGCGCTTTCACGAAACACCCAAATGCGGCGCGCGGGCGTGCTTCCCGCGACGAGAAGCCGGGATGTTTGTGCCGTCGCCGGACGATTGTCGAGGTCGGTTCAGCCCATTTTTCCGCGCCCGCCCCCACCGTGGTGATGTCTAGCGCGCGTGAACCTGTGATAGGAAGAACGCCCCTGGTCCTTCGCCAGACCCTCGCCCCAGACCTATGCGTTTCGACGACCGCTTTCTCGAAGAACTGAAGTCCCGCCTTCGCCCGTCCGACGTTGTCGGCAAGACGGTGAAGCTGCGGCGGCAGGGGCGCGAGTATGCGGGGCTGTCGCCGTTCACCAAGGAAAAGAGCCCCTCGTTCTTCGTGAACGACGAGAAGGGCTTCTATCACTGCTTCTCCAGCGGCAAGCACGGCGACATCATCAGCTTCCTGCAGGAGACCGAGCGGCTGACCTTCGCCGAGGCGGTCGAGCGGCTGGCGGCCGAAGCGGGCATGAGCCTGCCCGAGGTCGACCCCCGCGCCGCCCGCGAGGAGCAGAAGCGCTCGTCGCTCGGCGACTGGATGGAGCTGGCGGCCGCCTGGTTCGAGAGCGAGCTGCGACGCCCCGTGGGTCAGGCGGCTCGGGCCTATCTGGAAAAGCGCGGCCTGCCCGAGAGCGAGTGGGGCCGCTTTCGCATCGGCTTTGCGCCCAACAACCGCACGGGCCTGAAAGACTACCTGATCGCCAAGGGCGCCAAGCCGGGCGATCTGGTCGATGCCGGGGTGCTGATCGCGCCCGAGGACGGCGGCCAGCCCTATGACCGCTTCCGCGACCGGATCATCTTTCCGATCACCGACAGCCGGGGAAAGGTCGTCTCGTTCGGCGGCCGGGCGATGGATCCCGCCGCCCGCGCCAAGTACCTGAACGGCCCGGAGACCAGCCTCTTCCACAAGGGCCGGGTGCTGTATGGCCTGTTCGAAGCCCGTAAGATCCTCCACGCCGGCCAGAGCGGGGGCGAGAAACCGCCGATGGTGGTGGTCGAGGGCTATATGGACGTGATCGCCTGCCAGCGCGCGGGCGTGCCGGCTGTGGCGGCGATGGGCACGGCCCTGACCGAGGAGCAGATGGAGGGGCTGTGGCGCCTGCATCCGACCCCGACCCTGTGCTTCGACGGCGACAAGGCCGGAAAGCGCGCCGCCGATCGGGCCATCGACCGCGCCCTGCCGCTGCTCAAGCCCGGCCGCTCGTTCCTGTTCTCCATGCCCGTCGGCGGCAAGGACCCCGACGACGTGCTGCGCGAGCAGGGGGCGGCGGCGCTGAAGGCCCAGCTGTCGGACACCAAGCCGTTCGTCGAGGCGCTGTTCGAGCGCGAGCGCGACCTCGAGCCCTTCGATACGCCGGAGCAGCGCACCAATCTGAAGGTCCGCCTGCGCACCCTGGCGGCGACCATCGCCGACAAGGACCTGGCCCACGCCTACAAGGAGGAGCTGCTCGACCGGCTGGACGAGATGCGCGCCGCGCGCCGCGTCAAGTCCGACGCCAGCGACGCGGGCCGCACCATGGCGCGGGCGCGGTGGGACAACGCTCCACGCCGGCCTTGGGGCAAGCCGCGCCTGGAGGGGGCCACCGCCGAAGGCCGTCAGGCCGCCGCCGCCCTGCAGCAGGCGCCGCGCCCGTTCTCGGCCGCTCTACTGGTCGCCGCGATCCGCGACCCCAAGGTGGTCGACGACCGCATCGAGGTGCTGATGAACCAGGGCTTTGGCGACGAGCGCCTAGACGCCATCGCGCAGGAGCTGGTGAACCTGCGGCTGGAGGCCGATCACGTCGAGACTGGCCTGCTCAAGGGCCGGCTGGCCTCGGCCGGCTATGACGAGGGCGTGTTGTCCTCGCTGGAACGCGCGGCCGCGCATGTGAAGGCGCTGGACGTCGCCCAGAGCGCAGCCCAGAGCCCGGAGGAGGCGATCCGGGTGCTGTGGTCGCAGGCCTTCGACCTTCTGCTCCGGCTAACCGCCCTGGAGCGCGCCGTCGACGACGCCAAGACCGACCTTGCCGACGAAAGCGACTTCCAGACCTTGCTGCGACTGAAAACCGAGCGCGACGCGGTCAAGCGCCTGATCGAAAGCGGCGGCTGGACCGATCCGGCGCTGGTGTCGCAGGTGCTGCACTAGACTCTAAATCTCCGACCTCCCCGGTCGGGTTGGGGGAGGGTTCTTGGAGCTTTCCCAACATTCGCCGACAAGCCCGCAAAATCAAAACCGTCCACGTCCCATCTTGACTCCGGCGTCACCCACAGCCACATGCCGACTCAAGGATTTGCCACGCAGCTGACTGACATCACTCGGGCCGCCGGAGCGCGCGCCCTTATCGAAACAGGATGTCACCCTCGCCGCCGCCTCAGGTCCCCAGCGGTCGCCGACCCGTTCAGGGAAAAGCTCGCCGTGCTCATCGCCTGGACCTCCGCCGGTTTCCCGCGGAGCGCTTCTACATGGCGGACCAGAGCGCAGGTGAGCCTTCTGACGGGAACGTGATCCTTGGGTAAGCGCTGATCAAGGCGCGGATCGGGCAGGCAAGCCATTTCGACAAGGATTTTTTCGATGCGAGCCTCGCGGGGGGCGGCGCGTCGACTGCGGAGAGCTTAATGAGCAACAATTCCTCGGCCGAGACGGAAGCGCCCGAAACCACCGGTGGTGACGGCCCCCTGCTCGATCTGACCGACGCCGGCGTCAAGAAGTTCATCAAGCAGGCGAAAGCCCGCGGCTACGTCACGATGGACGAGCTGAACAAGGTGCTGCCGTCCGAGGAAGTCAGCCCCGACGCCATCGAAGACACGCTGGCCATGCTCAGCGAGATGGGCGTCAACGTGGTCGAGGCCGAGGAAGACGCCGAGAACGCCGAGGGCGGCGAGGTCGCGACGCGCGACGAGAACACGACCGTCATCGCCAGCGACAAGCCGGCGGCCTATGACCGCACCGACGACCCGGTCCGCATGTACCTGCGCGAGATGGGCTCGGTGGAGCTGCTGTCGCGCGAAGGCGAAATCGCCATCGCCAAGCGCATCGAGGCCGGCCGTGACACGATGATCCGCGGCCTTTGCGAGTCGGCCCTGACCTTCGAAGCCATCATGGTGTGGCGCGAGGAACTGGGCACGGGCCGCATCCTGCTGCGCGAAGTCATCGACCTGGAAGGCACCTACGCCGCCATCAACGGCGTCGCCGCCCAGCCGGCCGCCGAGGACGACGACGGTCCTGCCGAGCCCGTCGATGACGAAGCCGGCGAAGCCAAGGCCGAGGGCGCCGAAGGTGAGGACGAAGACGACTTCGACGACGGCGCTGGTCCGACCGTCAGCGCCATGGAAGGCGAGCTGCGCGAAGGCGTGATGGCCATCCTGGACGCCATCGCCAGCGAGTTCGAAGCCTTCCGCAAGCTGCAGGACAAGCTGGTCGGCAGCCGCCTCAAGGGCGAGGACCTCTCGGAAGCCGACCGCAAGGCCTATGAGCAGTTGTCGGCGACGATCATCCAGCACCTCAAGACGCTGAAGCTGAACAACAACCGCATCGAGGCTCTGGTCGAGCAGCTCTATGCGATCAACAAGCGCCTGATCGGCCTGGAAGGCCGCCTGCTGCGCCTGGCCGACAGCTACGGCATCAGCCGCGCCGAGTTCCTGAAGGCCTATTTCGGCGCCGAGCTGAACCCGACCTGGACCGAGCAGGTCAAGGCGATGGGCGTGCGCTGGACCAAGTTCGTCGAGAACGACAGCCAGTCGGTCAGCGACATCCGCGGCGAGATCGCCGCGCTCGCCACCGAGACCGGCGTGCCGATCGACGACTATCGCCGCATCGTCCAGACGGTCCAGAAGGGCGAGCGCGAAGCCCGTCAGGCCAAGAAGGAAATGGTCGAGGCCAACCTTCGCCTCGTGATCTCGATCGCCAAGAAGTACACCAACCGCGGCCTGCAGTTCCTGGACCTGATCCAGGAAGGCAATATCGGCCTGATGAAGGCGGTCGATAAGTTCGAGTATCGTCGCGGCTACAAGTTCTCGACCTACGCCACCTGGTGGATCCGTCAGGCGATCACCCGCTCGATCGCCGACCAGGCCCGCACGATCCGTATTCCGGTCCACATGATCGAGACGATCAACAAGATCGTCCGCACCAGCCGCCAGATGCTGCACGAGATCGGCCGCGAGCCGACCCCGGAAGAGCTGGCTGAAAAGCTGGCCATGCCGCTGGAAAAGGTCCGTAAGGTCCTGAAGATCGCCAAGGAGCCGATCTCGCTCGAAACCCCGATCGGCGACGAGGAAGACAGCCACCTGGGCGACTTCATCGAGGACAAGAACGCTGTCCTGCCGATCGACGCGGCCATTCAGTCGAACCTGCGGGAAACCACCACCCGCGTGCTGGCCTCGTTGACCCCGCGTGAAGAGCGCGTGCTGCGCATGCGCTTCGGCATCGGCATGAACACCGACCACACGCTGGAAGAAGTCGGCCAGCAGTTCTCGGTGACCCGCGAACGCATCCGTCAGATCGAAGCCAAGGCCCTGCGCAAGCTCAAGCACCCGTCGCGGTCGCGGAAGCTGCGCAGCTTCCTGGACTCGTAAGGGTTCGGGCTCAAACGAAGACGCCCCGGTCGAAAGGCCGGGGCGTTTTTGTTCGTGAGCTGGTTTTAGCGCCCCCTCCGTCTCGTCGCTTCGCGCCGATCCACCTCCCCCGCAAGCGGGGCAGGAGGGAGTCCTGTCCTCCTCACCCGTGAAACGGGGGAGGTGGCGCGCGGCGAAGCCGCGTGACGGAGGGGGCGCTATTCCCAGATCCTACAGCTGCTCCCGCGCCCGTTCCGCCAGCCGGTCGGCCTCGCGCTCCATTTCATCTGCCTGAGCTGGCATACGTCGCGCCACGGCCTTCAGCTCTTCGTCGGTCACGGTATGACCGCGCGCGCGGTTCTCGGCGATCTGCTGGGCGCGGTAGGCCGGGTCGCGCAGGCGGGCGGCTTCCTCGCGCATCTGGCGGGCCCCGGCGCGCATCTGATCGGCGCCCTTGGCCATGTCGAGGCGGGCCTGCTTCATCGCCGCGACGCGGGCGATTTCGCCAGCCTTGCGCGCTTCGTCGCCGATCCGGCGCGCTTCCTCGGCCGAGAGCCGCGCTTGCTGGGCGTAGACGCGGGCCTGGGCGCCGGCCGCGCGGGCGGCCGCTTCGATCTCGTGTCGATGAACCTCGACCTGGCGGCGGATCTCGTCGGCGTTGACTCGCGCGGCGTCAGCCTGGGCCCTGGCCCAGTCGGCCTGCGCCCGCGCCTGGAGCAGGTCATAGGCGTCGGCGTCCGGCGCCGGGGGCGCGGGGGGCGCCGGCGGTGCGGGCGGAACGACCCCCGCGACAGGCGCGGCCAGGGCGGGCGGCGCCGGGGGCGCAGGCGGCAGCGGGGCGCTCGCGACCGGGGCCGGCGGCACGGGCGGGACCGGCGGCGCGATCTGGCGGGTGACGGCGAAGGCGGCGAGCGGCGCGGCGACCAGCGCCAGCGCGCTGATGCTGAGGGCGACGGTCAGGGGGCGGCGGCGCGCGGGCGTGTCGGTCATGATGCAGGCGATCCTCGATTTCAGGGTCCGGCTGTCCGCCGCCATGGGCAGCGAGGCGACAGGGGCGAGTAGGGGTGTGGGATGGGACGCCAGGCGCACCAGGGTGCGGGCGTAGAGGGCGCGATCGACGAAACCCAGCGCGGCGGCGTCGGCGGCTTCCTCCGAACGCTGGCGCAGCACCGCGTGCAGCCGCCAGACCAGCGGGTTGAACCAGAAGATCGCCAGCACGACGCGCGAGATCAGCAGGAAGACCCAGTCGTGGCGGCGCAGATGGGCCAGTTCGTGGGCCATGATGGCCGGCGCTGTGTGGCGCTCGGCCAGGGTGGCCGGGTCGATCAGGATCGCGCCGGGCGCAACGCCCCAGCTCAAGGGGCCGGCCACGCGGTCGGAGCAGACGAGTTTGGGGCGGTCGGCGGGCGACAGGTCTTCGATCGGCGCCAGCCAGACTGGGCAGATGACGGGATCAGCCTTCCGGGTCCATCGGGTCAGGGTGCGAAGACCCAGCGCCAGCCGCCCGCCGATCAGCGCCGCCCCCAGCAGCCAAAGGCCGCCGAGAATCGCGCCCGGCGTCATCCATGCCGGGACGGAAGCCTCGGGAGAGTTCGGCGCGATCGGCGCGCTCTGGAGGGCGATGGCGGCGTCCTCGAGCGGCGGCAGCAGGGCCAGCTCGATCGGCGGCAGGGCGTTCATGATCACCGGCAGGGCCAACAGCAGGCAGACGGTCCCGCGCAGGATGTCGACCCGCTCAACGGGGCGCTGGGTCAGATGACGCGAGGCGGTTAGACCCACGGCGGCGATCAGGCTGGACTTGATCAGCAGCGAAATCAGCAGCGTCCAGGTCATCGCTTGTCCTCCCCGTCCTGGGTGGCCTTGTCGATCATCGCCTCGAGGGCGGCGGCCTCTTCCGGCGTCAGCTTCTGGCCAAGGCCCAGCAGGGCGCTGGCGGCGCTGGCGGCCGAGCCGGCGAAGAAGGTGTCGATCAGGCGCCGCAGGGCTCCGACCGCGACGGTCTCGGGAGCCTGGGCGGGACGGTAGACGACGCCGTGGGCGTCGGACGCGCGCTCGACCAAGCCCTTGCTCTCCAAGCGAGCGAGCAGGGTGCGGACGGCGGAGTCGCTCAAGGGATCGGCGAGGGCGGCGCGGACCTCGGCGGTGGCGCCGCTTTCCAGACGGCAGAGGGTCTCGAAGACTTCGCGTTCGCGGCGGGGCAGGGCGTCGATCAAGGGGCGGCCTCAGCAGCTGAGTTCGCTACACCTGTAGCGCTACATTTGTAGCGACGAAAGTGAACTCGCCGTAATACGGAGGCCGGTGATGACGGCTATCGGTTCAAGGGGCGCGCGTTCAGGCCCCGCCGACCGTCACATCCACCATGATCTCGCCGGAGATGTCCTCCAGCGCCGTCTGCACGGCGGCGGCCGAGAGCGTGGGCGGCAGTCGCAGGCGGGCGTCCAGGTGGAACAGCGGCGCGCCCGAGTGCGGCTCTACGCTGAGACGGGTCTCGAAGGTCTCGATATTGGCGCGCAGACCGCTGAGCACGCCGGTCACCTGGGCGACGATGCCGGGGCGGTCCTGGCCGACCACGCTGAAGGTGACGGTCTCGCCCGCCGCCGGAGCGGCTTCCAGCGCTGGCGCGATGCGGACCTCCAGGCCTTCGGCGTCGACCTTGGCGACGGCGGTGCGCAGGGCGTCCACCGATCCGGCGTCCAGCGCGACCAGCACCGAGCCGACATAGAGGCCGCCCAGCTGGCTCAGGTGGCTTTCCAGCCAGTTGCCGCCGGCCGAGAGCACGGCCTTGGCCAGGGCTTCGGTGAGGCCGGGCCGGTCGCTGCCGACGACGCTCAGGATCAGGTTGGCCATGGACGTTTCCTCAAGGGTTTTGGCGAGCCAGCCACGCGGCTTGGCCGGCGTCAATCCGGGGTGAGCCCGTCTGCGTCCGCCAACCGCAGCAGGCCCTGCAGCGTGGGCGCATCGTCGTCGCGGCGCCAGACGAGGCCCGTCTCCAGGATCGGCGGATCCACGAGGTCGACATAGCGCACGCCCGCACGGGCCAACTTCCGCAGCGAGGCGGGGGCCAGCGCCATGCCCAGCCCTGCGGAGACCAGGCTGATGATCGTCTGCATCTGGATGGCCTCCTGGACGATCCGGACCGGTTGGCCGCGCGCGGCCACATAGCCGGTGACAAGGTCATGGAAGGCCGGGGCCACAGTTCGGGGAAACAGCACCAGCGGAACCTCCGCCAGGGCGGCCAGGTCCAGCGGCCCTTCGGCGCCCCACGCCTCGGGCGTGACGGCCACCAGTGGCTCCGACACGAGCCGGCGATAGGCCAGGGCGGCGGGCAGGGCGCGGTTCGGCGGCGGGATGATGATCCCCGCATGGCGCTCGCCGGCCAGCACCGCCGGCACCTGGACGTCGCTGGTGGCCTCGACCAGCTGGATCTCGACGCCGGGAAAGGCCTCGGCGTAGCGGCGGACGAGGTCGGGCAGGACGCTGTAGTCGGCGGTGCTGACGAACGACAGCGACAGCCGCCCAGTCTGGCCGTCGCGCAGGCGGCGGGCGGTGTCAGGCAGGGCGTCGATCGCCGTCAGCGCCTCGCGAACATGCGGAAGCCACTGCTGGCCGAGCGGCGTCAGTTCGACGTGCCGCTTGGTGCGGGCGAACAGCGGCACGCCCAGTTCTTTCTCTAACGCCAGAATCGATTGGCTGAGCGGCGGCTGGGTCATGCCCAGCCGTTCAGCGGCCCGTCCGAAGTGCAGGGTCTCGGCGACGGCGGCGAAGTGGCGGAACTGGCGGATGTCCATACTGATATGTTTAGCGACCTAATCAGCGCCGACTAATATATTTCTCGATCAAAGCGCCTTGGCCTAGAAAGACCCCACGACCGACACTGGATTTGTCCCATGCCTCCCTATCGCTCCCGCACCTCGACCCACGGCCGCAACATGGCCGGCGCCCGCGGCCTCTGGCGCGCCACGGGCATGAAGGACAGTGATTTCGGCAAGCCGATCATCGCCATCGCCAACAGCTTCACCCAGTTCGTGCCGGGCCACGTGCACCTGAAGGACCTGGGCCAACTGGTCGCCCGCGAGATCGAGGCGGCCGGGGGCGTCGCCAAGGAGTTCAACACCATCGCCGTCGACGATGGCATCGCCATGGGTCACGGCGGGATGCTGTATTCGCTGCCCAGCCGCGACCTGATCGCCGACAGCGTCGAGTACATGGTCAACGCCCACTGCGCCGACGCGATCGTCTGCATCTCCAACTGCGACAAGATCACGCCCGGCATGCTGATGGCCGCCATGCGTCTCAACATCCCGGTTGTCTTCGTCTCGGGCGGGCCGATGGAGGCCGGCAAGGTCACGGTGAAGGGCAAGATCAAGGCGCTGGACCTCGTCGACGCCATGGTCGTGGCCGCCGACGACAGCTATTCCGACGAGGAAGTCGAGGCGATCGAGAAGGCCGCCTGTCCGACCTGCGGCTCGTGCTCGGGCATGTTCACCGCCAACTCGATGAACTGCCTGACCGAGGCCCTGGGCCTGTCGCTGCCCGGCAATGGCTCGGTGCTGGCCACACACGCCGACCGCGAGGCCCTGTTCAAGGAGGCCGGCCGCCTGGTCGTTGATCTCTGCCAGCGCTGGTACGAGCAGGAAGACGCCACCGCCCTGCCGCGCGGGATCGCCACCCGGGCCGCGTTCGAGAACGCCATGAGCCTCGACATCGCCATGGGCGGCTCGACCAACACCGTGCTGCACCTGCTGGCCGCCGCCCATGAGGGCGGGATCGACTTCAGCATGGCCGATATCGACCGCTTGTCGCGCCGCGTGCCCTGCCTGTCCAAGGTGGCTCCAGCCAAGAGCGACGTGCACATGGAGGACGTCCACCGCGCGGGCGGGGTCATGGCCATCCTGGGTGAGCTTGAGCGCGGCGGCCTGATCGACGCCAGCCAGCCGACCGTCCATGCCCCGACCCTGGGCGAGGCCCTGGCCCGCTGGGACATCGGCCGCACCAACAGCCAGACCGCCCATGAGTTCTTCAAGGCCGCGCCCGGTGGCAAGCCGACCCAGGTCGCCTTCAGCCAGGCGGCCCGCTGGGAAGACCTGGACCTGGACCGCGAAAAGGGCGTGATCCGCTCGGTCGAGCATCCGTTCTCGAAGGACGGGGGCCTCGCTGTGCTGTTCGGCAACCTCGCGCCTGAGGGCTGCATCGTGAAGACCGCCGGGGTCGACGAGTCGATCCTGACCTTCCGGGGCACAGCCCGTGTGTTTGAAAGCCAGGACGCGGCGGTCAGCGGCATCCTGGGCGGTCAGGTCAAGGCCGGCGAGGTCGTGGTCATCCGCTACGAAGGCCCCAAGGGCGGACCGGGCATGCAGGAGATGCTGTACCCGACCACCTATCTGAAATCGAAGGGCCTGGGCGCGGCCTGCGCTCTGATCACCGACGGCCGCTTCTCGGGCGGCACCTCGGGTCTGTCGATCGGCCACGTCTCGCCCGAGGCCGGCGAAGGCGGTCTGATCGCCCTCGTGGAGACCGGCGACTCGATCCTGATCGACATCCCGACGCGAGGCATCACGCTGGAGGTGTCCGACGAGGTGCTGGCCGCCCGCCGTGAGGCCGAACTGGCGCGGGGCAAGGCCGCCTGGACGCCCAAGGATCGCCAGCGCGAGGTCAGCCCCGCCCTGCGCGCCTACGCCGCCATGACCACCAACGCCGCCCGCGGCGCGGTGCGCGACGTCAGCCAGATCGAGCGCTAAGGCGACAACCGCCGTCCCGGGTAACCGGGACGGCGGGCTGTTCTTAGGCGTGCTCCAGCGTGCGAGCCTGCGGCTGGTGGGAGTCCAGCGCGTTGTTCGGATCGGCCATGCCGCAGACCATGTCGGCGAAGCCCAGATACTGGGCGGCGAAGGTCGGCGGGAGCAGCTCGACCAGCCAGGTGTTCTCGATCCACACCTCGACCACGTGGAAGTGGCCGCCGCGATCGCAGACATAGGCCTGCCAGCCGCGCGCCTTGGCGCGTTCCATCACCTCGTCGACGCTCTTGTCGACGCTGAGGGCGAAGTGGGTCGAGGTGCGGCGATCGGCGTCGGCCGGCTGGCGCTCCCACACCGCGCCGGGGTCGCCGTTGGGGACCATGACACTGCCGGCGGGATAGATCTCGATGCCGGTGCCATGGCCGTCGGCCTTGAACACCATGTAGCTGCCGGGGTTGGGCTGGAAGTCGACGACGACGCCGTTCATCACGTCGGCGAAGAACTCGGCCGCGTTCTTGGGATCGGCGGCGGAGACGGACAGGTGGTGGATCATTGCGGGTTTTCCTTTCGACGGGGCAAGCCGCTCCCGTCGCGCGCGACGACCGCCGCGCGCCGGCAAGACGCTCACCTTTTGCTGTTCACTGATCGGCGTTACGCGCCGAGGCCGCGCGATGTACGGACCGGCCAAGTAAGTCTCAACTTACAAGGTCGTCATGACGTCGAATTAACCCTGGACAGAAAAAAGGCCCCGGCGTCGCCGCCGGGGCCTCTCGATCTTCAGTCGCCGGATCTTAAGCCGCCAGATCCAGGCGGTCGGCGTTCATCACCTTGTTCCAGGCGGTGACGAAATCGCAGATGAACTTCTCCTGCGAGTCCGCGCAGGCATAGACCTCGGCGAAGGCCCGCAGTTCGGCGTGGGAGCCGAAGATCAGGTCGACGCGGCTGGCGGTCCAGCGGGGCTCGCTCGACTTGCGGTCATGACCGGCGAAGGCGTTGGCCGCCGTCGGGCTCCAGGTCGTGCCCATGTCGAGCAGGTTGACGAAGAAGTCGTTGGTCAGCACGCCGGGGCGGTCGGTGAACACCCCGTCCTTGGAGCCGCCGGCGTTGGCGTCCAGCACGCGCAGGCCACCGACCAGAACCGTCATCTCCGGGGCCGACAGACCCAAGAGCTGGGCGCGGTCGACCAGAGCCTCTTCCGGGGCCATGTAGTGCTTGCCCGGTCCGCGATAGTTGCGGAAGCCGTCGGAACGGGGCTCCAGGGCCTCGAACGAGTGGGCGTCGGTCTGTTCGGCCGAGGCGTCCATGCGGCCCGGCGCGAACGGCACGGTGACGGTCGTTCCGGCGTCCTTGGCCGCCTTCTCGATCGCCGCCGCGCCGCCCAGCACGATCAGATCGGCCAGCGAGATCTTCTTGCCGCGAGCGGCCGTCGCGTTGAAGGCCTGCTGGACGCCCTCGAGAAGCGACAGCACCTTGGCCAGGACCGGCGGGTTGTTGACCGCCCAGTCCTTCTGTGGCGCCAGGCGGATGCGGGCGCCGTTGGCGCCGCCGCGCTTGTCCGACTTGCGATAGGTCGAGGCCGAGGCCCAGGCGGTCGAGACCAGTTCCGACACCGACAGTCCGGTGGCCAGGATCTTGGCCTTCAGGTCGGCGATGTCCTGATCGTCGACCAGCGGGTGGTCGACCGGGGGGATCGGGTCCTGCCAGATCAGCTCTTCCTTCGGGACCAGCGGGCCGAGGTAGCGGCCGATCGGGCCCATGTCGCGATGGGTCAGCTTGAACCACGCGCGAGCGAAGGCGTCGGCGAACTGGTCCGGGTTCTCGTAGAACCGGCGCGAGATCTTTCCGTAGGCGGGATCGAAGCGCAGGGCCAGGTCCGAGGTCAGCATGCGCGGGGCGTGCTTCTTGTTCGGGTCGAACGCGTCGGGGATGTCGGCCGGGGCGTTCTTGGCCTGCCACTGCTTGGCGCCGGCCGGGCTTTCGGTCAGCTCCCACTCGTACTTGAACAGGTTGTCGAAGTAGTGGTTGCTCCAGCGCGTCGGCGTCTGGGTCCAGATCACTTCGGGGCCGCCGGTGATGGCGTCGGCGCCCTTGCCCGTGCCGTACTTGCTCTTCCAGCCCAGGCCCTGGTCCTCGATCGCGCCGCCTTCGGGCTCTGGACCGATGAGGGATGGATCCCCCGCGCCGTGCGTCTTGCCGAAGGTGTGGCCGCCGGCGATCAGCGCGACGGTTTCCTCGTCGTTCATGGCCATGCGGGCGAAGGTCTCGCGAATGTCACGCGCCGAGGCCAGCGGGTCGGGATTGCCGTTCGGGCCCTCGGGATTGACGTAGATGAGGCCCATCTGGACCGCGCCAAGGGGCGAATCCAGTTCACGCTCGCCGCTGTAGCGCTCGTCGCCCAGCCACGAGCCTTCGGGGCCCCAGTACAGCTCTTCGGGCTCCCACTGGTCGGCGCGGCCGCCGGCGAAGCCGAAGGTCTTGAAGCCCATCGACTCCAGGGCGACGTTGCCGACCAGCACATAGAGGTCGGCCCAGGACAGCTTGGCGCCGTACTTCTGCTTGATCGGCCACAGCAGGCGGCGGGCCTTGTCGAGATTGGCGTTGTCCGGCCAGCTGTTCAGCGGGGCGAAGCGCTGCTGCCCGCCGCCCGCGCCGCCGCGGCCGTCGGTGATGCGATAGGTGCCGGCGCTGTGCCAGGCTAGGCGAATGAACAGACCGCCATAGTGCCCGAAGTCAGCCGGCCACCAGTCCTGGCTGTCGGTCATCAGGGCGTGCAGGTCGTTGACGACCGCGTCCAGGTCGAGGCTTTTGAACGCCTCGGCGTAGTCGAACGCCTCGCCCATGGGATTGGAGCGCGGCGAATGCTGGTTCAGCCCTTCCAGGCGCAGATTCTGCGGCCACCAGTCACGATTGGCGCGGCCCCGACCGTGGCCCATCGGGCATTGGCCCGCGATATTGTCTTCGACCTTGGCGTCCATTGGTGTGTTCCTCCGCGCAGGTGTTTCCATCACCCCGGCGACTGCAGGACACTACCTTTCCATCCATCGGTAAAATTGATTGTTCTTATCACTTAGATAGGAAAAACCACTCCGAACGCGGCGAACCGCTAGTCCCGGATCGCGATCAGCGACTTGGTCAGTCCGACGACCTTTTCATCGACGTGCTGAGCGTCGGGGTAGAGGAACCGGAACTGAGCCTTATCGAGCAGGCGCGCGTGCTGGACGTCGCGCATGGCCGCGCCGATATCGGGGGCCTTCTCCGAGAAGCCCAGCGGGCCTTTCATCAGGCGGCGCGCGCGGGCCTGTTCCGAGCGCCAGTGGAAGAACGGCGCGGAGAAGTGGGGTTCGATCGGGAACCAGAAGTACGGCGTCTGGACGTAGTAGCGCGGGGCGAGGCGACGGCACTCGCGGGCGAAGGCCTCCATCCGCACCCAGTCTCCCACGTGCTCGACCACCGAGTTGGAGTGAACGAGGTCGAAGCTGTCGTCGGCGTGCTCATGCAGGTCGCAAGCGTCGCCCACCACGGCCGTGAACAGCGGATCATCCACCGTGAACGGCTGGGGATTGAACAGGCTGATATGAACCTTGTTGGCTTCCAGGAAAGCGCGGTCGAACAGGATGTTCCAGTAGGTCGGCTCACCGCCCAGATCAGCGATCCGGCACTGACCCCGCTCGGCGAAGGTCTTCTCGATCAGGGCGACGACGCGGGCCGCACGGGCTCGACGAAAGCGCGCCGACAGCGACTGGTCGCTGTCCATGTCCTGCAGGGCGTGGATCAGTTTCATGCGGACAGTCTGTCGCAGGCCGCTTGAGATTTCGTGAAGCGAACGGCGCTATCCCGACAGAACCTCGGCCAAGGCCTGGAACATCGGCTTGGGGCGTCCGGCGGGATCCAGCGGCAACGGCTGGTCCCAGGGCCGCTGGCCGTTCTGGCCGCGCAACCAGGAGTCGCTGTCGCGCACGCCCCAGACGGTGAAGGCGAAGCGCTGAGCGGGGGGCAGGTCCATATAGGCCTGCGCCAGCTCGCGGGTCAGGTCCGCTTGCCGGTTCAGCAGGTCGGGCAGGCGGGCGAGGTTCGGCTTTTCGCCTAGAGACACGTCCAGTTCCGAGACGTGGATCGGCAGGCCGAAGCTGGCCAGATCACGCATGGCCGCCCGGCCCATCCCCGGGCGGGAGAAGTCCAGGTCGAGATGGCTCTGGGTGCCGATCCCGCCGATCGGCGCGCCGGCCTTCAGCAGGCGCTCGACTAGGCGCATGAACGTCGCCCGCTTCGTCGGATTGTTCTCGAGGTGGTACTCGTTGATGAACAGCACCGCGTTCGGGTCGGCCTCCTTGGCGTGATGGAACGCCAGGACCATGTGCTCGTCGACGCCCAGGTTGCGGGTCCAGATCGACGGGCGGAGATCGACGCCGTTGTCATCCACCGGCTCGTTGACCACATCCCAGCCCGAGGCCAGCCCCCGATAACGGCCAGCCACCGCCAGGATGTAGTTGCGATAGGCGTCGGCGAACCTCTTGCCCTGGCCGTCCAGCTTCACGAAGGCGGGCATCCCCTGATCGTACCAGACCAGAGTGGTGCCATAGAGCCGCATGCCGTGGCGTCGCGCGAAGTCGGCGATGGCGTCGGGGCGATCGAACCGGAAGCGCCCGTCGTCCTGGAGGATGTACTCCATCTTCATCTCCCACTCGGGCGTGAGTTGGGAGTAGTTGCGGGCCAGCAGTTCGGCAAAGGCCGGCTCGTCCAATTGGTGACGCTGCACGCAGGCGCCGACCAGCGTCGAGGCGATGGATTTCAGGGGCGTGTCGGCGATCGCCGCTGTCTGACTGGCGGCTTCGCGACCACAGGCGCTCATGGCCAGCGCAGAGGCGATCGCCGAGCGCCGGGTTAGCCGCTTCATTCTACCGACCGCCGACAGCGGCGCGGCGGATGCTGAGCTCGTCCATCTGGGCGGCCTCGAACGCGCCCAGCTTCTTGGCGGCCAGGATCTTGGCCTGCTCGGCGACGTGCTCGTACTTCTTGAGGTTCTCGAAGGCTTCGGACAGCGCGTCCCGCGCGCCAGCCTCTTCCTGCTGGCATTGTTCGATCTGGACGAGCATCTCGGCGCGCCGGCGCTTGTAGCCCTCGCGATAGCCGATCATGTACCAGCCAGCCGAGGCGTCGCTCTCGGCGTTCTTGGCCTCGGCCTCAGCCTCGGCGTCCAGCATCGTGACGCGCATCTCGGCGGCCATGCGCCGTTCGGTGATCTCGGCCAGGCGCTTCTGCAGCGTCTCGACCTCGTGGTTGGAGATCCGGATCAGAGAGGCGGCCCATTTGGTCACGGTCAGTACTCACTCTGCAGGATCTGGCCCAGCATCCCGAAAGAGTCGTCGAGACTGGTTGCTTCTTCCTTATCCTGGCTGAGGAAAGCCTCGATCGCCGGGTTCAGGCGGATGGCGCGGTCGACCACGGGGTCGGCCCCGGCGCGATAGGCGCCGATGCGGATCAGCTCTTCCATGTTCGAGAAGGCGGCCATGACCTGGCGCGCGCCCTTGACGATGTCGCGCTCGTGCGGGTGCTGGCAGCCTGGCATGGTCCGGCTGATCGATTTGAGGACGTTGATCGCCGGGAAGCGGCCGCGCTCGGCGATGGCGCGCTCCATGACGATGTGACCGTCGAGGATACCGCGCGTGGCGTCGGCGATCGGCTCGTTGTGGTCGTCACCGTCGACCAGCACGGTGAAAAGGGCGGTGATCGGGGCGGCGGTGGTGCCGTCGGGACGGATCGGCCCAGGCCCTGCGCGTTCCAAGAGCTTGGGCAGCTCGGTGAAGACGGTCGGCGTATAGCCCTTGGTGGTCGGGGGTTCGCCGGCGGCGAGACCAATCTCGCGCTGGGCCATGGCGAAGCGGGTCACCGAGTCCATCAGGCACAGGACCTCTTGGTCCTGGTCGCGCATGTATTCGCTGATCGCCAGGGTCATGTAGGCGGCCTGGCGGCGGGTCAGGGCCGGCTCGTCCGAGGTGGCGACCACCACGACGGCGCGGCGCAGGCCCTCCTCGCCCAGGGTCTCCTCGACGAACTCGCGGACCTCACGGCCCCGTTCGCCGATCAGGCCGACGACCACGGCGTCGCAGGTGGCCTCCTTGGCCAGCATCGACAGCAGCACCGACTTACCGACGCCCGAGCCGGCGAAGATGCCCAGGCGCTGGCCCCGGCAGGTGGTGGTGAAGACGTTCATTGAGCGTACGCCCAGATCCAGGCGCTCGCCCACTCGGCCGCGCGCGTGGGCCGGCGGCGGCGAGGTCTTCAGCGGGTAGGGGACCTCGCCCTGCGGCAGGGGACCCAGGCCGTCGATCGGCTCGCCGAAGGCGTTGATGATCCGGCCCAGCCACGCCTTGGTCGGACGGACCACAGCGCCTTCGGGCACGATGCGGATCTCCGCGCCCGGACCCACGCCCTCAACCGGGCCGAAGGGCATGAGCAGGGCGCGGGTCTCGCGGAAGCCGACGACCTCGGCGGGCAAGGGCTTTTGGCCGAAGCGCTCGATCTCGACCCGCGCGCCGACGGCCAGGCGGGTCAGGCCGCCGCGCACCTCGATCAGCAGCCCGTTCACTGCGGCCACCCGACCATAGATGGTCAGCGGATCGATACGTTCGACGGCGGCGATAAGGCTACGCAAGACGGCTCCCGAAACAGCAGGCGCCAGACTCGGCCAACGTGGTTAATCGGGAATGAACTCAGCCCTTCGGAGCGGCCTTTTGAGGTGCGACCAATTGGTGGCTGAAGAAGCGCACGACCTCGGTGTTGAACGTCTGGTGGAACGTGTTGCGGTCAAAGCCAGGCGCGCTCGCGCAGAGCATCTGGGTCCCGCCCACCGGCGCGGTCTCGCAGGGCGTTAGGAAGTCGAAGTGCCGCGCGCCCTTCACGACGCGGTAGTCGTGCTTGCGCTTGAGGTTGCGGTGCACGAACTCGGCGTAGGCGTCGCCCGGCAGGATCTCGTCATCGGCCGCCTTCCACAGCTGAACCGGGGCGGTGATCCCCTTGAGGCCGTCCTTGCCGAAGGCGAAGCCGAGCGCCGGGGCGGCGGAGACCACGGCCTTGATCCTGGCGTCGTGGACCCAGGGCGTGGTCAGCACGTCGCCCGGGATCGGCCGGCCGGCGGTCAGCTTGCAGGCGTAGTCGGTCGCATGGGCCTGGCAGTAGGCGGGCACCAGCCCGAGGTCCGGCTTGCCGCCGGCGGCCGCGAGCACCGTGAAGCCGCCCGAGGAGAAGCCAAAGGCGCCGACCTTGGCCGGGTCCAGCTTGGCCTTCAGCGGCGAGGCCTCCAGCATCCAGCCAATCAGGGCCGACAGGGCGGCGGGACGATCTGTTAGGGCGGTGGCGCGGCTCTGGTCCTTGTAGTTGTCGCCAGGGTGGGTGAGCGCGGCGACCACGAAGCCGGCTTCGGCCAGGGCCTGGGCGGTGTCGGCGTGACCGCCGAAGAAGCCGCCGTTGCCGTGCGACATGACGATCAGCGGCAGGCTCTCACCAACGACCGGCGCGCCGGGCGCGACCGTGTGGCCCCACGAGCCCAGCGGCATGAAGGCGGGCTTGGCCTGCGTCGGATACCAGATCCCGACCTCGACCGGCGCGCCCTCGGCGCGGGGCTGCTTCAGGACCATGAAGCCGGCGTTGTCGGCGAGGGCGGGCGAGGCGAAAGCAGCGACGGCGAGGCTGGCGGCGGCGAAAAGAGCACGAAGCGACATGGCGGTCCGGGTGGTCCCTTTAAGATGAGCGATGACGCTGCTTAGGCGGCGGTTTCCGGCCGCCGCCAGCGCTCCTGCGCGAATGGGCGAATGGGTTCGCAGGCGGGCGAACGGGCGCGGGGTGGCGACTCCGGCCCGCCTCGCCTAATGATCCGGTCATGAGCGCTGACGCTTCCAACCCGCCCCTGCTGGGCACGGCCCGTGAGTGGACGATCGACCTGTCGGTGGCGGTCGTGATCGGAATCCTGCTCGGCCTGATGGGGCCGTTCGGCAGCTTCTTCAACGACGGACCGGCGGTGCGCGTCGCCTACTGGGTCTGCAGCGTCGTCTTCGGCATGGTTCTGTTCGGGATCCTCACACGATTGGGGGCCGCCGGCGCCATGCGCCTGGGCTTCCCGGACTGGACGGCGCTTCCTTTCGTCATCCTGCTTGGGACGGTGCTCCTGGGGGCGCCCATCCGCCTGTTCGCCATCGCCTTCTGGCCCGCAGTTGCCGAAGCGGTGCCGCTGGCGGCGTGGTTTGGCCAATGCCTAGCGATCTCGGCCCCGCTGGTGGTGGGGTCGTACTTCCTGCGCGCTCGACAGGCCGGGCGGGCGTCGGCCCAACCGTCGGCGGCTCTGTCCTTGACCCCGACGTCCTTCGAGACGGCGTCTTGCGTCGACACCAGCAACGTCCTCTATCTGAAGATGGAGGACCACTATGTCCGCATCCGCACCGAGCACGGCTCGCGTCTTGAGATGGGCCCGCTGGCCCGGGTCACGGCCAGCCTCGCGGGCGTGGAGGGTCTGCAGACCCATCGCTCCTGGTGGGTGGCGCGGCGAGCGATCACGGGCGTCGAGCGGGATGGTCGTAACCTGCGTCTGAAACTCATCGACGGCGAGACCGCTCCAGTGAGCCGCGCCTCTGTGGCCAAGCTTCGCGCGGCGGGTTGGTTGGCGGACGAGATCGACTGAAATCGTCCGCGACCGGGTGTCGCGGCGTGGTGCGGCTTGCGTCGAAAACAGGTGTGGATGGCTGGGGAAAATCTCGCGACAGAACGCCGCGATTTCGTCTGCCAGGCGAACCGCCAGCGACGGTTCTTAACGCGGTAACGGCGTTCGAACCGCTTTCTCCGCCTCAATTCTAGCGATTTTTCAGGTCGAAATAGGGGGCTGAAAATGACCCCCTGCGACGCCTGCGACCAATGTGTTCAGGGGCTCCGACGCGGCTTGCACCCGATTCGCAAATCAGATTAACCATTCGTCCAACGGGAAACATTCACCATTAACCAGTCTTAAATTAACTCTCCGGCAAAGTGGCCGAAGGGTTTCACCGGCGGACTCCCGCCAAAGACGTTCGAATACGCCAGTGTTGGCGTGGAGGGGCTCATGCGCGTACTGTTGATCGAGGATGACAGCGCGACAGCGCAGACCATCGAACTGATGCTGAAGTCTGAAGGCTTCAACGTCTATACGACGGATCTGGGTGAAGAAGGCGTCGATCTGGGCAAGATCTACGACTACGATCTTATCCTGCTGGACCTCAATCTTCCGGATATGAGCGGCATCGATGTTCTGCGCACCCTGCGGGTCGCGAAGATCAACACGCCGATCATGATCCTCTCGGGCTCCTCGGAAATCGACACCAAGGTCAAGACCTTCGCCGGCGGCGCCGACGACTACATGACCAAGCCCTTCCACAAGGACGAAATGATCGCCCGCATCCACGCGGTGGTCCGTCGCTCGAAGGGCCACGCCCAGTCGGTCATCAAGACCGGCGACATCGTGGTCAATCTGGACGCCAAGACGGTGGAAGTGAACGGCAACCGCGTTCACCTGACCGGCAAGGAGTACCAGATGCTGGAGCTCCTCTCCCTGCGCAAGGGCACGACCCTGACCAAGGAAATGTTCCTGAACCACCTGTACGGCGGCATGGACGAGCCGGAACTGAAGATCATCGACGTCTTCATCTGCAAGCTGCGTAAGAAGCTGGCTGCTTCGGCGCACGGCAAGCACCACATTGAGACGGTCTGGGGCCGCGGCTACGTGCTGCGCGACCCGAACGAAGCGGTCAACGCCGCCTGAGTCGTCGGAATCCAGTAAGCGTAACAGTAAAAGCGTACCCAGAAACGCCCACCCAAAAGGTGGGCGTTTTCTATTTCAGATCATAAGGTTACGCTTCGCCGCCTCGCTAGCGCCAACCTTGCCCGTGACAAAAAGACAAAGGCGCGGAATAGTCCGTTCCGCCGAGCGCGAGGGCCCTCAGGATCCGGCGCGACGTTTGCTGGTGGGCTTCCCAGCCGTGTCATTTTGACTTACGCGGCATCGACACCGACGGGGGACCGATGCAAGAATTCGATCCACGACGCAGCGCGACGCGCTGGGCGCCGCGGGTTTTCACGGCGGTCGCCGGCCTCCTGGCTTTGGGTCTGGGCTGGAAGCTGACCGCTGACGACGCCGCCGCCCCGCTCGCCAAGGCGCCGCTCGACCCTGCCGCGCTTGTGGCCTTGCAACACATCGCTTTCGCCAGCGCCGAGGCTCAGCCCGGTTTCGAGCGTCCTGAAAACATCGAGGTCAAGGTCCGCCCCGGCGAGACGTTGCAGGGCGCCGTGCTGCGGACAGGCGTCGCGCCGGAAGAGGCTCGTCAGGTCGTCGCGACGCTGCAAGGCGCCATCGATACCGTCAATATCAAGGCGGGCATGGCCTTTGAGGCCGCCGTCGCCCAGCGCCGCAGCCAGCGCGGTCCGGCCCGTCTGGTCGGCCTATCGATGCGCACCAGCCCGTCCTCGACCCTGACCGTCTCGCGCACCTTCGACGGCGCTCTGCGCCTGCGCGAGATGGAGGAAGAGGTCCGCGACGAGCAGCAGGTGGCTTGCGGTGAGATGAACGGCTCGTTCTACGAGAGCGTGGCCAATGTCGGCGGCACGCCGGCGGTGATCAGCCAAGCGGCCAAGCTGTTCTCGCACAAGATCGACTTCTCGCGCGACATCAAGGAAGGCGACCGCTTCTGCCTGATCTTTGATCGCAAGGTCACCGAGAGCGGCCGCACCATCGAGGCCGGCGACCTCGAATACGCCGAGGTCAAGGGCCAGAAGTTCTACGCCTTCGATCGTCGCGGTGAAGACGGCAAGAGCCAGTTCTTCGATGAGACCGGCAAGAATATCAAAGGCTTCCTGCTGCGCACGCCGGTCGACGGCGCGCGGATCACCTCCAAGTTCGGCCTGCGCCGTCACCCGATCCTGGGCTACAACCGCGCCCACCAAGGCGTCGATTTCGGCGCCGGCACCGGCACGCCGATCCTGGCCGCCGGGGACGGCGTCGTGCTGGAGGCCCGCCGCTGGGCCGGCTACGGCAACTGGCTGCGCATCCGCCATTCAGGCCAATGGGACACCGGCTATGCGCACATCTCGCGCTACGCCAAGGGCATCAAGCCAGGCATGCGGGTCCGCCAGGGCCAGGTTGTGGCCTATGTCGGCTCGACGGGCATGTCGTCCGGCCCTCACCTACACTACGAGGTCTGGCTGAAGGGCCAGCGGGTCAATCCGATCGGCGCCAAGGTGCCCCAGGGCACCATCCTGGCGGGCGCAGAGCTGGCCTCGTTCCGCTCGCAGAAGGCTCGCATCGACCGCATGCTGGCCGAAGGCGGCGCGCCGGTGAGCAACGAAGACACCCCCAAGCTGGCCAGCGCCGATATCCAGAAGGCCAAGCTCAGCCTGCGGTAATCCCTTTTCGGGATTTGATCCTCGTCAGGGCGCTGTCGCGGGGGGCGAACGATGGTCTGGCCAGCGCGCGTCACGCGCGTTGCTGGAAGGTCGTTATGGACAAGCCCGTTCGTCGAAATCCCGCCCTGCGCTTGGCGTTGATCCGAAGGATACACACGTGGTTGGGCGTCTTCGTCGCGCCTAGCGTCGTGTTCTTCGCGCTGACCGGGGCTGTGCAGCTCTACGGGCTTCATGAGTCGCACGACGGCTACAAGCCCGTCCCGGCCGTCGAGAAGCTGGGCATGCTGCACAAGGACCAGGTGTTCAAGCTGAGGCCCAAGCGTGCGAAGCCTCCTGCGGCGGTCACTGCGCCGACGACCGTCGCATCCAAGCCATCTGCGCCCGCCGACCAGGGACCTAAGCCGGCTGTTGTTGTTCTGAAGGCTCTCTTTCTGCTCGTGGCCCTGTCGCTGACCGCCGCCACGGTGCTTGGCGTATGGATGGCCCTGTTCCACGGTCGCGACCGCAAGGCCGCCGTCGGGCTGCTCGCGGCGGGAACCGCGATCCCGGTCATCCTGGCGCTGCTGACGCAGGGCGGTTGAAGCCGTCCTGGCGCAGGTCTAGAAGGCGGACGTCCGATCGCCGTCCCATCCCCGTGGGGCGGCGAAGTCTTTTCAGGTCCTGGCCTTTGCCCTCATCTCGCGCCGAGCTCTACAGCGACCGTCGCTTCGTCATCGGCGTGGCCCTGTTCTGTTGCCTGCTGTGGGGCAGCGCCTTCCCGGCGGTGAAGGCGGGCTATGCCCTGCTGCATGTGGCCAAGACCGACACCGCCGCCCAGATGCTGTTCGCCGGCTGGCGTTTTCTGGCGGCGGGGCTGATCCTGCTGGGGCTGGCGGTTCTGGGCCGCCGGTCGGTCGCCATCCCGCGCGATCAGATCGGCCGACTCTTGGGTCTCGGCGTCTTCCAGACCACGCTGCAGTACGTGTTCTTCTATATCGGCCTGGCCCACGCGACCGGGGTGAAGTCGTCGATCATGAACGCCACCGGCGCCTTCTTTGGCGTGGTGCTGGCCCACTTCCTGTTCCCCAATGACAAGCTGACCCCGCGCAAGGTGATCGGCTGCCTGCTGGGCTTCGCCGGGGTGCTGGCGGTGAACCTGGGCGGCAAGGGGTTCGATTTCGAGTTCAGCCTGCTGGGTGAGGGCTTTGTGGTCGCCGCCGCGTTTGTGCTGGCGGCGGGGTCGATCTGGGGGCGGGCGATCTCGCAGACGCTCGACCCGATGGTGATGACCGGCTGGCAGCTTGCCATTGGCGGGGCCGTGCTTCTGGCGATCGGCGCGGTGGCCGGCGGACACCTGGAGGCGTTCGACGCCCGCTCGCTGGCGCTGCTGGCCTATATGGCCGGACTGTCGGCGGCCGCCTTCGCCCTGTGGAGCCTGCTGCTCAAGCACAACCCGGTGGGGCTGCTGGCGGTGTTCAACTTCCTGATCCCGGTGTTCGGGGTGCTGCTGTCGGCCCTGTTCCTGCACGAGCCGGTGCTGGCCTGGAAGAACGCCGCCGCCCTGGCGCTGGTGTGCGCCGGCATCCTTCTAGTGACAGGACGGGCGAGAGCCCGCGCCTAGTCCACCCCCGCCACGGCCAGCAGGGCCGCCAGGCCCACCTGCATGCCCTTCAGGCTCTCGTCCTTCGTGACGTCGATCCATTCGTCGAGCGCGTGGGCCCGACCGCCGCGGAAGCCTGCGCCGATGGTCAGGGCCGGCACGCCCAGGCTCATGGGGATGTTGGAGTCGGTCGAGCTGGCCTCGCGGGTCGGCTTGTACCCCAGGGCCTTCACCGCGCCTTCGGTCAGGGCGACGATCTGCGCGGTCGGCGGCGTGGCGCCGGCCGGACGCTCGCCGATCACCTTGGCCTGATAGCTGACCGCGCCGTTCTTGGTGGAGCGGGCGGCGTTCTCGCCGGCGACGGCCTTGTCGAAGATGCCGATCAGCGTCTGGTCCAGCTTGGCCAGCTCGGCCGCGCTCTCCGAGCGCATGTCGAACTCCATGAAGACGTCGTGCGGGATCGAGTTCACCGAGGTGCCGCCGCCCGTGACGCTGGCCGAATAGGTGGTCTTGGGCTTCTTGGGCGCCTCGACTGCGTAGAGGTCGGTCACCGCCTTGGCCATGGCCGCCATCGGATTGACGATGCCGAACGCGCCGTAGCTATGACCGCCGGGGCCCGTGAAGGTCACCCGATAGCGCTTCGAGCCGGTGCCCTGGTCAACGATCCGGTCGGGATCACCGCCGTCCATCGAGAAGAAGGACGTGATCCGGCCCTTGTACGGACCCTTGTTGAACAGATAGCGCACGCCGCGCAGGTCGCCGGGGCCTTCCTCGCCAACATTCCCCACGACGAGGATGTCGGCCTTGGTCTTGATCCCGGCCGCGTCCATGGCGCGGACATAGGCCAGCAGGGTCGACAGCGCCCGGGTGTCATCGCCGATGCCCGGCGCCATCAGCTTGGTCCCCTCGCGGCGCACCTTCACGTCGGTGCCTTCCGGGAAGACGGTGTCTAGGTGCGCGGCGATGACCACGAACGGGCCCTTACCCTTGGTCGCCGTGCCGGGGCGCACGCCCATGACATTGCCCTCGGCGTCCATCTCGACGTTCGAGAGGCCGTGGGCCTTCAGCATCTCCAGATACGCCTTGGCGCGCTGCTCTTCCTTGAAGGGCGGGGCGGGGATCTCGGTCAGGGTGATGATGTCGGCGACCGTGCGGTCGAAGTCGGCGTCCAGCTTGGCGACGGCCTTCTTGAAGCTCGGCGATGCGACGATCTTGGCGACGGCCTTGTCGGCGTCGGCGGCCTTGGGCGCGGCTGTTGCGGGCGCGGCGACCAGCACGGCGGCCAGCGCGATCAGGGAGGCGGTGTGGCGGAGCATGGCAAAGTCCTAAGAGAATCCCAGACCTAATCCCTAGCCGATTTCCCCGGCGAATGCCGGGGCCCAGATTCATCCCGAGCGATTAGAGCGCACGCGCCGAGTTACGGCACTCTCTTGGCGAGCGCTGTGGGTTCGATCTGGACCCCGGCGTTCGCCGGGGAGGTCGGGGCTCAGAGGGTTAGCTGCGCCTCGCCACGCACCCACGGATCGCTGATCGAGTCCGCGCCGGTCTCGATCCGTCCGGCCAGACGGCGCAGCCAGCTCGGCTCGCCCTCAAGACGCGCGGTGACGTCGTACCAGCCCTGCTTCGTGGCGAAGGTCTGAGACACGGTGTCGACGCCTGGCAGATCCACGCGCCAGGGCGCCTGACCCAGGATCTCGAGGTCGACGGAACGGGCGGTCGGTCGTGTGTTGCTGATCGTCACGACCAGGCCGTCCTTCGACGGGCGAGCGGTGATCTCGACGCCCGTGCCGTTCCCGGCGAAGCGACGATGGAAGCCGTTGGGACCCACGATCCACAGATCATGCGCCCCGGCCGGCCAGGTGTCGGACATGTGCGCCTTGGGCCCCACGGTGTAGCGGCGCGGGACCTCGTTCAGGCGCAGGCGATCATAGACGTGCAGCACCGCCGCCGCCTGGCCGGCGTTGACCATCGTCAGCGCCAGGCCGTCCTGCGTGACGCGTCCGTCGATCTCCAGGGCGTAGGGCAGGGCGCGCGAGGGCCGAGGCCCCTTGGCCTGGGACGGAGCGACCACCGAGGCCGGCGTCGGCGGCTTGGCGCGGCCCAGCCTGGCGGCGCGACCCGCCGGCTCGGCCGTGGCGGGCAGGGCGGGGAAGGGGTTGGTGTTGGGCGTCTTGAAGTCGAAGCAGGTCGTCAGGTCGCCGCACACCGCTCGGCGCCAGTGCGAGATATTGGGCTCCATCACGCCGAAGCGCTGCTCTAGGAACCGCAGGACCGAGGTGTGGTCGAATACCTGGCTGTTGACCCACCCGCCTCGGCTCCAGGGCGAGATGACGTACAGCGGCACCCGCGGACCCAGGCCATAGGGGCGGCCCATCAGGTCGTCGCGCTCGGACCTCGCCTCGGTCGGATTGCGCACCCGGTGGTGCTCTGCGGCGAGGTCCACCGTCGAGGCGCCCAGCAGCTTGCCCGAGGCGTCATACGACGGCGGGGCAGGCGGCGGGACGTGGTCGAAGAAGCCGTCGTTCTCGTCGAACATCACCAGGAACACCGTCCGCGCCCAGACCTTGGGATCTGCGGTCAGGGCGTCGATGACGCGGGCGGTGTAGTCCGCGCCTTGGGCGGGGCTGGACGGGCCTGGGTGCTCGCTGTCGGCGGCCGGGGCGATGATCCACGAGACCTGCGGTAGGCGGCCGGTGAGCACGTCCTCGCGCAGCTTGTCCAGGTGATGGGTCGACAGGGCCAGTTTCTTGAGGCGCGCGTCCGACCCCGGTTGGTCCTTATAGGCCTCGCGATAGGCCTTGAAACCCGCCAGCGGGTTGTCGGTGAAGTTGTCGGCCATGTCCTGGTAGATGCGCCAGGTGACGCCGGCTTGCAGCAGCCGCTCGGGATAGGTCGTCCAGCTGTAGGACTCCTTGGACCCGCCCTTTTCGGCGAAATTGTCGTGGCTGTTGGAGATTGACGGGCCGCCGGCCTTTCCCAGCCCGTCATTGGTCCCGGTCCACAGGAACAGGCGGTTGGTGTTGGTGCCGGTCTGGGCCGAACAGTGATAGGCGTCGCAGAGCGTGAACGCGTCGGCTAGGGCGAACTGGAACGGGATGTCGGCGCGCTGGAAATAGCCCATCGACCAGGGCTTCTTCGCGTCGGGCCAGCGGTCCATGCGGCCCTGGTCCCAGGCGTCCTGGGCGTCGCTCCAGCTGTGCGGCGTGCCCTCGACGCGCATGTGAGCGAAGGTCTGGGCGCTATTCAGCGGGAACGGCGCCAGCAGCTTGTCCTGGCTCCAGGCCTGGACGAAGACCGAGCTGTCCTTGCGGCCGGCGGCGTCGCGCACCGGGATCGGGAACCGGTCGCCAAAGCCCCGCACGCCGTTCAGCGTCCCGAAATAGTGATCAAAGCTGCGGTTCTCCTGCATCAGGATCACCACGTGCTCGACGTCCTGGATCGTCCCGGTTCTGACGTCAGCGTCGATCGCCGCGGCCCGCGCCAGCGCCGGTGGCAGACTCAAGGCGCCGAGAGCGGCGAGCAGGCTGCGGCGGTCGAGGTTGGGCATGGCGGGACTCCGGCGAAACTGCGCCGCAGGTAGCATGCGGTGTTTGGCGGGCGTGTGACAGGGGACGGCGTCATCATAGCCCTGGCGGCCCGGGAGGGACTCGAACCCCCGACCTTCGCTTTAGGAAAGCGCTGCTCTATCCTGCTGAGCTACCGGGCCGCGCGGCGCGCGGGTCAGGGTCAATAGCGCAAGACGCGAGCGGTTAGAACCCCGTCCGCGAGGCTTGGGGGAACGCGTGCGGCATTTGAAGTCGATCTATGTGCAGGTGCTGATCGCGATCGTCCTGGGGGTGCTGGTCGGGGCGATATGGCCTGATATCGGGGTGGCGCTGAAGCCGCTGGGCGATGGGTTCATCAAGTTGATCAAGCTGGTCATCGCGCCGGTGATCTTCTGCACCGTGGCCGGCGGCATCGCCCGCATGGGCGACATGAAGGCGTTCGGCCGGGTGGGCGTGAAGGCGCTGATCTATTTCGAGGTGGTCTCGACCCTGGCCCTAGTGCTGGGCCTAGTCGTTGGCCGGCTGGTGCAGCCGGGCGCTGGGTTCAATATCGACCCGACCACGCTCGACGCCTCAATCGCCGCCGGCTACGTCGAAAAGGCCCAGCACGGCGAAGGCATGGTCGCCTATCTGCTGCACCTGATCCCCGACACCTTCATCGGCGCCTTCGCCGACGGTAACCTGCTGCAGGTGCTGGTGATCGCGATCCTGACCGGGTTCGCCTGCGTGCGGCTGGGCGACTTCGGCGACAAGGTCGCCCATGTGCTGGACGAGACCTCGAAGCTGTTCTTCGGGATCATCCACATCGTGGTGCGCCTGGCCCCGATCGGCGCGTTCGGGGCCATGGGCTTCACCATCGGCAAGTACGGGGTGGCGGCGCTGGTGCAGCTGGGCGCGCTGGTGGCGACCTTCTATGTCACCTCGCTGCTGTTCGTGCTGGTCGTGCTGGGCGCGATTGCCTGGGCCAGCGGCTTCTCGATCTTCCGCTTCCTGGCCTATATCCGCGAGGAGCTCCTGATCGTGCTGGGGACCAGCTCCTCGGAGTCGGTGCTGCCGCAGATGATGGAGAAGCTGGAGAACGCCGGCGCCCGCCGCTCGGTGGTGGGGCTGGTGATTCCCACCGGCTACAGCTTCAATCTCGACGGCACCAACATCTACATGACCCTGGCCACGCTGTTCCTGGCCCAGGCGACGAACACCCCGCTGTCTCTTGGGCAGGAGCTGGCGCTGCTGGGCGTGGCGATGCTGACGTCAAAGGGCGCGTCGGGCGTGACCGGGGCAGGCTTCATCACCCTGGCGGCGACCCTGGCCGTCGTGCCTGACATCCCGATCGCCGCGCTGGCCATCCTGGTCGGCGTTGACCGGTTCATGAGCGAGTGCCGCGCCCTGACCAACCTGGTCGGAAATGGGGTCGCCACGCTGGTGGTGGCCCGTTGGGAAGGGGCGCTGGATCGCGGGCGATTGGACAAGGTGCTCCGCGGCGCGCCTGCGACCGAGTGACGCCCCTCCGTTAAGCTTGATACTTGTCAAGGCGCGGGCGTGGCGGACGTGCGAGTTTCCACAGGTTCGCGCGGTGTGGCGTTACGATTCGCGCATGGCGGTCGCGCTTGTTCGGCGCCGTCTACATGTTAGGGTTTCACGGCACAACCATCGTGCGATTGGAGCTATGCGGGAGCTCGACGCCACAGAAAGCATCGGCGACGCTGACACCGGCCTGACGACTCTGATCGAGATGATCGAGGCGCTGTCGGCGACACGCACGATCAACGAGGTCGCCGACGTGGTGCGGGGCGCGGCGCGGCGCATCCTGGGCGCTGACGGCGTGGCCTTTGTCATGCGCGACAAGGACCAGTGCTGGTACGTCGACGAGGACGCGATCGGCCCTTTGTGGAAGGGCAAGCGCTTCCCGATGGATCAGTGCGTCGCCGGCCGGGCGATGAAGAGCGGCCATGTGGTGCTCTGTCCCGACATCTACGCCGATCCTGATGTCCCTCATGACGCCTATCGGCCCACTTTCGTGAAAAGCCTGGCGGTGGCGCCGGTACGGCCTCGCGACCCGATCGCCGCGATCGGCGTTTACTGGGCGCGTCCCTATGATCCTTCGCCGGAAGTGCTCCGCAAGCTGCAGGTGATCGCGCGGGCGACGGCTTCGGCCTTGGAAAGCGGGCGCCTGAACGACTATCTGACCGCCTCGCTCGAGCATGGCCACTTCCTGCTACGTGAGCTGGATCATCGCGTGAAGAACACGCTGGCCATCGTGCAATCGATCACCCGTCAGACGCTGCGCACCTCGCCCTCGGCCGAGGATTTCGCCGACGTCTTTGAGAGCCGGATCCTTGCCTTGTCGCAGGCGCATGAGTTGCTGACGCGGCGGGCGTGGGGGCGACCGCAGCTGGAGGAGATCCTGCAGCGCACCCTGGCGACGTTCGCCGACGACTTCGCCTCGCGGTTTGACTTTCAAGGGCCTGCGGTGACGTTCAACGCTGAAACGGCGGTCTCCGTCCATATGACGATCCATGAACTGATCGCCAACGCCGCGCGTCACGGCGCCTTGTCGACTCCGGAGGGGCGGATCGTCATCGACTGGAGCGTCGACGAAGCCACCGCGCCTTCGCTTCTGACCCTGGTCTGGCGCGAACAGGGCGGGCCGCCGCTTGCGGGGCGGCCTTCGCATCATGGCTTCGGATCCAGGATGATCCACAAGGGCCTGGCGCGGGATCTGGGCGGCCAGGCGGAGCTCGACTTCACCCCGGCGGGACTTGTCTTCACGCTCCGCGCGCCGCTGTCCGAACGCATGAGTCTGGCCGCATGAAGACCGCCCGTGTGATGATCGTCGAGGACGAGGCCTTGGTGGCCATGATGGTCGAGGACATGCTCGGCGACATGGGCTGCGAAGTGGCTGGTTCGTTTGGCACGGTCGACGTCGCCCTGGCCTGGCTGCGCGAGCATCCCTCGCCCGACGGCGCGGTGCTGGACGTCAATATCGGCGGCGAGATGGTGTTCCCGGTCGCTGAGCACCTGCGCGAACGAGGGGTGCCGTTCGTGTTCGCCACCGGCTACGGCGACCTGCCGCGGGCGGGGTTCGAGTCGGTGGAGGTGCTGGCCAAGCCGATCAACGCCGGCGCGCTGCGTCTGGCCGTTGATCGTTTCAGGATCGGCTAAAGTCTGAGCGCTGGCGCATCGACCGGGAACGGCGCGTCGTCCCAGCCCGCCATGGCCTTTCGGGCCTGGGCCCGGTCGACGGCTATGGCTAGTTTCTGACGGAACTCGACGGGATCGATGGTGAAGGGCTGGTTGGCCTGGGGTTCGATCGAATAGAGCCGCGCCTGGCCGTCCGCCGGTAGGATGTAGCCGACGTCGTGGCGACGGAAGTTTCCGATCCGCGACTGCACCTCCACCAGCCAGTTCAGCGACACCACCTGGCAGCCCTGAGGCGACAGCAGCGCGTTGTGCAGGCCCGAGCCGAACTCGCCAGCCACCAGCCGCGCGCGGGAGAACAGGCGGGCCTGCTGCTCCCAGCCCAGGGTCTCGGGACGGACGAGGGTGAGGCCGGCCTCCTGGGCGAGCCCCTCGATCTCGGCCTCGTTCTCGAGTTCGCGGAAAGACTGGGCGGTGCGTACGCCCCCCCGGCTGACGAAGAGCATGTCGGCGTCGCCGCCCTTCGTCCAAGCCAGAGCTTCACGCTCGAGGTTCCAGCGCAGGAAATCGTGGAACACATAGTTGCGGTTCAGCATGTGCGGCAGCAGGGCTGCGCCGATCTCCACGGCCTCGTCGCGCGGGTCGTAGGTGACGATCTCCTGGTCGGGCAGCATCATCTGGACGATGCGCGCCACATAGCCGGGCGCGGTCCTCGGCAGCAGCAAAGGCGCGGTGATCCCGGCCGCGTTCAGGGCGCGGATCACGAACAGCTTCGGATACATCTCGGTCAGCCAGTGACCCCAGACGAAGTTGAAGTGGGTGATCACGAAGGCTCGGTCGAGCCGGTGCGTCACCGGCGCGTCGAAATCCCAGGCCGGGCGCGCGATGTCGTGTTCGTACCAGTGGCGAATGTAATAGGGGTAGGGGCCCTCGGCGTAGACCAGCTGATCGTCCAGCTTGAGGTGGGCGCCCGAGCCGCCAGCCACCACGCGCCTGGCGACCATCAGGTCGATGTCGGGCGCGTGCAGATCGCCCAGGATGTGCAGGCCGTTCAGCATGTCGCCCTCGCAGGGCCACAGCATGGGGCGCGGCGGGACGAGGGCGCCGCCCTTGATCAGCAGGGCGCGCGCAACGCGGGCGGGGCCATGAAGGGCCCTGGCGAGCGGGACGAGGTCGGTCTCCGAAAGGTCGACGAAGGAAGCCACGCTGCGCCCCTAAGTTCGCTGCGCCAGGAAGGCCAGCAGCGCGGCCGCGTCGGCGCGCCAGCGAAAGGCCGAAGCGGGAACCAGGGCCGGGTCCAGCGGGGCCTCAATGGTCTCCGGTGCGCCCGCCGCGTCGAAGCCATGCCAGGTCGCGCCCGCGAGGGCGGCCAGATCGCGGACCCAAAGGCCCGTCGCGCCCGGGGGGCGGATCTCCACGATCTGGGCGTCCGGCGCGCAAAAGAGGGTATTGGCCTGCGCCGCGCCCGTCGGGGCCACGATGATCTCTGCCTCGCTAAAGAGCCCGATCAGCTCCCGTACGGAGGTCGTCTCGGGACGGACGATCGTGTAGCCGCGCGCCGCCAGCTCGATTTCGACGCCCTCTTCGTCGACCATCACCGCGTTCATCGCGTCGGCGCGGCTGATGTAGAGCTTCAGGCGGGCGCCGCTGGTCGGACCCTGCGCCGACAGGATCCGCGCGCGGACTTCGGGCAGCATCGGGTGGGCTGCGACCGGCGCCGGCGCCGGGGCGGTCGTCGCTTCGTCGAGGATCATCCAGGGCGCATCGATCGTCCGCGGGGCGTCCAGTCCGGCCAGGGCCAGAAGATCGGTCTGCCAGGTGTTCAGCGGCGGGGTCACGATCGGGTGCTCGCCAAGCAACCCGGCCTTTGACGCCGCCAGCAGCGTCGGTAGGGTGTTGAGCAGAAACCCCGCATAGCTGCGCAGATCGCCCCAGCCCGCCAGCACCGCGCCCTTGGCCAGACGCGGCGGCGCGTCGGGCAGGATCAGGCGGCTCACGCCGTCATGGACGCGCACCCCCGGGAGCGCCGACAGGTCCGGACTGAAGCCCAGCGCCTGCCGCGCGGCGCCGCCCAGAATCCGACCGCCGGCGTCGACCAGCACGCCGAAACTCGGCGCGCACCAGACCTCGTGGACCGTGGCGAAGTCGGGGTTCTCGACGACATCGAGCCGCAAGGGCAGGGACGGCGGTTCCGGCGTCCGGGGCGTCGGCGCCAGGGCCTTCAGCTTGCGCCCGACCCGGCGGGCGAGGCGGGCCAGTCGGCTCACAGCTCGAAGCTCGCGCGGTAGCCGGCGCGCTCGACGATGGCGGCCGTCAGGCGCTCGATCGCGTGGGCGGTGGTCCCGTCGACGCGGCCCAGTTCAGGGCCGAAGGCGATCTCGGCGTCCGACAGGTCGGTCAGGGGGGCGAAGGCCTCGGTCCGTCCCCAGAACATCGAGCCGGCGGCGAACGGCGTTTCCGGGCGCGGCTTCAGGCCCATGCGCGCCGACAGCCGGTCAGCCTCGGCGCGATTGTTGTCCATCACGTCGGGATCGCCGATCCGCATGCGCGCGCTGGCGGCGGCCAGCAGGCCCAGCTTCGCGTCCTGGGCGAAGGCGCGCAGGGCCAAGGCGGCCGCTTCGCCGCCCAGAAGGCCGTCGACCAGTTTGGCCCGCCACTGGTCGCCCTTGGCCTGGTGCGGCGAGCGCTTGGAGTGCAGCTTGCAGAACACCGAGTAGCCCAGCGCGTGGGCGCGGCGCAGGGTCTCGACGAACGGCCGGATGTCCCGGCCGCGGTTCTCGGCGACCGCCAGATGCGCGGCCGGGAAGGCGGCGCGCACACGGGCCAGATCCGCCTCGCTCCAGGTCTCCGGCACGGTGATCATCAGATCCAGGACGTCGGTCGTGGCGGCCAGATGCTCGGCGAACCAGTCGATCAGCTCGGGGTAGAAGAGATGCAGCAGCGTCACCGCCTCGGCGCGTTTGGCGAACTTGCCTTGCGCCTCGGCGATGACCGGATGGGCGTTGGTCAGGCGCGGCAGCCAGGCGCTGAGCGCGGTGCGGGTGGCGTGCAGATAGCCGTGGCCAAACCAGCGGTCGGGCTCGAGATAGGCGCCTTCGCCCCACTCGTTCCAGGCGTTGACGAAGACCATGGCCTCGCCCTTCGGATGCCGGGCCTCGGCATGCTTGAGCGCGCCCGACAGCCAGCCGAAATAGCTCTCGGGGTCGGCGTTGTGGAACGCGACGCCCGCCCACGGTTTGCGGGCCTGGTTATCCCAGCCGGGCATGACCCCGGGCACGAAGGCGGCCGGGACCTGCTCCAGCTCGTCCAGCTTGTGGCGGGCGACGGCGGGATAGTCATAGACCTTGCCGGTGAAGCCGGCGTGCAGCGGCGTCACCCGGTTGGTGATCTCGCCCTCGACAATGGCGTGCGGCGGGAAGTCGACGATGCCGTCGAAGCCGTGGCTGGCATAGTCCTGGAAGCCGAAGGCGGTGGTGCAGAGGAGGTGCAGCTCGCCCAGGCCCATGGCCCGCGCCTGCTCGCGCCAGCGGTCGGTGGTGGCCTTGGCTTCGGGCAGGATCTCGGGGCGGTAGAGCACCAGCAGCGGCTTGCCGCTCACCCGCAGGTAGCGCGGGTCGCGCATGTAGCGGGCCAGATCCTCGAAGACCGCGCGGTCGTCCTGCGGCGAGTGATCCTGGCCCATCAGGATGTCGCTCTCGTCGCCGTCCCAGCGCCGGGTCCAGTTCTCGTTGGCCCAGCAGAGGGCGAACGGCAGGTCCAGAGTGGGATCGTTCAGGAACAGGTCCAGCGGCCGTTCCAAGAGGCGCTTCCCAGCGAACCAGTAGTAGTGGAAGCAGAAGGCGTGGACGCCCGCGCCCTTGGCCAGGTCCACCTGCTGGGCCAGCACCTCGCGCTGGCGCAGGTCATAGAAGCCCAGGTCCGCCGGCAGGCGGGGCTGGTAGTGGCCCAGGAACTGCGGCTGGGCCTTGGAGACATTGGTCCACTCGGTGAAGCCCTTGCCCCACCAGGCGTCATTCTCCGGGAACGGATGAAACTGCGGCAGGTAGAAGGCCACGACCTTGGGCGCGTCGGCCGGCAGGGTGATCGGGGCGGCGATCGGGGCGGCGTAGTGCGGGCTACGCAGGTTGCGGGAGACCGCGATCGCGTGGGCGTAGGTCGCGCCGACGGCGCTGTCGTCACGTCCAGCCGGACGCGCCACGCGCCGCTGGGCCAGCAGCGCCCGACCCCGACGCCAGACCGCGCCGACGGGGCCGCGCAGCGGGCCCAGTATCGGCTTCAGCGCCTGGATCGTCGCGCCGCGCAGGCCGCGCGGATCCTTGCCCAGGTCGCCGATGCGGGTGACCTTGAAGGCCTCGACCGTGAAGGCGCAGGCCCCCTCGGACGGGTCCAGCCGCACGCCGTTCAGCTGGAAGCTGCGGGCCGGCAGCGAGGCGAACCAGCCATCCGGACCGGCCTTCAGGCGGGCGTAGGAATCCTCGGAAAAGCCGTCGCCCCAGTCGGCGTAGAGCGCGGGGCCGACCAGCTTGCCCTCAACCGCCGCGAGCTTGACGTCGATCCGCACCGCCTTGGCCGCCCGCAGCGCCTTGCGCTCTTCGCGGGTGGGCGTCCAGACCATCTGCGGGTCGCCGTCGCGCGCCGCCAGCACCGTGCGCCCGGCCGCGTCGACGGCGGTGACCGACACGTCGCGGCCGGTCCTCAGGCCGGGCGGCAGGCGGCTCATGCGGCTTGGGTTTCGCGATAGGCCAGCCATTCCTCGGTCGAGCCGAGGAAGGCGATCTTGCCGCCCTGCAGTTCGCAGACGCGGTTGCAGACGCGCTGGACCAGATCGTGGTCATGGGTGGCCATCACCACGATCTTGGCGTCCTCGACCATGCGGTGCATGCGCTGGGCGGCCTTCTGTACGAAGGCGGCGTCGCCGGCGCTGAGCCATTCGTCCAGCACCAGGATGTCGGCCTCAAACTCGGTGGCCACCGTAAACATCAGTCGCGCCAGCATGCCGGCCGAATAGGTCCGCACCGGCAGGTGCAGAAAGTCGCCCAGGCCGGAGAACTCGGCGATGGCGTCGACGCGGCTGTCGATTACTTTCCGCGACAGCCGGCGCATCAGGCCAAGCTTGTGGATGTTGCGAAGGCCCGTGGCCTCCATGTCGAGGCCGGCGTTGATGGCGATCATCGAGGTGATGTCGCCGTCGATCGAAAGCTCGCCGCGCGTCGGCGAATAGATGCCGGCGATGACCTTCAGCAGGGTCGTCTTGCCCGAGCCGTTATGACCGACGAGAGCGATGCGGTCGCCTTCGTTGATCTCGAGGTTGATGTCGTGCAGCGCCTTCACGGCGGCCACGTCGCCGGCCGCCTTGTACATCCGCCCGCCGACCGCGAGGTTGAACACCGCGCTGCGTAGCGACTGCGAGCGCAGGCTGTAGACGAAATAGTCGAGATCGACGTTGGTCAGCTTGATCTGGTGCGTCATCGCGGTCCCCTACAGCCAGAAGACCACGCGCTTGCGGAACATCGCCAGCAGGGTGATGGCGACGACGGCGAGCACGCCCAGGGTTCCCAGAGTCCACCACCAGTGGATGGCCTCGGGCGCATGGCCGGTCAGCGGCGCGCGCAGCAGCTCGACCTGGTGGGTGAAGGGGTTCAGCTCGACCACCCAGCGGTGTTTTTCGCTGACATTGGCGGTCATCCAGAACACCGGCGTCACGTAGAACAGGAGCTGGACCACATAGCTCATCATGTAGGCCACATCGCGGAAGCGGGTGGACGGGATGGCGATGATGAAGCCCTGAAAGCAGACGATCAGCATCATCACAACGAGCGCCGGGATCAGCGTCCAGTGTGGGAACGCAAACCGGTTCAGCACCAGCATCGTCGCCCAGAAGGCGATCGCCTGGAACATGAAGTTGGTCGCCGACTTCTGGGCGTGCAGAAAGACGTAGAAGCTCAGCGGCAGGCGTTGGCTCTGCATCAGGCCGGCGTTGTAGAGGAAGATCGCCTGGGCCTCGGCGATGGTGGTGCCCACCAGCGACCAGGCCAAAAGGCCCGCCACCACCTGAGGATAGCTCTTCATCATGTCCACGCCCATCAGGGCGCTGACGACGAAGGCCAGCGCGAAGGCGATCACCAGAAGGTTGCAGGCCATCCAGAACGGCCCCAGCACCGAGCGCTGGAAGCGCGACGCCGTCTGGTCCAGACCCAGCCGCCACCACAGGGGGGCAAGACGGATCCCGTCTCCCACATCCTTCAGGGCCGCCATCAAGGGACTTGGCATTCGCAACCTTCCAAAGCGCCGCGCGGCGTTCAGCAAGGCGCTTGCTTATAGGGGCCAAAGCGTCCGGACAATGGCTTGAACGGTCGCCGAAGGGCCCGGCGACACGCTTGCCGTCATGTGTTGCGTAAAAACTTTAGTCGGCCGCTCGATATCGGCCGGCGACCAGCGACCCTAACCCAGCCGCTCCAGTGCAACCCGGCCGGCGGCGACGCCGGTGGCGAAACAGGCCTGCAGCAGGTAGCCGCCGGTGGGGGCCTCCCAGTCCAGCATCTCGCCGGCCAGCAGCACGTCCGGACGCGCCTTCAGCGTCAGTCCGTCCAGGCTCTCGAACCGCACCCCGCCGGCCGAGGAGATTGCCCGATCCAGCGGCTGGACGCCGGTGAGGAGAAGCGGCGCGGCCTTGATCGCGGCGGCCAGGGCGGCTGGCTCGACAGGGAGGTTCACGCCGTGGGCCTCGCGCAGCAGATTGACCTCAACCGGCGACAGCTTGACCGCCTTGCGCAGGAAATTGGCCAGGGTCTGGCCGCCGCGCGGGGCGTGCAGCCGGCGTTCCAGGGTCTCGACGGGAATGTCGGGCCGCAGGTCTACGGTCAGAGTCGCGCCGCCCGCCAAGGCCGCGTCGCGCGCCGCTCCGCCCAGGGCGTAGACCGCGCCGCCTTCCAGGCCATAGCGGGCGATGACGGCGTCGCCGCGCGCGGTCGCCTCGCCCAGGCGCAGGGTGACGTTCTTCAGCGGCTCGCCGGCGAAGCGGTCGCGGAACACATCGCTCCAGGCCACGTCGAAGCCGCAGTTGGCGGGCCGGAACGGCGCGATCTCAGAGCCGCCCACCCGCAGCAGCGGCGCCCAGGCCGCGTCCGAGCCGAGCTTGGGCCAGCTGGCGCCGCCCAGCGCCAGGATGGTCTGCCGCGCGCGGATCGCGTGACGGCCCTCGGAGTCGTCGATGAGCAAGGCGCCCATGGCGTCCCAACCCTTCCAGGCCGAGCGCGGCCGCAGCGTCACGCCAAGTCCCTCAAGGCGCGCGAGCCAGGCGCGCAGCAGGGGCGAGGCCTTCATCGCCTTGGGAAACACCCGGCCGCTGGCCCCCACGAAGGTCTCCTGGCCCAGCCCCTCGGCCCAGGCGACGAGGTCGCCCGGCGTGAAGGCGTCCAGCATCGGCCGCAGCGTCGCGGACCGCTCGCCATAACGCGCGGCGAAACGGCCGAACTCCTCGCTGTGGGTCAGGTTCAGGCCGCCGCGTCCGGCCATCAGGAACTTGCGTCCGAAGGTCGGCATCTTCTCGAACACGGCCACTGAGCGGCCGGCCTTGGCGATCGTCTCGGCCGCCATCAGGCCGGCGGGCCCGCCGCCGATCACGGCCACGTCGAGGAGGGTGTCGGGCATCAGGCCGCCTCGATGTCGGTCAGGGAAAAGTCCTCGCCCTTGTAGAGCAGCGGCACGCCGTGAACCTTGGCGCAGGCATATGAAAAGCAATCGCCCATGTTGAGCCTGGCGGGGTGGACGCCCTTGCCGAAGCGCGCGTGGGCGCCCACCGCCAGGGTCTGTTCCTCTTCGCCGATCAGGACGAGCCGGCTCCCGAACCCCTGCTGAAGATCTTTCACAACGTTCAAGGCGTCGAGCGTGGGCAGTGTCGCTCGGGTCAAGGCGCGGACCGTCTCCCACGTTGCGATCGCCGACGTGAGGACGACCGGCGCCGCCGCAAGCTTCTGGCGGAATCCGGTCCGCTCGGGCTCATTCAACAGGATCGCCGCCCATGCGGAGGCATCGACGAACATCACTCGCCGTTGATCATGTCGAAGAATTCCTTGTCGGCCTTCAGGCCGGTCCTCGGCCAGCGATCAACCTCAGCCAGGATCGCGTCGATCTTCGCCAGCTTCTCAGCGCGCGCCTGATCCTCAGCTTCTCGCGCTTTGATAACCGCCAGCTTGACGGCTTCGGTGAGACCGACGCGCTTGTCCTGGGCGTACTGGCGCACCAGGGCGTCGGTCTCGGGGTCGCGGACATGGAAGGGCATCGGAACCTCCGTCTAGACAGAAGGTAGCATCGGCTAGCCGGAGCGGCAATTGAGGGGTGTGATCGCGCCTCCTCCGTCTCGCCGCTTCGCGTCGATCCACCTCCCCCGTTTCACGGGTGAGGAGGGAGGTGTCTTCCTCCCTCGCAAAGCGGGGGAGGTGGCGCGATGCGGATACGCATCGTGACGGAGGGGGCGCTTGTCAGGACACCCAAACGCAGAACGGGCGCTGGATCGCTCCAGCGCCCGTGCCGCTACGCTTTACTAGGTACGCTTACTAAAAAAGGTTGGCTCAGGCGCCGATCGAGCTGACGTCGACCTTGAAGCCCGGGCCCATCGTCGACGACAGGCCGACGCGCTTGATGAACACGCCCTTGGCGCCCGAGGGCTTGGAGCGGTTCAGGGCTTCGATCAGGGCCTTGACGTTGATGACCAGGGCTTCGTCGGTGAACGAGGCCTTGCCGATGCCGGCGTGAACGATACCGGCCTTTTCGACGCGGAACTCGACGGCGCCGCCCTTGGCGTCCTTGACGGCCTGGGCGACGTTCGGGGTCACGGTGCCGACCTTCGGGTTCGGCATCAGGCCGCGCGGACCCAGCACCTTACCGAGGCGACCGACCAAGGCCATCATGTCCGGGGTCGCGATGACGCGATCGAAGTCCATGAAGCCGCCGGCGATCTTTTCGTACAGGTCTTCAGCGCCGACGTGCTCGGCGCCCGCCGCGGTGGCTTCGGCCGCCTTGGCGTCCTTGGCGAACACGGCGACGCGGACGTCACGGCCGGTGCCCGAGGGCAGGTTCACGACGCCACGGACCTGTTGGTCGGCGTGACGCGGGTCAACGCCCAGGTTGACCGAGATTTCGATCGACTCGTCGAACTTGGCCTTGGCGTTGGCCTTGACCAGGGCGATGGCGGCTTCGACCGAGTGGGCCGCGTCGCGGTCGCCGGTCCAGGCCTTGATGCGCTTGGGTTGCTTAGCCATTGGATTAGGCCTCCACGATCTTCAGGCCCATGGCCTTGGCGGAGCCTTCGATGATCTTGGCCGCGGCCTCGATGTCGTTGGCGTTCAGGTCCTTCATCTTCTTTTCGGCGATTTCGCGCAGCTGGGCGCGGGTCACCTGGCCGACGGTCTCACGACCGGTCAGCTTCGCGCCCGACTTCAGACCGGTGATCTGCTTCAGGTAGTGCGTCGCCGGGGGCGTCTTGGTGATGAAGGTGAACGACTTGTCTTGGTAGACGGTGATCACGGTCGGCAGGGGGGTGCCCTTTTCGACGTTCTCGGTGCGCGCGTTGAACTCCTTGCAGAAGCCCATGATGTTGACGCCGCGCTGACCCAGAGCCGGGCCGATGGGGGGCGAAGGCGTGGCCGAGCCAGCCTTCACCTGGAGCTTGATGTAGCCCAGGATCTTCTTAGCCATAGTGTCCTCACTGGTGAGCCGTGGTGCGGGCTTGGCGTCCCTCCCACGGATTTGAACCCGCCATCACCCCGAACGGATAACGACGAGCACGCCCCAGGACGAGGTCCGGGAGCGAGGCGCGGCGTGTAGCAGGCGGGGGAGGGGGAGTCTAGGGGTCGGTTCGCGGAAGTGCGCGGGGCGCCGGGCGGCGGTGGCTCAAATCCTCCTCCAGTGGCGGAGGCGCCGGCGAAGCGACGAAGCGGGAGAGGCCGGCTTGGCGGAGGTTCCCCTTCCTGCCTTCGGCTCATCCCCCTCCGGCGGGATTTTCTAACGCCAGTTTACAGGTGAAGGGAGGCTAGGCGTCTCTGCGGTCAAGTCGCCCTCCAAGCAGCGACCAGCAGAGCACCCGCCGGCTACTCAAACACGATCACCGACCGGGCCAGCTCGCCGCGCTTGAGTTCGTCGAACGCCGAGTTGACGTCCTCCAGCTTGATCCGGCGCGAGATCAGCTCGTCCAGCTTCAGCTTGCCCGACATGTAGAAGTCCACCAGGCGCGGCATGTCGACCGGGAAGCGGTTGGAGCCCATGTAGCTGCCCTGGATGCGGCGCTCGCCCAGGAAGTCGACGCCGTGCAGCTCGATCTTGGTGCCGACCGGGATCATGCCGATGACATTGGCCGTGCCGCCCCGGCGCAGCATCTTAAATGAGGCCTCCGCCGTGGCCTTCAGGCCGATGGCTTCGAAGCTGTGATGGACCCCGCCGCCGGTCAGCTCGACGACGGCCTTGGCGATGTCGTCGACCTGCGAGCCGTCGATGACATCGGTCGCGCCGAAGGTCTTGGCCAACTCCAGCTTGGAGGCGATGCGGTCGATGGCGATGATCCGGCCGGCGCCCGCGATGGCTGCGCCGTTGATCGTGGCCAGACCGACGCCGCCGCAGCCGATCACGGCCACGGTCTCGCCCGGACGGACGTTGGAGGTATGCATGACCGCGCCCACGCCCGTCATCACCGAGCACCCGATCAGGGCGGCGCGGTCGAACGGCATGTCCTTACGGATGGCGACGCAGGCGTGCTCATGCACCAGCATCATCTCGGCGAAGGACGACAGGTTCAGGAACTGGGCCATCTTGGTGTCGCCCGCCCCGGAGAGGTCCTCGCGGAACAGTCGGGGTTCCTCACCCTTGCCGCGCCGTGTTTCGGGGCTGATGCAGAGGTTCATGTGCCCGGTCAGGCAGACCTCGCAATGGCCGCAATAGGGGTTGAGGCAGGTGATGACGTGGTCGCCGACCTTGACGGTCCGGACTTCACTGCCGACCGCCTCGACAATGCCGGCGCTCTCGTGGCCCAGCACGGCGGGCAGGGCGTGGGTGTAGGAGCCTTCGACGAAGTGCAGGTCGGAGTGGCAGACCCCGGCGGCCTTGGTGCGGATCAGCACCTCGCGCGGGCCGGGCTTGCCGATGGCCACGGTCTCGATCTGGAGGGGCTTGCCCACCTCGCGCAGAACAGCGGCCTTCATACTCGTCTCCCTCTTGTTTGAGGGGAGACTAGCGTTCCGTTCGGGGCGAACGGAAGGGCTATTCGAACAAATGTTCGGGGGTGTGAGCCCTTAAGCGGCCAGGGCTTCGACCGTGCGCTCGGGCAGGATGCGGCTGACGGCCAGCAGGATGGTCATCGAGCCTTCGCCCGAGGTGATCACCGCCGACACCAGCGGCGAGTCCTCGCCGTCGCCCAGGCTGGGCGGCGGGTTGATCTGGTCAGCTTCGACAATGAAGCTGTCGCAGACCGCGTCGACCAGCATGCCGGCGACGTCGTTCTGGTTCTCGACCACGATGATGACCTGACGCTCGCCATCGATCGCCACGCCCTTTCCCAGGCGTTGCGACAGGTCGATGACCGGCATCACCTGACCGCGCAGGTTGATCACACCGCGCACGAAGGGGGGCGCGTCAGGCAGAGGGGTCGGCGGGGTGACGCCCCGGATCTCGCGCACGGCGCTCACGGGAACGCAGTAGGTCTGGGCGCCGACCTCGAACGACAGGACCTGAAGGGCCTGGCCTTGGGCGTACGACACGATGCTGGTCATGGCGGTCTCCGTGGGCGCGAGGGCCATACGAGGCCTTCGATGCCGCCACCCTGACGCAAAAATATAAACAAACCGGTTCTGGTCAGGGTTGATGAATTCTGTTCAGCCGCCGTTCAGGCTGGAAATCCGATCGTCCTGGCAACGCTTTGAGACGACGCATTGAGCGGCGCGGCGAGACCCAAGGAGGCCGGCATGGCCAGCAAGATGTTCAAGACGGTCGGACGCGTCGCCGCCGGTGTGGCCGCCCTGTCGTTGGCCGCCGCGGCGACCACCGCTTCGGCCGACTCGCGCCACCACCACCGCTACAAGCACGACAAGGGCGGCGATGTCGCTGCGGCCGCGATCACCGCCGGGGTGATCGGTCTCGTGATCGGTGCGGCGATCGCCGACGACGACCATCGCGACAACCGCTACCGCGACCGCCGCTACGCCCCGCCGCCGCCGCCCCCGCCGCCGCGTTACGGCCAAGGCTATGGCTACGATTACGACTACGCGCCGCGCCCCTACTATGGCGACCGCGAGTGCTGGACGACGCGCGAGTACAACCGCCGCAGTGGCTCGTACTACGAGCGGACGGTCTGCCGCTAAGCGGCCCTATAAGATCGGATCGCCGTTGTGAGCCGGCGATCCGTACGGTGTCGACCGCCCCGTCGACACCAACCCGGCCCCGAGGTCCCCCGACCTCGGGGCCTTTCTTGTGGGGCGAGGCCGGCCAGCAATTCAGGACTCGACTCCGCTCAAAAATGGGAACAAAAAAGGAACATTACTGCGCACCGACGGAGGGTCCGACATGTCGCCGCTCGCCAATCCCGCCTTCGACAATGCTACCTTTGAAAGCCCGTTCAGCCCGGGTCTGCGATTGACCGAAGATCGCCTGGATATCGCCGAAGCCGTGCTGGCCGGCGCCTGGCGCACGCTGCGCGCGGCAGGGTTTGGAGAAGCCGAGGTGCAGGCGCTGTTCGACCAGATCGCCGATCGTCCGGAGGATCTGGCGCGGCGACTTCGCAAGATGGCCAACGCCGGGATTTGAGGCGACGCATCCAAAGTCAGGTCTGGGCCGTAGCCTTATCGATCCGACCGCCGCCCCTCTCCCCGGTGTGTCCTTATGGGACACCAGGGCGGTCGGAACCGACGCCCGTCCGCCTTCCGTCCCCAAGCGCGGCGGATGCGCCGCGGGGCCTCCCCCTGATAACCCCCGAGTTTCAGGCGGGAGGCTCCGATGGCTCAGCCGTTGGAGCGGTCAAGAAGCGCGCGTAGGATTTCGGCGCGCTGGGCGGTGTCGACGCTGATGCGGCCGGCCAGTTCGCGGATCCCGGCCGGATAGGCGTCTCCACCATCGGCGACAGCGCGCGCCTGGTCGGCCAGCCGGCGGAGGTCGCGGTCGAGCCGTTCGATCTCTTCGCGGGCTAGAAGGCGTGCTTCGGCCTGTAGGCGCTGCACGCGCTGGCCGGTGGTCTCGGGACCGCGTCCCAAGTCATAGAGTTCGGCCACGCCCGGAACGGGCGACACGATCTTGAACGGTTTGCCGGTCATGGCGTCTCGGCTCCTGGAACGGGGGCCGGGGGTTGGCCCTCGATCCATCAAAGCCTGGCTAGGCTTGACCGTTCCGTCGTTCGTCCGGAATGGGCGGCGCCGTGGCCGCCGCGCCACATGCGGTGGCGCAGCCGGTCCGCCGTCGATCAGTGGGCCGAGTGGTTGTAGGGCGTCTGCGAGGCCGAAGGCGGCGCTTGCGGCGCGGCCGGAGCCTGGGCGACGGGCGCGGGCTGGCCCGGTTGCGGCGTCGGCGCGGGACGGCGGAACTTCAGGCTGCGACCCTGGAATTCGGCGCCCGGCTCCATGGCCAACTGCTCATGGGTGATGTCGCCGTCGACCCGGGCGGTGCCGTACAGGCGCACGCTCTGGGCGGTGACCGCGCCGATCACTAGGCCGTGGATCTCCATGGCCTGCGCCACGATAGAGCCTTCGATCCGAGCGTTGGGGCCGACGATCAGCTTGCCAACCTTCACGTCGCCCAGAACCACGCAGTCCAGGTGGACCTCAATGTCGCCCACCACGTCGCCCCGGATCGTCAGGCCTTGGGCGATCAGCGAGGCGGGCTTCGGGCGCGCCGGGGCGGGAGCGGGCTGAGGCTGGGCGGCTTGCGGCGTGGCGGCGCGCTGCGGCTCCAGCGGAGTCAGGGCCAGCTTCGCGGGAGTCTCTTTCTTCTTGGCGAACATCGGCGGCGACCTTGTCTCAAAATGGGCGTTTGGAAGACCCATGCAGCAAGATCGGGGCCGTTTTCGGGAGATGTCTAGCCGGCGTCCCGAACCTGGGTTGTCGGACGGTCGTCACCCGGCGCGATTTCGGCGTGCCAGACCGCGTTGCGATCCTCGTAGACGACGCCCTCGGTCTCGCCGGGCTGTTCCTGAGCCTCGGCCGCCGCTTTGGCGGCGGACAGCGCCGCCGCATGGGTGGGGAAGGTCTCGGAGAACGTTTCCCCCACCCTGTAGGCCCAGCCGCCGTCGTGCTCGACGATCTCGTAGGTGATCTGGGTCATGGCCGGTCTCCGTGTTGAGGCGGAGATCGAACGGAGGGCGGGCCCAGCGGTTCCCGTTAAGCCACCTTCACCCGCGCCGCGCTTTCCGGCAGGTCCGTCCCGAACGCCCGCTGGAAGAACTCGGCCACCGTCGGGCGTTCCAGTTCGTCACACTTGTTCAGGAAGGTCAGGCGGAAGGCCAGGGCCACGTCGTGATCGAAGATCTCGGCGTTCTGGGCCCAGGTGATGACCGTGCGCGGGCTCATGACCGTCGAGATGTCGCCGTTCATGAAGGCGTTGCGGGTCATGTCGGCGACGCGGACCATGGCGGCCAGGGTGCGCTTGCCCTCGGCGGTGTCGTAGCCCGGGTTCTTGGCCAGCACGATGGCAGCTTCGACGTCGTGCTCGAGATAGTTCAGCGTGGTGACGATCGACCAGCGGTCCATCTGGCCTTGGTTGATCTGCTGGGTGCCGTGATAGAGGCCGGTGGTGTCGCCCAGACCGATCGTGTTGGTCGTGGCGAACAGACGGAAGTAAGGATTGGCGCGGATGACGCGGTTCTGATCCAGCAGGGTCAGCTTGCCGCCGGCTTCCAGCACGCGCTGGATCACGAACATCACGTCGGGGCGACCGGCGTCATACTCGTCGAACACCAGGGCGACAGGGCGTTGCAGAGTCCAGGGCAGGATGCCTTCGCGGAACTCGGTGATCTGCTTGCCGTCCTTCAGGACGATGGCGTCCTTGCCCACGAGATCGATCCGGCTGACGTGGCTGTCGAGGTTCACGCGGACCAGCGGCCAGTTCAGGCGCGCGGCGATCTGCTCGATGTGGGTCGACTTGCCCGTGCCGTGATAGCCCTGAACCATCACGCGACGGTCGAAGGCGAAGCCCGCGCAGATGGCCTTGGTCGTCTGCGGGTCGAAGCGATAGGCCGGGTCGATGTCCGGCACATGGCTGTCGCGGTGGCTGAAGGCCGGAACCTTCATGTCGCTGTCGACGCCGAACGCGTCGCGGAGCGTCACCCACTTGTCGGGGACGAGGGTGATCAGCGGATCGGCGGCGGAGCTGGTTTCGGCGAACTCGGGCATGCTTCCGGCTTACCGCCTTGGACCCGCCCGTTTCAAATGGAAATCCGCTCAAAGCGGGGGTTGGCGTGCACTTTCCTGGCGATGGCCGGGTTCCCGCAAGGGAAGGGGCGGCGAGTGAAGGGGCGGCGGGGGAACGCCGCCCCGCCCAGTTTAGTTATTGGCCAGGATGACCGAGGCGATCAGGCCAGTGGCGACCGCGGCCAGGACGTACTGGTTGTCCACCTTCTGCCAGCGATAGCCGCGCGGCGGGGCGCGCAGACCGTGGCGGCGCCAGTCGCTGACATAGTAGCCGTTGCCGCGATAGCGGGCGTCGAGGCGCTGGCCGCGGACCCAGCGGCGATACTCGCGGCGGTCCTGGCGGTTTTCGTAGCGGGCCTGGTCGCGGCGGCCTTGTTCGTAGGCGCGGTCGCGGGCGTCATGGCGGCCGTCGTGACGATAGGCCTGGGCCGAGGCGGCGGTGGTCCCGCCGGCCAGCATGAGGACGGCGAGCGAAGCGGTGAGGAAGCGTTTCATGTCGGGTCTCCTTCGATGAGGACGTCAACGTAAGATGGTCGACCTAGTCCCTTGCTGAACGGCTGAGTGCTTCCTAAGTTCATGTTTCAAAAGAGAAATGTTGTTTCGAGTTCCCGGTTCTGACTCAATGGAAGGAGCGCGCCGCTTGTATCGTCTGGACGTTCGGAGACTGTTCGCCGCCGCCGGCCGCGAGATTGGGGTGGCTTCGGCCCTGCTGATCGTGGCGCTGGGCGCGCTCGGGTTCGTAGGGGTCGCTGACGAGGTGGTCGAGGGCGAAGCCCATGCTCTGGATCTGGCGGTGCTAAGGGCGCTGCGCGTCAGTGGGCAGCCAGACGCGTTGGTCGGCCCCGAATGGCTGCATGTGGCGGCGGTGGACATCACCGCCCTGGGCTCTGTAGCGGTTCTGACCCTGCTGATCCTGGCGGCGTTTGCGCTGCTGGGCTCGCTGAAGCGCTGGACCGAGGCCTGGTTGCTGGCCTTGGGCGCGATCAGCGGCGTCACGGTCAGCCAGGGCCTGAAGGCGGTGTTCGGCCGCGAGCGTCCCGAAGAGGCCTATCGCGTGGTCGAGGCGGTCAACGCCAGCTTCCCCTCCGGCCACGCGATGCTGTCGGCGGTGGTGTTCTTGACCCTGGGCGTTCTGGCGTCCCGCTTCGCCGAGCGCCGCCGCGTCAAGATCCTGGCGATCAGCGCCGCCGTGCTGGTCAGTCTGCTGGTCGGCGCCAGCCGGATCTATCTGGGTGTGCACTGGACCAGCGACGTGCTGGCCGGCTGGAGCGTGGGCGCGGCCTGGGCGATGCTCTGTTGGCTGGTCGCCTATCTGGTCGAGCGGCGCTTCAAGCCGTCTGCGGCTTCGGACGCCACCTGAGCTCCAGCGTCGTCCAGACCGCACCGGCGAAGTCGCCCAGCCCGACCGCCAGCCAGGCCTTGGGCAGCCAGTCCATCAGGACGAACGCGCCGATGATCACTAGCGACAGCACCCGCAGCACGACCGATGCGCGCATATAGGTGCGCTGACCCGTCCAGCCGGCGACGTGGTAGCCCATGGCGTAGGCCAAGAGCAGCATGCCGCAGAACCGGACCCAGGGCAGGGCCGAGGCGTCGACGGGCGAGTCCAGAAAACGCAGGACCGTGAGGGGCTGAACCGCAAGGGCCAGGCCAGCCGTCGACAGCAGTCCGCCCCAGAACCAGATGCTCCAAGGCTTGCCGAACGGCACCGGCGTCACCGGCGTCGGCGGTTCGGTGGGCGCGCGCCACGCCGGATCGCTGACAGTCATGTTGTAGGTCCCGCCCCCTGCTTCGGCGCGGGACAATGGCCCATTCGCCCCGCGCGCCGCAAGGGATGGCTTGGGGGCGACGCAACGACGGTCACCTGCGCAAACTGCATTGGCGAAAGCGCAGGGCGCGTCCAAGTTGAGCGCGGGCGCGGCGGGGAGTCGCGCTCGGGGGGAGCCGATGAGCGCGTTCGAATTCTTCTTCAGCTTCTACGGGCTGCTGCTGGGCCTATCGGTGGGAGTGCTGGCCACCGGGGCGGCGCGGGCGTTCAAGCACCGCAAGACGCAGCCCGTCGGCTGGCTGACGCCGTTGCTGGCGGTCTTCGTGGCCCTGGATGTGGCGACCTTCTGGGACAGCGCGTGGGTCAACTATCGCAGCCTGCCGTTCAGTTATGGCCTGTTAATCGGCGGGATGGTCGTGGCCGTCGTCTACTTCATCGCCGCCGCGCTGGTGTTTCCCGACGACAGCGATCCCAAGGCGCCGCTGGACGAGCACTTCTGGGCCAACAAGCGGGCGATCCTGGGGCTGCTGATCCTGGCCAATGTGCTGGGCGCCTGCGGCCAGCTGGCCGTCAACCTGACGCGCGAGAACGGGGTGGTTCTGGCGCTCAACTACGCCTTCAATCTGGGGCTCTATATCGTGCTGGTCGGTGGCGCGGCGATCACGAAGCGGCGTTGGCTGTTTGGCCTGCTGCTCGGGTTGCATACCGTGCTCTATGTCGTCATCGCCGTGCTGTCGGTCACGCAGCCGCCCCATCCGGACAGCCCGCTGGCCAAGGCTCAGGCCGAAGCTCCGCAGTGATCGCCGCTTGCTTAGGCCCTCCCTAAGCAAGGTCAGGCGGGCTAGAACTCCCCCATGCTTACCGCTCTGCTTGGCCTCGCGCCGATCGTCATCGCCCTTTTGACCCTGTCGGCGATCTTCTCGGCCGCCGAGACGTCGATGACCGGCGCCAGCCGCGCGCGGATGCACCAGCTGGAGCGTGAGGGCGACCGGCCCGCCCGGCGCGTCAACAAGCTGCTGTCCGATCAGGAGACGATGATCGGGGCGGTGCTGCTGGGCAACAACCTGATCAACATCTTGGCCTCGGCCCTGGCCACCCAGGTGCTGACGACGCTGATCCCCGGGCCCTGGGGCGTGGCGGTGGCCACGGCGGCCATGACCGCGCTGATCCTGATCTTCGCCGAGGTGCTGCCCAAGACCCTGGCCATCGTCCGTTCCGATGATGTGGCGCGCGCCCTGTCGGCGCCGACCCTGTTCATCGTGCGGCTGTTTGGTCCGGTGATCTACGCGATCCAGTGGATCGTGCGCCGCACGCTGCGGGTGTTCGGCGTCAAGCTGGACATGGCGGTCGACGTGCTGGCCGCCCACGAGGAGATCCGCGGCGCGGTCGATTATCACCACTCCGAAGGCCTGGTGGAAGCGGGCGACCGGCGGATGCTCGGCGGGGTCCTGGACCTGTCGGACATGGACGTGTCGGAGATCATGGTCCATCGCAAGTCGATGGTGCTGCTGGACGCCGACCTTCCCGCCCGCGACCTGGTGGCCCAGGTGCTGGAAGCCCAGCACACCCGCGTGCCGCTCTATCGCGACGAGCCTGACAACATTGTCGGGGTCCTGCATGCGCGAGACCTGCTCAAGGCCCTGGCGGAATGCCCGACCGGCCTGGAGGGTCTGGATATCGCCGCCATCCTGCGCGAGCCGTGGTTCATTCCCGACGCCACCAACCTCAAGGACCAGCTGAACGCCTTCCTCAAGCGCAAGAGCCACTTCGCCCTCGTGGTCGACGAGTACGGCGCGCTGCAGGGCCTGGTGACGCTGGAGGACATCCTCGAGGAGATCGTCGGCGAGATCGAGGATGAGCACGACACCACGTTAGACGGGGTGCGGCGTCAGGCGGACGGCTCGGTCAATGTCGACGGCCACGTCACCGTGCGCGATCTCAACCGCGCCATGGACTGGCGACTGCCTGAAGGCGATGCGGTGACGATCGCCGGTCTTGTCATCCACGAGGCCCAGATGATCCCCGAGCCCGGTCAGACCTTCATCTTCCACCGCCATCGGTTCCAGGTGCTGCGGCGGCAGCGGAACCAGATCACCGCGCTGCGGATAAGCGCGCGACTTGACGACGACAGCGAAGCTTAGCCTTTTTAGCGTCACAAAGCGCGGAACCAAGCTCGACGGAGCGCGTTGAGCTTCCTTCGGAACCCGGGGGCGGTTCTGCGTTCGGGGGCGCGTCTTGGCCATAGCGGCTGAAAGCGATGTTCGGGAAGTCGGCGCCGTCGATCTCGGCGCGCGCCTGCATGAACTGGAGGCGCGGCTCGCCGCCGAGGTCCGCAAGTCCGACACCCTGGCTCGGGTCACCGAAGCGATCGCATCCAGCAACGATGTCGACGCCTGCGTGCAGAGCGCCCTGGATGGCGCCCGCGAGATCAGCGGCGCGGCCTACGGCGCCTTCTTCTACAATCGGATCGAGCCGGACGGTGAGAGCTATGCGCTGTTCCGCCTGTCGGGCGCGTCGCCCGAGGCGTTCGCCAACTTTCCGCGGGTTCGCAAGACCGAGCTCTTCCGGCCGACGTTCGATAACACCGGCGTAGTGAGGTCGGACGATATCACGCTGGATCCCCGTTACGGTCGAAATAGCCCGCGCCACGGCATGCCCGAGGGCCATCTGCCGGTCCGCAGCTACCTGGCCATCCCAGTCGCCACCCGTCAGGGCGAGGTGCTGGGCGGTCTGTTCTTTGGTCATCCCGAGCCTGGACGGTTCACCGTCCGCGACGAAAGCCTGTTGGTGGGGCTAGGCGCGCAGGTTGCGGCCACCATCGAGTCGATCAGGCTGAACGGGGAGGCCCTGGCCGAACTGGACCATCGTCGCAAGGCTGAGGAGCGCCTGAAGTTCGCGCTGGACAGCGGCCGGATGGGCTCATGGGATCTGGACGTGGCCACCCGGGCCTATGAGGCCTCCGACCTGTGCAAGGCCAACTATGGCCGACGCCCCGAGGACACCTTCACCTTTAACGATCTGGTGGAGACGATCCATCCTGAGGATCGGCCCAGGATCCTCGGGGCCATCGACAGCGCCATCCGCGACGGGGCCGACTACGACGTCGAGTACCGGGTGATCCATCCCAGCGGCGAACTGCGCTGGCTTCACGCGCGCGGTCGCGCCGCCCACAAGGCCGAGGATGGCGTCCGGCGTCTGGCGGGCGTGTCGCTGGACATCACTGAACGCAAGCGGGCCGAGACGCGGCAGAAGCTGCTGGTCAACGAGCTGAACCATCGCGTGAAGAACAGCCTGGCGACGGTGCAGTCGATCGCCGCCCAGACCCTGCGCTCCAGCGCCTCGCCCGAGTTCTTCCGCGAGGCTTTCGAGACCCGCCTGATCGCCCTGTCGCAGACCCACGACCTGCTCACCCGCGAAAGCTGGGAAGGCGCCAGCCTGCGTGAGGTGTTCGATGTCGAGCTGCACGCCATGGCCAGCGAAGACCGCGTCAGCTTCGACTACGCCGCCGACGTGCGTTTGACCCCGAAGGCCGCCGTGGCGCTGGGCATGGGCATTCACGAGCTGGCCACCAACGCGGTAAAGTACGGCGCCCTGTCTGCGCCTGAGGGGCGCGTGAAGGTGGTGTGGAGCATCGATGATGATGTTCTGCGGCTGGTCTGGTCCGAAAGCGGCGGGCCCGAGGTCCGTCCGCCCGCCCGCCGAGGCTTCGGCGCGCGACTTCTTGAGCGCGGCCTTGCGGCTGAGCTATCCGGCGGCGTCGAGCTGACCTATGATGCCGCCGGCCTCGTCTGCCACATGGCGTTGCCTCTGCGCGCCCTGGAGCCCTGATCCATGAAGACTCTGTCGTCCCTGAAGGTTTTGGTCGTCGAAGACGAGGCCCTGGTCTCGATGCTTGTTGAGGACATGCTGACCGACCTGGGCTGCACCATCGTCGGGCCGGCCGCCGAGATCGAGGAGGCGCTGCGCCTAGCCGGTTCGGCCGATATCGACGCGGCGCTGCTGGACGTGAACCTGGGCGGTCGTCCGATCTTTCCGGTCGCCGACGCCCTGAAGACCCGCGGCGTGCCGTTCGCCTTCGCCAGCGGCTATGGCGAGGCGGGCCTGACGGAAGATCATCGCGGCTCCACCGTCCTGCAGAAGCCGTTCCGCGAGGCCGACCTGCGCCGGGTTCTCGAAGGCCTGGTCGCCCAGATCGCCTAGAGGCCGCCAGGCCTTAGCGCACTCTGACGGCGCTCTGGCTCCCACAGCTTTGACGTCCTCGTCGCTCGGCTGCGCCTGGGCGGCGCGCGTGTTCACGCCTGCGCCGGAAAAGCAAAAGGCCCCCGCCGCGAACGACGAGGGCCTGAAGGTGGGAAGTTTCCGGACCACCGATGCTGGATCGTGGTCCGGACTCTCTTTTTAGAACTTCGCGTTGACCGAGAACTGCCAGGTGCGACCGGTCGAGCTGTAGATCGTGGCGTCCCGCTCATCGATGAAGCGCTTGTCCGTCACGTTGTTGACGTTGATCCGAGCCTGGATGTCGTCGGTGATGTCGTAACCGAAGAACAGGTTGAAGTCGGTATAGCCCTTACGCTCGAGATAGGGGTTGTTCTCGATCGTCGCCGGAGTGGCGCCGTTGAAGCGAACGGTGTCGCTCACGGTGTTGAAGTTCACGCTGGTCGAGAACTTCTTCAGGCGATAGCCGATCGTTGTGCTGGTCTGCCAGCGCGGGGTTCCGTTGGAGCCGAGATAGTACTCGGTGTCAGCCGGGTCGCCCGTCGAGCTGAAGCTCGACTCCAGGATCCGATACAGGTTGCTGCTGACCGAAACGCGGCCCCAGTCGCTGTCCCTGCCGAACAGCGAGGCCACGTCCTTGCGGTACGAGATCACGATGTTGGCGGCGCGCAGATTGGTCTGCGCCAGGTTCAGGTAGGTCGAGCTCCAGCCGTCCTTCATGGCGAAACGCGACGTCGTGGACGGTTCGGTGCCCACCGTGTAGCGCGCGAAGGACTCGCAGGTGTTGGTGCCGAAGCGGGCGGTGTTGTCGGGATACGACGGGGAGTCGTAGCAGTAGGCTGACAGCTGATCGAGCGACACGCGGCTCAGCTGGTCCTTCAGGCTGATGTCGACATAGTCGACCGACATCCGCAGGTTTTTCACGAAGCGAGGCTCCAGCACCACACCGACGGTCCAGCTTTCGGCGCGTTCGGGCTGGAGGCCCATGTTGCCGAAGCGGGCGCCCAGCAGCGACTGGGCCGGCGGGGTGAACGAGTTCAGGAAGTTGGTGGCCTCCTCGTCGGTCGTCGCGTAGCCGGCCTTTTTCACCGCAGCGATACAGTTGGCCTTGCGTGCGGTCGGATTAACACCCGAGCCGATGTTGGCGACCGTGCAGGGGTCGGCCGGCGTGGTGAAGGCCGGCTGGCCGCCGAGGAACAGCTCCACGCCGTCCGGCTGGCGGATCGAGCGGGTCACGTTGCCGCGGAAGGCGATGTCTTTGATCGGCTGGAACGTACCGGCCAGCGACCAGATGCGGGCCAGGTCGCCGTCATATTCCGGGTTGATGGTCTTGCCCAAGGCGTTGACGAAGGTCGGCGCGCTGCCGGTTTGTTTGGACCAGCGGACCGCCGGGTTCAGCTCAAGACGCTCCGCGAACGGCAGGCTGAAGTCGCCGCCCAGCAGCGGGATGTTCAGCTCGATGCCGTACTCTTCGGCGGTGGTCTCATATTCGGTTCGGGCGATGGCGGCCGAACGCGTGCGACCGTACTGCGAGGCCTCGTCCGTCCAGTATGAGTTGCTGGTGGTGCGGCGCTCGCCAGCCAGGGCGATGCCGACCGGACCGCCGGGCAGGGTGAACAGATCGCCGCTGATGGAGCCTTGCAGGAAGGTCTGCGTGTTCTCGAAAGCGAAGAACTGATCCACCGAGACATAGGCCTTGGCCGCCGCCGACATCTGGCCGTAGCCGAACGGGTTGAGCGGCTGGCAGCTGTCGATCATCGACTGGGTCACAACCGGGGTGAACGGCGTCTTCGTGATCATGCCGTTGCTGTTGTAGACGTCGGTCAGGTTGACGCTGACGCCCGCCGGGCTCTTGCCCAGATAGGCGGCGGGGTTGGTCTTGGCGCGGCAGACGATGGCGCCGCTGGTGTCGACAACCGAGTCGAGGGCCAGGGCGTATTCCACGTCCTTAATGCTGGTGAAGTCGACGCGGCCGCTCGAACGGCCCCAGGTGTACGACGCGTCCCAGGTCCAGTTGCGGCCCAGCAGATCGAAGTCACCCTTGGCGCCCTGCACCAGGTTGCTGGTGTCAGTCTTACCCCACAGCGGGTTGTCGCCCAGAATGTCCTGGTTGGTGCGCGACATGATGAACTTGCCGGCTGTGCTGACCGCGCCCGAGTCGCGCAGCAGCTGACGTGACGCCGCGCTGAGGAACGGGTTGTCGATGCTCATCACCAGACCCGAGGTCTCGATGGCCGTCGATCCGACATTGTTCGCCGTGACCGAGTTCCGCGGCAGGCGGGTCGAGATCGAGGAGAACATGTTCTGGGTGTAGACGGTCAGGTGTTCGTTGACGTCGAACGTGCCGAACAGCGTGCCTACGCGGCGCTTCTGAGCGTTCTGGATCAGGTTGTAGCGGCTGTTGTCGAAGCCCTTGGTGCCGGGCGCGGCGTTGAGCGTGCCCTGAGCCGTGGGGCTGATGTTGGCGAACGACCAGTTCTCCGCCTGGCCAGATTCGTTGAAGCGGACCGGACGGGCGATGAACGGGAACAGGTTGCGAGTCGCCGGGTCGGTGTTGGCGATGCGCGGAATGTTCGAATAGAGCGAGCCGACAATCAGGTTGACGTCGGTGTTCGGGTTCTGCGCCAGGTACTCACGCAGGGTCGGCAGCTTGCTTTGCAGCACGTTGACCGCGAGCGTGTTCAGCTGGGCGGTGGTCAGGCCCGTCGGCGCGGTGACGCCGTACTTGGCGAACACGGCGGCGGCGGTGACGCCGGTCGGCAGTGACGTCGGCGCGAAGTTCGGGAACGTGCCCGAGGGAGCCGTCAGGCTGTAGAGGCCATTGCCGGTGGGAATGCCGGGGACCAGTTGGCTGGCCGTCGAGACAAACGCCAGCGAGCCGCCGCCGTTAACGCACGAGGCGACGCCGACGATGTTCTGCGGGCAGAGGCCGGTCTGCGAGCTGGGCGTAAACGCGATGCCAGACGGCCACTGCAGGCCGGTGCGCACGTTGTAGGCGTAGGCCGTCGACGGGATGCCGTCATCCGAGGTGCGCAGGAAGGCGCCGTTGTTCAGACCCGCGACATCGATGGCGGCGGTCGGCGAGAAGGCGGTGTTGCGCTTGGAGCCGCTGAAGGCGTTCGTCACTGCGGTGGCCGTGTCGATGATCCACGGACGCTTGTCGGCGTAGAGCGAGTCCGTCTTGGTGTACTCGAACGAGACCGCCAGGTTGGCGCGGTCGTTCAGCAGGTTCGAGCCGTAGATGGCGTTGACGCTATAGCGGCTGCCGTCGCCCTTGTCGGACGTGCGGTATGCGACGCGGGCCTCGGCGCCTTCGTACTTGTCCTTGATGATGTAGTTGATCACGCCGGCGATGGCGTCCGAGCCATAGGCGGCTGCGCCGCCGACCGTCAGGGTGTCCACCCGATCGATCATCTGGGCCGGGATCATGCCCACATCGACCTGTGAGCCGGCGAAGTTGCCCGAGACGAACAGGGTCGCGGCGTTGCTCGACACGACGCGTCGGCCGTTGACGAGGGTCAGGGTGCGTTGTGGGCCAAAGCCCAGCAGGTCGGCGAAAGCGACGCCGAGGCTCGAGGTCTGGCCGCCGTTGCTGCCGTAGGGGCTGGCGCCCGAAGCGACCTGGGGTTGGCTCAGCACAACGTCATAGGCGTTGTTGAAGCCGCGCTGGATGATCTCTTCCTTGGTGACCTGGACACCGGGAACGGTGCCGTCGAACTGCGGGCGCTTGATGCGCGAGCCGGTGACGACAATTTCCGAGACGGTCGACTGAGCCGGCGTCGTGTCCTGAGCGAAGGCGTAGCCGCCCATGACGGCGCTGGCCGCCGCGCCCGCGAGCAAAGCAATCTTCATCTGAGTTAAAGTCCCCGAAATCCCCGCCAAAGGCGGAGCCCCTACTGTTGAATGGCGTGGACGCCCGCGTTTTCGTCGCGAGACAAGTCCGCCACGGTGGCGCGCTGGGGAGAAGGACGAGATTTTGCCATAAATCCGCCGCGATCCCCCCGAACCGCACAGCTCCGCCCAAAACTTGGGCAGGGCCGTATGCAGGTACGACGCCGCCGACGAACGGCTCCCGCAAGCGAAAGCGCGCGAAAACGACAGAAAAGTCGCCGTTTTTGCAGAACGACGGGCTGTAAGGGGGTTGATTTTGCCCCAAAATGGGCCTTGCGCCTAAGAGCACTAAGCAGATAGGCGCAAGATTTTTCTATTTTTGACGGAAGAACGCCGGAAACGTGGCTTTTTGGTAACGCCGCGCCGGCAACCCGTCCGAATTTCGCCATGATCGCTTCTAGCGCCGCCGAAAGCCTTTAACGTCACTTTTGAGGAATGGCCCTCTTTGCTCCCGCGCGCGGCTGGCGCGACGGGCGTGCGTACTTTTGAGGACAACAAAAATATGGCGTTGAAAACCAAGGTGCTCCTGGCGACGACGATGCTGGGGAGCCTCACGGCTTTCGCTCCGGCCCTGGCTCTGGCGCAAACCGCGCCGGCGGCGGCTCAGGAGTCGACGGCGGTTGAGGAAGTGGTGGTCACCGGCTCGCTGATCCGCCGCAACCCGCTGAATTCGCCCACCCCGCTGATTCAGGTTGGCCAGGAAGAAATCCAACAGTCGGGCGAGATCAACATCGTCGACTATCTGGCCGACATCCCCGCGCTGCAGAACAGCCAGGTCTACGAAGACACCACCGGCGGTTTCGTCGGCATCGGCGGTCTGGCGTTCCTGAACCTGCGCAACCTCGGCTCGGGCCGCACCCTGGTGCTGGTCGACGGTCGTCGTCACGTGGCTGGCGCGCCGGGCGGCGCCTCGGTCGACGTCGACACCATCCCCAGCTCGCTGGTTCGCCGCGTTGAAGTCACGACCGGCGCCGGTTCGGCGCTGTACGGCGCTGACGCCGTCTCGGGCGTCGTCAACTTCATCATGCGCGACGACTACGAAGGCCTCGAGGTCGACGCCGCGATCGGCCAGCTGAGCCAGAACACGTCGCAGTACAACAAGAAGCTGTCGGTCACCGCCGGCAAGAACTTCCTGGACGGCCGCCTGAACGTCTACGCCTACGGCGAGACCCAGCGCTCGGACGTGCTGTTCGACAAGGACCTGGAGATCTCCTGGCTCCGTAAGAACGCCCGCCTGGCCACGCTCGACGTCGACCCGACCGGCGCCGTCAACGACAGCGTCTTCGACGTTGACCGGGTCTACAACCTGCGCAGCCTGAACCGTCCGCTGGGCGGCGTGCTGGTGCTGGCCAACGGCACCCCGGGCAGCATCACCACCGACCCGGACATCCCGTACGGCGCCTGCGCCGCGTCGCAAGCCAACTCGATCAGCTTCGCGGCCAACTGCTTCGCCACCAACCCGGGCAAGACCTATCAGTTCCGCGCGGACGGCACGCCTTTCCTGGCCGACTTCGGCGCAGGTCAGACGGTCGGCGCTGTCAACCGCACCACCACCATTGGCGGCAGCGGCGACGGCCTGGTGGCGGTTGAAACCAACCGCCTGCCCAAGCAGAAGGCCGAGCGCTTCCAAGTCGGCGCGAACTTCGACGTCACCGACAACGTCAAGTTCTTCAGCGAACTGAAGTATGTCGAAGAAACCAACGTCGACATCTTCCAGCCGCACTTCGCCAACGTGAACATCCGCGCGTTCGGCGCCACCGAGTATCCGAACGACTATGGCGCGCTGACCTCGTTCACGATCGGTCTCGACAACGCCTACATGCCGACCGAGGTGCGCAACGCGATCCTCAACAACCAGCGCACCATCTACGGCGCGCCGACGGCGACGGGCGCCAGCGCGGTGACCGGCACGGTCAACGACCGTCGCGCTCTGCTGCGCGTGTTCAGCTATGATCTGGGCTATCGTCCGGCGATCGCCGACCGGAACACCACCCGTTTCGTGGGCGGCTTCCGTGGCGACTTCGACTCCCTGGCCTTCGTGAAGGATGTGTCCTGGGAGCTGGGCTACACCTACGGCAAGATGAAGGCCACGAACACCGAGCCGGAAACGATCGACGTCGAGCGTTACGCTTACTCGATCGACGCCGTGGTCGACACCGCTGGCGAGCTGGGCAAGGCCGGCGCGGTGGTCTGCCGCGTGCAGCTGCTGGCCAAGCGTGGCGTGCAGATCAAGAACCTGGACGGCGTGGCCTATACGGCCAACGATCCGACCATCGCCAACTGTAAGCCTTCGCGCGTCTTCGGCACCGGCGGCTTCGCTGACTCCAAGGACTACATCCTCACCAAGCTCGTCACCAAGGAAATGAACGAGCAGCAGGACGTTCGCGGCTTCGCCTCGGGCAATCTGTGGGACTTCTGGGGCGCGGGTCCGATCGGCGTCGCCATCGGCGGCGAATACCGCAAGGAAGAGACCAGCGCGGACCTGACCGACTTCGGCGACCGCGTGCTGTTCGGCAACTCGGGCGGCGACCTGGCCAAGGTCGGCTTCGACGTCAAGGAAGCCTTCGGTGAAGTGCGTCTGCCGCTTCTGAAGGGCGTATTCCTGGCCGAGAACCTGGAGATCGGCGGCACCTATCGCTACTCGGACTACTCGACCATTGGCACCACCAAGACCTGGGGTGTGAACGGCTCGTGGCGCCCGGTTCGCGACATCGCCTTCCGCTTCACCTACGGCAAGGCCGTGCGCGCGCCGACGCTGAGCGAACTGTACTCGCCGCCGTTCGACACGTTCCCGAGCCTGACGGACCCGTGCTCGTCGCCGGTCATCGCCGGTACGACCGACCAGCGCATCCGTAACAACCGGATCAAGAACTGCGCGCTGCTGGGCATTCCGACCAGCTATGTCGACCCGAACCCGACGTTCTCGAACAACGGTAAGAGCGGCAGCAACCCGAACCTGCTTCCGGAAGAGTCGAAGAGCCACACCATCTCGGCGATCATCACGCCGCGTTGGGTGCCGCGTCTGTCGATGATCTTCGACTACTACGACATCAAGATCACGAACGCGATTTCGACCCTGTCGGCTCAGACCCTCGCCAACCTCTGCGTGGACGAAGACGCCCTGAACCCGACCGCTTGCGCGGCCGTTCCGCGTCGTCCGGCCTCGGCCGGCCCGAACGCCTACGAGATCGACAACTTCATCGAAGGTCCGTTCAACTTCGCGGCCCTGCTGTCGCGCGGCATGGACTTCACCATGCGCTACAACTTCCAGCCGGGCGACCTGTTCGGCGGCAAGGAGTGGGGCCGTATGGATCTGGGCGTGACGGGTAACTACCTGATCCGTCGTCAGAACTTCACCAACCCGACCCTGCCGGGCCTGGCGACGGACATCGACACGACGGTCAACAACCCGCGTGTTCGCTTCCGTACGACGGCGACCTGGACCAAGGGTCCGCTGGCTCTGACCTGGCGCGCGGACTACCAGACCGCTCAGGAGCTGTTCAACTACCGCCTGGTGGGCGCCAACGTCGACTCGCGTCAACAGCGCTACTTCGACACCGGCGTCTTCGTGCAGCACGACCTCTCGTTCCGTTACGACGTGACCGAGAAGGCGTATATCCGCGGTGGCGTGAACAACGTGCTCGGCGCCGAGCCGAACATCCAGACCGGCCTGACGGACAACTTCGACCTTTTCGGTCGTCGCGTCTTCTTCGGTATGAACATGCGCTTCTAAACATCGGCCAGCGCGCCGGGAGCCGTCTGGTTCCCGGCGTGTTCCGATGGGCAAGACCAGAATCAAGAACGCCGCCGTGGGCCTCCACGGCGGCGTTTTTGTTTTTCGGCGGTTTCGGGGGCGGGATCAGTCCAGGTCGCGAGGTCCGAACGAGCGCGGCAGCAGGTCCCAGAACGCCACCCGCTCGGTGGGCTTGCCGCCCTGCACCGAGACGATCTCGCAAGTCTCGCCGGCGAACTCAGCGATGCGCTGGCGGCAGCCGCCGCACGGCTGGACCACGGCGTCGGAGCCTGCGGCGATCAGCACCTTGTCGATGCGGCGCGCGCCGGCGGCCGTGATCATCGCTCCGATCGCGGTCTGCTCGGCGCAGGTGCCCTGCGGATAGGCGGCGTTCTCGACATTGACGCCGTAGTGGACCGCGCCGGTCTCGTCGACGACCGCCGCGGCGACGGTGAACTTCGAGTAGCGGGCGTAGGATCTCGACAGCAGCGCCGGCAGCGCGGCTGCGATCTGGCTTTCGACAGCTTCAGGGGGCGTAGGGGTGTCGGCGCTCATGGATGTTCCTGCCACCCGGCAGGATCGCGCCGGGATGGAAGGCAATCAGCGACCACGTCGGCGCGCAAGCAGAAAGTAAGTCTGAACTTACCTTTTGCGCGATCCTATGCGTCTCCGGGCGCTGATGCGTGGATCGACAGCGCGTGCACCGGACCCGCCAGTTCCTCGGCCAGGGCGTGCATCACCATCCGCTGGCGCATGACGCGTGTCTTGCCCGCGAAGGCTGCGGCCTCGATGCGCAGATTGAAGTGGCTCTCGCCTGCCCCGGTATGGCCTGCATGGCCATGGTGCCGGTCGCTGTCGTCGACCAGTTCGAGGGCGGACGGTGAAAAAGCCGCTTCCAACTTGCGGCGGATGGTCTCGGCGACGACGCCCATCATACGACTCGTGCTTGTCAATCCTTGAACGCAAACAGCGCGGGCTTACTCTAGACGCCATGAACCGGCCGTTCGAGTACCGTCCCAAATTTTATGACATCCGGGTCCGCCCCCCCAAGGAGGGCGAGGAGGACGTGGCGCACGACGTGCTGGGCCTCAAGCCCGGCGAGAAGCGCTGCGACCATCCCGATTGCCGCCTGGCCGGATCGGCCAAGGCGCCGAAGTCGCGCGACATGCCCAATGACCACTACTGGTTCTGTCAGCGTCACGCGGCCGAGTACAACAAGAACTGGAACTTCTACGCCGGCATGAGCGAGGCCCAGATCCGGGCCGAGCAGGAGACCGAGCGGATGACCGGCGGTCGCCCGACCTGGAGCTTCAAGGCCGACGCCAATTCGCGCGAGGCCGCCGCCATGGCCGCCCGTGACGCGCGCCACTTCGCCGACCCCTTCGGTATCTTCCGCGCCCAGCAGCGCCGGGCCGAGGCCGAACGCTCGGCCGCCGAGCGTCGCCTGGGCAAGCTGGAGCGGCAGGCCCTGGCCGATCTTGACCTGGAGGCCACGGCGGACAGCGCCGCGATCAAGGCGCGCTACAAGGAACTGCTCAAGCGCTGCCACCCCGACGCCAACGGCGGCGACCGCAGCGCCGAGCACAAGCTGCAGCGCGTGATCAAGGCCTACAAGCAGCTGCAGAAGTCGGGGATGGTTTAGGCGATTAGACCGCGCCGTCCTCGATCAGGAACGCCTTGAGCGCGTCGCGATCAACATCCTTGGCGACGAAGGCGTCGCCGATGCCGCGCGCCAGCACGAAGGTCAGCTTGCCGCCTTCGGCCTTCTTGTCCTGGCCGCAGTGGGCGATCAGGGCGTCGGCGGCGAAGGGCTCGGGGCGAACGTCCGCCAGCGTGGTCGGCAGACCAGCGGCCTTGATGGCGGCCTGCGCGCGAACCGCGTCCTGGCGGGGGCAGAGGCCGAGCTTGGCTGAGAAGCGGAACGCCTGGGCCATGCCCACCCCAACGGCCTCGCCGTGCTTGAGCGCGTCGCCAAAACCCATCTCGGCCTCGATGGCGTGGCCGAAGGTGTGGCCCAGGTTCAGGAGGGCGCGGCGACCGGCTTCCTTCTCGTCCTCGGCGACGATCTCGGCCTTCATCTCGACGCTGCGGCCGACGGCGCGCACGAGGGCATCGATGTCGCGACCCAGCACCGCCTGGACGTTGGCCTCCAGCCACTCGAAGAAGGCGAAGTCGCCCAAGAGGCCGTACTTGATGATCTCGGCATAGCCGCAGGCCAGCTCGCGGGCGGGCAGGGTGGCCAGCACGTCGAGATCGGCCAGGACGAGGCGCGGCTGGTGGAAGGCGCCGATCAGATTCTTGCCGCGCGGGGTGTCGATGGCGGTCTTGCCGCCGACCGAGCTGTCGACCTGGGCCAGCAGGGTGGTCGGGACCTGCACGAAATCGATGCCGCGCTTGTAGATCGCCGCCGCAAAGCCGGCGAGGTCGCCGACCACGCCGCCGCCCAACGCCACGATCTGATCGCCGCGCTCCAGGTTCAGGGCCAGCAGGCGATCGGAAAGATCAGCCAGGCCCTCGAAGCTCTTGCTTTCCTCGCCGGGCGGGATGGTGATGATGTCAACGGCGATCCCCGCGCGCTTCAGCGCGGTGGACAGACGCTCGCCATGATGGGCGCCGACATGGGCGTCGGTGACGATCGCCACGCGCTTGCGCTTGCCCAGAACGGCGGCGATGCGCTCGCCGGCCTGATCCAGCAGGCCCGGACCGATGACCACGTCATAGGCGCGGTCGCCCAGGCCCACAGGGACGGTGCGGATCATGTGAACTCCTTAAACGCGCGACTGGCGAAGTGCCGTAAGAATGGCTTCGACCGCCACCATGTGCGGGGTGTCGCCGGTTTCGACATGGACCTGGGCCTCGGCGTAGGCGGGATAGCGGGCCTCGGCCAGCTCGGTCAGCACCTTCACCGGGTCCTTGCCGCGCACCAGCGGGCGGTTGTCCTTGCGCGAGACGCGGCGGGCCAGAAGGTCGATATCGGCCTTCAGCCACACCGAGACGGCCTTGTCGTTGATCAGCGCGCGGGTCTCGGCGTTGACGAAGGCGCCGCCGCCGGTGGCCAGCACGTGCGGCGGCTCGTCCAGCAGGCGCGCGATCACCCGGCGCTCGCCATCGCGGAAGGCGGCCTCGCCCAGCTCGGCGAAGATCGCGGAGATCGAACGGCCAGCGGCGGCCTCGACCTCGTTGTCGGCGTCCCGGAACGGCAGGCCCAGCACATTGGCCAGGCGCCGCCCGACGCTGGACTTGCCCACGCCCATCAGGCCCACCAGCACGATCGTCTTCTCGCGCAGGGGCGCAAGGTCGTCGGAAACCTGGGAGATGGCCTCAGGGGCGGCGGGGGTCGGATCAGGCTCGGTCATGATGCGGTCGCGGGTTTACACGAGGCTGGGCCTCAGCGCCAAGTTTGCGAGAGCCCTGTCATGCGTCATAACCGGTCCATGCCTCATTCGCTGCGTTTTCCGTCCCTGATCGCCCTGGCCGCCGTGCTGACGGCGCCGACTCTCGCGGCCGCGCAGGAGGCGGTGCAGGTCAAAAGCCTGGCCGCGCCTGACTATTTCTCCAGCAGCCTTGCAGACACCGGCCTGCCGGCCACGCTCTGGAAGGACACGGCGCCCGATATCCTGCGCGAGGCGCTGCCGAGGATCGGCGGCCCGCGCGGCCTGTCGCCGGCCTTCGCCAATCTGGCCCGGCGGATGCTGTCGACCGGCGCCAACGCCCCGGCGCGCATCGGTGACGACGCCGAGATGGGCGCCCAGCGAGCGCTGGCCCTGATCGCCCTGGGCGAGGCGCGTGGCGTCGATGGTCTTCTTGATCGTACGACGGGCGCAGCGGGCAGTTCGGCGCTGTCGATGGCCGCAGCCGAGGCGGCGCTGATCACCGGTCAGGACGACAAGGCCTGCGCCGTGCAGGACGCCCTGACGGTGGATCGCGGCGGCGCCTACTGGCTGCGCCTGCGCGCCTACTGCCAGCTGAAGGCCGGGCAGGAGGACGCCGCCCAGCTGACCTTCCAGCTGGCCCAGCAGCAGACCAAGGACGCCGACTACGCCCGGCTGATGGGCGCGGCGCTGGCGGGGACGGCCCCTGGCGCGGCCTCGCTGAAGAACGGCGTCAACTACGCCCTGTCGCGCCGACTGAACCTTGATGTCCAGTCGGCCGCAGCGGTCGCCTCCGCTTCGCCGGCCCTGAAGCCGATGACCAAGCCGACCTCGGGCGATCTCGCTGGCGTGGCGCCCGGTGCGGACCTCACCGCCGCCGAGGCCTCGGCCCTGGCGTTCCTGCGTCAGGCCAAGACTCTGACGGCTTTCGTCGAGGCGGCCCAGGCCTCGGCCGCCTCGATTGCGGCGCTCGCGGCCGCTGGCGGTCCGCTACAGGATCCGGTGCTCATGGCCCGCGCGGCCGTCGCGGCGGGCGATCTGGCCAGCGCCCAGACGATCCGCTCGCGGCTGGTGCAGGACACAATCCCCGGCGCCAGCGGCGCGGACCTGGCGATCCTCGACGCCCTGATCACCGTGGCCTCGGGCAGGACCGACAATCAGGTGCTGGGCGCCCTGGTGGCGCGCGGCGCCAGCGGCGGCGCGCGTTCGCCGGCCCAGGCCGCCGCCCTGCTGCTGGCCAGCCTGGGCGGAGCCCTGGACGCCGACGCGCGCGGTCAGGTCTATAATTTCGACGCCGGCAAGTCGGCGGCCCAACCGGCGCGTCTGCAGTTGCTGGACGACGCGGGCGCGGCCAAGCGTTCGGGCGAGGCGGGGCTTCTGGCCCTGTCGATCGCCACTGACGCCGGCGTCGCCGGGCCCGCACCGATCGACCGCGCCCGCATCGCCCGCGCGCTGCATCAGGCGGGCCTCGGCGCCGACGCCCGCGCCATCGTCGTCGAGGGGCTCTTGGGCCTGGCCTACGCCAAATGAGCCAGGGCGAGGCGTGGGCCGACGCCTTTCTGGAGATGATGGCCGTCGAGCGCGCGGCCGCCCGCAACACCCTGACCGCCTATGGCAAGGACCTGGAGGACGCGCGGGGCTTTCTGGGCCGCTCGGGCCACGACCTGCACGACGCCGACGCCGAGACCATCGAGGCCTATTTCCAGGACCTGGGCGCGCGCGGCCTGTCGCCCGCCACCGCCGCCCGCCGGCGCTCGGCCGTCCGGCAGTTCTACCGCTTCGTGCTGGGCGAGGGCTGGCGGAGCGACGATCCCTCGCGCCGGGTCGCCGCCCCAAAGGCTGGCCGTCCCCTGCCCAAGGTGCTGGAGCGTGAGGAGATCGAGCGCCTGCTGGCGGCGGCCTGCGCCAAGGACAGCGCCCAGGGTCTGCGTCTGGCCTGCATGATCGAGCTGATCTACGCCTCGGGCCTGCGGATCTCCGAGCTTCTGGCCCTGCCGCTGGCGGCCCTGGCGCGCGATCCGGCCTATCTGATCGTCAAGGGCAAGGGCGGTAAGGAGCGGCTGGCTCCGCTGAACGACGCCGCTCGCGCGGCGGTGAAGGCCTATCTGGAGGCGCGCCCGGCCTTCCTGCCCAATGAGGCGAAGGACAGTCCCTGGCTCTTTCCCTCACGCGGCGCCACGGGTCGCCTGACCCCGCGCCGGGTGGGGCAGTTGCTGGAAGACGCGGCCATCGCCGCGGGCATCGACCGCCAGAAGGTCAGCCCCCACGTCCTGCGCCACGCCTTCGCCACCCACCTGCTGGAGGGCGGCGCCGACCTGCGGGTGATCCAGACCCTGCTGGGCCATGCCGACATCGCCACCACGCAGATCTACACCCATGTGGCCGGCGAGCATCTGGCCCATATCGTCCAGACCAAGCACCCGCTGGGACGGAAGAAGGGGTAGGGCGGCGCCATTGACGCGCCGAGGGGCCATCGCCTAGGAAAGCCCACACGAAATATACGGGTTTGCCTCGCGGCCGCCCCAGCCTCGAAAGGCCTTCCATGTCCGAAGAAACCCGCGACTCCAACGGAACCCTGCTGGCCGACGGCGACACCGTCACCCTGATCAAGGACCTCAAGGTCAAGGGCTCGGGCGGCGTGACGCTGAAGCGCGGCACGGTGGTCAAGAAGATCCGCCTGACCGGCGATCCCGACGAGATCGAAGCCAATGTCGACAAGGTCCGGGGCCTGGTCCTGCGCACCGAGTTCGTCAAGAAGGCCTAACTTAACCTTGGCCTGCTAGGTCTGGCCTCCAGACAGGCGGAGAACCGCCGATGGAGGCTGGAAGGCCGATGGTGACGGTGACCGGGCAGGCGGGCGCTTTGGCGCTGAACGCCTACGCCAAGAGGGCGATGGGGGAGGCGGCGATCCCGCTGGCGAGGCTGGCCTCGGCCGCCGCGACGCCGGCCCCGAACTCGCCCGAGGCCAGGGAGGCGGCCGAGGCCGCCGAGGCGATGGCCAAGCTCAAGAAAGACATGCGGCTGGGCAAGAAGAACGCCATCGGCGACGCCAAGGGCCGCGCCAAGGCCAAGCTCCAGCAGGTTGTCGAGCGGCTGAAGCTGCTGAAGAAGATCTACGCCAACGACCCCAAGGCCATGGCCAAGGCCCTGGCGGCGGCGGCCAAGGAGCTGAAGGCGGCGGTAAAAGACTACGGCAAGGCGGCCAAGGAGTCCGGCGAACTCTACGCTCAGGACTTCGCCAGCCTGCCCGACGCGGCGACCGACCCCGAAGGCGCCGCCGCCCAGCGCAAAAACCTTGAGGATGAGGCCAAGATGGAGGCCTCGGGCGACATGGACTTCCTCAAGGAGGTCCGCAGCACGAGCCATGCCCTGAAGGACGAACTGCAGACCGCCAAGACCAAGGGCATCCTGACCCAACCGGGCAAGTTCGAGCGCTCCGACGAGGTCAAGGAGGCCGAGGACGGTCTCAAAGAGCTCGACGAGATGACCGAGAACCTGGATCAGCAGATCCGCCGCGACATGCCGCCCGGCAGCCTGATGAAGCTGGCGGCCTGAGCTACTTCGTAGACTGCTCTCGCTTTGAGGGAGTTTCGTTTGCCGCGTTCGGCAAAGTGGTTAACGCTGAAGCTTCCGTGGGTGGGGGAAGTGATGCTTAGGGCTTTGAGATGGACCGGGATCGCCATTGGCATATTGGGGATTTTCCTGTTGGCTTCTGGAGAGGCCTTCAAGGCATTTATCGATTTGCTTGAGAGCTATGACGGCCTGGCGGGTTGGTTTCAGGCGATATTCTCGATCATTGCGATCATCTTCTCGACATACTACGCATGGAAAGTCCCTCGAGAGGCGAGACTTTCCGCGCGTCTTGATCAGGAGAAGAGCGCGGTTGTTTCTGCGACTGCGGTTCTGAGCGGTATGGCTGGTCTACTGCTTGCCCTCATCGATAGTCTCCAGGTCAGAACCGTCTCTCTACAGATCGTTAAGACGCTCAGATTGGAATTGCTTCAGAGTCTCAATCGTATCTCCGAGATTTCACCTGATTCTCTACCGAGCAAAGCCGTTGTCCTAGTGGTCGTAGTGAAGGCCGTTATTAGGAATTGTACTTTCGAACTGCTTAAGTTGGAGCGCGGAGAAATCGAGGCGCGCGAAATAGATCTTGAAGCCATGAAACACGCGGCGGGGGTGCTAAGCGAGGCGCTCTCGGCGTTAGAGGAGCGCGCAAACGCCTTGGCTCTAACGCCCCGCTCAATTGCTGCGAACCATGCTGATGCGTGGGAATTGCGCGCTTCCGCACTCAATCGAGGCGGAAAGGCCGCATAAGATCTACTTCGGCTCGATCACCGCGTAACGTCCGCCGGGGGCGTCGAGGATCAAAATCCGGTCGAAGAACAATCGGTTGCCCGTCATGCCGCCCATGCTGGTGGCGCGCATCATCAGGCCCTGCATGGCGCTGGTCCCCTCGATATAGGTCGCATCGCCCAGCGGCGTGTCGAGGCCGCCGATCACCACGCGGGCCTTGGTCGGGGCGGTGTGAGCCATCAACTTCTTGCCCCACGAATTGACCGGGAAGCTCTCGGCGTCCTGGCCGGTGGTCAGCTCGCTCCAGCGGGCCTTGTCGATCAGCAGTGAGAAGGCGCTGGAGCCGGTGTCGAGCAAGAGCTTGGTCGGCTTGCCCTCCAGCGTGGCGTCCAGCAAGACCCAGCGGCTCTTGAGGGTCATGGGCGACCACTGGCTGGTGGCGGGCATGGCCGCGAGGCCGACGCTCAGGCGCATGGCCTTGAAGTCGACCGTCAGCACGCGGTCTTCCAGCAAGTCGACGCCGATCGTGCCGATCAGATCGATCGCCTCGGGATTGGTCCAGTCGATATTGGCGTCGCCGATGTCGGCCCGGACCTTGGGTTTGGCGATCGAAGCACGGACGTCGCCGATCGTGAAGCTCACCGCGCCCAGTTCGCCCTTGGGGCCGGGCTTGAGGCCCGGCGCCCGGTCGGCGATGGCCGCCAGGGTCTTGCCGTAGAACACCGTCGACTTCGCGCCGAGGTCGAACTGGGCGTAGAAGGTCTTGTCCAGGCCCTCGAAGCGCAGAGGCAAGAGAACGGCCGCGCGCGGCTCGATGCGATCGCCGAACTTGCTGGACGCCCACCGCATGGGGGCGGATCCCCCGGCTGGGCTCACGACCAGATTGTCTGCGGCCCAGGCTGCGCCGCAGCCGCCGACGCTGATCGCGACACCGGCCATCGCCGCAGTCATCCAACGCCGTGTGATCGCCATGCCGTCCCCTTGCATAGAGCTCCAAGCTACGCTGGGGGATGACGTGACGATGCGGCAACTTAATTGCGTGTAATCCTGGCTACTCGCTCTGGAACGCCCGACGTAGCGCCGCGATGTCCAGCTTCACCATGCCCATCATAGCCTCGAAAGCGCGTTTGGCCTTGGCGGGGTCAGGATCGCGGATCATCTCGATCAGCGCCTTGGGCGTGACCTGCCAGGAGAGGCCGAAGCGATCCTTCAGCCAGCCGCACGCGCTGGGCGCGCCGCCGACGTTGAGGAAGGCGTCCCAATAGTAGTCCACCTCCGCCTGATCGTCGCAATCGATGACAAGAGAGACAGCCTCGTTGAACTGGAAGGCCGAGCCGCCGTTCAGGCCCAGGAACGGCTTGCCGTCCAGCTCGAAGGCGACGGTCAGCACATCGCCCCTCTTGGCGCCGTCGCCGGGCGTGTCGACCAGCGAACGCTGGATGTCGGTGATCCGGGCGTTGGGAAACACCGAGCAATAGAACTCTGCGGCCTCTAGGGCCTTTCCGTCAAACCAGAGGCAGGTGGTGATCTGCGGCATGGGCGTCCTCCTTCGTCCTGACGCTAGGACGCGCAGCTGGGGCTTGTCCCGACAGGCGGTGAAATTATTTCGCGATCGCTCTTCTAGCAGGGCGCTCAGCGGACCATGTTTGCCCTCTCGGACGCTGTCTCGTCGTCGGCGTGAGCAACAGGAAACGCCCCATGAAAACGCGTGAACTCGGAGACGGCCTCAAGGTCTCCGCCATTGGCCTGGGCTGCATGGGCATGGGCCAAGTATACGGCACGGCGCTGGACAAGTCCGACGCCTTCAAGCTGATGGCGCGGGCGGTCGAGCTGGGCGTGACCTTTTTCGACACCGCAGAGGTCTATGGCCCCTTCGCCAACGAGGAGCTGGTCGGCGAGGGCTTGAAGCCCTTCCGTGACCAGGTGGTGATCGCCACCAAGTTCGGCTTCGACATCGGGCCTGCGGACCTAGGCGAGGGCATGGCGCGGGTGCGCGGCGTCAACAGCCGTCCCGAGCATATCCGCGCCGTCGCAGAGGCGTCGCTGAAGCGGCTGGGGATCGAGACGATCGACCTCTTCTATCAGCACCGCGTTGATCCGAACGTACCGATCGAGGATGTGGCCGGGACGGTCAAGGACCTGATCGCCGAGGGCAAGGTCAAGCATTTCGGCCTCTCGGAGGCCGGCGCGGCCACGATCCGCAAGGCGCACGCCGTCCAGCCCGTCGCCGCGCTGCAGAGCGAGTATTCCCTGTGGTTCCGCGAGCTGGAGGCGCAGATCCTGCCGACGCTCCGTGAACTGAAGATCGGGCTTGTACCCTATAGCCCGCTGGGGCGCGGCTTCCTTGCGGGCGCGGTCAAGGCCGAGACGATGGGCGAGGGCGACTTCCGCAAGGGCCTGCCGCGCTTCCAGGGCGAGGCGCTGGCCAAGAACCTGTCGCTGGTGGAGGCCCTGGGCGCCATCGCCGCCGACAAGGGCGTGACGCCGGCCCAGCTGGCCCTGGCCTGGATCCTCCACCACGGCGAGGATATCGCCCCGATCCCGGGCACGACCAAGATCCACCGGCTGGAGGAGAACGTCGGCGCGACGTCCGTGGTCTTCTCGGCCGAAGACCTGGCCCGCATCGCCGCCGCCGTGCCGGAGACCGAGATCGAGGGCGAGCGCTACAGCAAGAGCGGCATGGCGATGGTCGGGCGGTAGGGGGCTCTGGGCGCATTCAGCTGCGCCCCCTCCGTCACGCCGCCTATCGGCGCCGCGACACCTCCCCCGTTTCACGGGTGAGGAGGAAGCCGCCGCCCTCCTGCCCCGCTTGCGGGGGAGGTGGATCGCTGCGGATACGCAGCGAGACGGAGGGGGCGCTCCGCCCCAAAACCCGCCCTTGATCCGCATCACCACCTGCCCGCACACTCGTCGCCATGACCGACAACCCCCTCCACACCCTCGACTCCTTTGAGCTCCTGAAGCTGGGCAAGGCGTCGGTGACGGTGGGGAGCCTTGCGGCCGGGCTGCTGATCGTGTTGGCGGCGCTGTTCGCCGCGCGGCTGACCTCGGCGGGTTTACGTAAGCTGAGGGCCCGAGCCGGGGGCAACGCCGCCTCGCTCTACATCGTCGAGAAGGTCGCCAGTTACAGCCTGGTGGTGGTCGGCGTCATGGCCGGCCTGTCGACGATGGGCGTCAACCTGACCTCGCTGACGGTGTTCGCCGGCGCGCTGGGCGTCGGCGTGGGCCTTGGCCTGCAGGGCGTGATCAAGGACTTCGCTTCCGGCGTTTCCCTGGTGTTCGAGCGGCTCGTGGCGGTGGGCGACTTTGTCGAGCTGCCCAATGGCGGGCGGGGCGTGGTGCACGAGATCGGTCCGCGCGCCACGCGCATCCGCACCAATGACAGCACCGACATCATCGTCCCCAACTCGGTGCTGGTGAACGACCAGGTGATCAACTGGACCCTGCGCGGCACCAATCGCCGCCTGCGGGTGCCGTTCGTCACCGCCTTCGGGACCGACAAGGAAAAGGTGCGCGAGGCGGTGCTGAAGGCCGCCAAGGCCGCGCCGTTCACCTCGCCCGACGACGCTACCCGCCGCGCCCAGGTCTGGTTGGTGGGCTATGGCGAGAGCAGCTTGAAGTTCGAGCTGGTGGTCTGGCCCACCGTCGAGGCCGTACGCCGGCCGGCGGCGATCTTCGCGGCCTATACCTGGCTGATCGACGACGCCCTGCGCGGGGCGGGGATCGAGATTCCCTATCCGCAGCGCGACATCCGCCTGCGCGGCCTGTTTGGTGAAGAGGGCGAGGAGGCCATGGCCAGCCTGCGTCTGGAGCCCGCCGCCCGCCGCCGCAAGGCGTCCAAGGCCGCCCGCATCGGCTCCAGCAACGACGCCGCCGCCGACCTTGAGCGCGAGGATCCGGAAGAGGCGCCCAAGGCGCAGCCGCCGCCTGAACGACGATAAGCTTGACGCGCTTTTTGCGCCGCCGCATGGTTCTCGCAATTGCGAAATGATCTCCTTGCGAAGGAGACGAAGCGGGGAGTGACCGGCATGAAGACGCCGCGCGGCTTTTTCAAACCCTTGGCCATCGGCGCGCCGACGCCCTATCGCGAGCTGCCCGCCCGCGTCGAGCGGATGATCCACTTCGTGCCGCCGCACCTGGAAAAGGTGCGCGCCAAGCTGCCCGAGATCGCCCCGACCGTGGACGTGATCCTGGCCAACCTCGAAGACGCCATCCCCGCCGACGCCAAAGGCGCGGCCCTGGCGGGTCTGGTGGCCATGTCGCGCGAGGTGGACTTCAAGGCCCTGGGCGTCGGCTTCTGGACGCGGATCAACTGTCTCAACTCGCCCTGGCACCTGGATGAGATCGCCACCATCGTCGAGAAGGCCGGCGACAAGATCGACGTGATCATGGTGCCCAAGGTCGAGGGGCCGTGGGACATCTTCTACATGGACCAGCTCCTGGCCTCGCTGGAGGCCAAGCACGGCGTCACCCGGCCGATTCTGCTGCACGCCATCCTAGAGACCGCCGAAGGCGTGATGAACGTCGAGGCGATCGCCGCCGCCAGCCCGCGCATGCAGGGGATTTCGCTAGGCCCGGCCGATCTCGCCGCCAGCCGCGCGATGAAGACGACCCGCGTCGGCGGAGGGCATCCCGGCTACCGCGTCATTGAAGATCCGCATACGGATGGTTCGGCCCGCGTGTCGGTGCAGCAGGACCTCTGGCACTACACCTTCGCCAAGATGGTCGACGCCTGCGCCGCCCACGGCATCAAGCCGTTCTATGGCCCGTTCGGCGCGATCGACGATCCGGTCGCCTGCGAGCAGCAGTTCCGTAACGCCTTCCTGATGGGTTGCGCCGGCGCCTGGAGCCTGCACCCCAGCCAGATCGAGATCGCCAAGAAGGTGTTCAGCCCGGACCCTGCCGAGGTCGCCTTCGCCAAGAAGATCCTCGAGGCCATGCCCGACGGCACGGGCGTCGCCATGATCGACGGCAAGATGCAGGACGACGCGACCTGGAAGCAGGCCAAGGTGATGGTCGATTGCGCCAAGCAGATCGCGGCGAAGGATGCGGAGTATAGGGCGCTGTACGGGTTTTAAGTCCAAAATCCTCCCCCTAGCGGGGGAGGTGGCGCGGAGCGCCGGAGGGGGAAGTTCTGTTGAACCGGCCTCTTCCCCCTCCGTCGTCTCTTCGAGCCGACACCTCCCCCGCTAGGGGGAGGATTTCCGTCTTCGGCTAGTTCCCCGCCACCGTGGTCACCACCTTCGCCCCCGCCGTCAGCAGCTTGTGGATCGGGCACTTCTCGGCGATCTGGAACAGGCGCTCGCGCTGTTCGTCGGTGAGGTCGCCTTCCAGGGTGATGATGCGCTCGAAGCGCTCATGCGGCGTGGCGTCCTTGTCGAACGACGAGAACACCTCGACGTGCAGGCCGCTGATGTCCCAGCCCTTCTGGTTGGCGTAGAGGCGCAGGGTCATGGTGGTGCAAGCCGCCAGGCCGGCGGCGACCAGCTCGTGCGGATCTGGGCCGAGATCCAGCCCGCCCTGGGCCGCCGACAGGTCGGCGACGATGGTCGCCGGACCCGCCGTGACGAAGGTCTGCAGGCCGCCGTGGCCGCTGTCGGTGGCGGTGGCGAACGGGCGGGTGGGGGTGGTCTCGGTCATGGCGGATCCTTGTACTGGAGCGCTGAAGCTGGCGCTTCGGCCCGCACCGTTCAAGGCTGGACTTGCGAGACCGGCGTCAGGGTGAAGTCCGGCTCGTGATCCGGCCCCAGGGTGATCGAGGCGACAGGGATAACCGGCCGCTGGCTGACCAGCCCGATTTCGAACCGGGCGAGCAGGGAGGCCAGGATGAGCTGCGCCTCGGCCAGGGCGAAGCCGGCGCCGATACAGACTCGCGGTCCGGCCCCGAACGGCAGGAAGGCCTCATGGCCCCACGGATGCGGCTGGTCGATAAAGCGCTCGGGTTGGAACGTCGTCGGCGCATCCCAAAGTTTGCGGTGTCGATGGATGACCCAGGGGCTGATGGTGATCGTGCAGCCGGGAACAACCGGGCAGCCCAGCACCTCGTCCGCCTCGACCGCCTGGCGCGCGATCATCGGCGCCGACGGATAGAGCCGCAACGTCTCGAGCAGCACCGAGCGCAGCAGCGGCCAGGGCTTCAGGTCTTCCAGGCTGGAGACCTGCTCGGCCGGGAAGGCCAGGACCTCGGCGCGGACGCGGCTCTGAGTGTCCGGGTCCATCGCCAGCAGATAGGCCGCCCAGAACAGCAGGCGCGACGTGGTCTCGAAGCCGGCGGCCAGCATGGAGCTGCTCTGGTCACGGACTTCCTGGTCGGGCAGGGGCAAGCCGTCCTCGGTCCGCGCCGCGAGCAGGCGGTCCAGCAGGTCGCGGACCTCGGTATGCGGCTGGGCCCGTCGCTCCGCGATCAGCGCGTCGACCGCCGTGAACCAGCGCTTGCCGATCCGCCGCCGCTCGCCGTCCATGAACAGCAGGTCGTCGGCGCCCTTGGCCACGAAGTCCATCAGGTTGAAGTGGGCCGGACCCTCCATGTAGCGGCGGGCCAGGTCGGCCAGTACGGCGCCTTCGGCGTCGGCGCGGCGTGAGAAGAGCGCGCGCAGCACCGCGTCCAGGGTGGCCCGGTGAAAGGCCTGGGCGAGGTTGGCGCGATCGTGGCCTTGCAGGGCCTCGCTCAGCCCGGCGCCGGCGGCGATGAAGTGGGGCAGCAGGCTGCCGGTCGCGGCGGGCGTGAAGACCGGGGCCAGGCTCTTGCGCTGCCGTCGCCAGGTCTCCCCCTCCGACATCAGGACGCCCTCGCCGACCAGGGGCTTGAGTGAACGGGCCGCCTTCACGGGTCTCTGGTACTTCGGTGAGGTTAGGACCTGGCGGACGCTGGCGGGGTCGTTCACGAACAGGCCGTGCTGGCCCATGAACATGTAGGGCGTGACCAGGCTTTCGAAGTCTTCTTCGCAATAGGCCCCGATCAGGCTGCGGCCCATCTCCAGGGCCAGGCGCAGCTCGCCCAGCGCAGAACCGCCCAGCGGGCGAGGGTGGACCTTAGGCGCGGGGGGGATCAACGGCGCGGAGCGGACGATGGCGTCCATGGGGCGGCCTTCCGGATTTCAGGAGTCCCCAGCGGGCTCCATCCGGACCGGCACCCTAGGGCCGTTCAGGTTGCGATGCAATAATTCATCGCGTGTTGAATTAGGCGGCGACGGCCTGTGGCGCGAAGACGTCGAATACCCGCTGGGCGCCGCGCCAGACTTCCACGAAGTCGCAGCGGTGGTGCATGTCCAGGAGCTCGAGCGCTCGCAGGCGCGCAGACTGATCGTCCGCACAGGGCGTGACATCAAAGCGGGGGACCGAGCCGTCGGACTCGACACAGAAAAAGGTGAACACCTGCATGGGAACGCTTCGCTCTCATCAGGCGGGGCCGCGCACGTTCGATGGCGGGGGCCGCAGGGCGCAGGTCGGCTTCCGCAACCTGCTACATAACAACATAGGACTCTATGTCGCGATTTACCAGACCAAGAGAGTCTTGAATCGAGACTCACTTGGGGATCGATCCTGTGGATAAAACGAGGCGACAGCAGGGCGGTTCCCGGCCGAAATCTCGCCTCTTTCCCTCAGGGGATTTGGCCACTAGGTTCGCAGCCCTTCATCAACGGCGACGTTAAGAGTCCATGGCCGCTCACTATCTCGATTTCGAACGCCCCATCGCCGATCTGGAAAGCAAGATCGAAGAGCTGAGCCGGCTCTCCGAAACGGCCGGTCCAGGCGCGTTCGACACCGAGATCCAGGCCCTCCGCGACCGCGCTCAAGAGCTGCGCAAGGAAGCCTACGCCAATCTCGACGCTTGGCAGAAGACCATGGTCGCCCGCCACCCGCAGCGTCCGCACCTGCGCGACTACGTCGCCGGCCTGATCGACGAGTTCGTCGAGCTGCGCGGCGACCGCAAGTTCGCCGACGACCAGGCCATCGTGGGCGGACTCGGCCGGTTCCGCGGCCAGCCGGTCGTGGTCATGGGCCATGAGAAAGGCCATGACACCACCACGCGCCTGAAGCACAACTTCGGCATGGCCCGTCCCGAAGGCTACCGCAAGGCTGTCCGCCTGATGGACATGGCCGAGCGCTTCAACCTGCCGGTCATCACCTTCGTCGACACCGCCGGCGCCTATCCGGGCCTGGGCGCCGAGGAGCGCGGTCAGGCCGAGGCCATCGCCCGCTCGACCGAGCGCTGCCTGACGCTGGGCGTGCCCATGGTCGCGACGATCGTGGGCGAGGGCGGTTCGGGCGGCGCCATTGCGCTCGCCGGCGCCAACCGCGTGCTGATTCTGGAGCACTCGATCTATTCGGTGATCTCGCCGGAGGGCGCGGCCTCGATCCTGTGGCGCGACGGCGCCCGGGCCAAGGATGCGGCCACCCAGATGCGGATCACCGCCCAGGACCTGATCAAGCTGGGCATCGTCGACCGCATCGTCGAAGAGCCCGCCGGCGGCGCGCACTCCGACACCGAGGCAGCGATCCAGGCCGTCGGCGACGCGGTCGAGGACGAGCTGAAGGCCATGGCGGCCATGAGCGCCGCCCAGCTGAAGACGCAACGCGCCGAGCGCTTCTACGCCATCGGCCGTTCTGGCCTGCAGTAGGCTTTTTCCACGGACGCGAAGCGGGTTACGCTGGCGAGACCTCTGGAGCTCGCCTGATGATCCGCGCCGCCGTCCTGTCCCTTCTGACTTTCGCAGTTCTGGCCGCCGCCGCGCCGGTCGCCAGCGCCCAAGCCCCCAAAGCCGCCAAGCCCGCTAAGACGGTCTCGGCGCTGGATCGGTGCCTGGCGACGCCCGAAGGCCAGTCGACCTACGGCATGATCGACTGCATCGGCAAGGAGGTCGGCGTGCAGGACGCCCGTCTCAACCGCGCCTACCAGGCCGCGCTGATGCGGCTGGAGCGTCCGCGCCAGAAGGCCGCCTTGCAGAAGGCGCAGCGGGCCTGGATCGCCTTCCGCGACGCCGATTGCGCCGCTTACGTCGATGAGGATTGGGGCTCGCTGGCCCGCGTCGAGGCCAACCAGTGCGTGCTCGATCGCACCCGTCAGCGGGCCGATGAACTGGAGCGGTATCGGGCCGGCTATTAGGCCCTTGCCTGACGTAGCGGGCGCCGCCGCATAGTCTTCTCAAAATCCCAAGGGAGGAGAGGCGGCCATGGCCATCAAGACGCGTTTCACCGAGCTGTTCGGCGTCGAGCACCCGATCGCTCAAGGCGGCATGCAGTGGGTCGGCAAGGCCGAGCTGGTCAGCGCCGTCGCCAACGCCGGAGCGCTCGGCTTCCTGACCGCCCTGACCCAGCCGACGCCCGAGGCGCTGTCCAAGGAGATCGCGCGCACCCGCGAGATGACCGACAAGCCGTTCGGCGTGAACCTGACCATTCTCCCGGCCATGACCCCGCCGCCCTACGCCGAGTACCGGGCCGCGATCATCGAGGCCGGGATCAAGATCGTCGAGACCGCCGGATACAAGCCGCAGGAGCATGTCGATCACTTCAAGGCCAACGGCGTGAAGGTGATCCACAAATGCACCGCCGTCCGCCACGCCCTGAGCGCCGAGCGCATGGGCGTCGACGCCATCTCGATCGACGGCTTCGAGTGCGCCGGTCACCCGGGCGAGGACGACATCCCGGGCCTGATCCTGATCGCCGCCGCCGCTGACAAGGTGAAGATCCCGATGCTGGCCTCGGGCGGCATCGCCGACGCGCGCGGCCTGGTGGCGGCCCTGGCTCTCGGCGCCGACGGCGTCAACATGGGCACCCGCTTCTGCGTGACCCAGGAGGCCCCGATCCCGATGGCCTTCAAGGAGCAGATGGTCGCCAACGACGAGCGTCAGACCGACCTGATCTTCCGCACCCTGCACAACACCGCCCGCGTGATGCGCAACGCCGTCAGCCAGGAGGTGGTGCAGATCGAACGAGCCGGCGGCGCCAAGTTCGAGGACGTAGCGCATCTGGTGGCCGGCACGCGTGGCCGCGACGCCCTGGCCCAGGGCGACACCAATGGCGGGATCTGGAGCGCGGGTATGGTCCAGGGCCTGATCCACGACATCCCGACGGTCAAAGACCTCGTCGACCGCATGGTCGCCGAGGCCGAGGACCTGATCCGGGGCCGCCTGGCCAAGATGGTCGGCTGAGACCTGTGAGTGAGGCTGGGCGCGGTACCGCGCCCAGCCTTTTCGTCCAAACTAGAAGCTCATCCGGGCCGACATCGAAACCGTGCGCCCGTTGACCGCCCGTCCGAGGCCGATGCCGTTGGCCGGAACCGACGGCGTGGTGATCTCGATGAAGGCGACCTTGTCGAACAGGTTCTCGACATTCAGCATCAGCTGAACATTGTCCTTCAGCCGGTACTGGGCGAAGGCGCCGACCAGCGTGTAGCCAGGCATCTTCATCAGGTTGTTGTCCTGCACCCAGCTGTCGGTCGTGCCGATGATGTTGGCGCCGATTGTGGCCTTGCCCAGGTCAAACTGGGGCGTGGCCTGATAGATGAAGTCGGGCTGGCGGCGCGGGACCTTGCCGGCGACAGCGGCGTTCAGCTTGTCGTTGACCAGCTCGGCGTCGGTGTAGGTGACCCCGCCGCGCACGCTGAACGGACCGTGGCGATAGGTGCCCTCGGCCTCCACGCCATAGGCCTTGTAGGTCCGATCGGTCGTGATGGCGCCGGCCTGGACGTTGGTGTCCTCGGTGTCGGCGCTGAAGCCGGTGACGTTCACCGTGAAGTTCGAGGCGCGGTATTTGAAACCGGCTTCGAACTGTTTGACGATGTCATAGCCGTCGGCCTTGTTGATCAGGCTGCCGTCGGTGGTGCTGACCTTGGTCGAGAACAAGAGCTTGTCAGCCCCGGCCCGAGCGCCGCGGCTGTAGCGGGCGAAGACCGCGAACGGCTCGGCGACCCGGTAGTTCACCCCCACCGAATAGCTGTAGTAGCCGTAGTTGTAGTGGACGGGCGCCGGACGGTCGTACGGCGTGAAGGCGGTCTTCGACTCCGCGACGGAGATGAGGCCGTCGCCGTTGAAGTCCACCGACTTGATGCCGATGCGGCCGCCGCCCAGATCAGCGCCGTAGAGATCGCCGCGCACCCGGCCGCCGTCATGGCGCAGGCTGCCACCGATCGCGACCTTGCCGATGCGATAATTCAGCGAGCCGTAGGGCGCGGTGATGTTGTAGCGAACGTCATAGCTGCGACGGAAGAAGGCCGTGGGGCCGGACCGGTTGAAGCCCAGATAGCCGTTCTGGGTCTGCGGGACGCCCGCCGCATTGGTGTAGTTGATCAGCGCCGACCCGCCGTCGGCGGCCACGTCCTGGATGTGGTTACTGTACAGCCAGTCACTGGTGTAGTCCTGGATCGACTTGTAGAGCCCGCCGGTCACGGTCAGCTCGCCCTCGCCGACGTGATAGGCGCGCGTGGCGCGCAGGTCGTTGATGAAGTTGTTCAGCGAGCGCGACTCAATGCGGTTCAGCGAGGTTCCGACGATTATGCCGTTGCCGTTGAGCGTCGCCAGATTGGTGATGACTTGCCCGGCGCGAGGGCCCGTGGCGTAGCTGAAGGTCCCCGTGCCGCCACCTAGAGAGGCCGGCATGGCGCCGCCCGAATAGAGGTTGGCGACCAGGTTTCGGGTCGTTCCGCCCTCGATGTCCGAGTAGCGGCCCCGCTGGGTGATCGTCCAGCCGCGAACCTCGAATTGCGACTCGAGGCCGATCGACTTCACCAGTGCGTTCATGCCCTGGCTGAGCGGCAGTTCGACCGGCTTGTTGTCGGCGTCGAGCGTGATCAGGTTGCCCAGATGGCCCGCATTCATCGAGTCGCGCCGGACATCGTAGGTGTTGAAGCTGCTGAAGACCGGATCGTCATTGGTCCCCGTGATGCGCACCGGACCCGGCAGGTAGTGCGGCGAGCGATCGTCCAGATACTTGCCCGACACGCGGACGTACCCGTGGTCGAACTGCTTGGTGACGTTGAACTTCAGCTGACCGCCCTTGAAGGCGTCGTAGCCGATCTTCCGAGGCCCTTCGCCTACGCGGTAGAAGCCGCCGACATGGAAGCGCAGCGTATCGCTGAGGGGCGCGCCGTACTCGAAGTCGACGCGCTTCATGTCGTAGTCGAGCCCGGTGGTCAGCAGGACCGAGCCGCCTTTCACATCCCCGGTCTTGGAGATCAGGTTGATCACCCCGGCCGGCGAGTTTGACGCGAAGGTCGAGGACGAGCCGCCGCGAATGGACTCGACGGCGGCCAGGTTCAGGTCGGCGCGGATGTAGATGTCGACCGCGCCGTTGAAGAAGTCGCCGAACTCCAGAACGGGCAGTCCGTCTTCCTGCAGCTGCATGTACTTCGACCCGCCCGACGCGAGGGGCAGGCCCCGGATCGTATAGGCGGAGCTACCGTCGCCGGTGGACGACTCGGTGCGGATGCCCGGCAGGTTGCGCAGCAGGTCGCCCAGCGACCGTCCGCCCGAAACCGCCATGTCCTTCTCACGCAGGGCGCTGGTCGAGGTGGCGCTGTCGAGGCGGTCGCGGCCCTTGGCCACGCCGGTGGAGAATACCTCTTCGCGAGCGGCCTGGGCGTGCGCCACCGGCTTTGCGGCCGTGTCGACGGCTGTCGCCGCGCCACCTTCCGCCAGAGCAGAGGAGGGTGCGACAAATAGTAGCGGCACTATTGCTGCTGAGGCAAAGAGCATCTTCATAGCTGGCCGTTCCTCCGACATTTTTATGGAAGTATAGGGCCACGGTGGTGCTTATCGTTTCGTAAACGTAATAGCTGTGTTGTCAGCGCTTAACGACTCGATAGCTATGTAATTCATCTAAAAGCTCGATTTTTACTAATATGAGACTTTCTGTCGCAGTCTGATTTCTGGCGCGTATTTGTCCGAAATGACTGGGCGCGCGCGGCCCCTGGGACGGATCGTCGCAGAGCCCGAATTGGGTCAAGCTTCGAAGGCGTCATTCACCGTCGTCCCGTACCGTGCGCCCCAACGCCAAGGAGACCGATGGCCCGCCCGCTTCTCGATGACAGCATCGACCTGATCGCTTCGACCGGCCGCCAGGCGCGGCCGGCGCGGATCGGTATGGCCGTGCTCGTGGCGGGGTTCCTGTGGTTCAACCTCGGCCCTGTGATCGCCGCCGCCTGGTTCGGCGCGGCGATGGTCGCCGAGGTCTATGGCCTGGGCGTCACCCGGCTGTCGTGGCGCCTGAACCTGTCGGACGCCATGCGGCGGCTGGCCTATGTCACCGCCGTGATCGTCATGGTCGGGGTCTGGACGGCCCTGACCATCGTACTGTGGACCTCGGGCAATCCGGCCCTGCAGTGGGCCGCCATCTGCCTGGCCGCCGGCCAGCTGATCCACGCCCAGTCGGTGACTTTCCGGGCGCCCACCCTGTTTGCGATCGACGTCGGCATGCCGGCGACTTCGCTGACGGTCATGCCGCTCCTGACCGGCGGCTTCTCGGCGGTGCAGATCGCCACGATGATGACCGCCGTGGCGCTGATGCTGGTCTATACGCTGACCAGCGCCGCCGCGAACAATCGCCGGATGATCGCGCTGGAGGCCGCCGAGGCTCAGGCCCTCAAGGCCAGCGAGGCCAAGTCCGCCTTCCTGGCCATGATCAGCCACGAGATCCGCACCCCGATGAACGGCGTGCTGGCTATGACCGACGCCCTGTCGCGCGCCGATCTCGGCCCCGACCAGGCCCGCCAGACCGCGCTGCTCAAGCGCTCGGGCGAGGACCTGATGACCCTGCTCAACGACGTGCTCGACATCTCGCGCATCGAGGCCGGCAAGCTGGAGATCGAGCGCCAGCCGTTCGACCTGGCCGAGCTGCTGACCGACCTGCGCGCCCTGTGGACCCCCGCCGCGACCGATAAGGGCCTGGAGCTGGTGCTGACCCTCGCGCCCGGGCTGGACGCCTACCGGCTGGGCGACCCCACCCGCCTGCGCCAGATCCTCGGCAACCTCGTCTCCAACGCGGTCAAGTTCACCAAGTCGGGCGGGGTGGCCCTCAGCGCCCGGCCGGGCGAGGCCTCGGGCACGGTCGTCTTCGACGTCGCTGACACCGGTATCGGCATGACGCCCGAGCAGCAGGGCCGGCTCTTCCAGTCCTTCTCCCAGGCCGACGCCTCGATCGCCCGCCGCTTCGGCGGCAGCGGCCTTGGCCTGTCGATCTGCAGCCAGCTGGCCGGACTGATGGACGGGGCGATCACCGTCGACAGCGACCTCGGTTCGGGCTCGACCTTCCGCCTGACCCTGCCGCTGCCCGTCGTCGAGCGCCCCGCCGAGCCTCCGCCGCCGCTCGCCGAGGCCCCGGCGCCCGAGGTCCCCGCCAGCCTGGCCGGGCTGACAGTGCTGGTCGCTGACGACCACCCGGTGAACCAGGCCGTGGCCCGCGCCATCCTCGAGGCCGTCGGGGCTCGCGTCGCCGTCGCCGACAACGGCGCGGCCGCCCTGGCCAGCCTGAAGTCGGCTCCGGCCGACCTCGTGCTGCTCGACCTGCACATGCCCGTTCTGGACGGCCGCGAGACCGCCCGCCGCATCCGCCGGGGCGAGGGCGGCGACCCGGCCGTGCCGATCATCGCCCTGACCGGCGAGACCCTCGACGCCGACCCCGCCGCCTGGCGCGCCGACGGCTTCGACGCCGTCCAGCAAAAGCCCGTGGTCGCCGGCGTGCTCCTGGCCACGGTCGCCAAGCTGGCCAAGGCTCAGGCCGGATCCGTCGGCGAGCGGTGACTTCCGGCTCCGGCGCCGGGGTCAGCGCCAGCCGCCGCCCAGCGCCTGGTAGAGAGCGACCACATTCAGCAACCGGGCCTCACGGGCCTGGGCCAGGGCCAGATCCGCCGTGAGCAGCGCTCTCTGGGCGTCCAGCTCCTCAATATAGCCGACATAGCCTGCGCGGTAGCGCTTTTGCGCATGGTTGAGCGCTGAGGCGGCTGCTGCGCTCCGACGGACGGCGGCGTCTTCCTGCTCGGTAAGGCGACCTATGCCCTCCAGCGCGCCTTCGACCTCGCTGAAGGCCGTCAGGGCGGCCTTGCGGTAGGCGAACGCGGCCTGATCGCGTCGCGCGGCGGCCGCGTCAGATTGGGCGCGCAGGCGGCCGCCGTCGAAAATCGGCGCTAACACGCTGGCTCCCAGGGTCCAGATCGTCACCGGATCCAGCTTTTCGACAAAGAGGCCCCCGCCGGACGCCGACAGGCGCACCTGGGGCAGGAAGGCGGCGCGAGCGGCTGCGAGGCTCGCGTCGGCGGTGACGAGGGTCGCCTCCGCCTGGGCGACGTCCGGGCGGCGGGTCAGCAGGGTCGAGGGTAGGGGCGCTGCGGGCTGCGGGATCGTCAGATCGGCCAGGGCGCCTCGCGCGACCGGACCGGATGCGTCCCCGACCAGCAAGGTCAGGGCGGTCTCCTGTCGTCGAATGGCCAGCTCGAGGGCCGGCACGCGCTGTATGGCGGTCTCCAGTTCGCCTTCCGCCTGCCGCAGTTCCAAGTCGGAGGTAAGACCTTCCTGCGCCCGGCGGCGGGCGCGGGCGGTGGACTCCTCGCGCGAGACCTTTGTGGCGCGCGCGATGGTCAGTTGAGCGTCCAGCGAGACCAGGGCGACATAGGCCCGCGCGACGGCGGCGGCCACCGACAGGCGGGCGGCGTCACGGGCGTAGCCGCTGGCTTGCAGGCTGGCGCGGGCCGCCCGGTCGGCGGCTCGTACGCGACCCCACAGGTCGACCTCGTAGGCGACCTGGAGTTGGGGCTGGAACGCGGTGGTGGTGGTCGGCTGGCCGAAGGCGTTCAGCTCGCGGCTTCTCTGGGCGCCGGCCGAGACGCTGACGGTCGGCAGGAGCGCCGCCTGGGCCAACCGACTCTGGGCCTCGGCTTCGCGCACGCGCGCCTCGGCGACCCCGAGGTCGGCGTTGCGGACCAGGGCGGCGGCGACCAGACTCGACAGGCGGGCGTCTCCAAACGCGTTCCACCAGTCGGCGGCGACAGCCGTCGGGCCGGGCTTGACGGTCGCGCGCCAGCCTTCGGGCGGCGCAATCGCGGCTTCGGAGGGCGGCGCGGTCTCGGGGCCCGGCGTCGCACAGGCCGCCAGCACGCCGCAACTCGCCAGAAGAAGCAGGCCGCGTCGCATCAGCGGTCGCTCCCCGAGGCCGTGTCAACCTCGGCCTGGACCGACATGCCGGGGCGCAGGCGATTGAGGTCCCGCTGTCCGGGATCCAGCGCGATGCGCACAGGCAGGCGCTGGGCGATCTTGGTGAAGTTGCCGGTCGCGTTCTGGGCGGGGAGGATGCTGAACTCCGAGCCGGTGGCCGGCGAGATCTGCTCGACGCGCCCGGTGAAAGGCTGGTCGCCCAGCGCGTCGACCGTGACGCGCGCCGCCTGGCCCGGCCGCATGCGGCCCGACTGGCGCTCCTTGAAGTTAGCGATGACCCAGCGCTGCGGCGGCACCAAGGTCACCAGCTGACTGCCCGCGGTGACGAACTGTCCAAGCCGCACGCCCACTTGGCCCAGCTGGCCGTCGCTCGGGGCCAAGACGATGGTGTTGGCCATGTCGATCTCAGCTAGCCGCAGCGCCGCCTTCGCCGCCGCGACGCCGGCTTCGAGGCTTTGTCGCGAAACGCCGACCGACCGCAGGTCCTGACGGGCGATCTCGCCGCCCGCGCGGGCCGAGGTCAGCGTCGCCTCCGCCGCGCGCAGCGTGGCGCGTGCCTGGTCGCGTTCGCGCAGCGAAACCGACCCATCGGTAGCCAGCTCGGCCACCCGCGCCATGTCGGCGCGCGCCCGCTCGACCTGAGCCTGGGCCGCGCCGATGTCCGCCTCGCGACTTTGCAGCGCCGCCTCACGCGAGGCGCGCGTCTGCGCGGAGTTCGCCAGCTCCGCTTCGCGGGCGGCCAGGGTAGCGCGGGCCTGATCCAGCCGTTGCGCGTAGATGCGCTGGTCGATCTCGAACAGCGGTTGGCCGGCGCGGACGGTCTCGAAGTCGCGGGCCATGACCTTGACGACATAACCGCCCAGCTGCGGAGCGATTACTGTGACCTGGCCGCGCACATAGGCGTTGTCGGTGCGCTGCAGCGATCCTCCGAACGGCGGCAGCCTCCAGAAGAACAGGATCAGCAGCACCAGAAGCAGCGCGGCGCCCAAGGTCAGCAGGACGACGCGCGCCGACGGCGGCGCGGGCCGCGAGGGCGGTGGAGCTGCGGCGCCGCGGTCCTCCGGCTGCGGGTTGGGTTGCGGAGCGGGCGAGGGCGCGTCGGTCATGCGGTCTCTCGGACGGGAACGGCGGAAGCCGGGGCGGACGGCGCGGCGGCCATACGCCTGGCGAGGCGGAAGAACAGGAAGCCGGCGTAGAAGAACTGCAGCAGGGCCACGACGCCGATGACCAGGAACACGTCGTTGAACGCCAGGATGTTGGCCTGCTGGGTCAGCTGCTGGGTAAGAAGCGCGGCGGCGTCGGCGGAGCGCAGCGCTGGATCGGTCTGGGTAGACGCATAGACGCCGGCATAACCTTGCAACGTCGCCGCGACGCTGGGGTCTGTCGCGGTGAGCCGTTCGGCAAGGCCGACGGCGTGCTGCTGGGCGCGGACCGTCTGCAGCGTGCCCAACATGGCGACACCGAAGAGGCCGCCCAGGTTCTGGGCGACGCCGAACATCACAGAGAAGGTGATGATCGAGCCCAGGCCTCGGGCGAGCAGCTGTCCGATCCCGAACATGAAGGACGGCCCGAGGAACATCGCGGCGGCGAAGGCGAGCAGCGCCTGACTGAGGAACAGGTTCGCCGGGCCGATCTGCGGCGTGGCGCGGGCGTCGAGGAACGCGCCGGCGGCGATCAGCAGGACCGAGCCGAGGAACTGCACGGGCAGGGTCTTCTGGGTCAGGGTCACAGCGCTGATCACGACGCCTGCGACGGTCGCGGCCAACACCACGCCATAGAGCAGCCGCTGCTGCTCCTGCGCGAGGCCCAGAGCCTGCATCAGTCCGGCCGCGCCGATGCTTTGCTCCGACAGGATGACCCGCACGAGGGCGACATTGAGGGCGAAGCGCAGGAAGGCGCCGGTGGCGACCCAGCGGGTGTCGATCAACGGGTGGGCGCGCCTATGCTCCACCAGGGCGCCGGCGGCCAGCAGCACGACCGCGCCGATCAGACACCAGCCGAGCCATGGCGCCTCGAACCACCAGACGATGCGGCCCAGTCCCAGTACCGCGACCAGGAGGCCCAATCCGACGCCGAGCAGGGCGAAAGTCAGGGCGTCGACGCCCTCGAACACATGGATGCGCACGCCTGTCGGCAGGCGGTAGAGCGTGACTGCGGCCAGGCAGGCGGCGGCCAGGCAGGCTTCCACGGCGTAGAGGCCTTGCCAGTAGGCCGCGTCCAGAAGACTGGTCGAGATGATCCGGGCGAGCGGTCCGCCAAGCTGGGAGACGCCGACGCCGAGCACCAGGGCGCCGATCCGGAACGATGCCGGAAAGGCTTGCAGCATGTAGAACATGGCGAGCGCGGTGAGCGCTGCGGCGCCGACGCCGCTGATGGCTCGCAGCGCCAGCGCCATGGGGTAATTGTCCAGGCCCAGGTGGGCGAAGGCGGCCAGGGTGTAGAGGCTGAGGAACACCAGGGTGAACCGGCGGATGCCGAACTGCTGGCGATACTTCACCAGCAGTAGGTTCATCGAGATGTTGGTCATGACATAGACGGTCGTCAGCCAGGCGCCCTGGGTCGGGGTCAGCCCCAGCGAGCCCTGGATGGCCGGCAGATTGACCTGGATCAGCGCCGAGCCCAGTGAACCGGTGACGCCGATCAGCAGACCGATCAGCCCGTAGATGACCCGAAAGCCGGTCGGGAAATTGGGAGTCGACGGCGAGCCAGGGAGCATTGGCCGCTCGTGCGGTAGCCAGTCTGGCGTAGGGCCGATCTGGGCGCCGTGCTGGGGCATAGTTGGGACCGTCTCAGTCGCGCGGGGGCGCGGGCTGAGCAGGACCACAACCGCCCGCAATCCCGTGAGTCGTGGCCTGGAGGTACGCTGTCTGCAGCGCCGCCCGTCTGGTCATGCGCGGCTTGCCTCCGAGCTTGAGCGTACGTTTGTGCAGCTACAACGGCGAGCCCAATGTCCGGTTCCTGACAGAGCGCCGCGCGCCGCCGCAAGGGCTCTGTGCGCGAATAGGCCCCTTGCGTCGCTACCGCCGCTTCTTCCTGAACTCCGCCGCCTTTTCCTCGCGGATCTCGGCGCGGAGGCGTTTCGGCGCTGACTTGTCGACGTCTTCGCCGGTGGCTGACAGCACCTCGTTGGCGAACTCCAGGTCCATAAGCTTCATGCGCTTGATCTCGTCGCGCAGGCGGGCGGCGGTTTCGAATTCCAGGTTGGCGGCGGCCTCGCGCATCTTGGCCTCCAGGTCCTTGAGCGCGGCCTTGAAGTTGTCGCCGCTGAACGGGCGGTCGTCGGTCTCCGACATGCCCATCGGCACCAGCACGCGGTCGCCGCGCTCGTATGGGCTGTTGAGGATGTCCTTGATGTCACGCTTGACGCTCTCGGGCGTGATGCCGTTGGCCAGGTTATAGGCGTGCTGCTTCTCGCGGCGGCGGGCGGTCTCGGCCATGGCCCGCTCCATCGAGCCGGTGACGCGGTCGGCGTAGAGGATGACCTTGCCGTCGACGTTGCGGGCGGCGCGGCCGATGGTCTGGATCAGGCTGGTCTCCGAGCGCAGGAACCCTTCCTTGTCGGCGTCGAGAATGGCCACGAGGCCGCACTCGGGAATGTCGAGGCCTTCGCGCAGCAGGTTGATGCCGACCAGCACGTCGAAGTGGCCCAGACGCAGGTCGCGGATGATCTCGATGCGCTCGATGGTGTCGACGTCGCTGTGCATGTAGCGGACGCGGATGCCCTGTTCGTTCAGGTATTCCGTCAGATCCTCGGCCATCTTTTTCGTGAGGACGGTGACCAGGGTGCGGTAGCCCTTGGCGATGGTCTGGCGGATCTCGTCGACCACGTCGTCGACCTGGCTCGCGCCGTCCTTAGAGACGGGGCGCACCTCGACCGGCGGGTCGATCAGGCCGGTGGGGCGGATGACCTGCTCGGCGAAGACGCCGCCGGCCCGCTCCAGCTCCCAGGCGGCCGGGGTGGCGCTGACATGCACCGACTGCGGCCGCATGGCGTCCCACTCCTCGAACTTGAGGGGGCGGTTGTCGAGGGCGCTGGGCAGGCGGAAGCCGTACTCGGCCAGGGTCCATTTGCGGTTGCGGTCGCCCTTGTACATGGCGCCGATCTGCGGAACCGTCTGGTGGCTCTCGTCGGTGAAGAGCAGGGCGTTGTCGGGGATGTATTCAAAGAAGGTCGGCGGCGGCTCGCCGGGTTTGCGGCCCGACAGGTAGCGGCTGTAGTTCTCGATGCCGGCGCACGAGCCGGTGGTCTCGATCATCTCCAGATCGAAGGTCGTGCGCTGCTCCAGCCGCTGGGCTTCCAGCAGCTTGCCGTTGGCGACCAGCCAGTCGAGGCGCTCCTTCAGCTCCTTCTTGATCTCGACGATCGCCTGCCGGAGCGTCGGGCGCGGGGTGACGTGGTGGCTGTTGGCGTAGACCTTGATCATCTCGAGGTCGGCCGTCTTCTTGCCGGTCAGGGTGTCGAACTCGGCCAGGGCCTCGACCTCGTCGCCGAACATGGTGACGCGCCAGGCGCGGTCCTCGTAGTGAGCGGGGAAGATCTCGATGGTGTCGCCCCGGCGGCGGAACGTGCCGCGCTCGAAGGCCTGGTCGTTGCGCTTGTACTGCTGGGCCACGAGGTCGGCGATCAGCTGCTTTTCGTCCACCCGCTGGCCGACCTCCAGGGTGAAGGTCATGGCCGTATAGGTCTCGACCGAGCCGATGCCGTAGATGCAGCTGACCGAGGCCACGACGATGACGTCGTCGCGCTCCAGGATCGCCCGGGTGGCCGAGTGGCGCATCCGGTCGATCTGCTCGTTAATCGAGGAGTCCTTCTCGATATAGGTGTCGGTCCGGGGGACGTAGGCTTCCGGCTGGTAGTAGTCGTAGTAGCTGACGAAGTACTCGACCGCGTTCTCGGGGAAGAACGACTTCATCTCGCTGTAGAGCTGCGCGGCCAGGGTCTTGTTCGGGGCCAGGATCAGGGCCGGGCGCTGGGTGCGCGCGATGACCTGGGCCATGGTGAAGGTCTTGCCCGAGCCGGTGACGCCCAGCAGCACCTGGTCCTGGTCGCCGTTCTCCAGGCCCTCGACCAGGTCGGCGATGGCGGTCGGCTGGTCGCCGGCGGGCTGGTAGTCGCTGACCAGCTTGAATTTCTTGCCGCCCTCGGACTTGTCGGGCCGCGAGGGGCGGTGCGGGGTCCACAACGCCGGGATCGCGCCGCCGGGAACCGTGTCCAGCACGAAGGGCGTCGAGACGTCGGAGACGCCGGAGGTGTCGCGAGAAGGCATGTCGCCAAGTTAGGAGCGCGCGGGGGCGAAGGCTAGGGGGCCTGCTGACGGGGCGTGGCAGCAGAGTGGCGGCAAGGCCCGTCCCTTACGCCGCCATGTTGGCGATGTGCTGGCGGTTGATGCGGATGACGCCCAGCTGCTCCAGCGACAGCAGCAGGCGCCACAGCTGCGACAGCTCCAGGCCCAGCGACCGGCGCATGGCGGGGTTCTCCAGCGCCTTGAGGTTGATGGCCAGGCCCGCGCTGAGGCCGCTGCGCTCGCCGTCGTCGTCCTCCAGCGGGCCCATGCGCTCGACGAGGCCGCGGGCGACCAGGGCCTTCAGGCGACGGCGGACGGTCTCGCTGGAGACGTTCAGCGCGGCGGCCACGCCCTCGATCGACACCGGGTGGCGCTCGTCGCCGGCCTCGGGATCGCTCAGGCCGGCGCGCTGGCTGTTGGGCAGGTGCTGCAGGTTGGCGGCGGCGATCGTGTGGACGATCAGGAACTCCAGCGGGTCCAGGTCCATCGCCCGCTGACGGGCGTCGATCCAGTTGAGGACGAAGGTCGTGGTCGTGCGGCGGACGGCGCGGGCGACATCGCTGGGGATCAACATGCGGGGCGTCTCCGAGGGGGGAAGGGCGAGCGGCTCACCAGGGGATGGGCTGGCCGTCATGGGCGAAGAAGCCGCCGCTTTGGGCGGGCTCCAGCTGGGACAGCACCTTGAGCAGGCGCTGGGCGGCGTCGTCGGGGGTGAACAGGGTCTTGGGCGAGCGCGCGAACGGGGCGCTGAGGCTGGTGGCGACGGTGCCGGGATGCAGCGCCACGCAGACGGCGCGCGGGCGCTCGCGTTGCAGCTCCAGCGCCTGGCAGCGGATCATCATGTTCAGCGCCGCCTTGCTGGCGCGATACGCGTGCCAGCCGCCCAGCCGGTTGTCGCCGACGCTGCCGACCCGCGCCGACAGGACGCCGACGAGACTGGAATCCTCCTTGGGCAGCAGCGGGGTCAGGTGCTTGAGCGCCAGGCTCGGAAGGATCGTGTTGACCTCGAACAGCCGCTGCATCGCTGCGGCGCTGACCGCGCGCATGCTCTTCTCCGGCGTCAGGTCGGTGTCGTGCAATAGGCCGGTGGCGATCAGCAGCAGGCTGAGGCTCCCCCGCTCACGCAGTTGGCGGGCGAGGTCGGCGAGGGCGGTCTCGTCCAGCAGGTCCAGCGCCAGGAACGGGGTGCGAGTTTCCTCGGGCCAGTCGTCCGGACGGACGCGGCCGACGCCGATGACGGCGCTCCAGCCGGGCTCGGCGGCCAGACGCGCCAGGAAGGCGCGGCCCAAACCGCCGCTGGCGCCTACGACGACGGCGAGGCGTCCGCTCATGCCGGCGCGCTCGCCAGCAGGGCGCCGACCAGCAGAGACCCGCAGGCCACGATCGTCAGCGGAAGGCGCAGCTTGCGGTACCAGTCCGGCAGGCTCTGAGCCGTCATGTCCCAGACGCCCTGCGCGGCGAGCGCTACGGCCAGACCCAGCAGGCCGGCCGAGACGAGAGCGGGGGACCCCGCGCCGGCCACCAGGGCCGCGACGGCGAAGCCGACGATCGGCGGGGCCATGGCGATCACCAGGGTGGCGATGTCCGCCCGCGCCCCCAGCGCGGCCTGCGCCGCCCGGACGCCGCCGAGAAAGGCCAGGATCGCGCCGGCATAGGCGGCCTGGGCGATCCAGGCGATCCCGGCGGGCAGCACGCCGGCCAGGAACAGCAGCGGCGGCGCAACAAAGGGAATGAGGCCCAGGCCGCCCAGCACGGCCATCGCCCTGGCGGCGCCGACGCCGGCGCGCGGGGCGCTGTCGCTGCGGGGCTCGAGGATATGGATCGCGCCGTCCATGTGGCGTCTCCCTCGGTCAAACCTGATCGAGGGTTATTTAGTGTATCAAGTGGTATAAAGAAAGGGCGGCAAACCGCTTAAGGGTTTACGGTGACGTCTAGCGCCAATCGGCCGCCGCCAGCACCGGCTCCGGCGGCTCGTCGGTCCCCCATACGGGCGGTGAAGTCGCGAACGCGCGCAGGAACGCCCCGCAGGTGCTGGCGATCAGCTTCTCAAGGTTCATGGCGCGCAGGTGAGCGCCCTCCAGCTGGTCCTGGTGCAGGCAGGCCAGCAGCAGCGGCGACACCAGTTGCAGCGCCGCCATGCGCGGGTCGACGTCAGCTCGCATCTCGCCGCGCGCGATGTGCAACTGGAGCCGAGCCTCCAGGGCCTGCAAGGTCGGCTCGACGATATGCTCCAGCGCGGGCCGGCCGTAGCTCGGGTCCATCAGGCCCTCTGCCAGGCTGAGGGCGAAAACATCGCCCAGGCGCACCGTCTTCTCCGCGCGCAGCGCGTCGACTAGGCTGCGGGCGTAGGTGTAGATCGAGGCCTCGAAGGGCAGGTCGCTGAGGCGCTGGGCGTCGAGACCCGTACGGCCGCGCCGCAAGCACTCCTCCAGCACCGCCTCGATCACCGCCCGGCGGTCGCCGAAATAGTGGCGCAGGGTCGGCGGCGACACCTCGGCGGCGGCCGCGAGATCGCGATAGCTCGCACGCTCGCCCCCACGCGCCATCAGGTGGAGCGTCATCTTCTCCAACAAGTCGCGGCGCTTGGCCTCGTGGTCGAGGTCCCTAGCGCCCTTGGTTCTGGACAAGGTGATCGTCCCCTTTCGGCGGGAAGATACGTTCGGCGCCGCAGCCGCGCAAACCTTGGCCCCCTCGAAGCGGTGGAGTGGGAGCGGTCAGTTGAACAGGCCGAGGACCCAGCTCTGCTGGCCGTTGGCGATCGACAGCGCTTGGCTGGCGAGGCTGGCCGAGGCCTCCAGGGCTTGGAGCCGGGCGGACTCGCGCGCCAGATCCGCATCGACCAGATTACCGACACCGGTCGATAGCGTGTCGCTCATCAGGCTGTTCTGGACCATCAGTCCGGCGAAGGATTGCTGCCGTCCGCCGAAATAAAGGCCCGCCGCGCGCGTGGTGTTCAGAGCCTGCTCGACCACCTCAAGGATCCCGCCGACATTGGTCCAGTCGATGGTGTCGAGGTCGAGCGCCTCGGCCGTCAGCGGCTGCGAGGTGACAAGCTCGGTCCCGCCGTTGGGGTCCGACGCGAAGTCGTAGCCGGTGGCCGACGAGGTGGTGACGTCCGGCACGGTGAAGCTGGTGGTGGTCGTCGTCGGCCGCACGCTGGCCAGGGGCTGAAGTGCGATCGCATCGACCGCCCACGCCGTACCGGCCAGACTTCCCGACTCGTTGAAGCGAAACTCGATGTCGCGGCCGCTTATGGGGCTGTAGTCGAAGCTGAGAATGGAGCGGCCGGACACGGCCGTTCCCGCCGCCACCGTCGCGCCGCCGCCGACATAGGCCTGGCCCGTGGCCGCCCGCCGCGCGCCGCCTTGCCAGATCTCGAGGACGTCCGGCACCCCGTAGGCGTCCAGATAGAGGTCGATGCGGCCCGGCGTGGCGCCGCCGTCGCGGAGGAAGGTCTGGGCGGCCACGCCCGAGGCGTTGACGAACGCGCCTCCCAGGCTCGCCGGCGTCGCGGCGGTGGTCACCGGGTTGTAGCTGGTCTGGCTGTAGGTCACCGAGCCGGTCGTCAGCTTGTCTGCCAACGGCCGCTTGCCGTCGAAGACCGCTTGCATGGCGACGCGGTTGATCTGGCCGACAAGCATCTGCACGTCGGCGACCAAGGCCTGCTTGGACGGTTCGTCGAGAGACGGATCGCGCAGCGCCAGCGCCTTCTCACGGGCCAGCGCCAGGAAATCGTGGATCTGCTCCACGCCGGCGGCGGCGACATCCAACAGCGACGCGCCCCGCGCCAGGCTGTCATTGACGACCTGAAAGCTCCGCGCCTCAGTCGCCATGCGCCGGGAGATGCTCCAAGTGGCGCCGTTGTCGCGCGCCGAGTCGATGCGCCGACCGGTCGACGCGCGGTTCCCTGCGCTCGCAAGCCGCGCATCCGCTTCGGACAAGGCCGCAGCGCCGCGCAAGGCGTTCAGACTGACGCCGCCCCCGACCAAATCGCAATTCCCCCGTGAGGCCTGCGATCCCCCGGCCTCCAAAGTTGTTTTTGCGATAGGCGAGGTTTACGCCGACTTAACGCCGTATCGGCGTTCGTCGACCTTTGGCATGAACGCCGCCGGTCAGGGTTCCAGGCCGTTCAGCCGGGCGCGAGAGCCCCGAGGCTTGATCGCGGACGCGGCGTTCCTTGAACGCCGCGTCCGCGTCCGGCGTATCAGGTCTTGGCGGCCCGCCTGCGCGCCCTGTAGGCCTCGACGGGCAAGCCGCCGACGCCCCAGTTTTCAAGCGCGATCTCGTCGATGACGACGAAGGTGGTGTCCGGGTCCTTGCCCAGCACCTCGGTCAGCAGGGTTGTGACGCCTTCAATGAGCCGCGCCTTCTGCTCGGCGGTGACGCCTTCGCGCGTCACCTGGATGTTCACATATGGCATGGGCTCATCCTTTCTCGATGATCTGGAAGACCTTGGCGATGATCCGCCAGCGGCCGTCCTCGCGCACCAGGGTCAGGAGGTCGACGAAGTCGCGCGCGCCCAGCGTGCAGCGCACCCGGGCGGCGGCGGCGTTGTCGCCGGCGAAGGCGATCTCGTCGATGATGTCCCGACGCGGATCGGCCGAGGCCGCCGGTGGGGTGCGTCCGCGCACCACCTCGAAATAGGTGGGCATGTCCCGATAGAGGGGCGGTGTCTCGTCGGCGGTCGCGTAGATCGCGCGAGGGTGAAAGACCTCCGCCAGCAGGTCTACGTCGCAGGCGTAGAGCGCGTCGAAGTACTTCTGGAGAGCGTCCTGGACGCCGGCGAAGTCGCTCATGCGGCGTCTCCGGCGGGCAGGAGGCCTTCTTCGACCAGCGCTTTGCGAACGGCCGGACGCGCCTGGACCTGGTCGACGAACCGCGCCGTGTAGGGCCAGCCCGCCAAGGCGACGCCGATGAAGCGCGTCCAGTTCAGGACCACGAACAGATAGGCGTCGGCGACGGTGAAACCTTCGCCCAGCAGATAGCTCCGACCGTCGGCGAGCTGGCGCTCGACGTCGTCGAGGCGTCGCTCCAGATGGGCCTCGGCCCGGACCTTCTCGTCCGCGCTCATCGCCCGTCCCGAGAACCAGGGCGCGAAGGCCTTGTGCAGCTCGGACGATGTAAAGGCCAACCACTCCTGCAGCCGGACGCGCTCCAGCTTGCCCGCAGGCGGCGCCAGGCCCCGCTCGGGGGCGAGGTCAGCCAAGTACTGCAGGATGGCCGGGTTCTCGGTGATCACGACGGCCGGGCTGATCTCCAGCGCCGGGACATAGCCCTTGGGATTGATCTGCTTGTAGTCCGCGCCGGTGGCTGTGGTTCCCTTGGCGGTGTCCACGGGAATGGCTGTGAACGGCAGCCCCAGCTCGGTCAGGGTGATGCGGGCGGCCAGCGAACAGGCGCCGGGCTTGAAGTAGAGTTGCATGGCGACGTCTCCAGTTTGAGTGCCGCCGCGCACCTATGGGCATAGATCACCCTTGCCAACCTAGTTTCCAGAAGTTACCGCGTTTTGACGTTTCCTGGCGGTAACCGAAAGTCCGGCATGGCCCTGAAAGTCCGCAAGAACCGCAGCGCGCCGCCGCCCGAGCCCTGCGCCCTCACCGAATGCATGGCCGTGATCGCCGGGGCATGGGCTCCGAACGTGATCTGGCATCTGCGCGCCGGCCCAAGGCGGTTCAGCGAACTGCGGACCGACATTCCGCCGGTGTCGGCCAAGGTGCTGTCCCAGCGCCTCAAGGACCTGGAAGCCAAGGGCGTGTTGTCGCGCACCGTTCAGCCGACCTCGCCGCCGTCCGTGGAGTACGCGCTTACGGCGCTGGGCGAAGGCCTTGTCCCGGCGCTCGAGGCCATCGTCGCGGTGGGGCATCAGCTCAAGACAGCGCGTGCGGGCGCACCGGCGCCTGCGTCAAAAAGCGACATCCCCGCGACCCCACGCGAAGGGCGGCAATCACCCCAAATCAAGTACTAAGGCCGTCGGCGCGAAGTTTGGGGTGCGGTCGCAGCGATGGACATATCTGTAACGGCTCGGGAGATCGCCCGGGTTCGGGCGCTGCTGGACCTGGGCATCCTGGACACGCCGCCCGAGCCGGAGTTCGACGATATCGTTCACGCGGCCCAAGACGCCTGCCAGGCGCCGATCGTGGTCGTGTCCCTGCTCGACGACCATCGCCAGTGGTTCAAGGCGCGCATCGGTATAGATGTCTGCGAAACCGAGCGGGAAGTCTCTTTTTGCGCGCACGCTGTGGCGCAGGCCAACACGCTGCTCGTGCCCGATGTAACCTTGGACGCGCGGTTCAAGGATAATCGTCTCGTAACGGGTCCTGAGCACGTCCGCAGCTATGCGGGCGTGCCGATCATCACTGAGCAGGGCGTCGCCATAGGCGCGGTCGGCGTCATCGACCAAAAACCGCGCGACTGGACGGCCAGGGAGGTTCAGGCCCTCGAACGCCTGGCGCGGATCACCGCGCGCCTGATCGAGATGCGTGCGCGCTGTGATCTGGCCGATGTCCAGGCCCAGCAACTGCTGAACCTGGCGGCCGAAGGCGTGCAGTTCCGGACGATCTTTGCGGCCATGCGCGAGGGGGTCGTGCTGCAGGATCGGACCAGCACCATCCTGCGGCACAACCCCGCCGCCGCCACGCTTCTTGGTCTGACTCCCGACCAGCTGCTGGGCAAGAGCTCGGTCGACAACGACTGGCGGATTGTCGACGCCTCAGGGGCGCCGCTGCCCGTCGAGGCGCAGCCGTCGATGGTCTGTCTGGCCACGCAGAAGCCCGTGCTGAACTTTGTTCTGGGGGTGCATCTGCCGCATGGCCCGCTGCGCTGGCTCAGCGTCAATTCGCTGCCGATCTTCGACAAGGTGGGCGAGCCGCCGACCCTGACGGTGACGTCGTTCATCGATGTCACCGAGCTGCGCGCGCGCGAGACCGAGCTGCGCGATGCGCTTGAGCTGGCCGAGCGCGCCAGCCAGGTCAAATCGCAGTTCGTGGCCAATGTGAGCCATGAGATCCGCACGCCGCTGAACGGCGTGATCGCCCTGGCCTCGGCTTTGCGCCAAAGCCAACTGACCGATCGCCAGCGGGAGATGGTCGAGATCATCGTCGAGTCCGGGACGACCCTGGAGTCGATCCTCAGCGCCCTTCTGGACCTGGCCAAGATCGAGGCCGAGCGCATGGAGCTGGAGATCGTTCCGTTCGGGATCGAGGACCTGGTGCGCTCGTCAACCGACCTCTTCAAGATCAAGGCCGACAACAAGGGGCTCAAGTTCGACGTCGCGGTGTCAGCGCCGCCCGGCGCGCGCTATCGCGGGGACGCCCAGAAGATCCGCCAGATCCTCTGGAACCTGCTGGCCAACGCCATCAAGTTCACTGACGCGGGCGCCATCGGGGTCAGCGTAGAGGTCGAGGGTTCTGACGCGGCCGCGCAGACGCTGCTCATCGAGGTGCGCGACACGGGCGTGGGCCTTTCGTCGGACATGCAGCGCATGCTGTTTGAGCCCTTCATCCAAGGCGACGCCTCGGTGACGCGCCGGTTCGGCGGCACGGGCCTTGGCTTGACCATCTGCCGCGCACTGGCGCGAATGATGGGCGGCGACATCGAGGCGGTCGCCGGGGCCGAACGGGGCAGCGTGTTCCGGGTCCGGCTGCCGGTGGCTACCGCCGATCCGGAAGTCTTGCCCTCGACGGAGGGCGAGGCGGATCTCGCCGCCGCCATGAAGATCCTGCTCGTCGAGGACAATCCCAACAACCGCCGGGTCGTCGAGCTCCTGCTGGAACCGACCGGTGCGGAGCTGGTGATGGCCGAGAACGGCGCCGAGGCGCTGACCCTTCTGGCCGCGCAGCGCTTCGACCTGATCCTGATGGACATGCAGATGCCGGTGATGGACGGCCTGACGGCGACGCGCGAGATCCGCCGCCTGGAAGCGGGCGCCGGCGAGGGAGGCGCGGCCACCCCGATCGTGATGATGACGGCCAACGCTTCGCGCGAACACCGCGAGGCCGCCTTCGCCGCCGGCGCCGATGGATTCATCACCAAGCCGGTGACCCCGGCCACGCTCTACGCCGGCATCAACACCGCCTTGACGGCGGCGGCCTGAACCGGGTCAGCGCGGGTCCAGGCTGAGCAGATACGCCTTCAGGTCGGCGCGCTGGTCGTCGTCGAACTTGACCTGCGGCATCAGGGGATGGGTTCGCCCTGAGCCTTCTTCCGGCGGCGACTGTGGCGACAGCATGCCTTCGGACAACACTTGATCCACGCGGCCCGGCGGATAGCGCAGATAGAGCTTGGCGAAGGCTGGCGCTCCGGGCTGGGGGCTCTTGAGGCCGCTCACCGCGTGGCAGGCCCCGCAGTGGCGCTGGGCCAGCTTCTGACCGTTGACCGCAGAGGCCTGAGCGGCGGCGGCGGTTCCCGTCATCAGAAGCCCACAAGCCAGCAGGATGGCGACGGCGAGGGGACGGATCGTGCACGGCATGGGTGAGGCTCCTGTTCAGGACCAGCCTACGGCAATCCTGTAGCCAAGGCAGTGGGTACGAACACCTATGGAGCGACGACGAACGCAGTTCGGCGCCTTGACTCGGAGTTATACTGTGTGACATACAGTGTGTATCACACACCATGTGATACACACTATGTGGCGCACACCGAATGCCGACCGATACGGACATCTTTGAATCGCTCCGCCAGGAGCTGCGGCGGGGGACCCTGATCCTCGCCGTCCTCGCCCAGCTGAGGGAGGAGCGCTACGGCTACAGCCTGCGTCAGGCGCTCTCGACCGTGGGCGTAGAGATCGACGAAGGGGCGCTCTATCCGATGCTGCGCCGGCTGGAGGCCCAAGGGCTGCTGGCCAGCGAATGGCGCGAGGAAGACAAGCGCAAGAAGCGTTTCTATCAGCTGTCGAGCGAGGGGAGGGCCGTGCTGGTCCGCCTTGCCGACGAATGGCGCGCGATCAACGCCGCGCTCGAGCCGCTGCTTTGACAGCCGCTACTCTCACCAAAGGACCTCATGATATGAGCGATCTGATCGATCGTTATCTGGGCGCTGTGGCCGCCCTGCTGCCCAAAGACTCGCGCCAGGACATCGTCGCCGAGCTGCGGGACCTGATCGTGAGCCGCATCGAGGAGCGGGAGGCGGCTCAGGGCCGCGCGCTGGACAAGCGCGAGATCGAGGCGCTGCTGCGCGAGATCGGCCATCCGATCGCGGTCGCCGGCCGCTATGGCCCCCGCACGGCGCTGATCGGACCGGAGATCTATCCGTTCTGGCTGTTCGGGGTGAAGGTGCTGCTGGCGGTGGCCGCCCTGGCGGCGGTGATCCCGGCCGGCGTGGCCCTGCTGACGGCGCACGGCGATGCGCGTCTGGTGATGCGGACGATCACGGACTTCATCCCCACCGCCTTGAGCCTGATCGGCGCGGCGACCCTGATCGGGGCCGCGATCGAGCGAGGCTGGATCAAGACCGACGGCTTCCAGAACTGGAAGGTCAGCGAACTACCGCAGGTCCCTCAATCGAAGGAGTGGTTCTTCAAGAGCCGCTTCGATGGCCTGTTCGAGGCGGTGGCCACCCTCCTGTTCATTGGTTGGTGGACGGGTCTCGTGCACTTCCCGATCGGTCAGGTCCTCGAGACCCGACATGGCGACATCACGTTCCAGACGCCTATTTATGCGGACTTCTACCTGCCTATTCTTCTGCTCGCGGTCGGCCAGCTGATCTCGTCGCTGATCCAGGTCATCAAGCCGGGCTGGACGGCGCTGCGCAACATCGCCGAGATCGCCTGCGCCGTGGGCGGCCTGGCGCTGGCGGCGGCCCTCTGGCCTCTCCAGCCCCTGGTTACGCTGGCCGCGCCGGAGGCGACGGTCGCAGGCCTCGCGAACCTGCAGAAGGTCGTGGATCTGAACATCCAGATCGCCCTCTGGGTTTCGGTGGCGATCAATCTCACCAAGATCGTGGTGCACGGTTGGCGCCTGATCCGCGGCCGCTGATCCAGGACCCGCGGGGGCTCTTCAGAGTCCCCGCGCAGGCCTGCGGCGTTAACCTTGTGTCGTTGCCGAGTAACGATAAGCGCTGGTTCAGACTCCGCCAGGATCGGTTGAGCACAGGCGTGGCAAGGCTTTCGCGGCGGCAAAAAAACGCGGATCGGACTTGTTGAGCTTTTTGCGCGGATTCAAGGTGTTAACGATTAGTCTGCGCGACGCATCGGCGCAGAGGCCATGTCGCGGCGCGTCCAGTGCTTGCGAGTCGGTCACTGATGCGTCATAAGCCGCTACAAGCAGGATCTTGGCCACAGCGTGATACGGCCAATCCTCCGCTTCGGAAGCGTCTCCGCCGGTGATTTTCGCGGAGTTTCCGGGGCGCATTTGTCGGGGAGCCGGAGGCTCTCGCCGCGCAGGACACGAGTTTTGTATATCAAGTCGCAGACGCGCGCGGACGCGCGCGGGCTGGTCGGCGCCGTATTGGTGGGATCCATCACGGGTCTCGCCCTGGGCGGCGTATACCTTCTGGGTGGCCTGGCCCAATCGGCCTCCACCCACGCCCGCGTCGCCCGATTGGCGGAAGGCGCTTCGGGGGACTTCTCCGAGGCGGCGATGCTCAGCGCTTCTACGCGTATGGACCCCGGCGCGCTCGCCGTGGCCAAGCGTCACGATCCCTATCTCTTCGCCGCCGTCGATCAGCGCGATCGTCAGTCGGCCATGCTGGCCGCCCGCCTCGAAGGCGCTGGCTCGGCCCTGCTGCCCGGCCAGAGCGGCCGCACCGGCCCTCTGATGCTGCGCGCCAGCTTCGGTACAATGTTCAACGGCGGGGGCGCAGGTCCGTTCCAGCTGGGCAACGCCCTGCAGAGCTCGCGCGAGATCGAATGCCTGGCCCAGGCCGTCTACTACGAAGCCCGTGGCGAGACCCCCAGCGGTCAGGCGGCCGTGGCCCAGGTGGTGCTGAACCGCGTGCGTCACCCGGCCTTCCCGAAGTCGATCTGCGGCGTCGTATTCCAGGGCGCCTATAACCGCACGGGCTGCCAGTTCAGTTTCGCCTGCGACGGTTCGATGCGCCGCGCTCGCGACATCGGCGCCTGGAGCCGGGCCCGCAAGGTCGCCACGCGCGTCGTGGCGGGCACGATCGAGAGCCCGGTCGGTTCGGCCACCCACTTCCACACCGTGCATGTGTCGCCGGGCTGGGGCCCGCGCCTGCAGCGCGTGACCCAGGTGGGCATGCACATCTTCTATCGCTTCGGTCGCCGCAGCGGTGTTTCCAGCCAGTCGCCGACGGTCGACGACATCGCGCCGTCCGAGATCGCCAGCCTGACCGCCGACGGTCATGGCCCGGTGGCCTATACGAGCCTGGCCCGTCTGGAGACGCCGACTGGCGCGCCGGGCGTGGGTGGTCCGATCGGCCCGGTCAGCGAACCGGCCTCCGCGCCGGCCGCCGCAAAGGCGCCGGCTCTGACGCCGGTGAAGTCGCCCGCCAGCGACAAGCCGACGATGGAGGGCCTGAAGGCTACAGTAGGGGCCGGGAGCGGAGCTGCTTCCTGACGCTGCCGGGCATGTGGCTGCTGGCGAAGCGCATCTGCTTGGCCCGCTTGCCCACCAGGTAGTGCAGCGCCTTGCCGTGAGCCGCCTCCCAGACCACCTGGGCGGCGTCCTCGACGGGATAGACCTCCAGCCCGCCGGCCTTCAGCGACTCCGACATCGACTTGTTGGAGCCGTCCGAGGCCGCGTTCAGGATCGGCGTCTCGACGAACCACGGCATGACGCAGGCCACGCTGACGCCATAGGCGGCGTACTCGACGTCCAGCGCCTCTGACAGACCCCGCACCGCGAACTTGGTGGCCGAATAGACCGCCAGCTTCGGTGAGCCGTAGAGGCCGGCGCACGAGGCCACATTGATCAGCCTCCCGCCGGCCGCCTTCAGCAGCGGCAGGCCCGCGCGGGCCCCGTTGATCACGCCCTTGATATTGATGTCGATCTGGATGTCGCAGTCGGCGTCTGACATCTCGTTTAGCATGCCAAAGCGCGCGACGCCGGCGTTGTTCAAGAGGGCGTCGGCCTTACCGCCGGTCTCGCGGCCGAACTCGCCGAGGGCGTTCTCCCAGGCCTCGCGGTCGCGAACGTCGAGGGGATGGATCGAGCCGTTTTCAGGACCGATGGCCAGCAGGGCGGCCTTGAGGCCGGCCTTGTCGATGTCCGACAGGCCGACGAACCAGCCTTCCTTGGCGAAGCGCTTGGCGCAGGCCAGGCCGATGCCGCTGGCCGCGCCCGTGATGAAGATGCTCTTGCGCCCGTTGGCTGGCATGGTTCCCTCCCGTATCATTGTTATCAATGATCAGATGCCGAACGGGCGGAGGGGTCAAGGCGCCTTAAGCCGCTCCCCCGCATCGCGGGGGAGCCTTGGGTCGCGTCCCGATCAATCCGTCTGGTCGTCGATCTCGGCGTCGGGGCCGTTCTTCTTGATCGACTCGATGGCGTTCTTGGCCGAGGCCTTGGACGCGTAGCCCTCGGTCCAGAAGATGGTCTCGCTGTTGTAGGTGAAGTAGGCGACGAACTCGCCGGCCTTGTTCTTCTTGATCACGAACTTATGGGCCATGGCGCTTCTCCATTGATGATGTGAAATTTCGTCAGCCCCACCCGACGGGCCAAGCGTCGCCTTGCCGGGGCGCGCGTGTCAATCGCGGCCTTGTCACGTTCGGGGCGCGCCGCCGATGATGGGGGCTGTGTTCCCGCCGAGTCTCTCCCCATGTCGCACGATCGTCTCGACCAGCTTTCGATGGATCTGCTGGGCAAGTCCTACGAAGCGCTCAACGACGTCCAGAAGCGGGTCATCGACCTGATCCTGGCCGAGCAGCCCTCGGACCCCCGCGCGGTCTTCGACGAGGGCACCTTCTGGACCCGGCTGGCGGACAAGGTGGCGGCGGTCGGCGGCTCCTGGGGCTTCATCGGCGGCTTCGCCCTGGCGCTGGTCTTGTGGATGGCGCTGAACCTGGCGCTCAAGCCCCTGAACCTGGCCTTCGACCCCTATCCCTTCATCTTCCTTAACCTGCTGCTCTCGACCCTGGCGGCGATCCAGGCGCCGGTGATCATGATGAGCCAGAACCGTCAGGCGGCGAAGGATCGCCTGACCGCCGAGCACGACTATGCGGTGAACCTGCGCGCCGAGCTCGAGATCATGCGGGTGATCGACAAGGTCGACGCCCTGCGCAGCGATGAGCTGATGATCCTCTGCCGCGAGCACGCCGAGCGCCTGGCGCAGTTGCAGGAGGAGGTGGCGATCCTGCGGGCGGAGCGCGGCGGGTGAGCCTCACGGTCGCCACCGCTCAGTTCGCCGTCAGCGCCGACATCGACGCCAATGCGGCGGCGATCGCGCGCCTGATGCGGCAGGCGAGGGCGGCGGACGCGGACGTCCTCCATGTCCCCGAAGCGGCCCTGTCCGGCTACGCCAGCGTCGACCTGGCCAGCTTCGACGGCTTCGACTGGCCGCGCCTGGAGGCGGCGACCCGCCGGATCATGGCGCTGGCGGGCGCGCTTGGGCTCTGGACGATCCTCGGCTCCGCGCACCGGCTGGGCGAGGGACGCAAGCCGCACAACTGCGCCTATGTCATCGACGCCTCGGGCGCCCTCGTCGACCGTTATGACAAGCGCTTCTGCGCCGGTGACGCGGCCGGCCTGACCGGAGACCTGGCCCACTACACGCCTGGCGACCACTTTGCGGTGTTCGAGATCAGGGGCGTGCGCTGCGGCGTGCTGATCTGCCACGACTATCGCTATCCGGAGCTCTATCGCGCCTATCACCGGCGAGGCGTGCGGCTGATGTTCCACGGCTTCCACGCGGGCGGGCTGTCGGCCGAGCGGTTCGCCGCCATGGAGGCCGACGTCGGCCGTCATAACCTGACGAGGGGGACGACGCTGCCTGCCATCACCATGCCGGCGGGTATGATCGCGGCCGCCTCGAACAACAACATGTGGATCAGCTGTCCGAACAGTTCGGCGCCGAGAAGCTGCTGGCCGTCCTTTTGTGTGAGGCCCGATGGCGTGATCACCGGCGCCCTGGAGCCGCAGACCGAAGGGGTTCTGCTGTCGGTGATCGACCCCGACGCTGCGATCTACGACAGCACCGTCGCCTGGCGCGACCGGGCCATCGACGGAGTGCTGCACTCGGGCGAGGTGGCGGACGATCCGAGATCGACGGACCGGACGGGGCTTTAAGGACGCGGGTCCTGGAAGGGGCTTGTAGCGACCGCTACATGCGTTACCGTGTAGCGATCGCTACAAGCTTGCGAGATCGCCCAAGAGGTAACGCCATGTCCTCGACCGTCCAATCCCCCGCCCAGATTGTCCGCGCCTTCATGAAGGATATGGAGCGCCTCGACTACGACGCCGCCGTCCAGCATCTGGCGCCGGCCTGCGAGTATACGAACCCGCCGCCGATCGGCAGGGTGCATGGCCCGGCCGGTGTGCGCGCAGTGCTGGAGCCCTTCTTCGCGCCGACCCTGGAGAATGAGTTCCAGATCCTGCGCGAAGCCGTCGATGGCGGGATCGTCTTCCACGAGCGCCTGGACCGGCATCGCCTGAAAGACGGCTGGGTCGAACTGCCGGTGACCGGCGTCTATGAAGTCGTCGACGGTAAGATCGTCTACTGGCGCGACTATTTCGACGCCCAGACCATCCTGAGCCAGTGGCCGCGCGGGTAGGGGCGAAGTTCAGCGTACGCCCCCTCCGTCACGCGGCTTGCGCCGCGCGCCACCTCCCCCGCAAGCGGGGCAGGAGGGAGGCTGCGTCCTCCTCACCCGTGAAACGGGGGAGGTGGCGCGGCGCCGATAGGCGACGTGGCGGAGGGGGCGCTGCTAAGTTCCCGCTACCCCGCCCGCGCCCGCCGCAGCGCCTGGGGCGGTTGCCCAAACGCCCTGATAAACGCCCGGCGCATCCGTTCGGGATCGCCAAAGCCCGTCTCCAGCGCGACGTCCTCGACCTGCAGCGGCTGACTGTCGAGCAGGGCGCGGGCGGCTTCGACGCGCAGGCGTTCGATGGCCTTGGCGGGGGTGACGCCGGTTTCCTGGGCGAACAAGCGGGCGAAGTTGCGGGGGCTCATGGCGGCGCGGTCAGCCAGTTGTTCGACGCTTAGCGGTTCGGACAGGTTCTGGCGGGCCCAGGAGAGGAGGGCGTCGAAGCGGCCGGGGCGCAGGTCGATCAGCGCCGAGTGCTGCGACTGGCCGCCGGGGCGGTGGTGATAGACCACCAACTGCTGGGCCGTGCGACGGGCGACGGCCTCGCCCTCATCGGCGCCGATAAGGGCCAGGGACAGGTCGATGCCGGCGGTGATGCCCGCAGAGCTCCAAACCGCCCCGTCCTGCACCCAGATGCGATCGGGCTCGAGCCTGATGTTCGGATAGCGACGCTGGAAGTCCTTGGTCCGACTCCAGTGGGTGGTGGCGCGCTTGCCGTCCAGCAGGCCCGCCTCGGCTAGGACATAGGTTCCCGAGCAGACGCTGGCGACGCGGCGTGACGAGCGGCCGGCCTCGCGCACGAAGGCCAGGGTCTCGGCGCAACTGGCGGGGACTTTCACGGCGTCGCCGCCCGCGATGAGCAGGGTGTCGAGCGGCGGCGCCTCGGCTAGGGCCTTGGTCTGGACGACCATGCCGGAAGTGCTGGGGATCAAGCCGCCCCGCAGCGAGAGGAAGTGCAGGCTATAGGCGCCGGGCGACAGCCGGCCGGCGATCTCGAACGCCGCGATCGGGCCGGTGGCGTCCAGCAGTTGGAAGCCGGGATAGACGAGAAAGCCGATCGCACGGGACATGGCGGACGCCTTGGCTGAAATCGCGGGAACTATGTCATTTCCGCCAGCGCCTCGTCGAGCCATCTTCACGCTAGACTGTGACGGAGACCATCGCATGAGCCAGACCCTGCAGATCGTGATCGCCCTGTTCCCGGGCGTCACGCACCTGGACTTCACCGGCCCGCATCAGGTGCTGTGCCGCCTACCGGGCGCCAAGGTCACGGTGGCCAGCCTGGCCGGTGGCGAGATCGAGGCCGACGGCCTGGTCTTCGCCCACCTGCCCAAGCTGTCAGACGTCGAGACCTGCGATGTGCTGATCGTGCCGGGCGGTTTTGGCACGACGCAGGCGATGGGCGATCCGGACTTCATCGCGGAGATCCGGCGACTTGCGGATGGCGCGCGCTATGTCTGCTCGGTGTGCACCGGCTCGCTGGTGCTGGCGGCGGCGGGCCTCTTGAAGGGCAAACGCGCGGCCTGCCACTGGGCCTGGCGCGACCAGCTAGCGCTGTTCGGCGCGATCCCGGATCCGTCCCGCGTGGCGCGGGACGGCCGCTACATCACCGGTGGCGGGGTGACGGCGGGCATCGATTTCGCCCTGACCCTGATCGCCGAACTGGCCGGGGATGAGGTGGCCCAAGGGATCCAGCTGGCCGTCGAATACGCCCCCGCGCCGCCCTTCGATGCGGGCCGCCCGGAGACTGCGCCGCCGCAGGTGCTGGAGCGGATCACCGCGCTCTACGGCAAAGGCATGGACGAGCGGGTGGCGGCGGCGAAGGCGGCGGCGGGGGGGCTGTGAGCGCGCGCCCCCTCCGTCACGCGGCTTCGCCGCGCGACACCTCCCCCGTTTCACGGGTGAGGAGGCGTGTCATCCTCCCCCGCATGCGGGGGAGGTGGCTCGGCGCGGATACGCGGCGAGACGGAGGGGGCGCTCCTCACCCCACCTGCACGCCCGTCATCGAGATCGCCGCGAACACATCATCGTTGAAGAAACTCACCGGCTCGCCCGGCGTCTGGGCGCCCAGCACATAGAGCAGGGGCAGGTAGTGTTCGGCGCTGTTGATCGCGGCTTCAGCGTCTGGGCCAAGGCTGCGCCAGTCGATCAGCGGATCGTGGTCGCCGGTCAGGATCAGCTGCTTGGCGGTCTCGTTGAAGCGCTCGGCCCAGGGCAGGGTCTCGGGGCGACGGAAGTCGATGGCGCGCAGGTTGTGGACGATGTCGCCGCTGCCCATGATCAGCACGCCCTCATCGCGCAGCGGGGCTAGGCGCCGGCCGGCCTCGTAGTGCCAGCGGTCGCTGCGGTCGCGATCGAGGCTGAGCTGCACGACGGGGATGTCTGCGTCCGGATACATCGGGCCCAGCACGCCCCAGGCACCGTGGTCGAGACCGCGCGTCGGATGCTGGACGACCGTGTCGGGCGCCAGCAAGTCCGCCACCCGCGCCGCCAGGGCCGGATCGCCCGGCGCCGGATAGCGCACGTCGAACAGGGCCTGCGGGAAGCCGAAGAAGTCGTGGATCGTCTCTGGCGCGGGCGAGGCGCTGACGGCTGAGGCGCCGCGCGTCTCCCAATGGGCGCTGACCATCAGGATGGCCTTGGGGCGCGGCAGCTCACGCCCCAGCCGCGCCCAGTCGCGGCGCCACGGGTTGTTCTCGATGGCGTTCATCGGCGAGCCGTGGCCGACGAACAGGGCGGGCATGCGGGACATTGTGATCTGGCCTTATCAGAAACAGTAGAAGTTACAGATAGTGTCCGCGACGCCATGGCGCAAGACGAGGTTCGGGTGACGGCTTCCGCCTCCGGACGGGCTTTGCTATGCGGCGAGCGTGACCGCCGCGCCGCCCCAGATTCCCTCCGAAGGGACCCCCGTTGCGACCGAGCCGACGGCTCCGTCGGTGAGCCATTTTTCGGGCAAGGAAAACGTGCGGGGCGGGGCGCTGGATTTCCTGCGCTTCCTCGCCTCGCTGCTGATCGTCGTCTACCACTATGGCGCCGAGAGCCCGATGCGGATCGAGCGCTTCGCCCAAGTGTTCTCACGCGGCTTTCTGGCCACCGACTTCTTTCTCATCTTGTCGGGCTATGTGCTGGGCCGGGCCTATGGCGCCTCGACCCTGAGCGGGCGGCTGAGCGCGCCGCAGTTCTGGGTGCGTCGCGCCGCGCGGGTGTGGCCGGGGCACCTGGCCGTGCTGGCCATGCTGGCGGTGCTGGTGCTCGTGCTCAACGCCATTGGCACCGACGCTCACAAGCCCAGCCGCTTTGCCTGGGACCAGCTGGTTCCGCAGGCCTTCCTGATCCACGCCTGGGGCGTGCCCAGCGACGGCTGGAACCTGCCCAGCTGGAGCCTGTCGGCGCTGATCATCTGCTACGCCCTGTTCCCCAGCTTCTGGCGCGCGGTCAGCAAGATCCGCCACGCCTGGCTGCTGCCGCTACTGGGCCTGGCGGTCATGGCCGCGTTCGAAGTGCTGGCCGAGACGGTGTTCGACCAGGGGCTGGCGGACCTGCGGTTCCAGTTCGGGGTGATCCGCGCCCTGCCGCTGTTCATCCTGGGCGTCTGCCTGGCCCGCACGGTCGATATGCGCTGGCCCTCGGAACGCGCGGCCCACGGCCTACTGTGGGGCGGCGTGGCGCTGCTGGTCGTCACCCAGCCGCTGGACCGCTACGCGCTGCCTGACCCGCTGCTATTCGACGCGCCCTCGCTCCTGGCCATCGCCATGATCGTGCTGGGCGCCGGGCGCCTGCCGGTGAAGCGTCCGCGCCGCTGGATCGAGGAGGGCGCCAAGCTGTCGTTCGCCCTGTTCATCACCCACATCTTCATCGGCGTGATCTATTGGAGCGCCGTCCACAAGCTGATCGACACCGTCCCGATCGGCATCGGCTGGCAGTGGCTGATGTGGCTAGCGGGTTTCCCCCTGGCCTACGGCGGCGCGTGGCTATTCCATCGCTATGTCGACCAGCCGCTGCAGGACCGCATTCAGCCGCTGTTGCGGAAGTCCTCCTAAACTCCGACCTCCCCGGCGAATACCGGGGTCCAGGTCGAGCCCGTCACCGTCGTAATGGTGGCCGGGACGGCAGGCGGGCCCACCCAAACCGCTCCTGATGAATCTGGGCCCCGGCATTCGCCGGGGAGGTCGGGTAGAGATGTTGGGCGCTTGCCTGTCGTCCACCGCGACGTCCCACCCGTAACAACGTTATCGATCGCCATTGGAGACGCCCATGCTGGCCCTGATGCTCGCTCTTTCGCTGCAAGCGGCGCCGCCCGCCGCGCCCCTCGCTGGCGATTGGGTCGTCGACCTGTCGGCGACGCCATCCGAGCCCTATTACAAGGGCATGACTCTGAAGCTCGAGGCCGACGGTACGGTGACCGGCAGCTTCTACGACAGCGAGATCCAGGCGGGCCGCTGGAAGACGGCCGGCGGCCGCACCTGCGCCAGCTTCCGCACCACCGACGGCGCGGGGCCCTATCACACCAGCGTCTGCCAGGGCGCGGCCGGCCTGGAAGGCCAGACCTGGGCCGAGCACCGCAACTTCGTCTTCCTGTGGCGCGCCAAGCCGGCGACGGCCGAGGACCTCAAAGCCAAGTGGTGGTGAGATCGCGACGCCCCCTCCGTCTCGGCGCTATGCGCCGATCCACCTCCCCCGCAAGCGGGGCAGGATGAGCGTCCTCCTCACCCGGGAAACGGGGGAGGTGTCGCGCGGCAAGGCCGCGTGACGGAGGGGGCGCTTTCCAGCCGGGCGCCCATTCGATAAGTCACCTGCCCATGACCAGACTGATCCCCCTGCAAGGCGTCGAGAACTTTCGCGACTTCGGCGATTACGCCGCCGGCGAAGGGCGGCTGAAGAAGGGCGTGTTGTTCCGCGCCGCCCACCAGGCCGAGGCGACCGATGAGGACCTGGCGCACCTGGCCTCGCTGGGCATCGCCACCCTGGTCGACCTGCGTCGCCCAAATGAGCGCGAGCGGGCCCCGTCGCGGCGGTGGGAGGGCTTCTCGGCGAGCGTGATCGAGAACGATCTCGGCATGACGGGCGAGGATCCCTGGCACACCTTCCTCAAGGAGTCGGATCTGTCGCTGGAGTCGATCCACACGTACATGGACGAGTATTACCGCCGCGCCCCGTTCAAGGAGCGGCATCTGGATCTGTTCAGCCGCTACTTCCAGGCGGTGGCCAAGGGGGAGGGCGCGGTGCTGATCCACTGCGCGGCTGGCAAGGACCGCACCGGCATCCTGGCCGCCCTGACCCATCACATCGCCGGGGTGTCGGACGACGACGTCATCGATGACTACCTCCTGACCAACGACCCGACCCGCTTCGAGCGGCGCGGCCACATCTTCCAGAAGAACATCTTCGAGATGACCGGCAAGCGCCCGACCGAAGCGGCGATGCGCGCGGCCATGGGCGTGGAGGCCCGCTATCTCGCGGCGGCGTTTGCGGCGATCAAGGATCAGTACGGCTCGCTGGACGGCTATCTGGAGAACGCCGTGGGGTTGGACGCTACGACCCGCGAGGCGGTGGCGGGGCATATCCTGCTCTAGGGTCTACGCCCTTGGTTCCGATCTCCCCGGCGAATGCCGGGGCCCAGATCGAACCCGCCAATCTCGCGATGTCGGGCCGGACCGTAGGCGGGCCCACCCAAACGGCGCCGGATGAATCTGGGCCCCGGCATTCGCCGGGGAGGTCGGGTGTGGGAACTCAAAAATCCATAAGGTGACAAACGCCCGTTTAACCGCCAACCTCGACGGACGGTCCCGTCAGAGGACCTGTCTTGGGGGTTAGGGTATGAGCGAGTTGGCGGGGACGCCTCCGGGCCTGAGCGATGTCGCTGGCGCGGAGGGACGGGAGGATGTTCTCACGCCGCCGCCGACCGGCAAGCTCTCCAAGGGGGCGCTCAGCTGGATTCTACACCAGGGCACGCGCGACCCCTATGTGATCCTGGTCACCATCTATGTGTTCGCGCCTTACTTCTCGCGGGTGCTGATCGGCGATCCGGTCAAGGGCCAGGCGACGGTCGCCGACATCTCCACCACCTATGGCCTGCTGACCGCGCTGCTGGCGCCGATCCTGGGCGCCTCGATCGAGCGTTATGGACCCCGCAAGCCGTTGATGGCCTTGGGCCTGGCGATCATGGTCCCGCTGTTGATGGCGTTGTGGTGGGCCACCCCCGGTGGGCTGCCGGTGGGGCTGATCGGCCTGTTCCTGATCATCCTGGGCGTCGTCTACAACTGCGGCGACGTGCTTCAGAACTCGCTCCTGTCGCGCGCCGCCGAGAAGGGCCAGGAGCCCGTGCTGTCGGGCCTGGGCTATGCGACCGCCAACGGCCTGTCGGTCGCGCTGCTGATCTTCGTGATGTGGGCCTTCGTGCTGCCCGGCCAGGTGTCGTGGTCGTTCGTGCCGAGCGCGCCGCTGTTTGGCCTCAGCCAGAGCGCGCACGAGCCCAGCCGGATCGTCGGGCCGCTGGCGGGCGCGGTGATGCTGCTGGGCGCGATCCCGTTCTTCCTGTGGACCCGCGATGCGCCCCGCACCGGGGTGTCGTTCGTCGCGTCGCTGAAGGAAGGGGTGAAGCTGCTCATCGACACCTTCGCCAATCTGAAAGGCCACGCCGACGTCGCCAAATTCCTAGGCGCGCGGATGCTGTATTGCGACGGCATGACCGCGCTCCTGATCTTCGGCGGCCTGTTCGCGGCCGGCCTGATGAAGTGGGGCGAGTTGGAGATGCTGGCCTATGGCGTCTCGCTGTCGATCTTCGGCGTGCTGGGCGGGTTGATCGCGCCGTGGCTGGACAAGGCCCTGGGCCCCCGGCGGGCGGTCCAATTGGAGGTCGGGATCTGTATTCTGGTGCTGCTGGGCACGCTGGGCATGGGCCGCGAGAAGATCCTGTTCTTCTGGACCTGGGATGCGGCCACCCATCCGGCCGTCTGGAGCGGCCCTTTGTTCCGCACCTTGCCGGAGCTGATCTATCTGGGTCTTGGCCTGCTGATCGCCGTGTTCGTCACGGCGCAATACGCCTCCAGCCGCACCCTGCTGGTGCGCCTGGCCCCGCCGGACCGCATGGCGGCGTTCTTTGGCCTGTTCTCGCTGTCGGGCACGGCGACCATGTGGGTCGGCTCGCTGCTGGTGGCCTTGGCGACCAAGATGTTCGATAGCCAGGTGGCGGGCTTCATCCCGATCGCGGGCCTCTTGGCGCTGGGGCTCCTGGGGCTGTTCACCGTGAAGGGCGGTGGGCGGGAGGCTTAGAGCGGCTCTGGCATCCAGGCCGATCCTGACGCCGCCTGGGAGATCTGCCTGTTCGACTGTGAGACGCTCAACGTCCGCCTTCACCCCCCCAGAAACGCCTCGACCTCGCGGCGGCTGGGCATCGACGGCGCGGCGCCGGCTTTCTGCACCGAGAGAGCGGCGGCGGCGTTGGCCATCTCGACGGACTCGGCCAGGTCCATGCCCTGGGACAGGGTCGCGGCCAGCGCGCCGCAGAAGCAGTCGCCGGCGCCGACCGTGTCGATCGCCTTGACCTTCTTGCCCTCGACTAGAAACGCCTCGTCGCGCCGCACGACGGCCGCGCCCGCCGCGCCCAATGTGACGATGATCGTCTGATCGGGGCGGCTCATCAGCTTGCGCGCGGCCAGCGAAACCTCCTCAAGCTTGACGGGTTCGCGGTCCAGCTTGGCGTAGGAGGCCAGTTCGGTCTGGTTGACGATCAGGATGTCGGTCAGCGGGAACAGCGCCGCGCCCTGGGGCAGGGCGGGGGCGGCGTTGAGGATGCGCAGGGCGCCCTTGGCCGCGCCGGTGCGGAACAAGGCTTCGATCGCGGTGGGCGGGGTTTCCAGTTGGCACAGCAGGACGCGCTGGCCCTCGATCGGCGTCGCCGCGACCTGCTGGGGCGTGACCATGGCGTTGGCGCCGGCGGTCACGACGATCATGTTTTCGGCGCTGTTGGCGACCCAGACATGGGCCTGGCCTGTCGGCACGCCCGGCAATTCCGCCACATCGGCGACCTGCACGCCGTAGCCGGCCAGCTTGGCCTTGAGGCCCGCGCCGCTGTCATCGGCGCCGACCGCGCCCATCAGGCGCGTAGCCGCGCCCATGCGGGCGGCCGCGACGGCCTGGTTCGCGCCCTTGCCGCCCAGGAACAGCTCGAGCGACAGGCCCGCGACGGTCTCGCCCGGGCGGGGCAGGTCATCGACCCGCGCGACGGCGTCCAGATTGATCGAGCCGAGAACGAAAACAGTCATGGTCTTGGTCTTCTGAAGGTTTATCCGGCGCCGCCGCGCTGGAAGCTTTCGACAAGGCTGCCCGCCACCAGTCTCCAGCCGTCCACAAGCACGAAGAAGATCAGCTTGAAGGGCAAACTGATCGAGGCTGGCGGCAGCATCATCATACCCATGCTCATCAGCACGCTGGCCACGACCAGGTCGATGACCAGGAACGGGATGAACAACAGAAAGCCGATCTCGAAGGCGCGCTTCAGTTCCGAGATCATGAAGGCGGGCGTGACGACCTTGAGCGGGGTTTCCTCGGCCGTCTTCGGCTGCGGGATCTTGGACAGGCGGACGAACAGCGCCAGGTCTTCGCGGTCCACCTGGCTCAGCATGAACTGCTTCACCGGTCCGCCCGCCGCCTCGAACGCCTCCGGCAGCTCCATCTGCTGGTCCAGAAGCGGCTTGATGCCGGCGTCGTAGGAGCGCTCGAAGGTCGGGCCCATGACGATGGCGGTCAGGAACAGCGCCAGGCTGATGATCACCGGGTTAGGCGGGCTTTGCTGCACGCCGATGGCGGTGCGCAGGAGGCCCAGGACTACCACGATACGGATGAACGAGGTGGTCATGATCACGATCGACGGCGCCAGCGACAGCACCGTCATCAGGCCGACCAACTGGACGACCCGCTCGGTCAGGCCCGCGCCCGTGCCGAGGTTGATGTTCACCGCCGACTGGGCCAGGGCCGCCGCCGGCATGATCGCGCAGGCGATGGCCGCTAGAACCGAGATGATCGCCGCGCGGCGCAGGTCTTCGGCCTTGGCGCCGGTCACGGATTTGATGAGGTCGCGGATCATCAGGCCACGGGCTCCGGTTCGGCGACGGGGGAGAGGGCGGCGGCCGGAGCCGGGCCCCTGGGCGTCCAGTCCAGCAGCCTGCCTTCGCCCAGCAGCACCAGCCGCTCCTCGCCGTCCAGGCTGACCACCACAAGGCGGCGGGTCGGATCCAGAGCCAGGCTTTCGACGACCTTCAGACGACGCTCCTGACGCGCGGCGATGGCGCGGCCGATGGCGTCGGGGCCGTATTTGCGCAGCGCCCAGGCCGCCAGGCCGATCAGGCCAAGCGTAAACGCCAGGGCCGCCAGGGCGCGGATGAATTCGATGACGTCCATGGGCTCGGGGCCGTTCTCGGCGAGACAACTTGGCGCAGGGAAACGCCCCTACGAACCCTTGTGTGCCTGAGGCTTCTTAATGCCGGATTAACCCTGTTTCTTCACCATGTTCGCATGGGTCCGGACGACATCCCTCTCTTTGGCATGCTCAAGAGCCGCCTCGGTTATCTGACCGAGCGCCAGAAGCTTGTCGCCCAGAACGTGGCCAACTCGGACACCCCGGGCTATCGGCCCAGCGACCTGAAGCCGTTCAGCTTCCAGGCCTCGCTGATGAATCACGCGGCGGGGCCAGTCTATCGCGGCGGCCGGGCGGCGCCGACCTCCGGCGTCACCATGATCGCCACCGCTCCGACGCATCAGGGGCGACCCAACGCCCCCAGCGCCTGGCGGGCCACGGCGGGCGCGGACTCCGAGACGACGCTAGACGGCAACGCGGTCTCGCTCGAAGACCAGATGCTGAAGATGACCGACGCGCGGATGAACTACGACGCGGCGATCAGCTTCTACCAGAAATCGATGACCATGCTCCGCATGGCCGCTCGCAAGCCTTCCGGCTGAGGACTCTAGGCGATGCCCGAGATCAAGTCCCAATCCCTCGCGACCATGGCCGTGGCCTCGTCGGCCCTGCGCGCCCAGCAAGGCCGCATGCGGGTCATCGCCGAGAACATCGCCAACGCCAACTCGACTTCGCGCACGGCCGGCGGCGACCCCTATCGGCGCCAGGTGCCGGTGTTCAAGCCGACCCAGGTCCAAGGCGCCCAGGGCGTGCAGATGCTGCGCGTCGATCCTGACCAGAGCGACTTCAAGACCGAATACGACCCCGGCAACCCGGCCGCCGACGCCAAGGGCTACGTCAAGCTGCCCAACGTAAACACCATGGTCGAGGCGCTGGACATGAAGGAGGCGCAGCGCGCCTACGAAGCCAACCTCAATGTCATCGAGACCGCGCGCGCCATGGAGTCGCGCACCCTCGACATCCTCAAGAAGTAGGGGCTAGGCCATGATCACCGCGCTCGCCGCCGCCAAGGCCTACGCCAATTCCGGCGCCATGTCGGTCGGCTCCATCGGCTCGATCGGCGGCTCGCAAGACAAGGGCGTCGACTTCGGCGACCTCCTGAAGTCCGCCATGGACGGCGCGACCAAGGCCTCGAAAGTCGCCGAGCACAAGATCGCCGCCCAGGTGGCGGGCAAGGCAGAACTGGTCGACGTGGTCACCGCCATCAGCTCGGCCGAAGCCAGCCTGGAAACGGTGATGTCGATCCGCGACCAGGTGATCTCGGCCTATCAGGAAATCATGCGGATGCCGATCTGACGGCTTCCCGCTTGAGTCGCGTAGGCGTCAAATACAGCCTGTGATAACGTTGTTCTCCCAAAGGGAGGGCGACCATGAAGAAGCTCAAGGTGCTCAGCGTCCACGGCCTGGGCGATCAGCGGCAATCCACCTGGAAAGACGATTGGCCCAAGGCCATCCAGGCGGTGTTTCCCGCCGTCGCGGGCCTGGAGCTCGAATTCGAGTTCATCGAGTACGACGACATCTTCGAGGGCGTGAACCTGTCGGCCTGGGAGGTGGCGGGCGCGGTCGCCAAGCTGGCGGCCAGCGGCGTCACCTCGATCTTCAAACGCGAGAAGGGCGTGCTGGGCGACGCGCCCCACACCATCCGCTGGACGGCCGGCTATGTGGTGGCCTGGGTCAATGACGACCGCTTCAAGAAAAAGAGCCGCGCGCGGGTGTTCGAGCGGATCAAGGCGTTCCAGCCGGACCTGATCCTGGCCCACAGCCTGGGCTCCCTGGTCACCTATAACGCCTTTACGCACAAGGATGCGGCCGCGCCCGACGTCGCCCCGCTGCTGGCCAAGGCCACCTACGTGACGTTCGGCTCGCAGATCAACAATCCGTTCGTCGTGGGTAACCTGACCAACGGCCGTGTGCAGGAACTGCCCGTCGCGTTCTGGCATCACCTGTACAATCGCGACGACGACGTCTTCACCGCCCCGATCAAGAACTGGGCGGCGCCGAATTTCCGCCAGACCGACACGCCTTTCGATCTGCCCGGCGTTGGCGATCACGCGGCCGAAGGCTACTTCCAGCACGTCAACACGATCGAGAATGTCTGGCGTCCGATCGGCGCGTTGGCCGTGGGGGCGCGCGAGTTCACCGGATTGTCCGAGCAGGTCTCCGCGCCACCGCCGAACAAGAGCGGCGCGAAGTCGAAAGCCGCCGCGTCCGTCGGACGGGCTCCTCGGCGCAAGGCCCTGCTGGTCGGGATCAACGACTATCCGAACGCCGGCGACCGGTTGGAAGGGTGCGTCAACGACGTCTTCACGATGAGTTCCGTACTGCAGGAATGCGGCTTCCCGGCGGACTCGATCCGCGTGTGCCTCGACGCCCGCGCCACCGCCGAGGGGATCCTCCAGCGGCTGGAATGGCTGATGGACGGTGCGCGCGAGGAAGACGAGCTCGTCTTCTACTACAGCGGCCATGGGGCCCAGGTGCCTGAATACGGCGAGAACTTCGAACCCGACCGCAATGTCGAGGTCTTGGTGCCATGGGACTTCGACTGGACCCCCGAGCGCGCGATCTCGGACGACCAGATCCACTGTCTCTACGCGCAGCTGCCCTATGAGACGCGGCTGGCTATGATCTTCGACTGCTGCCACGCGGGCGGGATCCATCGCAATGGCGGCGCCCGCGCGCGGGGCCTGACCCCGCCTGACGACATCCGTCACCGTGAGCTGCGCTGGGACCTGAAAACCCGGATGTGGGTCCCCCGCGACTTCCGGCGTCAGGGCAAGGGCTTCACGGAGGACGAGGCGCTGGAGACCCGCTATTTCGGCAAGGACGGCGCGACCGAACGGCTGGGGCGGGCGGCCATGCGTCGGACGCTGTCGACCAGGGCGTACGAGGACCGTAAGGCGGGCGATCAGCCGGAGATCCCCGCCGGACCTTATCTGCCTCTGATCATCGAGGCCTGCGGCGAGGGCGAGCTCAGCTACGAATACCGTCACGGCGCCGTCAGCCACGGCGCCTTCACCTACAGCCTGGCCGCGATCCTGCGCGAGAAGAAGAAGATCACCTTCCAGGCCCTGGTCGAGCAGACCGGCGCCCGGCTGAGCGATCTTGGTTACGCGCAGAAGCCGCAGATCCTCGGGCCATCGGCCCAGGTCGGCGCGCTGACGCCCTGGCGATAGCCACCGCCAGCGGGCGACCCACAGGCGAAAAAAATGGGCCGCGTCCTTGCAGATGCGGCCCAAGTCGTCTTCGGGGGAGAAATACGAAACGCTTACGCTCACAAACTCAGGAAAACTTTCGCGGCGGCGAACAGACCGCCCCAGACCACGGCGTTCAGCACCGAAGCCACAAGCACGGCGACGCCGAGCGGCCACTGGCGAGGCTCGCGGCGCCGGGCGCGCTGCGGGCGGGGATCGAACGAACGGGTCTGCGAGGCGACGGTCATGTAACGCTCCTTAACCATGTCCCCATGGTCGAGATTGACTCGGCCCTTGCGAACGGGACGACCTGTCGCGCGCCGCCTTGTCGCACCTTGACCATGGGATCAACGCGTCGGGGCGCGTTTGGTTGAGCGTCCGCGTTCAGAGAATTCCGGGCAGATCCAGGCCCTTCTCTCGCGCACAGTCGCGCGCGATGTCGTAACCCGCGTCGGCGTGGCGCATGACGCCGGTGGCCGGGTCATTCCACAGCACGCGCTCGACGCGCCGGGCGGCGGCCTCGCTCCCGTCGCAGACGATGACCATGCCGGCGTGCTGCGAGAAGCCCATGCCGACCCCGCCGCCGTGATGCAGCGACACCCAGGTGGCGCCCGAGGCGGTGTTCAGCAGCGCGTTCAGCAGCGGCCAGTCCGACACGGCGTCCGAGCCGTCGCGCATGGCCTCGGTCTCGCGATTGGGCGAGGCGACCGAGCCGGAGTCCAGGTGGTCGCGGCCGATGACGATCGGGGCCTTCAGCTCGCCCTTGGCGACCATCTCGTTGAAGGCCAGGCCCAGGCGATGGCGGTCGCCCAGGCCCACCCAGCAGATCCGCGCCGGCAGGCCCTGGAACTTGATCTTCCGACCGGCCATGTCGAGCCAGTTGTGCAGGTGGGGATTGTCCGGGATCAGCTCTTTGACCTTGGCGTCGGTCTTGGCGATGTCTTCGGGATCGCCCGACAGCGCCGCCCAGCGGAACGGTCCGATCCCCCGGCAGAACAGCGGGCGGATATAGGCCGGCACGAAGCCAGGAAAGTCGAAGGCGTTGGTCACGCCTTCCTCCAGCGCCATCTGGCGGATGTTGTTGCCGTAGTCGACGGTGGGCACGCCGGCGGCCTGGAAGTCGAGCATCGCCTTCACATGCGCGGCCATCGAGGCCTTGGCGGCTTCGGCGACCTGCGGCGGGTCCTGGTCGCGCATCGCACGCCAGCGTTCCAGGCTCCAGCCGGCGGGCAGGTAGCCGTTGATCGGGTCATGGGCGCTGGTCTGGTCGGTCAGCAGGTCCGGGCGCACGCCGCGCTTGAAGAGCTCGGGCAAGAGTTCAGCGGCGTTGCCCAGGAGGCCCACCGAGATCGGCGTCTTGGCCGTGCAGGACTCTTCGATCCAGGCCAGTGCCTCGTCGACGCTCTCGGTCGAGCGGTCCAGATAGCCGGTCCGCAGCCGCATCTCGATCGACGAGGGCTGGCACTCGATGGCCAGGCACGAGGCGCCGGCCATCACCGCCGCCAACGGCTGGGCGCCGCCCATGCCGCCCAGGCCCGCCGTCAGCAGCCAGCGCCCCGAGAGGTCGCCGCCATAGTGCTGGCGGCCCATCTCGACGAAGGTCTCGTAGGTGCCCTGCACGATGCCCTGGGCGCCGATATAGATCCACGAGCCGGCGGTCATCTGGCCGTACATGGCCAGGCCCTTGCGATCGAGCTCGTTGAAATGCTCCCAGCTGGCCCAGCGCGGCACGAGGTTGGAATTGGCGATCAGAACGCGCGGCGCGTCGGCGTGGGTGCGGAACACGCCGACCGGCTTGCCGGATTGAACCAGCAGGGTCTCATCATCCTCAAGCCGCCGCAGGGTCTCGACGATCTTGTCGAAGCTCTCCCAGTCGCGGGCCGCGCGGCCGATGCCGCCATAGACCACCAGCTCCTCCGGCCGCTCGGCGACATCGGGGTGCAGGTTGTTCATCAGCATCCGCAGGGCGGCTTCGGTCAGCCAGGACTTGGCGGTGCGCTCAGGGCCCGTGGCGGGGCGGATGACGCGGGTGGTGTCGCGGCGGGTCATGGGATCCTTTCTCCTCGCCCGCGACGCGGGGGAGGTGGCGCGTCGCCGATCGGCGACGTGACGGAGGGGGCGCTTTCGGTCGTGGACGCCCCCTCCACCGCCGTTCGGCGGTCCCCCTCCCCCGCAAGCGGGGGAGGAGGGGAAGAGGCGGCAAATCGGAGACACCCCCGCAGCACATCTTCCAGCACCGCGCGCAGCGGCGCGGCGCGGTCGGCGTGGAAGGGCGTGGGCCAGGTGTCGGGCGTCGGCGGCTCGGCGGGATCATCCATGTAGCCCCGGCAGGCCAGCTCCATCTGGACAGCGTGGACGCCCGTCGCCGGCTGGCCGTAGTGTCGCGTGGTCCAGCCGCCCTTGAAGCGGCCGTTGGTGACGCGGCTGAGGCCGGATGCGTCACAGGCGGCCTCGACAGCGGCGGTCAGGGCGTCGGCGCAGCTTTGGCCGCTGTTGGTCCCGAGGTTGAACTGCGGCAGCTCGCCCTCGAACAGGCGCGGTACGCGTGAGCGGATCGAATGGGCCTCGTACAGCACGACCGTCGGGTGGACCGCGCGCAGGCGCTCGATCTCGGCGCGCAGGGCGGCGTGATAGGGCTCGAAATAGCTGGTCCGCCTGCGATCGATCTCGGCCGCATCCGGTCCGCCGTCGCGATACAGCGGCTCGCCATCGAACGTGGTCGTCGGGCAAAGCTCGGTCGTCGCCTGGCCGGGATAGAGCGAGGCGCCGGACGGGTCGCGATTGACGTCGATCACGGTGCGCGAGATCGCGGTGCGGACGATGGTCGCGCCCATCCCCTCGGCGAAGGCGTAGAGCCGATCGACCCACCAGTCGGCGTCCTTGCGCGCCAGCCAGGGGGAGACGAGGCGCGCCGCGATGTCGGCCGGGATGTCCGTGCCGGTGTGCGGGAGGGAGATGATGAGGGGGGCTTGGCCCCTGGTAACCTGCAACCAATTCATCGCGTCATCCCGGCCGCAGCGAAGCGGAGAGCCGGGACCCAGGGGTCGCCGCAGCGCGGTTGCCCCTGGGTCCCGGATCGGCCTTGCAGGCCGTCCGGGATGACGAGGGAAATTGCGTTGGCCATCAGGCGACCCCCGGCAACGCACCCACTGCGCCGATCACCGCGCCGCTCCGCACCAGGGCGTTGGCCGCTTCCATGTCGGGGTGGAAGTGGCGGTCGTCCGACAGGTGCGGAATCTGGCTCCGCGTCAGCGCCCGCACCGCTTCCAGCGCGGCGCTGGACCGCAGCGGGGCGTGGAAGTCGCAGCCCTGCGCGGCGGCCAGCAGCTCGATCCCCAGGACCGCGTCGGCGTTCTCGACCATGGCCAAGAGGCGCCGTGCGCCGTGGGCGGCCATCGAGACGTGGTCCTCCTGGTTGGCCGAGGTCGGGATTGAGTCGACGCTGGCCGGGTAGGCGCGCTGCTTGTTCTCCGAGACCAGGGCGGCGGCCGTGACCTGAGGGATCATGAAGCCCGAGTTCAGCCCCGGTTTCGGTGTCAGGAACGCCGGCAGGCCCGACAGCGCCGGGTCGACCAGCATGGCGATGCGCCGCTCGGCGATCGAGCCGATCTCGCAGACCGCCAGGGCGATCATGTCGGCGGCGAAGGCCACCGGCTCGGCGTGGAAGTTGCCGCCGGACAGGGCCTCATCCGCTTCCGGGAAGATCAGCGGATTGTCTGAGACCCCGTTGGCCTCGGTCTCCAGCGTGGCGGCCGCTTGCCGCAGAACGTCCAGGGCCGCGCCCATCACCTGCGGCTGGCAGCGCAGGCAGTAGGGGTCCTGGACGCGCTCGTCCTCCTTCAGGTGCGAGGCGCGGATCTCAGACGCGCTCATCAGCGCGCGCAGGGCGGCGGCGGTCTCGATCTGGCCGGCGTGGCGACGCAGGGTGTGAATACGCGGATCGAAGGGAGTGTCCGAGCCTTTGGCGGCTTCGGTCGACAGCGCGCCAGTCACTAGGGCCGACTGGAACAGACGCTCGGCCTCGAACAGACCCGCCAGGGCGTTGGCCGTCGAGAACTGGGTGCCGTTCAGCAGGGCCAGGCCCTCCTTGGGGCCAAGGACCAGGGGCTCGAGTCCCGCCTGCGCCAAGACTTCCGCGGCGGGCAGGCGCTTGCCATCGACGAAGATCTCGCCGACCCCGATCATGGTCGCGGCCATGTGCGACAGCGGGGCCAGATCGCCAGAGGCGCCGACCGAGCCCTGGCAGGGCACCACCGGCGTCAGCCCTTCGACCAGCATCTCTTCCAGCATCCGCACCGTCTCGACCCGCACGCCCGAGGCGCCTTGGGCCAGGCTGGCCAGCTTCAGAGCCATCATCAGCCGGATCACCGGGACCGGCGAGGGCTCGCCGACACCGGCCGCGTGCGACAGGACGATGTTGCGCTGCAGGGTCTCAAGGTCGGCGTCGCCGATCCGGACGCTGGCCAGTTTCCCAAAGCCGGTGTTGATCCCATAGACCGGCTCGCCCTTGGCCAGGATACGCTGCACCGCCGCAGCGCTTTCCGCGATCACCGGCCAAGCCGTCTCGGCCAGCCGCGCGGAGGCCCCGCGATAGATCGCCTTCCATTCGGCCAGCGACACTGCGCCGGGGTTCAGAACAAGCTCGGTCACAGGCCTCTCCACACGCGGGCATGGAGCGGATTGAAGCCCATGCGATAGACAAGTTCGGCGGGACGTTCGATGTCCCAGATGGCGAGATCGCAGGCCTTGCCGGCCTCCAGCGTCCCCCTGTCGGCGAGCAGGCCCAGCGCTCGCGCGGCCTCGCGCGTGACGCCGGCCAAGCACTCCTCGACGGTCATGCGAAACAGGGTCGCGGCCATGTTCATGACCAGGAGCGGCGAGGTCAGCGGCGAGGTGCCGGGATTGCAGTCGGTGGCCAGGGCCATGGGCACGCCCGCCGCGCGCAGGGCCGCGATCGGCGGGGCCTTGTGCTCGCGGGTGAAGTAGTAGGCGCCGGGCAGCAGGGTCGCGACCGTGCCCGAGGCGGCCATGGCGGCGATCCCGGCCTCGTCCAGGTGCTCCAGATGGTCGGCGGACAGGGCGCTGTACTCGGCCGCCAGCGCCGCGCCTGACAGGTTCGACAGCTGCTCGGCGTGCAGCTTGACCGGCAGGCCGTGGGCCCTGGCCGCGTCGAACACCCGGCGGATCTGGTCAGGCGAGAAGCCGATGCCCTCGCAGAACCCGTCCACCGCGTCGGCCAAGCCCCGCGCGGCGATGGCCGGGATCATCGTCTGGCAGACGAGATCGACATAGCCGTCCTTGTCGTCGCGGTACTCGGGCGGCAGGGCGTGGGCGCCGAGGAAGGTGGTGGTGACGGCCACCCGGCGGATGTCGGCGAGCGCCCGGGCGGCGCGCAGGCTCTTGAGCTCGTCGTCCAGCGACAGGCCATAGCCGGACTTGATTTCGACCGTGGTGACGCCCTCGGCCAGCAGGACGTCGAGGCGGGGCAGGGCGGCCTGGATCAGCTCGGCCTCGGACGCGGCGCGGGTGGCGCGCATGGTCGAGACGATGCCGCCGCCGGCGCGGGCGATCTCTTCATACGAGGCGCCGGCCAGGCGCAGCTCGAACTCGTGGGCGCGGTCGCCGGCGAAGACGAGGTGGGTGTGCGGGTCGATCAGGCCGGGCGTGATCCAGCGGCCGTCGACATCGATCGTCTCGGCGGCTTCGAAGGTCGGGGCCTCAGCGGCGGGACCGGCATAGGCGATGCGGCCGTCCAGGCTGGCGACGACGCCGTCCTCGACGACGCCCAGCCCTTCGCGGTCCTGCGCCAGGGTGGCGAGACGGGCGTTGATCCACACCCGATCACAGCGCATGAGCCTGCCTCCGCCAGCACCGCGCGGCCCTTGCGGCGCGCTTCAATATGTATAGACATATTTGCGAACGATGAGGCTTGTCCAGTGACCGACACGCAAATTCCCGAGTCCGTTTCGACCGTGGTCTGGTGCGAGAGCGCGCTGCTGGCGGAAGGCTGGGCCCGGGGCGTCAAGTTCACGATCACCGACGGCCGCATCGCCCGGATCGACACCGACGCCCCGGCCGGCGACGCCCAGCGCCTGGGTCCGGCCCTGCCGGGCCTTGGCAATGTGCATAGCCACGCCTTCCAGCGCGCCATGGCGGGCCTGGCGGAGACGCGCGGCGAAACGGGGGACAACTTCTGGACCTGGCGCGAGGTGATGTACCGCTTCCTTGAGCGCTTGGACCCCGACATGGCCCAGGCCATCGCCGCGATGGGCCAGGTCGAGATGCTGGAGGGCGGGTTCACGCGGGTGGGCGAGTTCCACTACCTACACCACGCCCCCGATGGCGGCTTCTACGACAACCCGGCCGAGATGGCCGCGCGGATGGCCGCGGCGGCCGAGGAGACAGGGATCGGTCTGACCCTGCTGCCGGTGTTCTACGCCCACAGCAATTTCGGCGGCCTGCCGCCGACCGAGGGTCAGAAGCGCTTCATCCACGACGTCGACGGCTTCGCGCGGCTGGTCGAGGCCTGCCGCGGGATCGTCGCGGGCCTGCCCGAGGCGGTGGTCGGCGTCGCGCCGCACAGCCTGCGCGCGGTGACCGGCGAGGAGCTCGACGCGATCCTCCCGCTCGCCGCCAGTGGGCCGATCCACATGCACGTCGCCGAGCAAACCAAGGAGGTCGACGACTGCCTGGCCGCCACCGGCCAGCGCCCCGTGCGCTGGCTGATGAACCACACCGAGGTCGACAAGCGCTGGTGCCTGATCCACGCAACCCACATCAACGCTACCGAGACCGAGCGGCTGGCCAAGAGCGGCGCGGCGGCGGGCCTGTGTCCGGTGACGGAAGCCAATCTGGGCGACGGGATTTTCCCGACCCCGGACTATCTGGCCGCTGGCGGACGCTTCGGAATCGGCACCGACTCCAACATCGTGATCGACGCCGCTCAGGAACTCCGAACCCTGGAGTACGCCCAGCGCCTGTCGCGCCGGGCGCGTAACGTGCTGGCGGGCGGTCCGCGCCGCGCCACCGGCGGCGACCTCTGGCGCGCGGCGGCGCTGGGCGGCGCCCAAGCGCTTGGTGCGGGACGGGGCGAATTGCGGCGTGGCGCGCCGGCCGACTTCGTCACGCTGGACACCCATCACCCGAACCTCGTCGGCCGCACGGGCGACACCCTGATCGACAGCCTGGTCTTCGCCGGCGGCGGGATCGACACGGTCTGGCGTCACGGTCGGCGACTGGTGTCGGGCGGCCGCCACCACGCCCGCGAGGTGATCGCCACGCGCTACGTCGAGACCCTGAAGGCCCTGCTGGCGTGACCGGACCGCTGCACCAGCGCATCCGCGCCGACATCGAGGCCCGCATCCGCTCCGGCGAATGGACGCCCGGACACCGCGCCCCCACCGAGGCCGAGCTGATGGAGGCCTATGGCTGCTCGCGGATGACGGTGAACAAGGCGATGATCGCCCTGGTCGAGGCCGGCCTGATCGTGCGCCGCAAGCGGGCCGGCTCGTTCGTGGCCAGGCCCCGCGTCCACGCCCCGGTGCTCAACATCCCCGACATCCAGTCCGAGATCGTCGCACGCGGCGAGACCTACGGCTTCCGACTGTTTTCGCGGACCGTGCGGCTCCCTGATCGCGACAGCCCCGAGGAGGTCGAACTGGCGGCGGGCGGCAAGCTGCTGGCTTTGGATGGGGTGCATGACGCAGGCGGCCGGCCGTTCGCCCTGGAGCGCCGCCTCGTCTCTCTGAAGGCGGTTCCCGAGATCGCGGAGACTGATTTCGCGCAGACGCCGCCAGGGGCCTGGCTCCTGGAGCACGTCGCCTGGACCGAGGCCGAGAGCCGCATCAGCGCCGTCAACGCCGACGCCGAAGACGCTCAACTGCTAGGCTTGGACGAGGGCGCGGCCTGCCTCGTCGTCGACCGCCGCACCTGGCGCGAGGGCCAGCACGTGACGCGTGTCCGCCAAACCTTCCCCGGCGAGGCCTACGACCTAGTGGCGCGGTTCGGGCCCCAGCGTTAGTCGGCTCACGGCCCTATCGGACAATTCCCGAAGGTTGAGTTCGCGCCACCATCCCCTGTTCCGGGGATGTCGGCCCAGGCGCTTCAAATCCTAGAACGATGTTCAGGGACCAGGGCGTGGCGCGTGGTGCGGCGGGAGGGTCCCGGAGGGATTCCCACATGGCCGAGCCGACACTTCGTGATTTCCAATTCCTGATTCAGCTGGTGGACAGCGGCATCATCCAGGCCACTTTCAAGTTCAGCGAGCTGCGCGTGCTCTTCAAGTCGCTGGGCATGCTGACGCCTGAGGTCGATGCTGCGCTGGCGATCGTTGAGGCCAATCCGGTCTTGGTCGACATCGGCATCCAGACCTTCAAGGAAGCTCTGGCCAAGTATCCGCTGGATACGCCGTTGAGCGTCGTCTTCGGCGGCGGCTCGGGCGGAAGCACGGGTGGCACGGGCACGGTGGGCACGCCCTTGATCCTGACCAAGGAGAAGATCGAGGAGATCTATCAGGCGCTGTCGGGCGTCTCGGCGACGTCGTCCAAGGCGCTGTCGGAGTATCTGACCGGCCCCAACGGCGAGAAGGTGCTCAACACGCTCTACAGCGAGATGAAGCTTCTGGCCCAGCTGCAGGCCGATGTTGCGGCCGGCAAGATAACCCAGGCGGTGTTCCTCGACAAGCTGGTCAGCTTCTCGGCCGACACTTCGGCCTTGGCCCTGCAGGCGGTGAACTTCTTCACCGGCCGCACGCCCACCCAGGCGGCGCTGAACGAGCTGATCGACAGCGCGACCAACACCACAGACCTGACCGACTTCGCCTATGCGATCTACAACACCGAGAACAAGTACATCGAGTTCGCGGTGAACCAGGCGATGAGCGGCACCGGCGCGGCGACCTTCAAGGCCGCCTATGACGCGCTCGGCTTCCGCGAGGCGGTGACCAAGATGTACGACGCCATCATCGGCAATTCAAAGGCTGCAGCCGCCGGGGTGAATGTGACCGCGGCGATCGACTACATCGTCGGCCAGCAGAAATACTTCGAAGCCTATGGTCACGACGCGCTGGGCTCCAAGGCCGCCGTGGCGGGGTTCCTCATGGCCAAGGGGCTTGAGGTGGGCGTCGGCGTCTACGCTGAGGCGGTGAAAGCGTTCTTTGGCAAGGCTTACAGCGGCACGGCGGTCTATGGCGCTGAGCTGGTGGGCCCGGCCAAGTCGGCGATGGAGGTCGCCCTGATCGGCCAGGCGCCCGACCACTACGACCCCGGCATGCCCTTCTAGAGCATTTTCCGACGAAGTGGATCCGGTTCGTCGTCAGAAAATGCGTTAATACAAAGGGCTAGAGCATTTTCCGATCCAAATAGATCGGAAAATGCTCTAGCCGGGCATCGTCTCGAAGCGCTCGAGCCCTTCTGGCGGGACCACCCAGCCGGGGCGGTCCCGCTCAAACAGAAGCATGGCGGGCCTGAACAGCGACGGATCATCAAGGCTGCCGGCGTAGATCGTGTGGCTGTCCGTCAGCCCGTGTTCGCCGCCGAACACGAGGCCTCCGCAAGTGGGGCAAGAGTTGCGCGTCGACTCGCCCCCGCGCAGCGCAAGGCAGCGATACTGCCGGGTCGGCCCGGTGATCGTCAGGGCCTCGGCCGCAAAGCCCATGAACGGGATGAAGCCTGAGCCAGAGGCCTTGCGGCAGTCGGCGCAGCAGCACAGGCCCATATAGTCGGGCGCCCGATCAGCCTCCCAGCGCAGGGCGCCGCACAGGCATCCGCCTTTGAAGATCTTGGTGGTCATGGGCGGAGTAGGCCCCGACGCTCGGGGGCGGTCAATTCCTGGTGGCGGGGGGCGGGATCGAACCGCCGACCTGTGGGTTATGAATCCACCGCTCTAACCATCTGAGCTACCCAGCCAGACCAGGAGGCGCGGCTTATAGGCCAGGAGCGGGCGGTATTTCAAGCGCCTGCGCTATTCCGCAACAATTGCGGCCGTCACAGCGCCAAGCGCCTTCACCGCATCCGCCGGCGCGAGCCGCACTTGCAGGCCCCGCTGACCGCCGTTGATGAAGACGTACGGCTCGGCCAGGGCGGCTTCTTCCAGCACCGTGGGCAGGCGCTTCTTCTGGCCGAAGGGGCTGACGCCGCCGACCTTGTAGCCGGTGATCCGCTCGGCGTCGGGCACGGGGGCCATGGCGGCGGACTTGCCCTTCAGGGCGGCGGCCAGCTTCTTCATGCTGACCTCCTGGTCGGAGGGCAGGATGGCGCAGGCGGGCTTGCCGTCCAGCATGACGATCAGGGTCTTGAGCACCCGGCGGGGGTCTTCGCCCAGGGCCTCGGCGGCCTGCAGGCCCACGCGCTCTGATCCAGGGTCGTAGTCGTACGTATGGAGATCGAAAGCGACTCCGGCCTTGGTCAGGGCGATCGTGGCGGGGGTGCTCTTGGACATGGCTCGCGTGATATCCAAGTGGTGTCTGTGTTGGAATACGGATCGGCGATGACGGCTTTTGATCGACGCACTTTGCTGCAGGGCGCCCTGTCCTTGGGCGCGGCGGGCCTGCTTCCGGGCTGGGCGATGGCGCGCGAAGGCGAGCGCTCGCCGCCGGCCCTGAGCGGCGAGGAGATCAAGCTGACGGTCGGCCACACGATGGCGAAGATCGACGGCAAGACCGGCCACGCCGTGACTGTCAACGGCGCTATCCCCGGGCCGCTGATCCGGTTGAAGGAAGGCCAGACCGTCAAGCTGTCGGTGACCAACACCCTGGATGAGGACACCTCCATCCACTGGCATGGCCTCTTGGTGCCGTTCCAGATGGACGGCGTGCCGGGTGTCAGCTTCCCGGGCATCAAGCCCGGCGAGACCTTCACCTATGAATTTCCCATCCGCCAGTCGGGCACCTACTGGTGGCACAGCCATTCGGGCCTACAGGAGCAGATGGGTCACTATGGGCCAATGATCATCGACCCGGCCGGCGAGGACCCGGTCGCCTATGATCGCGAACATGTGGTCGTGCTGTCGGACTGGAGCTTCCTGCATCCGCACGAACTGTTCCGGAAGCTGAAGGTCAGCCCCGGTCACTTCAATATGCAGAAGCAGACCGTCGCCGGGCTGCTGAAGGGCCAGGATCAGTCGCTGAAGGACCGGCTGGAGTGGGGCAAGATGCGCATGGACCCCACGGACATCGCCGACGTCACGGGCGCGGTCTACACCTACCTGATGAATGGCCACGGACCGGGCGACAACTGGACGGGCCTGTTCGCGCCAGGCGAGCGTGTGCGGCTGCGCTTCATCAACGCCGGGGCCATGACCATCTTCAACGTCCGCATCCCGGGCCTGTCGCTCGAGGTGGTGGGAACCGACGGCCAGCTGGTTTCGCCGGTGGCCGTGGACGAGTTCCAGATCGCCCCCGCCGAGACCTTCGACGTCATCGTACGGCCCAACAAGGACAAGGCCTTCACCCTGGTGGCCGAGGCCTCTGACCGGTCGGGGATGGCGCGCGGGACCCTGGCGCCGCGCCTGGGCATGACCGCCGCCGTCCCGCCGCTGCGCCAGCGCCCGGTGGCGTCGATGAAGGACATGGGCATGGGGAACATGCACCACGGGATGGACATGCCGGGCATGGACATGTCGATGCGGGCCCAGTCCAACGCGCCGAACGTGCCGCTGACGCCGGGCGTGCAGACCATCTCGCCGATGCCGATGGACCGCATGGCCGAGCCGCCCCAGGGCCTCGAGGACGCGGGCCATCGGGTGCTGACCTATGCGGACCTCGCCAGCCTCTATCCGCCCAAGGATCCTCGTCCGCCGGGCCGGACGATCGAGATCCACCTGACCGGCAACATGGAGCGCTTCATGTGGGCGTTCGACGGCGAGGCGTTCGGGCCGATCAAGAAGCCCATCGCCTTCCAGCGGGACGAGCGCGCGCGGGTGGTGCTGATCAACGACACCATGATGGCCCACCCGATCCACCTGCACGGCCACTTCTTCGAGCTGGTCAACGGCCAGGAACGCCAGCCCCTGAAGCATACGGTCAATGTCGCCCCGGGCGGCAAGGTCGCCTTCGACCTGACCGCCGATGAGCCCGGCGACTGGGCCTTCCACTGCCACCTGCTGCTGCACATGCACGCGGGGATGTTCAACGTCGTCACCGTGCGGCCGCTCGATGGGGCCGCCGCGTGATCGTCGACTTGCAGCACGAGCATCATCACCACGCCCCGGCCGCAGCCGTAAGCGCCCCTGCGCCCAAGGCGGTCGACCCGCACGCCGGTCATCGCATGCCGACCGCTCAGCCGGCGGCGGCCGATCCGCATGCGGGCCACCACATGCATGGGGCGGCGCCCCAGGCGGCGCCGGCGGCGGATCCACACGCCGGTCACCACATGCACCATGCGGCGCCGACCGCGCCTGCCTCGGCGAGCGCGGCCCCGCCTCCGCCGATTCCCACCGACTACGCCGCCGAGCGCTTCTACAGCCCGGCCGTGATGGCCGCCGCCCGCGCCCAACTGATGAAGGAGCACGGCGGCGGGACCGCCTGGGTGGTGCGCGCCGAGGTGGCCGAGCATCGGTTCCGGAACGGCGACGACGCCCAGGCCTTCGAAGGCCAGGCCTGGTGGGGCACGGACGCCACCAAGTGGGTGGTCAAGGCGCGCGGGGAGCGCGTGGATGGCCACGGCTGGGAGAAGGCCGAGGTCGAGGGGCTGAAGGCCTGGCCGATCGGTCCCTATTTCGACCTGCAGGCGGGGGTGCGCTACGACCTCGCGCCGAAGGGGCGCAGCTACGCGACCGCCGGCTTCGAGGGGCTCGCGCCCTATTGGTTCGAGCTGCACGGCGCGGCCTATGTCTCGGATCGCGGCGACGTCTCGGCCCGGGCCGAGGCGTCCTATGACCTGCGCTTCACCCAGAAGCTGATCCTGCAGCCGCGCCTGGAGGCCGATCTGGCCGAAGCGGGCGCGGGGCGGCTCGAGGGCGGTCTGCGCCTGCGCTACGAGATCAAACGCGAGTTCGCGCCCTATGTCGGCGTGGTGCGCGAGCGCGCATTCGGGCCCGCCCGGGAGGCCGGCGAGCGCGCGGGCGCCACGGCGGTGGTGATCGGCGTCAGCGCCTGGCGATAGGCGACGGCTCCCTCCCGTAAGGGATAGCTTGCCGTCAGGGTAAACCTGTCCCAACATCTGTTTGACCGGACGCAGAGCCGGCGAACGAGGGAGACAGGCTGGATGTCCGAGGCGATCGACTTCGACCGCATGAACACGCTGGGCGACGTGCCGCGTTATCACGCCGAGGCGCGGCCTGAGGCGGTGGCCTTCAGCTTCGAGGGGCGCGAGACAAGTTTCGCGCAGCTGGATCGGCACGCCAATCAGGTGGCCAACGCGCTTCTGGCGGCCGGGCTGTCGACCGGCGACCGCATCGCCTATATCGGCAAGAACAGCGACCACTATTTCGAGCTGCTGCTCGGCGCGGCCAAGGCTGGGGTGGTCACCACGCCGATCGGCTGGCGTCTGGCCGCGCCGGAGATCGCCTATATCGTCGCCGACAGCGACGCCAGGCTGGTCTTTGTCGGTCGCGAGCTGATCGGCCATGTTGACGCGGTCGCCGCCGAGCTGACCCACCGTCCTGTGGTCATCGCCATGGAGCCTGAGGACGCAGGCGACTATCCGACCTTTGAGGCCTGGCGCGACGCGGCCAGCGACGTGGACCCGCACAAGCCGATCAAGACCTCGGACATCGCCATCCAGCTGTACACATCAGGCACCACGGGGCGGCCCAAGGGCGCGATGCTGACCCATCACAACCTTCTGGGCATGCGGCGTGAGGCGGCCAAGAACCCGCTGGAGTGGAACCAGTGGGGGCCCAGCGACGTCAGCCTAGTGGCGATGCCCGTGGCCCATATCGGCGGCACCGGCTGGGGCCTGGTGGGCCTAATCAACGGCGCCAAGGGCGTGGTGGCTCGCGAGTTCGATCCGACCAAGGTCCTGGACTTCATCGAGAAGGATCGCATCTCGAAGATGTTCATGGTGCCGGCGGCGCTGCAGATCGTGGTGCGGCTGCCAAGGGCGCGCGAGGTCGACTACTCGCGCCTGACCCACATCCTCTATGGCGCCGCGCCCATTCCGCTCGACCTGCTGCGCGAGTGTATGGAGGTGTTCGGCTGCGGCTTCGTCCAGCAGTACGGCATGACCGAGACGACGGGCACGGTGGTCTACCTGCCGCCGGAGGATCACGACCCGGCCGGCAACAAGCGCATGCGCGCCGCGGGGCTGCCGATGCCAGGCGTGGAGCTGAAGATCATCGACGATGCCGGCAACAGCTTGCCGCCCAACACGGTGGGCGAGGTCGCGGTGCGGTCCAGCGCCAACATGGCCGGCTACTGGAAGCTGGACGAGGCCACGGCCAAGACCATGGACGCCGACGGCTGGCTGCGAACCGGCGACGCCGGCTATCTCGACGAGGACGGCTACCTCTTCATCCACGATCGGGTGAAGGACATGATCATCTCGGGCGGCGAGAACATCTATCCGGCCGAGGTCGAGAGCGCGGTCTACGGCCACCCGCACGTGGCCGAAGTGGCCGTGATCGGCGTCCCCGACGACAAGTGGGGCGAGGCGGTCAAGGCGGTGGTCGCCCCCAAGCCCGGCGTCACGCCCGACGCCGACGACATCATCGCCTTCGCCCGCACCCGCATCGCTCACTTCAAGGCGCCCAAGAGCGTGGACTTTGTCCCGGCCTTGCCGCGCAACGCGTCGGGCAAGATTTTGCGGCGGGAACTGCGGGCGCCGTACTGGGAGGGGCGTGAGCGGCAGGTGAATTGAGCGCCGAGCGCGCCCCCTCCGTCTCGTCGCCTATCGGCGCCGATCCACCTCCCCCGCAAGCGGGGCAGGAGGGTGTGGCGTACTCCTCACCCGTGAAACGGGGGAGGTGGCGCGCGGCGCAGCCGCGTGACGGAGGGGGCGCTAGAAACGCCTACTCCACAAACGCCTCGACGCTCTCCCGATCCCCCACCAGGAACGCATCCGCCACCAGCGCCAGCGGCCGCATGTCAACCTCGGAGCGCCCCTCGGCGATCAGGGTCGCGAAGCGGTCATAGAGGCCCGGATATTCACGGTTCTCGCCGACCTCGACGGACGTCCCGTCGATCATCAGCTCGGCCCCACCCATCGAGAGCTTCAGCACGCCGTCGTTGGTCCAGGCGGTAATGTCCCAGGTCTGCGGGCCGGTCTGCAGGAAGTCGAGATCGGCGGTGATCGGCGCGCCGCTCAGCGTGGTCATGTCGACATGGCCGGCGATCGGGGCCTGGACGTTCTCAGGGACCTGCAGACGCGCGCCGGTGACGAACACCTCGGCGGGCATGATCTCGGTCAGGATCGAGAGGGCGTTGATCGCCGGGTCGAAGACCCCCATCCCGCCGGCCTGCCAGATCCACGTCTGGCCGGGGTGCCAGCGGCGGACGTCCTCGCGCCATTCGATGGCCAGCTTCTGGAGTTTGCGCTCCGCCAGCCAGACCTTGGCTCTCGGAACCCCGGCGGCGAAGCGCGAATGCCAGCTGGTGAACAGGGTCACGCCCTGGTCGCGGGCCACGGCGGCCAGTTCGTTGACCTCACCGACGGTGACGCCCGGCGGCTTTTCGAGGAACACATGCTTGCCCGCCCGCAGCGCCGTCAGCGCGGTCTCGCGTCGGACTTGGGGCGGCGTGCAGAGCGCTACGGCGTCGACCGCTGGGCCCTGGGCGAGAAGCTCATTGAGATCGTGAAAGACCGGCAGATCGCCGTGGGCCGGACGTCCATGACTAGCGGCGGCGACCAGGTCAAAGCGCGGGTCCCCGGCGATCGCGGGAAGATGCTGGTCATGGGCGATCTTGCCCAGGCCCACGAGGCCGATCCTGATCACGCTGCTTGTCTCCCCTACGCCGCGACAGGGCGGCGGCCCTAGTTATGCGATCAATGGCGCGAGGCAAACCGACGGACAAAAAAAGGAGCGTCGCGGGGGGCGACGCTCCTGAAGACGGGAAGAGACGCAGGGAACGGCGGGAAGCAGACAGGCTGGCTCCCGCCAGCTCACTACTTCGCCGCCGGGGAAACCGGCAGGCTCCGAGCCGCCAGGGTGACCTGGGCGGTGGAGGAGAGGGCCCGGGACGAAGCGCCCAGGGCGATGTCGTACTGGCCGGCCGCGATCGACCAGCCATGCGCCTTGCTGTCCCAGACGGCCAGCAGGCGCGGGTCGACCGTGACGGTCACGCGCTGGCTGGCGCCGGGGGCGAGGGAGACCTTCTGGAAGCCCGCCAGGCGCTTGGGGGCCTCCCAGCCACCAGCCTTGGGACTGACATAGACCTGCGGCACGTCCTTGCCGGGACGCTGGCCGACGTTCTTCACGTCGAAGCTGACCGTGACCTTGTCGCCCGAGGCGTTGGCCGTCAGGTTCGAATAGGCGAACTGGGTGTAGGAGAGGCCGTGGCCGAAGGCGAACAGCGGCTCGATCTTCTTCAGGTCGTACCACTTGTAGCCGACGGCGGCGCCTTCCAGCGTGTAGTCGACGTCGAACATCTCGCCGTCGGGCTTGCCCAGGCCGTCCAGCTTGGGACGCGGCAGTTCGGCGACGCTCTTGGGGAAGGTCACCGGCAGACGGCCCGAGGCGTCGACCTCGCCGGTCAGGACACGTGCGATGGCCTCGCCGCCAGCCGTGCCGGGGAACCAGGCCTCGACCACGGCGCCGACCTTGTCGAGCCACGGCATAAGGACCGGACCGCCGGTCAGCAGCACCACGACCGTCTTTTTGTTGGCCGAGGCCACCGCGTCGATCGTCGCGTCCTGGTTCTTGGGCAGGTTCAGGGTCTCGACGTCGACCGACTCGGTGGTCCACTGGTCGGCGAAGACCAGGGCCAGATCGCTGGACGCCGCCAGCTTGGCGGCGCGGGCCGGATCGGTCCCGTCGTCATAGACGACCTTGGCGCCGGGATAGCGTGCGGCGAGCGCCTTCAGCGGCGACGAGGGATAGTAGATCACCGGGCCCGGCCAGGTCTTGGGCTCCAGGCCCTGCACGGCGCGCCCGCCGACGGGATAGACCTGCGAGGAGCCGCCGCCCGACAGCACGCCGACATCGGCGTAGGCGCCGATCACGGCGATGGTCTTGGCGGTCTTGGCCAGGGGCAGCAGGCCGCCCTCGTTCTTCAGCAGGACGATGCCTTCTTCGGCGTCGGCCTGGGTGATCTTGGCGTGGGCGACCAGGGTCTCGGCCGGCAGGGCCATCGGCGCGCCCGTCAGCGGGTGATCGACCACGCCGCTGGCGAACATCGCGCGCAGCACCCGGCGTGCCATGTCGTCGATGCGGGCTTGGCTGACGGCGCCCGAGGCCAGGTCGGCCTTCAGCGGCGCGGCGAAGAAGGGCTGCTTGTCGAAGGCCTCGCCCGCCGATTCCTGGTCGAGCCCGGCGTTGGCGGCCTTGGCCGACGAATGGGCCGCGCCCCAGTCGGACATGACGTAGCCCTTGTAGCCCCAGTCCTTCTTCAGGACGGTGTTGAGCAGCCAGTCGCTCTCGCAGGAATAGACCGAATTGACGCGGTTATAGGCGCACATCACCGAGTGCGGGTCGGACTGCTCGATGGCGAACTGGAACGCCAGCAGGTCGGACATCCGCGCGGCGGTGTCGTCGATGTTCGAGCTGACCACGAAGCGCCCGGTCTCCTGGGCGTTCAGCGCATAGTGCTTGATGGTCGAGATGATGTTGTTGGACTGGATGCCCCGGATCTGGGCGGCGACCATGACGCCGGCCAGCAGCGGATCCTCGCCGCCGTACTCGAAGTTGCGGCCGTTGCGCGGCTCGCGGACCAGATTGACGCCGCCGGCCAGCTGTACGTTGAAGCCGGAGTCGCGCGCCTCCTTGCCGATCATCGCGCCGCCCTTGAAGGCCAACTCCGGGTTCCAGGTCGCGGTGGTGGCCATGCCTGAGGGCAGGGCGGTGCGCTCCCGGAATTCCTTGGCGCTGCCCTGGGTGGCGACGCCGACGCCGGCGTCGGTCTGGAACTGGGCCGGGATGCCCAGGCGCGGCACGCCCGCGACATAGCCCGCCGAGCCCGGCAGCGAGTCGGGAATCCGCGTGTACTTCGGCTTCATGTCGGCGCCGAAATAGCCAAAGATCAGCGTGAACTTCTCATCGTTGGTCATGGCGTTGAGCACGAGGTCCGCGCGCTTGTCGGCGTCGAGGCTCTTGTCCATCCACGGATGGGCGGGCGCGGCGACGGGCTTGGCGCTGTCGGCCAGGGCGGGGGCGACCGTCAGCGCCGAAGCCGAGGCGCCGATCAGCAGGGCGAGGGAGAGGCCCCGCAAAGTCGTCCAGGTCATGTTTCCTCCGTCGTGTTCTTCTTGGGCCCCGCGCGGCCTCGGGCCGTGGCGGGGCGGGTTCAGGTCTTGAGGCCGCCGGGCGTGTCGCTCCGGACGGGACCGGTGGACTCGCGCACCACAAGGCTGTGCTGCGCGAGGAAGGGGGTGTTGGTCTTGCCCGCGCCCTCATTGGCGTTCCACGCCGCGAAGGCCTGCATCGCGCGCAGGGCCATCTGGTCGAAGGGTTGGCGGATGGTGGTCAGGCTGGGCCAGATCACGCCGGCGATCGGGGCGTCGTCGAAGCCCACCACGGACAGATCGTCGGGGATCCGCAGGCCGCGCCGCTGGGCTTCCATGCAGGTGGCTGCGGCCATGTCGTCATTGGCCGCGAAGATCGCCGTCGGCGGGTTGTCGATATCCAGCAGCGTCTTGGCCGCCTCGATCCCGGTCTTGAAGGTGAACTCGCCCTGCACGATCAGCTCGGGCGAGGGGCGGGGCAGGCCGCGCGCGGCGTAGGCCTCGAAGAAGCCGTTGCGGCGATGGGTGCTGGCGGCGTGGTCCGGGTGGCCGGCGATGTGGCCGATCCGGGTGTGGCCCAGCGAGAACAGATGCTCGACCACTTCACGCGCGGCGGCGCGGTCGTCCATGCCGATGGCGGGAAACTGCGGGTCGGGCGTGGTGGGTGTGATCAGCACGCAGCGCACGTCCAACTCGCGCATCAGCTCCTTCATCGGGCCAAAGTCGCATTCCGGCGGTAGCAGGATCATTTCGCGGATGCCGCCGTCGCGCACAAACGCCCGGACACGGTCCTGCCAGCCAGGGATGGGGCCCTCGGACAAGTCGACCGACAGGTGGCGGCCGGTCTCGACGCAGGCCAGCAACAGGGCGTGGTGGACGCGGGTGTGGTAGCCGCCCGACGGGTCGCCCATCAGCACGCCGACCGATCCGGAGCCCTGTGAGCGCAGGCTGCGCGCCACCGCACTGGGCTGATAGCCGAGGTCCTGCATGGCTGCGCGGACACGATCGCGCGTCTTGGCGCTGACGCTCTCATGATCGTTGAGAACGCGGGAGACGGTCTTGGGCGAGACGCCCGCCCGCTCAGCCACGTCGTTGATCGTCGTCATTGGTCCCCGTACCCGCTCACCGCCCGTATCAAGACGCTCACCCCACCAGCGAAAGGTGGCGTTCGCAAGACGGCGACGGCTTCAAGCCATAGGCGATGTTGTCCTGCATGTCATCTAGATAGGACAAATTGGGTCAAAATTGGCAGGCAATAGGACAAATATCAGGACATTTAATGATCCCCCGGCTTTCCTTGAAGCGGCGGTGGCGGCCTGGCTCTGGTATCCGGATGGGGTGTCCAGAGGGCTTGTTTCTCAGGGCTTTGCCTGTACTAAGCGAAGGAAAAAAGTCTAATAAAAACAGTGATTGATATCGTCTCCTCTCTATTAGTGGTAGCGTTATCATCGCTTGTGGCCAAGGCTGTGGCGTAGTTCTGGATGCGCTGAAATCCTTGTCGGGCAGGAATGACAACGTTGACATTTATGTTGACTTGGTTGGGACATTTCCAGATTGTGACGATGTTCGGTGAAGGCGCGGGGCTGGAATCGGACGTCCGGGCGCCGGGGCCGCCGAGGGATTTGGACAGTCGCGGGACACGCGGCTGGGCAAGCCAGCAAAGCCTCACCGGGTCTCGTCAGCCGCCCACAGAGCGGCGGCCCGAGGCGCGGTCGAGCGGCCAATAAGAACGAACACTCTGGGGAGCGAGCAATTGTCACAGGAAGCAAGAAAATCCGTGCTCAAGCGCGGACTGACGCTGGCGCTGGTCGCCGGCGCGTCGCAACTGGCCCTGACCAGCGGGGCGTTCGCCCAGCAGGCGGCCGGCGACACGCAAGTCGAGGAGATCGTCGTCACCGGCGTCCGCGGCTCGCAACTGAAATCGGTTGATCTGAAGCGCAAGGAAGCCGCGATCGTCGACGCGATCTCGGCCGAAGACATCGGCAAGCTGCCGGACGTCACCATCGCCGACTCGCTGCAGCGCATCTCGGGCGTGCAGATCCAGCGCAACGCTGGTGAAGGCGCGACGGTCAACATCCGCGGCCTGGCCCAGGTCATCACTCTGCTGAACGGCGAACAGTATCTCAGCGCCGGCAACATGGGCTCGGCCCAGCCGAACCTGCTGGACGTGCCCTCGCAGCTGATGAACCAGGTGCTGGTCTACAAGTCGACCAACCCGCGCAACGCCCTGTCGGGCATCTCGGGCACGCTGGACCTGAAGACCCGTCGTCCGTTCGACTTCAAGAACGGCTTCACGGTCACCGGCGCGGCCGAAGCCCAGCGCGGCGAGCGCACCAAGGAAGACGATTACCTGCTGAACGGCGTCCTGAACTGGCGCAATGACCGCGTCGGCCTGATGCTGTCGGCCGCCGCCAGCAAGGCCAACCTGGGCAACAACTCCTCGGGCGTCGTCGGTCTGTCGGGCAACAACGACTGGGGCGGTTCGGCCGCGACGAACTTCGTCTCGCCGCACGGCTTCGAAAGCTTCAACCGCGTGGTCGAGCGCGATCGTCTGGGCGTCAACGCCTCGTTCCAGGCTGACCTGGGCGAAGGCTTCACCCTGATCGCCGAAGGCTTCTACGCCAAGCTCGACGAGTACAACCGCGGCGCGGGCATCAACATCTCCAACCGCTGGGACGGCGGCGCGTTCGGCGTCTGGACCAAGCCGACGGTTTCTCAGGCCACGGGCGTCAACAGCCCGGCCAACGGCCGTCCGTGGGTCGCTGTCGACGAGTACGACATCGACGCCTGGTGGGTGAACTCGTTCTCGGTCAACCGCACCACCAAGTCGGAGTCGAAGAACTACAACCTCGAACTGAAGTACGACAACGGCGGTCCGTTCACCTCGGAAGTCCGCGCCATCCGCGCCAGCGGCGATCGTCTCAGCATGAACGGCCAAGCCCAGGGCGACCTGTCGAACTGGCAGTATGGTCCGAACCGCTTCAACCTGTTCCGTGACGCCAACGACCGCACGCGCGGCACCTTCTATCCGAAGGGGATCTGCGACCAGTATCCGGCGGCGCAGCGCAGCAACTCGGTCGTCGGCAGCGCCGGCGGCTGCTACCTGAACCCGAACCCGCTGGGTTACGGCCAGAACCCGCAGCTGCACTACAACATCAGCGGCGATCACCCGGTGTGGAGCGGCTTCGACCGTCCGATCACCGGCGGTCTGGGCGCGGGCAAGTCGCTCAAGGACTATATGGCCAACAAGGACAGCTACGCGATCGGCGCGTTCTCGTCCGAGGGCAATAACGAAGTCAGCTCGGACATGAACGTGTTCCGCGCCGAGGGCCACTACCGCTTCGACGACAAGTTCCTGGGCTTCATCACCAAGATCGACGCCGGCGTTCGCCAGAGCGACCGTTCGGTCAGCGTCGAGCAGTTCCACCTGTTCTCGGGCTTCTACGGCGGCGTCCCCGGCGCCGTGCAGGCCAATGGCCAACCGGTTCCGGCCGGTGGCTGCGAGGCCCAGTGGAAGGCCATCGACGTCGTCATGAGCCAGAACCAGTGCCAGGCCGGCGAGTTCGTGCCCGATCCGATCACCGGCAAGCCGGTGTTCCAAGGCTATACGGTCAACCGTCCGACCAAGCTCTCGACCTACAACAACGTGCTGTGGGTCGACGATCTGGGCGGCGTGACCTCGGGCATCCCGGGCTTCTGGGCCATCGATCCGCGCGACTTCGACGACGCGGAAGCCTTCCACAAGAAGGTCTTCGGCGGCGCCATCCGCGTCACCGTCCCGGGCCAGACCTACGACGTGACGATGAAGGTGCAGAGCGCCTACGGCGCGGCCAACTTCGAGATCGGCAACCTGCACGGCGACTTCGGCCTGCGCGTGATCCAGACCGAACTGAACGTGAAGCAGAACCTCACGGGCGACACCCGCAACTACGGCGACACCAACGCCGACGCGGGCGACTCGGTCAGCAAGCGCAAGTACACCGACTGGCTGCCGTCGCTGAACGCGGTCTACGACTTCAACGACAACTGGAAGTTCCGCTTCGCCTACGCCAAGACCATGCAACCGCTGGATCTGGGTAACTATGGCGGCGGTCTGTCGATCTTCACGGCCGACTGCGGCGCGGCTCTGCCGAACGTCCGCTGCGTCACCGGCGCCAGCGCCTCGGGCAACCCGAACCTGGATCCGTGGCGCGCTTCGAACTTCGACGGCGCCATCGAGTACTACTTCGGTCGCGCCTCGATGCTGAACGTCTCGGCCTTCCAGCTGAAGATCGACAGCTTCGTGACCGGCGGCACCACCACGGGCCGCTTCCCCGACCAGGACGGCGTCATCCGCCGCACCGTCAATGTCAGCCTGCCCGTCCAGGGCGACGGCGGTTCGGTGAAGGGTCTGGAAGTCGGCGCGAAGATCGCGCTCAGCGACGTCTTGCCCGACATGGGCGTGATCTCGAACTTCGGTGTGGACACCAACTACACCTACTCGCCCAGCCACGAGAGCCGTCTGGACCTCGCGGGCGACGAGATCCCGTTCTTCGACAACTCCAAGCACCAGTTCAACCTGGTGGGTTGGTACCAGGACGACAAGCTGCAGGCCCGCGTGGCCTACAACTACCGGACCGACCGTCTGTCGGGCACGATGGGCGGCGGCGGCAACGCGGTCATCCCGGTCATGCAGAAGGCCACCGGCTATGTCGACGTGAACGTCAGCTACAACGTTCGCGACAATGTCACCGTCTACTTCAACGGGTCGAACGTCACTGGCGAGATCGAGGACTACTACCTCCGCTTCGCCAAGGGTCAGACCCAGTACGCCAACCAGAACGAGTTCGAGCCCCGCTACACGCTGGGTATCCGCGCGCGCTGGTAGGCTTGACCTGAAACAGGCTTGAGCGTGGCGGCCACGCTCAAGCCTCCCCCTCTCACCTCCTGCGGCCGCCGTGGTTCTCCACGGCGGCCAATTTTTTGGGGAGACGGCGCCTGTCCGCCTCGGGCGGCAACCGTTAGCCTGAAGACAAGCCGGACACAGAGCCGGAACCGGGAGCGACCATGCAGGACCATCGTATCCGCAAGCTGGTGATCGTCGGCGGAGGCACCGCCGGCTGGATGGCGGCTGCGGCGCTGCGGCGGCACTTCCACGGCGGTCCGCTGGAGATCACGCTGGTCGAGTCTGAGGACATCGGCACGGTCGGCGTCGGCGAGGCGACCATCCCCACCATTCGCGGCTTCTACCAGCAGCTGGGCCTGTCCGACATCGAGGTGATGCGGGCGACGCAAGCGACCTGCAAGCTGGGCATCCGCTTCAACGGCTGGCTGCGCGAGGGACAGTCGTTCATCCACCCCTTCGGCCATTTCGGCCAGGACCTGCGCGGCGTTCCGTTCCATCACTATTGGCGCAAGCTCGCCCAGGCGGGCGAGCCGAGCGACATCGCCGACTATTCGCTGGGCGCGTCGCTGGCCGCCGCCGGCAAGTTCATGGCCCCGCCGCGCAACCCGACCTCGACCCTGTCGGTCTTCGACTGGGCCCTGCACTTCGACGCGGGCCTGTTCGCCCAACTGATGCGCCGGGTGGCCGAGGACAACGGCGTGCGGCGGGTCGAGGGCAAGATCACCCAGGTCAATCTGCGCCCCGAAAACGGCTTCGTCGCCTCGCTGGACCTGGAAGGCGGTGCGCGCATCGAGGGCGATCTCTTCATCGACTGCTCGGGCTTCCGGGGCCTGTTGATCGAGGAGGCGCTGCACACCGGCTACGAGTCGTGGAGCGATCTTTTGTTCTGCGACCGCGCCTGGGCCGTGCAGAGTGAAGGGCAGGGCGATCCGCCGCCCTATACTGACGTCACCGCCCACAGCGCCGGCTGGCGCTGGCGCATCCCGCTGCAGCACCGCTACGGCAATGGCTATGTCTTCTCCTCGCGCCACATAAGCGACGAGGACGCCCTGGCCGAGCTGAAGGCCGCCGTGCCCGATCCGCTGCTGCACGAACCGCGCCTGATCCGCTTCAATCCCGGCCGCCGCAAGCAGGTCTGGAACAGGAACGTCATCGCTCTGGGCCTCGCGTCCGGCTTCCTCGAGCCGCTGGAGAGCACCTCGATCGCCCTCATCGAGACGGGCATCGAGAAGATCAAGGCGCTGTTCCCGGACCGTGACTTCGCGCCCGAGCTGGCCGACGAGTTCAACGACTGGTCCCGCCGCGAGATGGAGCGCGTGCGCGACTTCATCATCCTGCACTACTGGGCCAACAAGAGGGGCGACACGGCGTTCTGGCGCGACTGCAACGCCGTGACCTTGCCCGACACGCTGCAGCGCAAGATCGATCTCTTCCTCGGGCGCGGCCACTTCGTGCGCTATCGCTGGGAGATGTTCGCCCCGCCCAGCTGGATGGCGATCTATGCGGGCTTTGAGATGCTGCCCAAGGCGGTCGATCCCAGCCTGGACGGCGTCGACCCCAAGGCGCTGAGCGCCCCCTTGTCGGAAATGCGCAAGGCCGTGCGCGAGGTCGTCGCCTCGGCTCCGCCGCATCAGGCGTTCCTGGATCAGTACTGTCGTGCCGCGCCGGCCCAAGCCCCCAGCGCAGCGGAGTAGGACACCCCCCATGACCACCACGCACCCCAACGCGCTTCGCAAGATCGTCATCGTCGGCGGCGGCTCGGCCGGCTGGATCTCGGCGGCGATGCTCAGCCACTATTTCCAGAACGGCGGCTGCGCGGTCGAGCTGGTCGAGTCCGAGGAGATCGGCACCATCGGGGTCGGGGAGTCGACCATCCCGCCGTTCCTGCAACTGCTGGCCAGCCTGGGCGTCGACGAGCGCGAGTTCATCCAGGCCACCCAGGCCAGCTTCAAGCTGGGCATCCGCTTCGAGGACTGGAAGCAGAAAGGTGAGCGCTACTACCACCCCTTCGGCGCCATCGGCGGCCCGATCGGCCCGCACGAGTTCTATCAGTGCTGGCTGCGGGCCAAGGCCAACGGCCATCCCTCCAACCTGCAGGACTTCGCGCCCGGCACGGTGATGGCCGATCAGTGGAAGTTCATTCCGCCCATCAAGGCCCAGCGCACCCTGATCGCCGGCGCCAGCTACGCCCTGCATGTCGACGCGCGCTTGGTGGCCAAGTTCCTGCGCGACTACGCCGAGGCTCGGGGCGTCAAGCGCACCGAGGGCATCGTCACCGACGTGGTCACCCACCCCGACGGCTCGGTCGCCAAGGTGATCATGAAGGACGGCCGCGAGGTCGAGGGCGACCTCTTCATCGACTGCACCGGCTTCCGGTCGCTGCTGATCGGCAAGACCCTGGATGTGCCGTTCAACGACTGGTCGGACATGCTGCTGTGCGACCGCGCCGTGGTGGTGCAGACCGAAAACGTCGGCGCGCCGCACCCCTACACGGTCTCCAAGGCCGAGGACGCCGGCTGGCGCTGGCGTATCCCGCTGCAGCACCGGGCCGGCAACGGCTATGTGTTCAGCTCACGCCATCTCAGCGACGATGCGGCCCGCGCCACCCTCGTGAAGAACGTCGAAGGCCAAATGCTGATGAACCCGATGTTCATCGCCTTCAAGACCGGCATGCGCCGGCGCCTGTGGGACAAGAACGTCGTCGCCGTGGGCCTGGCCGGCGGCTTCATCGAGCCGCTGGAGTCGACGGCCCTGCACCTCATTTATCGCGGCATGGACTTCCTGCTGCGGTTCATGCCCGACCGCGACTTCGACCCGGCCCTGGCGGCCGAGTACAATCGCCGCATGACCGCCGACTACGAGGAAATTCGCGACTTCATCGTGCTGCACTACTGCACGACCCAGCGCGACGACACCCCGTTCTGGCGCGACGTCCGCAACGCCCCGATCCCCGACAGCCTGAAAGAGCGCATGGCCCTGTTCCAGGCCCAGGGGGTGCTGCGCGAGGGCGTCGACGACATGTTCCGCAACCCGTCCTGGCAGTCGGTGATGGAAGGCATGGGCGTGCGCCCGCGCCGCTACCAGCAACTGGTCGACACCGTGCCCTACGAGGTCATCACCCAGACCCTGGACCAGTCCGCCCCGATCCTGGCGGCCCAGGTGGCGGGCCTGCCGAGCCATGGCGAGTTCCTGGAAAAGCACTGCCCGGCGCCGAAGCCGGAAGCGGTGGTCGCGCCGTTTGGGGCGGTGGCGTAGGGGGGGCTACTTTTTGGAAGCGGACGCGGTTCTAGGCCGTGGCGCCAAAAAATTCATCGGCATGCTCGTTGTAGAGTTGCGCGACAATCGCGAGCATGCCGCGGATGATGACGTTCCATTTGGCATCTGCCATTTCTACCGTCTCATTCGCCGGCCTGTAGTGAACGATGATGTTGCGAAGCCCATAGAGCAACTCAACTAGCTTCGAACATCGTTTGTGATGGTCGTCCGCCTCGATCGCCAAGTCTCTGCAGACGGCTGAGATCAGACCCTGCTCGCAAAGGACTGCCAGAGCCGTGAACGCCTCTGCTTCCTTCGGTCGCCAAGCCAGTTGGTCCTCAAGCGTCTTGGCAAGATCTCGAGGTGATGCCGCAAAGTTGAGTATCGCCTTGAGCGCACTAAACCGCTTCATGCCGTAAAGCTGCTCGATGCAGCGATACACTTCAAGGAAGAGGTTTTCCCAAGAAATCGCCAGGACCCCCTGCACGAGATTGCGAAATGGGATTAGGGCGGAATCTGCCTCAAAGATTTCAGTCAATGCCGCGACGGTATCGGGCTCCAACGAGATAGGGCCATCGAAATACGTTCGCGCCAAGATCGCTCCAAGCACCCGATCCGTGATCGTGTGATAGTCGGCACCCGCGACCGCACGATAGACGAGCAGCGGCGGAAACAGTTGCTCAATATCCGCTAACTCATGGCCTTCATAGCCGGCCTCGTCCCTATAGCGTTCGTCAAGAGCTTGCTTGATCTCAGCAGCTGTCACGCTCATCGGCGGGCGGACCTGAGCCTCTAACACTGCAATAGTGAAAATCCCGGGGGTCGCGTCGACTATTTCGAGATCTGGCGGTGTAGCTTCAGGCTCAGGTAGACCAAAGGTGCAGAAGTAGCGCTGATCTTCATGCTCGATGCGAACGAGACGGATCTGACGCGTCACGATCCTGGCCTCAGCTTTGGCATTCGCCATCAAGGCCGCGTCCTCGTCGTCTTTGCGGGCGATCCAGCGCCCAGCGTCCGGACTGGCTACGGGGTCTCCCGCCTGCGCAGCAAAGTCCGTCAGCCGCCCAAAGAGAGCTGAACTCATGGCGATCCGATTTCGCGCCACATCAAGCTCTCCAGCAGACCCCCATGGACGGAACCTTAAAGTTCGTTTCAATAAGTACTTTGAAGGCGGTCTCGAAAAACGCCCGCTCATATCGACCAACGGCCGACCGCTTCTGGCCGCCTAGTTTTTCCCGCAGAACGTCCAATTCAAGGAATGCTACGAGGTCCTCAGGCGTCATAATCTCTAGCCGCTTCACGAGCTCGCCAGCATCGGTTTGCAGTTGAGCGAGAGCTATGTCGCTCTCACCCTCGGCCTTGTCCATTCCAAGTCTGCCCAGCACATGCAGAGCGCAGGCTACAACGAAGCCGATCCTCGCCGGTTGGCTATCGAAGATATTGCGACCGATCATGAACTTGGAGCTAGCCGCCTCGTCGGCTCCCTCCTGATCTGACGCCTCAAGCCGCGAGAAGGCTTTATCGATATTCACTAAAATCTGAACTATCGGATAGAAAAACCGATCATACTTTTTAGAGGCGATCGCCTCAGCGATGTCGAGGCGCGAGAATTCGTCCGCTAGCGTCTCCTGGGTGTCGATTTCTGTGCGGCGAATGCCGAACGCTAGATAGGCCTCGACCAAGCTGTCGGCGCTGAATTCGCCCCCCCTGAACCGGCGTTCAGACTTGTCGAGGCTAAGCAGTCGTTCGAATTCAACATGTTGCTTCATCTCTTCGACCAGAGGAGCATAGATAACTAGTAGTTGCCGCTTGATGTTCCACGGCACCTGACCCGTGTTGAGTACCAACATGCGGTAGATAAGGCTGTCGGTACTCTCGGCGAGCCAGCATTCGACCCTCACTGCCTGTTCGGCGACGCTATCATCGGCGTCGACAGCGTCCATCAGTGCGGTTGTGCGTTGCATTCCGTCGATAATGGAAATCGCATCGATCCAGTCTTTCGTGACGCGGCCGATGATTTCGTCCGGCGATTGCGCTGCAATGGCATCGAATTCGTCGGTGATTACAACCCCGATTACTACTGGTGGCAAGACGGCACCGCGCTTGATGTCTTCCACCATGCGCGCGCGGATACGGCGTCCCGTCGTCGTCTTCAGCGGCTCGCGCTGCCCTTTGAGGCCTCCGCGCTTATTGTACGCGCCTTCGACTAGCGCAATGTAGTCGGAGACCTTCATTCCAGTCATGATTGACCAGCAGGCGACCCGACCGTCGCGAAGTTTTGTCGTCTCTACAGAGTTGGGCACCGCATTCTCCTCACGACGACGCTAGCTGATCCGTTTGCATCTCGAAAGTGAGTATCAAGGCTCCAGCGTTCAGCCTCCGTCCAGTGTTGCGCTCGTCATCCCACCCGGTTGGGTCTCGACCAGTTGGCAACACATGCTTTTATTATGAGGGGGCGAGCAAGCGAACCTGCCTGTAATCCCCTCTAAGTCAACGCCGACACACACCTACCCAAACGCCGCCACCACCGTCTCAATCGGCAGGTCCAGCGTCCGGCTCTATTCCGGATCGTCCTCGAGCCCCGCACACCGCAGATAGAAGCGCCTCGCGGCGTCGTTTTCGGCCTGGACCGGCGCCGCGCCGATGCCGATGCTCCCGGCGGCCACGGCGATCCGCCTCAGGGCGTCGCTTCGCCCGCCCCGCCGTTGACAGGCGAGGCGTTCAACGGCTCGATATCGCCATGCGCCATCTCCTTATCGCCGTCGCGGCCGCCGCCCTCGTCGCCAACAGCGCCTTCGCCCAAGGCGCGCAGGATCCGCAGACGGTCTACAAGACCGTGGGGGTCAAGGCCGGCCCGCCGGCGGCGTCCATCGCCTATGGCGCCGCGGCGCAGCAGGTCGCCGACCTGCGCAAGCCGGCGGGCCAGGGACCGTTTCCCGTGGCGGTGGTCATTCATGGCGGCTGCTGGCGCGCGGATTTCGACAATCGCCTGAGCATGTCCGCCTTCGCCGAGGCGCTGGGCAAGCGCGGCTTTGCGACCTGGAACATCGAATACCGACGGCTCGGCGATCAGGGCGGTGGTTGGCCGGGCACCTTTGAGGATGTCGCGGGGGCGATCGACAAGCTCGCCGGGGTCGCCGCCGAGCATCAGCTGGACCTGTCGCGCGTGGTGATCGTCGGCCACTCGTCCGGAGCGCATCTGGCGCTGTGGGCGGCGTCGCGCTCGCGGCTGCCCGCGCCCTGGTCGAAGACCGCTGTCAAACCGGCCAGCGTTGTGGCGATTGATGGCCCTGCGGCCCTGGCGCCGCTGGTTGGGATCGACACCCAGTTCTGCGGCGCGCCGGTGATCGCGCCGTTCATGGGCGGGTCGCCCGACGAAAGGCCGGAGGCCTACAACCTGGCCTCGCCGGCCAACCATCTGCCTTTGGGAGTCCGGCAGCTGGCCGTGGAAGCTGAGCTAGGCGGTCTGATGCAGTCCTATAACAGCGCCGTTCGCGCCAGCGGCGATCAAATCGAGGTGCTGCGTCCCGACAAGGCCAATCACTTCGACATCGTGACGCCAGGCTCGCCCAATGGCGAAGCGGTCTTGGACTTCATCGCGGCCAAGGCGCTGCCCAAGCCCGAGTAGGGCGCGCGGCAGGCGCCTTAGACATCACATCCGCTTCATGCTGATGATCTTCACCGGCGGGTTGAGGATCTGGCCCTTCATCGACGGGACGTTGGTCGGGCCGTCCGTGCGGCCGCTGAGGATCTTCTTCACGACGTCCATGCCTTCGACGACATAGCCGAAGACGGCGTAGCCCTGGGCGGCGTCGCTCTTGCCGGGTTTGGCGTCGAGATAGGGCTGGGGGCTGGCGCAGATGAAGAAGTCGGCGGTGGCGCTGCCGGGGGCGTCGCGGCCCATCGAGATGGCGCCGGCCTTGTGCTTGAGGCCCGTCTTCAGCGTGCTCTCGTGGGCGATCGGCGGGGCGCGGCGGGAATAGGGCTTGGGCTGGCCCTGGATCGAGCCCTGGCCCGGCGCGCCCTTGGCCCGGTTGGCGCGGAAGAACTGGCCGCCGTCGAAGCGATGCTTGTCGACATAGCGCAGGAAGTTCTCCGAGGTGATCGGGGCCTTCTTGTCCTCCAGCTCGACGACGATGGTCCCTTTGTCGGTCTGGATGGCCACGCGCGGCTTGCCGGCGGCGAGGGCGGGGGACGCTGACAGCGCCAGGGTCGCCAAGGCTGCGACGCCAGCCAGGATCGCTCGGCGGCCAGGGATCGAAGAAGTCATGGAGGCGCTCACGGCATCGAACGGGATGCCGATGCTTAGCGCGACTTGGGCGATCTCGTCGACGGCGTCGCGTGGAACGGTTCGCGGCCCGATTGGGGGATGTCGGGCCGCGATGTCACCGATCACACGGACCTGTCAGGCCCAGGTGTCGACCCGCGAACCGGTTCCGGCGGCCGGGGTCGCCTTGGGCGCTGGGACCTTGGCGCGATCATCGGTGTCGCCGTCGCGCTCGGGACCCCGTTCCAGGGCTTCCGGAGGGCGGGCGGCATAGAGCGACGCGACAGTGGAGAGGCTGGAGACGTTCATTCTGAACTCCTGTGTGGGCGAGACCCTCGTCTCGTCGCATGTCAGGACGCCATGCCGGTTGCGCCGCCTCAAATACCGAGGTGCGGCGCGTTGTCGCGAAAAAAGTGACCGCTACCATAATTCCCCATCGCAAGACTCCCGTTCGCTGAGCTAGGGTCTCGCCGTTGGGGCGACCGCAGACCACATGCGGCGTTGATGAGGGAAGGGAAGGCGTATGGGGGCTGAAAGCCAGGCCGCTCCGGGCAAGGGGCGCGACACGATGGTCGTGGGGGCGTCGTCGCTCGGCACGGTGTTCGAGTGGTACGACTTCTATCTCTACGGCTCGCTGGCGCCGATCATCACCAGCCACTTCTTCTCGGGCGTCAACGAGACCACGGGCTTCATCCTGGCCCTGCTGGCCTTCGCCGCCGGTTTCGCGATCCGGCCGCTGGGGGCGCTGATCTTCGGCCGGCTGGGCGACCTGTGGGGGCGCAAGAACACCTTCCTGATCACCATGCTCTTGATGGGGGTCTCGACCTTTGTCGTGGGCCTTCTGCCGTCCTACGCCCAGATCGGCGTGGCCGCGCCGATCGCCCTGGTGCTGATGCGCCTGGTGCAGGGCCTGGCGTTGGGCGGCGAGTACGGCGGCGCGGCGACCTATGTGGCCGAGCACGCCCCGCCCGGGAAGCGCGGCTTCTATACCAGCTGGATCCAGACGACGGCGACCATCGGCCTCTTCCTGTCGCTGGCGGTGATCCTGGCCGCCCGCATCCAGCTGGGCGAGGAGGCGTTCAAGGCCTGGGGCTGGCGCATTCCGTTCCTGGTGTCGCTGCTGCTGCTGGGCGTGTCGCTGTGGATCCGCCTGAAGCTGCACGAGAGCCCTACCTTCGAGCGCATGATCGCCGAGGGCAAGGGCAGCAAGAAGCCGCTGGCCGAGGCGTTCGGCAACTGGCCCAACCTGAAGATCGTGCTGCTGGCCCTGGTGGGCCTGACCATGGGCCAGGCGGTGGTCTGGTACACCGGCCAGTTCTACGCCCTGTTCTTCCTGGAAAAGACCCTGAAGCTGGACGGGGCCCTGGCCAACACCCTGGTGGCCGTGGCGCTCTTGATCGGCACGCCGTTTTTCGTGATCTGCGGCTGGCTGTCGGACAAGATCGGCCGCAAGCCGATCATCATCCTGGGCTGTCTGCTGGCGGCGCTGACCTATTTCCCGATCTTCAAGGCGATCACCACCTACGCCAATCCGGTGCTGGCCAAGGCTGAGGCCACCGCGCCGGTGGTCGTGACGGCCGATACGGCCACCTGCGCCTTCCAGTTCGACCTGATCGGCAAGGCCAAGTTCAACACCCCCTGCGACGTGGCCAAGGCCTATCTGGCCAAGGCCGGCGTCAGCTACAGCGTCCAGGCCGCGCCAGCGGGAACGCCCACCACGGTTCAGGTCGGCGGGGTCACCCTGAACGGCCTCGACGCCCAGGGAGCCACGGGCAAGGCCTTCGCCGACGCGCGCAAGGCCTGGGAGGCGGATCTCGGCGACCAGCTCAGGGCCGCCGGCTATCCGGCCAAGGCCGATCCGACCCTGGTCAACAGGCCCGCCGTGGTGGGCCTGCTGGCCTTGCTGGTGATCTACGTGACCATGGTCTACGGCCCGATCGCGGCGATGCTGGTCGAGCTGTTCCCGACCCGGATCCGCTACACGGCGATGTCGCTGCCCTATCACATCGGCAACGGCTGGTTCGGCGGCTTCCTGCCGACGACGGCCTTCGCGATCGTGGCGGCCACGGGGGATATCTATTCAGGCCTCTGGTACCCGGTGATCATCGCCGGGATCACGGCGGTGGTCGGCGGTCTGTTCCTCAAGGACACGCGCCACAACCGGCTCGAAGACTAGGCGAAGTTCGTTTGGCGCCCGGCGATGGGCCATCGCCGGGTTGCCATCGGCCGCCCTTTCGGCTTCGGTGAAGCTTGAGGGGAGCGTTGATGGCGCAAGAAGACGACGACAGGCGCGCCTGGTTCCGGCGGGAAATCCTGCCGCTGGAGCCGGATCTGCTGGCTTATGCCCGGCAGTTCTGCCGCGATGGCCAGACCGATCCGGAGGACCTGGTGCACGAGGCCTTCGCTCGCGCGATCGCCTGCAAAACCTGGCGCGAGATCGGCAATCCGGGCGCATTCGCGACCCGCATCCTGCGCAACTGCGCGCTGGATGCGCTGCGTCGCCGCAAGGTGCTGACCATCACGGCGGTGGCCGACTTCGACCGCATCGAGCCGCTGGACGAGGCGCCCAGCGCCCACGCCGTGCTCGAATCACGCGAGGAGCTGCGCCTGCTGGCCGACGCGATCGCCGAGCTGCCGACCCAGTGCCGACGCGTCTTCACGTTGAGAAAAGTTTACAGTCTCTCGCCGGACGAGATAGCGGTTCGGCTGGGTTTGTCCGTCTCTACTGTCGAGAAGCATTTGGTGAAGGGTCTTCGGTACTGTTCCGACAAGTTGGGACGACGTATCGGGCGTAAGAGTAAGGTCGACGAAGGACGCTCATGGAGCGCGAGACGGGATCACGACGCGAAGCGGTGAGGCAGGCCGCCGCCCTCTGGGTGGTCCGGCTTGACGACGCTGCGTGTTCCGCCGCCGACCGCGCCGCCTTCGAGGCCTGGCGCGACGAAAGCCACGAACACGAAGCCGCCTTCGAACGCGAGGCCGCCGCCTGGGCGCGGCTTGCGCGCCTGCGCGCCATGCGGCCGTCGGCCGAGCGGCTGGATCGTGACCTGCTGGCGCCCGAGCGGCGTCCGGTGTTGTCGCGCCTTGGCCAATCGACCTGGGCGCGGGGGATGGCGGCGGCGGCGGTGCTGGCCTTGTCGGTCGCCGGCGTGACGACCTTCGGCGGCGGTACGGCCTACGCCACGGCCATAGGCGAGCGCCGCGTCGTGGTGCTGAGCGACAACAGCCGCATCGAGCTGAACACCGACAGCAAGGTCGTGGTCCGTTATCGGCGCGGCCTGCGCGAGGTGCGCCTCGTGCGCGGCGAGGCCGTGTTCGAGGCGGCCAGCGACGCGCGGCCCTTCGTGGTGCGCGCCAACGACGCGGTCCTGCAGGCCGACGGCGTTTCCGAGCTGGCGGTGCGCCTGCGCGGCGACGGGGCCAGCGTGACCGTCAAGAAGGGCGCCGTCGCGCTCGATCCGCAGCCCGCCGAGCCCAAGGACGAGCTGCGCCTGAAGGCCGGCGTCGCGGCTGTCTATACCTCCACCGGAAGCCGCGCTCGGGCGATTTCCGAGGGCGAGATTGATCGGGTTCTGGCCTGGCGCCAGGGCGCGATCGCGCTGAACGGCCAGTCGCTGGAGCAGGCTGTGGCCGAGTTCAATCGCTACAATCGCCAGCAGGTGCGGATCGTTGATCCCTCGATCGCCGGCCTGCGTCTGGCCGGTTATTTCCAGACGACAGAGCCCCTCAGCTTCGTCGACGCCGTCACCAGCGCCTTCCCGGTTAAGGCCTCGGCGGATGGCGACGGCGACATCCGGTTGTCGCGCAAGGGATAGATCTCTCGCCCGGTGAGATTGCGGCTAAAAAAGTTCCGTCGCCACTGGCGGAAACCCGACATGCGTGCGTCGATCCTTCGAAGGCGGTCCTCCATGGGGATGGAGGGCGTCCCGAGGGGTAGATAAGAAAATGAGCACCAACACTCGTCGCCGCGCGGTTCGCGGCTTCCTGATGGCGTCGGCCGCCGTCCTGGTTCTGGCTGGCCCGGCGCTGGCGCAAGACGCCCGCCGCACGTTCAACATTCCGGCCGGCGACGCGGTGACCGCGCTGCAGACCTTCGCCAAGCAATCGGGCAAGCAGGTGCTGTTCCCGTTTGAGGCGGCTTCTGGCAAGCAGACCCCGGCTGTGACCGGCGATCTGGTCGACGCCGACGCTCTGGCCCGCCTGGCCAAGGCCGCCGGCCTGGTCGTGCAGTCGGACGACGGCAAGACCATCACGCTGCGCCAGGCGCAGGCCGAACGCCCCCAGTCCGCCAGCGCGGGGGCCGGCGCGACGAGTGAAGAGGCCCAGGTCGTTGAAGCAGTGGTTGTCGTCGGCTCACAGATCGAGGGCGCACGCACGACCGAGGCCCTGCCGGTCACCGTCGTCGGCGAAAGAGAAATCATCGCCACCGGCGCCGTCTCGGGCGACGAGCTCTTCCGCGCGATCCCGCAGGCCGGTGATGTCCAGTTCCAGGAAGCCCGGACGACGGGCAATCTGAATGACGCGCGCGGCGACGTGGCTTCGCTGAACCTGCGCAGTCTGGGCACCGGCAACACCCTGGCCCTGCTGAACGGCCGCCGCGCCGTGCTGGCGCCGGGCACTCAGACCGAGAACCTGGTGCCGGTGCAGACCGTCAACACCAACGCGTTCCCCGTCGCGGGCGTCAAGCGGGTGGAAGTGCTGCGCGATGGCGCTGCGGCCATCTATGGCGCCGACGCCGTGGCGGGCGTGGTCAACACCGTGCTCGACACCAAGTTCCGCGGCCTGCAGATGTCGGCCCAGTACGGCGGCTCGGAAGGCACGAGCTACCGCGAGGGCTCGTTCAACGTGAAGGCCGGCACGCGTCTGGAAGACGGCACGCGCCTGACCTTCTTCGGCAACTATACGGGTCGCAGCCGCCTGATGGCGTCGGAACGCGACTACTCGGCCAGCGAAGATCACCGCCCGCAAGTGGCCAACACCCCCTGGGTGGACAACACCACCTTCGACAGCCGCTCGACTTCCAGCCCTTGGGGTTCGTTCACCCTGATCCCGGCGACCACCGTGGTGCGCCAAGGGACGACGGCGCTGACGACTTCGGGCGTCTTCCATATCGAGCCGACCAGCAACACGGCGGCGGGCTGCTCCAGCACGGTGCTTACGGGCAATCTCTGCATCCGCTCCGGCACGATCACCGGGGCCAACAGCCGCGTGCTGCGCTATGACGAAAACCCCGACCGCACCCTGAAGGGCGGCGTCGAGCGCACCAACCTGTTCTCGACGGTCGAGCACGACTTCGGCGACATCACCGCCTATGGCGAGGCGGGCTACTATCACGCCCTGTTCACCGGCAGCCGCGAGCAGTCGGCCCCGCTCAGCACCGCGCCGATCAGCATCGCGGCGAACGCCTACTGGAATCCCTTCGGCCCGACGACTAGCCCCAACCGTCTGGCCAACCTGACCGGCGTGCCGACCACCGGTATCGCGATGAACATCACGACCTACCGCCCGGTCGACACCGGTCCGCGCACCTACACGGTGACGGACGACAGCTACCGCCTGCTGGGCGGGCTGAAGGGCGCGTGGAACGGCTGGAAGTGGGATTCGGCGCTGCTGTACTCCAAGGCCCGCACCAAGGACATGACGCACGACGCGATCAGCAACACCGCCTTCCAGGCGGCTGTGAACCGCACGGACGCGACCGCCTACAACCCATTCAACGGCGGCAGCCAGCCCAACTACTCGCTGGGCGATGGCACGCCCAACGACCGCGCGACGATCAACTCGTTCCTGATCAACGTCTATCGGATCAGCGAGACCTCGCTGACCCTGGCCGACTTCAAGATCTCCAAGAAAGACCTCTTCACCCTGCCGGCCGGGGACGTCGGTTTCGCCGGCGGTGTGGAGTGGCGTCGCGAGACCTATCTCGACGACCGCGACAAGCGCCTGGACGGCACGATCAAGTACACCAACAGCGTCACGGGCGTGACCTATGGCACCGACGTGATGGGCGCTTCTGGCGCGCCGGACGTCAAGGCCGACCGCTCGGTCGCCTCGGCCTTCTTCGAACTGGCCGTGCCGATCATCTCGCCCGAGATGAACATCCCGTTCGTCGAAGAGATCAGCCTGCAGATCGCCGCGCGCGACGAGGAATATTCCGACTTCGGCAACGTGCTGAAGCCCAAGGGCGCGATCTACTGGAAGGTCGGCCACGGCTTTGCGCTGCGGGGCTCGGTGTCCCAGAGCTTCCGCGCGCCGAACCTGCCGCAGTTCTACAGCGACGGCACGACGGTCTCGAACACCCGCACCGACTTCGCCGCCTGCCGGATCAACACGCCGACGGTCACCACCTGCCCGAGCGCCAGCACGATCGAAGTGCGTAGCGGCAACAAGAACCTGAAGCCGGAAGAGGCCGACAACGCCACGATCGGCTTCGTCTATCAGCCGACCTTCATCCCGCCGCAGTTCGGCAAGCTGACCCTGACCAGCGACTTCTGGTCGATCCGCGAGAAGAATATCGTCGGCATCCTGGGCGGCTATAACCAGATCGCCTATGACTGGCTGCTGCGCCAGAGCGGCTCTTCCAACCCGAACGTCGTCCGCGACGCGCCGGTGGGAACGGCCACGGTCGGCAATATCGCCTACATCAGCGACACCTATTCGAACCTGCAGCCGCGCATGGTGCAGGGCGCTGACTTCAGCCTCGACTACGATCTGGACGACACGGCCTGGGGCGACTTTGGCCTGTCGATCAACGTCGCCAAGCTCCTGAAGTACGATCAGGCGCCCAGCGCGATCGAAAGCCTGCTGCAAGAGGCGGTCGCGGCCGGCAAGCTGCCCGGCATCACGATCGCCAGCGCCGGCAACCAGATCCAGTTCGACGGCTTCCCCGAGTTCCGCGGCACCGCCAGCGTCTCGTGGCGCAAGGACGGCTGGGGCGCGGGCGCGTTCGTCAGCTATGTCGGCGAGGTCTATGACACCGGCCCGGCCCAGGTGAACGGCCAGTACTTCCCGATCAAGGATTGGACGACGGTCAGCTTCTACGGCCAGTACGCGTTCAAGGACGGCATGTTCGACGGTTCGACGGTCCGGGTCGGCGTGCGAAACGCGTTCGACAAGGATCCGCCGCTGTCGGCGTCGAACTTCGGCTACTCGGGCGCCCTGCACAACGCCACGGGTCGCTACTGGTACATGAACCTCACCAAGAAGTTCTAGTTCGCTCCACTCGTCCGGTCTCCCCGACAAACACAGGGGTCCAGATCGTAGGGCTCTGAGGCGTCAAGCGCGGCTCAAGCACAGCCTATGATCTGGGTCCCGGCGTTCGCCGGGAAGGTCGGGTCGTTGTTCAAGACCACCCAAAGAGGGCGTCGTGAAGCCTTTCCGCCTTATCTCCACCGGCCTGGCCGCGTTCGCCCTGGCGCTTTCGCCCTTCGTCTCTTCCGGGGCTCTGGCCCAGAAGAAGCAGCTACTCGAGTATCCCAGCATCCGCTCGCCGGTGGTGGGCGAGCGGGGCATGGTGGTCAGCCAGAACGCCATCGCCACCAAGGTCGGAGCCGACATCCTGCGCCAGGGCGGTAACGCCGTGGACGCCGCCGTCGCTACCGCCTTCGCCCTGGCCGTGACCCTGCCGCGCGCGGGCAATATCGGCGGTGACGGCTTCATGATGGTCCACCTGGCCAAGACCGGCGAGACGATCTTCATCGACTATCGCGGGACCGCGCCCAAGGCCGCCAAGCTCGAGACCTTCGTCGACGCGAACGGCAAGGAGATGGACGACGTGGCCTCGCGCGGCTACCGCGCGCCCACTGTCCCGGGCACGGTCGCGGGCCTCTACCTCGCCCATCAGAAGTACGGCCGCCTGCCGTGGAAACAGGTGGTCGAGCCGGCCTATCGCCTCGCCGCCGACGGCGTTGTGCTGACACCCGACGAAGCCTTCGTCTTTAGCTGGGGCAAGCAGCGCCTGTCCGAGAGCGAAGCGGGCAAGAAGGCCTTCTACAAGCCCGGCGGCGAGCTCTACCGCGCCGGCGAAATCCTCAAGCAGCCCGAGCTGGCCTGGTCTCTGCGCCAGATCGCCGACAAGGGCGCCGACGCCTTCTATCGCGGCGAGATCGCTAAACGGTTCGCCGCCGACATGAAGGTCCACGGCGGCCTGATCACCCTGGAGGACCTGGCTTCCTACAAGGCCGAGATCCGCCAGCCGCTCGTCGGCAGCTATCGCGGCTTGACGGTCAAGACCTCGCCGCCCGCCAGCGCCGGCGGGGCGACCTTGCTGGAAATGCTCAACATCCTGGAGACCTTCGACCTGACGGCGACGGGCCTGGGCTCGGGCAAGACCCTGCACCTGCAGGCCGAGGCCATGAAGATGGCCTATGCCGACCGCTATAAGTATCTGGGCGACACCGACTTCGTGAAGGTTCCGCTGCAAGGCTTCACGTCCAAGGCCTATGGCGCGGCCCGCGCCAAGCTGATCAATCCCGACAAGGCCACGCCCGCCAAACAGCTCGGCGCGGGCGATCCGTGGGCCTTCGAAAGCCCCAACACCACGCACTTTTCGGTCGCGGACGCGGAGGGCAACGCGGTCTCCAACACCTACACCCTGGGCGCGGATTTCGGCTCGGGCGTGATGGTGGCGGGCGCGGGCTTCGTGCTGAACAACCAGATGAACAACTACGCCCACGAAGCCGCGTGGCGCGCTCAGAAGGCCGGTGGTCCCGCGCCGCCCAACGCCCTGCAGCCGGGCAAGCGCGTGCTGTCGACCATGATGCCGACCATGCTCTTCAAGGACGGCAAGCCGTGGCTGATCACCGGCACGCCGGGCGGCAGCACGATCATCGACACGGTGTTGCAGGTCATCGTCAATGTCGTCGACTTCAAGCTGAACGTGGCCGAGGCCACCCATCAGCCGCGCATCTTCCAGGACGCCAGTGACACCCTGCGCGTCGAGCCGAACTTCAATCCTGACACCGTCGCCATCCTCAAGGCGATGGGCCACCCGATAACCTCGGACGAGACCATGGGCTCAGCCCAGTCGATCATGATCGAAAACGGTTTGTTCCTCGGCGGCGCCGATCCGCGTCGTCCCGGGGCGGAGGCGATCGCGCCCTGAGGGTCTACCTCCCCCCTTGATCTAAGGGGCCGCGATCTGTCGGCGCCGGAGCTGCCCCTCCGGCGCCGACTTCGTTTTGGGGGGTGTTTGATCTGGCGCAATGAGCGGGGCGGGCGGCTTGCGCACCCTCAATGGGGTCGTCGCCAACCCAGGTCCAGCCCCAGGCGACGGCTATCGTCGCTCCGGTCTTCGCCAACCGCCGGAGCGGCCGCAGTCTTGGTGCGACTCCAACCGTCCCAAGACGAACTCGGCGCCGGACGTCCCCGTCCGGCGCCGATCTTGTTTCAACCCTACTTCTTGCTCACCGCCGGCCCGTAGAGCAGGCCGTTGAACAGGAACTTGAACGTGCCCCACGACTGGGCGCGTTGGGTGATTTCGGGGCCGAAGGCGAAGACCTTGCCCTTGCCCAGGGTTATGTCGAGCATCGCCGTCGAGCCTTTCAGCCGCTCCTCGCCGACCGCCCAGCCGCTTCGCAGCGGTTTGTCGCTGTCGAACCAAGAGACCCGCGAAATCCCCTTGGCGTCGCTCTTGATGGTGAAGGTCGGGCTGCGGTCGAAGAACACGTCGACCTCCTCGCCCGAGCCATAGGCCAGGGGCTGCTTGGGATCGACCTTGGCCCTCAGGATCGAGCCGGGGATATAGAGCTCGCGGTTGGAGAGCGCCTTGAGCTGGCCGTTCTCGGTCTTGGCGGTGGCCACCTCGACGGGCGCGCCCAGCGCGGTGGCCAGGCGCGTCGAGGCGCCGATGGCCACGACCGTGCCGCCGCCTTTCACGAACTCGGCGATCTTCGGAACGGTCTTCTCGTCGGTCACGCGCCCCAGCCACGAGCGGTACTCGGCCGGAATGTCCTCAGGCTTGGGCTGGGGACCGCCGCGACCAGCCCGGAACGGACCGTCGGCCGGGGCCGGAACCACGCCGTCGGCGAAGACCAGTACGTCGAAGTCCTTGCCGATGTCGCCGGCGTCCAGACGCTGCGGGTAGACCACCTGGAAGGGCGCTTCGAACTGCTCGAACATCCAGCGGTTCCAGCCCGACGGCATCGAGCCGCCATAGACGTCGACCAGGCCGACGCGGATCGGCTTCAGCGCGATGGCGGCGCCCGAGGGCTTGGCGGCGACGGCGAACGCGTCGATCCCGAGGTCCTTGACGCTCTTGTCGATCACCGCCTTGGCGGCGGGGGAGGCGGGGACCCAGATCGCGCCGGCGCCGAAGGTCTTGCCGCTGGCCTTGGCCCCGTCCTTGAGCCACTGGACCTTGGCGCCGGCCTTCAGCAGGCGGTTGGTCAGGGTGAAGCTGGCGTTGGTTTCGTGGCTGATCAGCCAGCCTGCACCGCCCGCGCCCTTCACCGAGCCCGGCGCGACCTTGATAAGGTCGGGCACGCGCGTCGTCGGGGCTTCGAAGGCGTCCAGCACCCGGTCGAACTTGACGCCCATCTGGTAGGCCAGGGTGTAGCCCGTGACGTCATACGGCGCCTTGGGCGGACCGCCGGGATACTCGGTGTCGTGCGGGTGGTCCTGCGGCTCGAACATGTCCATCACGTGCGGGCGATAGGCCTGGGCCGTGCGCACGACGTAGGAGCCGGCGGGATAGCTCTTGCCGGCGACGGTGAAGGCCTTGTCGGCGACCTCGACATCGACGCCCGCCTTGATCAGCGCGTTCAGGAAGGCGACCACGGTGGGCATGTCGGCCTGATCCGAGGGCAGAATGAAGCCGCGGGGATCGCGCTGCTCCGGCGCCTGCATGATGGCCTTGTAAAGCGACGGATCCACCGCGCCCCGGCTTCCAGCCAGCGGCTTGTCCTTGCCGGCCGCCGCCAGCGCCTCGACCTTGGTCGGGGTGATCGTCCAGGTGTCCCGGCCGCCGCGCTTGATGCTGTTGTCGCCCATCTTCCAGATATTGAAGAGCAGGCGCTCGCGGTTGCGCGAGGCGTAGTCCAGCACCGAGCGGTTCAGGCTGGCCTGGTAGTCCAGCGTCTGCTGCAAGCGCCAGGTCTGCGGCGCGATCGGCGCGGGCCGGTCGTTGCTGGGCAGTTGCACGTCAGGCACCAGGTTGATCTGCGCTGGGGTCGGGCCGCCGGCGATCTCGGTCAAGAGGCCGATGGAATTGTGGAAGTAGGCGATCGAGCGCTCCATCCCGTTGTGCCAGGTGGAGTAGGGGGCGGCGCTGCGCGCGCCAGTGCCGGGCTTGTCCTCGGCCACCAGGCGGCTGTGCATGGCCATGCCGACTTCCTGCAGCATGGTCATGACCAGCGGGTCATAGTTGTGGTTGGCCGGATCGCGGAACGGCGGCACGAACACCACCATGCCGTTCGGCGCGGTCTGGTGCTGGTTGTAGACGATCTGCGGGAACCACTCGCGGAACAGCTGGCGATTGATGTTGGTCGTCTCGGCCATGGCTGACATGAAGCTGTCGCGGTTGTTATCGTGGCCGATGTACTTGTGGTACAGGCGCGGCAGCGAGCTGAACTCCCGCTTCTTCGGGTCCTCGTTGCGCATGTACCAGTCGGAGATCATCTCCATCCCATCGGGATTGTCGTGCGCGAACAGGATGATGCAGTCGTCCAGAAAGCGCTGGGTCTCGGCGTCGGTCGCTGTCAGCATCTGGTGGATGACCTGAAGCTGGCCTTGCGAGGTGACCGTCTCGTTGGCGTGCAGGCCCGCATCGATCCAGACCACGGCCTTGCCGTCGGCGGCCAGCTTGCGGGCCTCGGCCTCGCTGACGCCTTCGGCCTTGGCCAGCTTGCGGGCGATGGCCTTGTACTGGTCCAGCTTGGCCAGGTTGGCGGGCGAGGAGACGATCGCCATCCACTGGGTGCGGCCTTCCTCGGTCTTGCCGATGTCGACCAGCTTCATCCGGTCGGACTTGGCCGCCAGCGCCTTCAGATAGGCCTCATAGGCGGTGTAGTCGGCCAGGAAATAGTCGCTGCCGATCGGCTGGGCGAAGGCTGTCGCGGGCGAGGGGAGGTCGGAGGCGATCGCGCCGCCCAAGGCTCCGAAGGCCAGCACCACGCCCAGGGCCGCTCCGGCCATCACCGCATGTCGTCTCATTGATTTCGCCCCATAAGCCCTTGGCGCAACCTTGTGCGCGCGCCTTCGCCTCAATGACGAAGGAGGACCGGATTTCCGCCCCCGGAGCAACCGGACGGCCAGCCCATTTTTTAAGTCAGGTCTTAGAAGCGCCCGCGTGACAACTCGGAGGCCGCCAACAGGAAGGCGCCGGCGCCATAGAGTTGGGTGTCGCCCGCCGCCACGTGGTCGGGGGCGTAGCCGACCTGCTGCACCCAGCCGAGTTTGCCGTCAGGCCCGACCGCGCGCGCCAGTCCTTCCCAGCCGCGCCGCGCCGACCGGGCGTACCGTGCGTCCCTCAGCAGGCCCTGGTTCACGCCCCAGGCCAGGCCATAGACGAAGAAGGCGGTGCCGCTGGTCTCGGGCGGGCTGTTCTCGGGCGCCAGGAGGGAGACCGACCAGTAGCCGTCGGCCTTCTGCAGCGCGACCAGCTTGGCCGACATCCGCTTGAACAGCGCCACATAGCGCGGGCGCGACGGATGGTCGGCCGGCAGGGTCTTCAGGACGTTGACGATCCCGGCATAGGCCCAGCCGTTGCCCCGGCTCCAGAAGATCTTGCGGCCCTGCGCGTCGCGGCGCTCGAAATAGCGGCTGTCGCGGAAATAGAGGCCGTGTTCCTTGTCCAGAAGCCAGTCGGTCGCCGCCCAGAACTCCTGATCGCCGTAGCGGGCGTAGCGCAGATCGCCGGTCGCGATCGACAGGGCGGTCCAGGTCGGCGGGGCCATGAACAGGGCGTCGCTCCAGCACCAGCGGGCCTGACACGGCTGGTCTTCGGTTCCGTCGATAAAGGTCAGGTCCGCGCGGGGCGGATCGGCCAGAATGGCGTCGAACCGGGCCTTGACGGGGGCGATCTGTCCGGGCGCGCGGTCGCGGGCGTGCAGCCACAGCCAGCTCTGGGCGATGACATGGTCGTCGGCGTGCAGCGGACGCTTGCCCAGGCCCCAGTCCTGCGCCTGGCCATGGGCGCGCAGGGCTTGGGCATAGCCAGGATCGGCCGTCCGCTCGGCGAAGGCGGCGAGGCCCGCGTAGAAGGCGCCTTGGATCCAGCCGCGCGGGTTTTGCGTGCCGGTGCGATGGGTCTGAACGTAGTCGAACCGCCCGTCCATGTGGCGCAGCTGCCAGTCGGCGACCGCGCGTCCCAGGGTCAGGGCTGAGGCGGCGACGTCAGCGCGCTCGGCGGCGGGGGGACTGGTTGCAGCGGTTGCGGCGGTGGTGCTTGCGGCCAGCGTCAGGCCTGCGACGATCGCGGTGATGGTGGCGCGCATGACGTCGTCCCCTCCGTTGCGCCATCTGCGAGCGCTTCGCGTTTGTCTGTACCGGACAAATCGCAACCTCGGCAACCGCCAAGACCAGTTTCGCCCATTTGGTCTGGCCAATTTCGGTATGCGCGTTATGGTCCCTGCAAGCCGCGCACTGACGGCGGGGAGGCGTTCGAATGATCCGTTCTTCAATGGCGATCGCGGCGAGTTTCGTGACGCTTCTGGCGGTTGTTCCCCCCAGCGACGCGCGCGCGCAACCGGTGTGCCGGGCCGACCAGGGCTATGCCAGCGACTTCGACGGGCGTCGCACGTTCCGCTGGAAACCGCAGGCCCTGGCCGCCGCCAAGGCGCGTCTGTCCGAGCCGGCCTTGGCGCCCGCCTACAAGCTCCTGCTGGCCCGGGCTGATCGAGCGCTCGCCGGACCGGTCTACAGCGTGGTCGATAAGGGCCGAACGCCCCCCAGTGGCGACAAGCGCGACTACATCTCGATGGGTCCCTATTGGTGGCCCGATCCGGCCCAGCCGAGCGGCGAGCCCTATATCCGGAGGGATGGCGAGGTGAATCCGGAGCGGAACACCAACGCCTTCGACGCCAATCGCATGGAGGCCATGGGCGGCGCCGTCGAGGCCCTGGCGCTGGCCTACTACTTCACCGGTGAGACCCGCTATGCGGCCCAGGCGGCCCGCCTACTGAGAACATGGTTCCTGGACCCGGTCACGCGGATGAACCCGTCGATGACCTATGCTCAAGGCGTGCCGGGGCGCACCCTGGGGCGAGCCGAAGGGGTGCTGGACACCTATCGCCTGCTGCGGGTGATCGAGGCGGTGGGCGTGCTGGCGCCCGCCGGGGTGCTGACCGCCGCCGACGAAAAGGGCCTGGAAGCGTGGTTCGGCACCTATGCCGACTGGATGCAAACCGCCCCGACGGGCAAGGAAGAGCGCGCGGCCAAGAACAACCACGGTCTCTGGTATGACTATCAGCTGGCCACCTTCGCCCTGTTCGCCCGTCGGCCTGAGCTGGCTCGCGAGGTGCTGGCGAACGTTGGGCCTGGCCGCATTGACCCCGAGATCGCGCCGGACGGCCGCATGCCCGAGGAGCTCTCGCGGACCAAGGCCCTGCACTACAGCTACTTCGCGCTGGAGCCGCTGATCGGCATGGCCGAACTTGGCCCCTGCGTCGGCATCGACCTCTGGGGCTACAAGGGGCCCAAGGGGCAGGGGATCCGCGTCGCCCTGGACTATCTGGCGCAGTTCGTCGGCAACGAGGCGGCCTTCCCGTACAAGGATCTCAAGCCCGAGGACGCCAGCCGCGAAGCCTTGCCGCTCTACGACCTAGCCGCCCACGCCTACGGTGACGCCGAGTTCGCAGCCAAGGCGGAGATGATCGCGGCCAAGGCCCCCGCCGCGCAGAGCCGGTTGACGATCGCCCCACTCCGGAAGTGAGCCCGCGCGCGCCGCGTGCTAGCGTCATCCCGCCCGCCGGGGACCGCTTTCGATGACTCAGCACCGCATCTACACGACCAGCTTCGCCAGCGTTTATCCGCTGTATGTCGCCAAGGCCGAGCGCAAGGGCCGCACGCGGGCGGAGGTCGACCAGATCCTGCTGTGGCTGACGGGATTTAACCCCGCCGAACTGGAAGCGCAGATCGCCGCCAAATCCGACTTTGCGACGTTCTTCGCGGCGGCCCCGGCGCTCAATCCGGCGCGGGCGCAGATCAAGGGCGTGGTCTGCGGCGTACGCGTCGAAGAGGTCGAAGAGCCGCTGATGCGGGAGATCCGTTATCTCGACAAGCTCATCGACGAGCTGGCCAAGGGCAAGGCGATGGACAAGATCCTGCGGGCCTAGAGCGTTCTGCCTCCATCGCGCGCCGAGCGTCCGTCATGCGGCGTTCTCGTTCTTCTCAGCGAGTCGCGTTATCCGACGGCCAGGTTTGAATAGCCGTGGGCGCCATGAGCGGGTCGAGCTTCATCTACTGTCATGGCCTGCCGGGATCCGCAGCGGAGCTTGAGCTATTCGGAGGCCCAGATCGCGAGAGCGTTTCCGTCGCTTGCCTCGATCGCTTGCAGGCGGGCGGCGACGTGGACTGGCAAGCAAGGCTGCTGAAGACCTTCGACGCGTCGAGAGCTGAGATGGGCCGACCGACCGTGCGGTTGGTGGCCTTTTCGCTCGGGACGATGTCAGCCCTGCACATCGCCGCGCGACGGCCTGAGGCCGTAGAGGCCGTGGATCTGATTTCCGCCGCCGCGCCGCTTGAGTTGGGCGACTTCCTTCCGCGCATGGCCGGGAAGGCTGTGTTCCAGGCGGCCGCGACGAGCCCTGGCGCGTTGCAACGGCTTGGTCGGGTTCAATCGCTGATCAACGCCGTCGCCCCATCGTTGTTGTTGAAGCTCATGTTCGCGGGCGCGGCGCCCCCCGAGCAAGCGCTGCTCGTCGACGCTGATTTTCGCGCGGCGGTGCGCGATGGGCTGACAACCAGTCTCGGGCGGGGCCGGAGGGCCTACGAGGACGAGCTCACGACGTATGTACGGCCCTGGAGCGACATTCTGTCGAATGTCCAATGTCCGGTGAGGCTATGGCACGGCGACGAGGATGGCTGGGCGCCGCTCGACATGGCCTACGCTTTGGCGCAGGCCTTGCCTGCCGGCGCCGCCGTCACCGAACTCGCCGGCGCGGGTCACTACGACGCGTTGAAGCGCGCCCTTCCGGCCATCTTGCGCGAGACTTCAGATCGCTGATCGCCGCGCCAGCTCGGTGCGCCGCGCCGCCACCTCGTTGCGGGCGCGTTCGAGGGCGTCGATCTCCGTCGCCGTCAGTAGGTTGTCGATGACGCGGCCCAGATGCTCGCGCATGGCGTTGCGCGCGCTGGTCGGGTTGCGTTCTTTCAGCGCCAGCAGGATTTCCTGGTGGTCGTCGATCAGCGGGCGCACGCCCACCTGCCGGGCGCGTTCCAGCATGGCGCGGCACAGCGGTGACTTGTAGCGCAGGTCCCACAGGTTCTCGACCACGGTGACCAGCGCGCTGTTGCGGCTGGCCTGGGCGATGGTGACGTGGAAGCGGCGGTCGGCGCGCTCGCCCTTCACGTTGTTGTCGTTCTCCACGACCATGTCGTCCATGATCGCAGCCAGTTCGGCCAGCTCCTCGTCGGTGATGGTGGCGGCGGCCAAGGCGGCGACCTCGCCCTCGATCAGGCGGCGGGCCTCGGTCAGCTCGAAGGCGCCGATGTCCAGTTCCGGGGCCGACACCTCGGGGCGGGGCGCTTCGGTGACATAGACGCCTGAGCCGTGACGGGCTTCGACCAGGCCGCGGATCTCGAGCGCGATCATGGCTTCACGGACCGTCGGGCGGCTGACCTTGTAGTCTTCGGCCAGATCGCGCTCCGACGGCAGGCGCTGGCCGGGCTTGTGGACGCCGTCACGGATCGCGTCGGCGATCGAGTTCGCCACCTGCTGATAGAGTTTCTTGGTTTCGGCCGTCGAAGTGGTCATGTGTCCGCGATCCCGCCGACATTACGTCGGTCAGTGCGAATCCTATTGTATCGCAAGGCGCGGCGCCACTGCGCAGCCGCGTAGGGTGGCAAGACCACCAGAGCCTTTCCCTTTCGAATGGAATCATTTGAAGGGGGCAAAAAGGCTCTATTTCAAACATTTAGAGCGTGATTGCCGCCGAAGCCGCTCACACTTTCGGCTATCACGCTCTAGCGTCTTGTCGGATAAGTGGCTAGAAGTGGTCAGGCCACTTTACGGCTGCGCTAGCTCACCAGGTCCATGCTGAAGATCATCGACGCCAAGGTCATCGTCACCTGCCCCGGCCGCAACTTCGTGACGCTGAAGATCACCACCGAAGACGGCGTGACCGGCGTCGGGGACGCCACGCTGAACGGCCGCGAGCTGGCGGTGGTCAGCTATCTGCAGGACCACATGATCCCGTGCCTGATCGGGCGCGACGCGCACCAGATCGAGGACACCTGGCAGTTCTTCTATCGCGGCTCGTACTGGCGTGGCGGACCGGTGGGCATGAGCGCCCTGGCCGCCGTCGACATGGCGCTGTGGGACATCAAGGCCAAGGTCGCGGGTCTGCCGCTGTATCAGCTTCTGGGCGGGGCCAGTCGCGTAGGCGTGACGGTCTATGGCCACGCCAACGGCGAGACCATCGAGGAGACCATCGCCGAGGCGGTGAAGTACAAGACGCTGGGCTACAAGGCCATCCGTCTGCAGACCGGCGTGCCGGGCCTGGCCAGCACCTACGGCGTCTCCAAGGACAAGATGTTCTACGAGCCGGCCGACAATGACCTGCCCACCGAGAACCTCTGGTCGACCGCCAAGTACCTGAACAGCGTGCCGGCGCTGTTCGCCAAGGCGCGGGAGGTGCTGGGCTGGGACGTGCATCTGCTGCACGACGTGCATCACCGCCTCACCCCGATCGAAGCGGCGCGCCTGGGCAAGGACCTGGAGCCCTACCGTCTGTTCTGGCTGGAGGACTCGGTCCCGGCCGAGAACCAGGCGGGTTTCCGCCTCATCCGCCAACACACCACGACGCCGCTCGCCGTGGGCGAGATCTTCTCGGGCGTGTGGGACTGCAAGCAACTGATCGAGGAGCAGTTGATCGACTACCTGCGCGCCACGGTGTTGCACGCCGGCGGGATCACCAACCTCAAGAAGATCGCCGCCTTCGCCGACCTGCACCACGTCAAGACCGGCTGCCACGGCGCCACCGATCTGTCGCCGGTGACCATGGCCGCGGCCCTGCACCTGGGGATGGCGATCTCCAATTTCGGCCTGCAGGAATACATGCGCCACACGCCCGAGACGGACGCGGTGTTCCCGCACGCCTACAGTTTCGGGGACGGCATGCTGCACCCGGGCGATGAGCCGGGCTTGGGTGTCGACATCGACGAGGACCTCGCCGCCAAGCACCCCTACAAGCGCGCCTACCTGCCGGTGAACCGACTGGAGGACGGGACCATGTTCAACTGGTAAGGCCAAAGTGGCTTGACATCTCTAGGCGGTCGGCGAAATTGGTCATGCCAAGCGCGCCGCCGTCTTCCCATTGTGCTGCGCGAAAAACCCCCAAGACCCGCGTCGGCGGGCGTCGCGAGCGATCCATGCCCCTGCGTACCCGCCTGTTCCTGACCGTCGCCGCTCTGGTCGCGACGCTTGCGCCGGCGGTCCAGGCCACCGCCGCCAACCAGGATCCGCGCGGCCTGCTTTACGCGGCGGTCGCCCCGATGAACCAGACGGTCGAAGGGCGCATTCTGCCCCGGATGGCGGTCCTCCTCGACAAGCTGATGACCGAGAAGCGCGGTATGACCCTGGACGGGGTCAAGGTCTTCGAGGCGGACGACAAGTTCCTGCCCGGTAAGATCGCTATCGGTCTGGCCTATCTGATCGTCGACACGCCTCGCACCGATGCGCGCCATGGCCAGTATCTGGCGGCCTATCGCGAGATCGCCGACATGACGGTCGGTGACGTCAATGACACCTGGGGTGTCTACTACTACTGCCAGGCCTTGCTGATGCTGCGGGACGCCGGCGTCCTGGAGCAAGCGGTCTCGCCCGCCACGCTTGAAAAGCTGAAGGTCAAGCTGGACTGGCGTCGCTTTGTGCGGGCCGATGATCTGACGCTGATCAACCTGCCCAACAACTACTACGGCGTCGCGTTCAGTGTGGCGCGCCTGCGCTACCAGCTGGGCTGGGAGGACGCCTCGGCCAGCGAAGCGCTGCTGGGCAAGACCCTCGACCACTACCGCAAGTACTCGGGCGCGTACGGCTTCGCCGATGAGACCGACGGGCAGGGACGTTTTGATCGCTACAGCGTGCTGCTGATCGGCGAGATCGCGCATCGGCTGATCGAGGCGGGCATGCCGGCTTCGCCCGAGGTCCGGGGCTGGCTACGTCGCTCGGTCGACCTGATGCTGCCGCGCCTGAACCTGCGCGGCGAGGGCTTCGAGTACGGGCGCAGCATCGGGACCTACGGCGAGACGGCGTTCCTGGAGGTGCTGACCGCAGCGGCCAAGCTGGACGTGCTGACGCCTGAGGAAAAGCGGATGGCCTACGCGTTCAGTTCGCGCGTCGCCGCCCGCTATATGGATTTCTGGTTCGATCCCGCCATGGGCTCGGTGAATCTGTGGGAGCACGGCCGCCGCACCGACGCCTATCGCGGCAAGCACCGGATTCTGGGCGAAAACCTCAGCCTCGGCCGACAGTACATCTACACCAACGCCATCTGGAACGACCTGGGTTTCAAGGATCAGCCGGCCGACCCGGGCTACGCCGCGTGGCTCGATCGTCTGCCCAAGCGGACGGTCACCTGGTTCGCGAAGGGCGCGAACGACCGTCTCCTCGTCACGCTCCGCGACCAGCGCCCGGGGGGCGAGGCCCGGGTGATCGGCCTGCCGATCATCAACGGCGGGGAGGGGCAGCACATGAACTCGCCCTACTATCCGATCCCGTCTTCGCCGGGGCTGTTGCAGCACGTCGCCGACGCGGCGTTCCCCCAACTGCTGCCGCGCATCACGCTTGAGGATGGCGCGCAGTTGGCCCCTCTGGCTTACGCTCGGAAGGCGAAGGTTGTCGGCGCCGGCGCGCGCACCGTTGTGACCTATCGCCAGGACAAGATGGATCGGCTGGGTCAAAGGGCTCCCGTCGCAGACGACCGGGCCAGTGTCCGAACGACCTACGAACTACAGCCGGGCCTGATCCGCCGCACCGACGTGTTAACGCTTCGCCCAGGCGTTAAGACGAAGGCCATTGACCTGGCCTTCGCCAGTTTCTCGCGTGGTGCGGTCAGCAAGGGCGGTGTCACCACCTTCAGCGCGGGCGACGTGACCGGCTTCGAGGTCGAGGGTCTTTCGTGCGAAAGCCGCGACCTGAACAACGAGCCCGCCTACCGATCGGTGACCGGCGCGATGACCGCCCTGACGACCTGCACGGGCGCTCAGGGCGGTGCGGGCACGATTACGGTGCGTTGGACGCTCCGCTACCGCTAAAGCTCCTTCTGATCGGATTACGCAATCAGGTCGGAGGGACTCTGCCTAGAGCCTCTCTGGTTTAGATGGAACCATCTAAACCAGATAAAAAGGCTCTAAAATCAAACATTTAGAGTCCTTTCAAACGCTTTAGATGATTCCATCTAAAGCTAAAGGGCTCTAGGCGGGCCCGACGCGGAACGCGCACAGCTTGTTGCCGTCCAGATCGCGGAAATAGGCGGCGTAGAAGGCCTGCGGGCCGTCGTCGCCACGCACGCCGGGCCCGCCCTCGCACTGGGCTCCCAGGCTGATGGCTTTTTCGTAGAGGCTGTCGACCTTGGCGCGCTCATCGACCACAAGGGCGATCATGGCGCCGTTGCCGAAGGTTGCGGCCTCGCCGTTGTAGGGCTTGCCGACCCCGAACATCGGCTTGCTCCAGTCGACGCCCCAGGCGCAGCCGCCGGTCGGAAACTCCATGAGGCGCTTGACGCCAATCGCGCCGAATAGGTCGTCATAAAACGCCTTGGCCTTGTCCAGGTCGTTGCTGCCTACCAGAGTGTAACCGATCATCCTGCGTCCTCCGTCGCCTCATATCCCCGCAGAGTGGGTCAGAGGCGGTCGCCTCGCCACAGGAATCTACGACGTCGCCGAACTGCCGACCCGGAGGGCGCAATGGCTGCGCGCCTGCTGTCGAGTAGCCATGAAGCCGGCCATCCTTATCGGAGCTGCGGCGCAAGTAATGTCGGGTTCACGACAAATAGTGATTTCTGATTCCGAGTCTTTTGGGGTCGTCATACCCGAAACGGGGTGTTAAGTTACCGGCATCATCGGCACGGTTTCTTCGAGCGCTGATGGCTGAGAGAAGAAGCTAAAGCTTAAGCTCCCGCTCGTGAAGCTGGAGCAGCATATGCCCACCTATCTATTCTATCCTCAGCGCGCCGATGGCGTTTCTTTGACCTTCATCGCCGAGAGCGCTGGCGGCGACGCCGACGCCCTGGAGTTGGCGGGCGAGATCGCAGCGGCGCATGATTGCGCCAGCGTCTTTGTCTGGGAGCCCGCGCCTCACAACGGACCAGACCGCTTTGTCGGCGAGGTCGATCGCCCGGCGCCGACGAGCCCGCCAGCATCGACTACCGCTGGAGCCAGCGTGGAGGCCTGAGCGTTGCACGGTGGCGAGGGAGGTCGCCGTGGACAAACTGTTCGCCAAGTTCGCCAACATCACCGCCCGGGCCACGGGCAGCCCGCCAGCGTTCCTGATCTGTGTGGGTGTCGTTCTGGCTTGGGCTGTCTCAGGCCCGATCTTCAGGTTCTCCGAAACCTGGCAGCTGGTGATCAACACCGGCACCACGATCGTCACCTTCCTGATGGTGTTCCTGATCCAGAACACTCAGAACCGCGACGGCATGGCGCTACAGACCAAGCTGGACGAACTGATCCGCGCCTCCGGCGAGGCCGAGGACTCATTCATCGGCATCGAAAAGCTGACCGACAAGGAGCTGGAGGCCTTGCATGGTCGTTGCAAGGCGCGCGCTGAACGTCACATTCAGGCGGTTGAAAGGCTCTCCGCCGAAAAGGCGACACGCGCGCGGCGCAAGACCCTGAAGCGTGCAGGCAAGCCGACGACGCGCAGAGCGACGTCGAGTCGCGCCAAGGCGTTGAAGGCCGGCCATCCTCCTGACACCTAAGACTAAAGTCTAGGTCTGACCCCAAGGAGGTGGACGTCTGACCACTTCGGCGGTAGCGGTACCAGCAATGAGCCGTTCAAGGCTTGATGGGGAAGCGCCTTGCCGAAGTTGAAAGCCCTGCGCTGGTGGATCATCGGCCTGGTGATGCTGGGCGCGATCATCAACTATCTGACGCGCTCGACCATGGGCGTGGCGGCGCCGACGCTGCTCAAGGACCTGGGCATCTCGGTGACCGAGTACTCCTGGATCACCAGCGCGTTTCAGTTGGGGATCATGCTGCAGCCCATCTGCGGCTATGTGCTCGACACCCTGGGCCTGCGCACGGGCTTCGCCGTCTTCGCCGTCGCATGGTCGTTGATCGCCATGGCCCACGGCCTGGCCAACACCTGGCAGGGCTTCGCGGTCTTGCGCGGCTTTCTTGGCCTGGCCGAAGGTTCCGCCCAGCCGGCCGGGATGAAGACCGTCGCGGTCTGGTTCCCCGCCAAGGAGCGGGGCTTTGCTGGCGGCGTGTTCAACATCGGCGCGTCGATCGGCTCGGTTCTGGCGCCGCCGCTGGTGGTCTGGGCCGTCCTGACCTGGAACTGGCGCGCCGCCTTCGTGCTGACCGGGGTGATGGGCTTGGTGTGGGTGGTGTTGTGGCTGGCTTTCTATCGCTCGCCCGAACAGCATCCGTCGATGACCGACGAGGAACGCGCCGTCATCGCCGCAGGGCAGGAGGCCCACCTGGAGGCGGTCGCCGCGCGCCCCTCGGTCGTGTCGATCCTCAAGCAGGGCCAGTTCTGGGGCATCGCCCTGCCACGGTTCCTGGCTGACCCCACCTGGGGCACGCTGGCCTTCTGGGTGCCGCTCTATCTGTCCCAGACACGCGGCTTCGACCTCAAGCAGATCGCGCTGTTCGCCTGGATGCCGTTCGTGGCGGCCGACCTTGGGTGCCTGGCGGGCCCGGTGATCGCCCTGTTCCTGCAGAAGCGCGGCGTGTCGCTGATCAACGCCCGCCGCATCGCCTTCACTCTGGGGGCGGTGTTGATGACGGGCATGATGTTTGTGGGCAAGGTCGAGAGCGCCTACGCCGCCATCGCACTCTTGTGCCTGGGCGGTTTCGCGCACCAGACCCTGTCGGTGACGGTGATCACCATGGCCTCGGACCTGTTCCGTCGCAACGAGGTCGCCACCGTCGCGGGCCTAGCCGGCATGATGGGCAATCTTGGACTGCTGCTGTTCTCGCTGCTGATCGGCGGGCTGGTGGCTAAGATCGGCTATGACCCGTTCTTCATCGCGCTGGGCGTCCTCGACATCGCCGGCGCCGTGCTTCTGTGGACCCTTGTCAAAGATCCCGCCGCTCCCGCCAAGGCCGCCGCATGAGCAACGACCTGATCCGCAACCCGATCCTGCGCGGCTTCAATCCCGATCCTTCGATCGTTCGCGTCGGCGAGGATTACTACATCGCCACCTCGACCTTCGAGTGGTTCCCAGGCGTCCAGATCCACCATTCGCGGGACTTGCGGAACTGGCGCCTGCTGAGCCGGCCGCTGCGGCGCCCCAGCCAGTTGAACATGGTGGGCGATCCGGACGGCTGTGGGGTTTGGGCGCCGTGTCTCACGCATGCCGACGGCCGGTTCTGGCTGATCTTCACCGACGTGAAGCGCTACGGCCGCACCACGGTCGGCGGGGCGTCGGGAGCGTCGCTGCGCGACTTTCACAACTACCTCGTCACCTGCGAGACCATCGATGGTGAGTGGTCGGACCCCATTCACCTGAACAGCTCCGGCTTTGATCCCTCGCTGTTCCACGACGACGACGGCCGCAAGTGGCTGGTCAACCAGCTGTGGGATCATCGTCCTGGCCGCAACCGCTTCGCGGGCATCGTCCTGCAGGAGTTCTCGGTCGCCGAGCAGCGGCTGGTCGGCGAGCGCAAGGTGATCTTCGAGGGCACGCCGATCGGCCTTACCGAGGCGCCGCACCTCTACAAGCGCGACGGCTGGTATTACCTGCTGACCGCCGAAGGCGGCACCGGCTGGGGCCATGCAGCGACCCTGGCCAGGTCCCGGTCGATCGATGGCCCCTACGCGCTGCATCCCGACACCTATCTCCTCACCGCGCGGGATCGCCCGCACGCGCCGCTACACCGCGCCGGCCATGGCGACCTGGTCGAGACCGCCGACGGCGAGACCTACATCGTCTATCTGTGCGGGCGACCGCTGCCGGGCCGCGGGCGCTGCGTCCTGGGGCGCGAGACCGCCATCCAGAAGCTGACCTGGGAGGCCGACGGCTGGCCTCGCACGCTGGACGGGTCTGGCGATCCCACGCTGGAGACGCCCGGTGCGGGCCTGGACGACCACCCCTGGCCGATCGCGCCGGCGCGGGAGGACTTCGACGCGGCGGACCTGCCGATCGACTTTCAGTGGCTGCGGACGCCGCATCCGGAGACGATCTTCAGTCTGAGCGCGCGGCCCGGTTTCCTGCGCCTCTGGGGGCGCGAGAGCCTGGGCAGCGTCTTCACCCAGGCGCTGGTGGCGCGACGCCAGCAGGCGCACTGCTACTCGGCCGCGACGATCCTCGACTTCGAGCCCGCCCACTTTCAGCAGGCGGCGGGCCTTGTCTGCTACTACAACGGCTCCAAGCTGCACTATCTGCACGTGACGCACGACACTGAGATCGGCAAGCACCTGCTTGTGATGACCTGCACGCCTGACAGCCCCCAGGCCGACAGTTTCACCGCGCCAATCCCGCTGGGCTCGGGGCCGGTCGAACTGCGTGTGGAAGTGGATTTCGAGCGGCTGCGCTTCGGGTTCCGACAGGGCGGCGACGCCTGGTGCTGGTTGCCGGAAGTATTCGACGCCTCGATCCTGTCCGACGAAGCCACCGCCCCGGGCGCGCCGAACTTCACAGGCGCCTTCGTGGGCATGGCGTGCCAGGACATGTCCGGCGCGGGTGCGCCGGCTGATTTCGACTGGTTCGACTATCGTGAGCGGGACTACGCGCCTCGCGCGCCGGCCTGATCAGTAGATCAGATGGGTCAGCAGCAAGGCGCTGACCAGGCCCAGCCACAGGTACAGGGTGATCGCCACGGGCAGAACCCGGCGCATCAGAAAGGCGCTGAGGCTGAAGCTGAACGGTGCGTTGGCCGAGAGCATGATCGTGGCGCGTGTGCTCGGGTTCAAACGGGAGCGAGGCGGAAACGCAAAGCTGGAAGCAAAGTCGGCCAATGCGCCCGGAAGGGCGAAGCCGTGAACCAGAAAGAGAGCCGGCTGGCCCTCCGAAAAGGACCAGCCGGCTTCACAAAAAGGTGTCGGACGCGGTGGGGTGCGCCGAGTAGCCGACACATCCAATGAGTCAGGCTCGGAAGCAACGCGCCAGTCTGTCACAGAAGTGCGACATACCGGCGCAGGCGCCGCTCTTTTGAGCATCCAGGGCGTCAGGACAATGAAACCGGCGTCTCGATCGCCGCCGGCGACGTGTCGCTCCACCCGTCGACGTCAATCATGAACGCGGCGCGGCTGCGAATATCGGCCGACGAGGCGCCGACCATTAGGTCGATCCGACCCTTCTGGATCCGCCAACGCCCGGCGTCCCAGAAGGCGCACTGGCGGGCTGAGAGGGCGAAGGTCAGCCGCCGGCTCTCGCCCGGCTTCAGCGTCAGGCGACGGAAACCCCGCAGCTCCTTGACCGGTCGTGCGACCGCCGAGACCGGGTCGCGCATGTAGAGTTGCACGACCTCGTCGGCCGTGACCTTGCCCGCGTTGGTCACCGTCACGGTGGCCAGCACGGTTTCGCCGGCGCCGATGGCGGCCTTGTCCAGCGCAAGGTCGGAATAGGCGAAACGGGCGTAAGAAAGACCGTGACCGAACGGATAGACCGGGCCGATGTCCAGGTCGTGATAGCGCACGGTGTCCTTGGCGAGGTCAGGGTCGGCCGGGCGACCGGTGGGATAGTGGGCGTAGGTCTCGGGCAGGCTTCCCGAAGTCCGAGGCAGGCCCATGGGAAGTCGCCCGGCGGGAGAGACCTCACCCAGGAGGATGTCGGCCAGGGCGGGGCCGCTTTCGACGCCCAGCAGCCAGGTCATCAGCGCCGCGGGCGTCTTGGCCAGCAGGTCGGGGATGGCCAGCGGACGGCCGCCCATCACCAGCAACACAACCGGCTTACCGGTCGCCAGGATCGCCTCGGCCAGCGCCTTCTGGCCGCCGGGTAGAGAGAGATCCGAGCGGCTGCGTGACTCGGCGCTGTGGTCGAAGTCTTCGCCGACCACCAGCAGGGTGACATCGGCGGCCTTGGCGACCTCCACGGCGGTCGCGACGCCCGACACGTCGTCCGAGCGCGGGGCGGCGCCGGGAACGTACGCTACGCCGGGCAGCCGGGCCTTCAACGCCGAGATCAGGGTGACGGCGTCGGTCTCCTCACCGCGGGCCTTCCAGGACCCGATGGCGCTGCGGGCGTCGTCGGCCAGGGCCCCGACCACGGCGACCTTGGCGTTCCTGGCCAGCGGCAGCAGATCGCCGTCGTTCTTCAGCAGCACCACAGCCTTGCGCGCGGCGTCGCGGGCGATGGCGCGGTGCGGCGCGGAGACCATCACCGTCTTTTCGCGCGCTACGTCGCCGAACCGGTAGGGGTCGTCGAACAGGCCCAGGCGCGCCTTGGTCATCAGGATGTGGGTCACGGCCTGGTCGACCAGCGGCAGCAGGCCAGGATCCTCGGCGAGGGCCGTCTTCAGGTGCGCGGCGTAGACGCCGCCCGCCATGTCCATGTCGACGCCCGCCTTCAGCGCCAGGGCCGCGGCCTGGGCCGGGGTCTCGGCGACGCCGTGGGCGATCAACTCGGCGATGGCGTTCCAGTCGCTGACCACGATGCCGTCGAAGCCCCACTTGTCGCGCAGCAGGCCCCTGACGAGCGCGGCGTTCGCGGTGGTCGGCACGCCGCCGATATCGTTGAACGCGGTCATGTACGAGCCCGCGCCCGCAGCCTTGCCAGCGGCGAAGGGCGGAAGGATCACCTCTTGCAGCGTGCGGTCCGAGATGTCGGCGCTGTCGTAGTCGCGGCCGCCCGCCACCGCGCCATAGGCGCCGAAGTGCTTGACGCAGGCCAGCACCGTGTCACGGCCGGCCAGGTCCTTGGTCTGGAAGCCTTCAGTCTGGGCGACGCTCATCACCGAGCCGAGATAGGCGTCTTCGCCCGAGCCCTCGACCACCCGACCCCAGCGCGGATCGCGCGCAACGTCGACCATCGGCGCGAAGGTCCAGTGCAGGCCCGCGACGCTCGTCTCAACCGCCGCCATGCGCGCGCAGGCGCGATAGGCGTCGGGATCGAAGGTCGCGGCCATGGCCAGCGGGACCGGATAGAGCGTGCGATAGCCGTGCACCACGTCGATGGCGAACAGGAGCGGGATCTTCAGTCGGGATTCCTCGACCGCCACCTTCTGCAGGTCTCGCAGGAACTGGGCGCCCGCGACGTGCAGGTACGAGCCCACCCCGCCCTTGCGCACCAGATCCAGCGCCGCAGCATCGATCCTAGAGTTCAGCGCCTTCTGTCGGCCGCCGGGCGGCTGGTGCATCTGGCCGATCTTCTCGTCCAGCGTCATCCGCGACAACAGATCCTGGACCTTGCGAACGCGATCGGCGCTGACGGGGCGGGCGTGGCCGGGCCCAGGGGCAAGCAGGGTGGTCGCCAGGGCCAAGCCGCCCGCCATCACAGTCCGCCGCGTCGTCATGCCATCCCTATCGTCTGATGTTCTCGCCCCTGGCGGGCGCGAAAGTGATAGCGCTGTCATGGGCGGCGCGCCACCGCGACCTTGGTCTAGGGTCCCGGCTCTAGCGACCGGCTTGCTTGGCCTTGAAGAAGTCGCGCAGCACATAGAACGCCGGCTTGCGGCGACCGGTCGGCGATAGCAGGCCCTTGCGATTCCAACCCTGCTGATAGATCGGGTGCTGGCGACGGGGGCTGCGGAAATCCTTGAGGATCCAGGGCGAGATTCCGCGCAGGGTCGGGGCCTTGTCGGCCATGGCCAGTGTCTTCTCGTAATACTTTTTCTGGAAATCCTCGGAGAACTTGCGCATCAGCGCGGGGTCGCTGAAGCCGGCCAGGGCATCCGCCCCGAACTCGGAGAACACCAAGGGCTTGTCTGTCGCGCGCCAGGTCGTGGCGGGCAGGGCGTCCAGCGCATCGTTGCTGTACCAGCCGTTGTAGGTATTGGCCGCCAGCACATCCAGCTTGTCGGCCAGTGGATCGTTGAGCCCCATGATCACTTGGCCGTCGACCGTCTTGCGATCCGTCAGGAGGGCGGCGGTGACCAGCCGGCTGTCGTCCAGGGCGCGGACGTCGTCGACCAACTGGTAGAGGAAACGGTTGCGAAGCTCGGTGATCGGCGTCTCGTTGGCCACGCTCCACAGAATGATCGAGGCGCGGTTGCGGTCACGGCGAATGTTGTCGGCCAGCATGCCGCGCGCCAACGCCAGGGTGCGCGGATTGCCGAAGTCGACCAGCCAATAGACCGGGATCTCGCTCCAGACCAAGAGGCCCATCTCGTCGGCGACGCGGGTCATGACCTCGCTGTGCGGATAGTGGGCCAGGCGCACGAAGTTGCCGTGCAAGCCATCCTTGACCTCGGACAGCAGCGCCCGCGCGCTGGCCTCGGTGATCGTGCGGGCCGGGTTTTCGCCGAACTCCTCCTCGTGCACTGAAATGCCCCGCAGGTAGATCGGCTTGCCGTTAAGCAGGATTTCTGAGCCCCTGGTCTCGATCGTGCGGAAGCCGACCCGGTCGGTCAGGCGGTCCTCGCCAGCCTGGACGAGGATATCGTAAAGTCGGGGCGTTTCCGGCGACCAGCGCACCAGGCTCTTGGGCGCGGCGATCGCGGTGTTGAGAACGCCCTCGGCGTCGGTTTTACCGACCAGCTCGACGCCCAGAGCGCCGATCCGGACGCGAACTTCCTGGCCGGCGGCTTTGGCGCCGTCGAGCTTGACCGTGGCGGTGATCTTTCCGTCCTTCGACAGCCGCACCCAGGCCTCGTCCACGAAGGTCGCCGGGGTGATCACCAGGCGCATCGGCCTAGTTACCCCGCCATAGTTCTCCCAGTCGGTTACGGGCGGGGGAACGCCGTCGGCCTGCGGCGTGGAGTCGACCCCCAAGGTGATCTGGTTGTCGGCGCGCAAGGTGTCGGTGACCTCAATTGAGAACGGCGTGAAGCCGCCCTCGTGCTCGCCGACCGCCTTGCCGTTCAGATAGACCTTGGCGGTGTAGTTGACGGCCTCGAACCGCAGGAAGGCCCGTTGACCGGGCTTCAGGGCGGGAGCCTCGAAGCGGCGCTGGTACCACATCAGGCCCTGGTAGTGGCGCAGGGTCGGGTCATGACCGATCCAACCCTGGGGCAGGGTGGCCATCGCGCTGCGGTCCATGTCGTATTCGTAGAGGGCGTTTGGTCGCGCGCGCGTGACGGCGTCGACGTCGACATCGTCATAGCGCCGATGCCCTTCGCCCGCCGCGCCGCGGTGAAAGCCCGCCAGACCGTCGCGATACGGGTCGACCGAGTAGCGCCAAGTTCCCGAAAGGTCGACGCCGTCGCGGGTGTCGGCGCGCGTCAGGGTGGGCGTCGAGGCGCTCCCTTGGGTCGGGCCCATCAGCATCAGCGCGGCCAGCGCGGCGGCCAGCGTCGTCCATCCCATGCCCATCGCGTCCTCCAGCCGCCGTTCGGCGCGTCGGGACTGTTCAAGCATGAGCCATGGTCAGGGGGCAACAAAATTGGTCAGGCCAATTTGCGTAAAAGAAAAGCGGCCCGATCGGATGACCGGGCCGCTTGCCTTGAGTGTGTCGCGAGACCTTAGAAGGACTTGCGGACCGTCACGCCGTAGGTGCGCGGGGCGTTCGGATAGCCGCTGTAGCTACCGTCCTGAGCCACGGTCGGGAAGGTCGAGATCAGGCCGTCATCCTTGGTCAGGTTGCGGGCCCAGAGCATCACTTCCAACTCCTTGGCGGTGTTGGTCACGCCGATGCTGGCGTTGACCAGGTTCTGACCCCAGGTCGACAGGTTCGGCGGGGTGGTCTCGGTTAGCTGTGTCTTGCTGGTGTAGTCATACTCGACGCGCGCATAGGCTTGGTAGTCGCCGAAGTCGTGGTTGACGGTCGCCGAGGTCGAGAACGTCCACTTCGGAATGCCCGCCGGAGCGTCGCCGGTCAGATCACGGAAGTTCGGGCGACGACCGGTGGTCGGATCGACCGGGCAGCGCACGGTGTCGTAGTTGACGCAGGCCGCGCCCTTGAAGCTGTCGTACTTCGGATCGAGGTACGTGACAGCGGCCGTCAGGTTCAGCCAGCCCGTCGGACGCCAGGCGCTGTCGACTTCGAAGCCGCGGACCGACTCTTCACCGGCGTTGACCAGGCTGTAGCCCAGGCCCGTGAAGGCGTTGGACTGGAAGCCCTTGATCGACTGCTGGAACACCGCGACGTTGGCGTAGCCGCCGGGGAAGTTGGCCTTCATGCCGGCTTCCAGAACGTCGACGTCTTCCGGATTGGCGCTACGGCCGACGCCGTTGGCGTTCGGCGGACGGCTGTCGGACGACAGGTTGTAGGCGCCGGCCTTCCAGCCCGTCGAGTAGCTGACATAGGCGTTGATGGCGCCGAAGTCGTAAGCCGCGCGGACAGCGTAGGTGATCTTGTCACCCTTCAGCTGACCCGACTCGTTGGCGTTCGGATAGTTCACCGGGCCGTGGTTGGTGGTGTTGCCGTAGAAGAACTGCAGCGCGCCGAGAGCGCTGTAGATGTTGCCCGGCAGGCCAAGGGCGGTGAACTGCGGCACAGCGCCGAGGTTCAGCGACGAGAAGGGGTCCCGCAGGGTGACGAACGACTTGGCCTTCTTGGTGTCCTTCAGGTAGGCCAGACCGCCGGTCAGGGTGAGGTTTTCGGTGACCTCGTAGTCGAACTGGCTGAACAGCGAGACCGAGCGCTGGTCCATCTTGTAGTAGTCGTCGATGCCTTGGCCCGCCTGGAAGTAGGTGGCGCCCGGACGGATCGACGGCGTGACCAGGCTCTGCAGGAACTCGATCGCGTAGAGGTTCGAGCGGCCGGTCAGGGCCGGACGCAGCGTCGGCGGCAGGGCGCCGAGCAGGGTCGCCGGAACCGCGCCGGACAGGACGTCGGCGTAGGCGCGGATGTCCGTGCCGTAGCTGACGGTGCGGCCCGTATCGAGGCTTTCGTCCTGGAAGAAGCCGCCGACCAGCCAGTTGAACGGACCTTCGCTGTTCGACGCCAGGCGGATTTCCTGGGTGAAGGTCTTGATCTCGTTGGCGGTGCGGTTGTTGGAGATGTCGGCGCCGGTGAAGTCGATGTCCTGGAAGGACGCGTTCTTCTGGTTCCGGTAGGCCGTGATCGAGGTCAGCTTGGCGAAGCCCAGGTCATAGTCCAGCTGACCGGAGACGCCACGACCCGAGAGATCGTTCTCGGGGTCGGTGTTGAAGATCACGTTGCGGTCAAAGACCTTGGTCGTGTCGCTGATCGGCTTGCGCAGCACGCCGCCGATGGCCAGCGTGGCCGGGCCGTTGAAGATCGAGCTGACGCCGCAGCAGCGTTCGGTGATCTCGTTGTAGTCGGCGATGAAGCGCATCGACAGCTTGTCGGTGGGCTCGATGAGGATGTCGCCGCGAACCGACCAGCGGTTACGGTTGTTCACGTCGCTGCCGGTGGTCAGGTTGGTGAACAGGCCGTCGCGCTTGTTGTAGCTGCCCGAGACGCGGACGGCGACGGTGTCGCTCAGCGGACCGGTGATCGTGCCCTTCAGCTGCTGGGCGTTGAAGTTGCCGTAGGTGCCTTCGATCTTGCCGCCGAATTCGTACTGCGGCTTCTTGGTGACGATGCTGATCGCGCCGGCCGACACGTTCTTGCCGAACAGGGTCGACTGCGGGCCGCGCAGCACTTCGATGCGTTCGACTTCCGGAAGGTCGTCCAGGGCCGCGGCCGAGCGCGAGCGGTAGACGCCGTCGATGAACACGCCGACCGAGCTTTCGATGCCGTCGTTGCCGTTGCCGTTACCGAAGCCGCGGATCACGAAGTTCGTCTGGCCGGTCGCATTGAACTGCGAGACCTTCAGCGACGGAACGACCGACTGCAGGTCGATCAGGTCGCGCACCTGGGCGCGTTCGATCGTCTGTTGACCGGTGACGGCGACCGAGATCGGCACGTCTTGCAGGGTCTGTTCGCGCTTCGTCGCGGTGACGACGATCTCGGCGATGGAATTGTCGCTAGACGATTGGCTCTGGGCCAGCGCCGGCGAAGCGATGGCGAGCGCGAGGGCTGACACCCCCAGCAGGTGGACGTTTCTCATGAGATACTCCCTGATTTTTATTATCGGCCACGCGACTTCCCGACCCGCCTCGAGCAATTGCGGATTTCTTTTGGGGAAGAGCGGACGTGTTGACGTTGGGGAAGGGCGATCCTGACCGGCCGGTCGCACCGTTCGAGACGGTCGCCTTGGCCTGGCCGTGGATGAAGACGCTTTGCGTCATGTTATCGCCCCAGCACGCGCGGGCTTGCATCCCGAGCGTTGCAGATCCGAACTTAACATGGTCTCGATATTCTAACGCAAGTTAGAATTTATCCGATTGATTGACGGCGCGTTACGGCGGAGTTTGCATATCGACGTTCGTGCGGCGCAAGAACCGGCGGCGTCGCGGAGGAGATCGCCGTTGTCGAAGGGCGCAGACCCTGGTGTCCTGACCGAAGAGGCCAGGCCCTTGGCGCAGAGCCAGAAGTCGATGAAGAAGCGCGAGGCGATCCTGCGCGCGGCCATCGAGATCATCAACACCAAGGGCTTCGCCGCCGCCACCATGACCGACATCGCCGCCGCGCTCGATCTGCGCGACGCGGCGCTCTACTACTATTTCCCCAACAAGCAGGCCTTGGCCTATGCGGGCCACCAGCGCTCTCTGGAGCGCTTCGAAGCCATCCTGATCGCCGTCGAGGCGGGGGGCGGCGCCGGGCTGTGCAAGTTGCGACGGTTCCTCCGCGCCGTGCTGGAAGACGGGGTCGTCAACGGGCCTCAGCTCTATTTCGGCGACCACTCCTATCTCGACGCGGCGCAGCAGCGGGCCATCGACAGCTGGACCGGGCGGTTGGCGCGCAAGCTGGAGCGGTTTCTGGAAGAGGGCATGGACGACGGCACCATCGCGCCCTGTGAACCGCGCCTGGTCGTTCAGTTGCTGGTCGGCATGCTGATCTGGCTGACCAAATGGACGCCCACCACGCCGGGCCTGACAAACGAGCGCCTGCTCGAGGCCATCGAGACGACCGCCCTTTCTGGGCTGGCTCGATCTAGCTGATTCCCAGGCTCGCCCGGGTCTTGCGCGGGAGCTTGGCCGCTACGAGGGCGTGAGCTGTCGCCAGCCAATCAGCCACCTCCGCCTCGTCCTCGCCGCGCATATCTGCGAACCAGACCCACCGGGCGCGCCCCAGATAGGGCGCGGGCTTGGCCCGGCCCGACTCGGTCAGCACTTCGAAGGCGACGTCAGAGGCCTTGAACGAGAAGCTGTCGCCGGCCGCCGCGCGCACCGCGAACATCTTCTCGCCCACCTTGAAGACGTGGTCGTCGCCCCACTGGATCGAGAGGGTCGCGCCTGGCGCCGCCAGGCACGCCGCATCGAACGCCTCGGGCGTCATCAGCCCTCGACGCCCAGTCCGATGGGGCAGACGACGCCTGTGCCGCCGATGCCGCAGTAGCCGTTCGGGTTCTTGGCCAGGTACTGCTGGTGATAGTCCTCGGCGAAATAGAAGGGCCCGGCCGGCGCGATCTCGGTCGTAATCGTTCCAAGCCCGCGCGCCGCGAGCGCCTGCTGGTAGGCGGCCTTCGACTCGGCGGCCGCAGCGGCTTGCGCGTCGCTGGTCACATAGAGTCCCGAGCGGTACTGCGTGCCGATGTCGTTGCCCTGGCGCATGCCCTGGGTCGGGTCATGGTTTTCCCAGAAGGTCTTCAGCAGCGCCTCATAGGTCACGACCTTGGGGTCGAACACCACCATCACCACCTCGGTGTGGCCGGTGCGACCCGTGCAGACCTCTTCGTACGTCGGATTGGGCGTGATCCCGGCCGCGTAGCCTGCTGCGGTCACGTAGACGCCCGGAACCTTCCAGAACACGCGCTCGACGCCCCAGAAACAGCCCATGGCGAAGATCGCCGTCTCCAGACCCTCGGGATAGGGCCCCTTCAGCGCATGACCGTTGATGAAATGAGTGTCGGCCGTCGGGATCGGGGCCGCGCGGCCGGGCAGGGCGGTGTCGGCGGAGGGCAGATCGAGGGTCTTTTGGAGCGACAGCATGGCGGGCCTTTCGCGGCGGAAAACGCTTTGGCGCTAGAGCCTTCCGCTTCAAAACGGAAGCGTTTTGAAGCGATAAGAAGGCTCTAGATCAGATATATAGAGCGTGACTGGCGCCGAAACCGGTTACCGCTTTCGGCGTCACGCTCGACATATAGGCGCGGTCGTCGACGCTTTCATCCCGTAACGTGCTTGCTACCGGCGAGCCCCTGAGTATATTGCGCGCCTTCCCGCGCCGGGGGTCTCAACCACCCCCGACCCGAGTGCGCTGGTGAGGTGGCCGAGTGGTTGAAGGCGCACGCCTGGAACGCGTGTATAGGGGAAACTCTATCGAGGGTTCGAATCCCTCTCTCACCGCCAAACAACCCATTGAAATCTCTCAGTCTTTTTTGATTTCCGGGCCTTGGGTGCAAGGTTTCGGGAAACTCCACCGCGCCTGTTGAATTTCGCTGATCGCGCGCACATTCCCCTATTATCGGAAGCATCCAGTCTCCGCCCAAAAACGACGCCAAATAGCGCCGACATTTCCGAGGGTTAGATTCCAAAAGGGAATCGAGGGTTCGAATCCACATCGGACCGCCACCCAAGCCGCCTAAGGGCAGCCGCTTCAAGAAGGGGCAGAGCGGCAACCCCTGCGGCCGGCCCAAGGCCAAGCCGCTGGGCGAAGACGCCACGGTCTACGAGCGGTTCATGAACACGATCTTCTCGGTCACCGAAAAGGGCCGGCGTGTGAAGCGGACCCTGCGGGAAACCGTTGCGCTTTCAGCGAAGCCTGGCTTGCGCTTCCGCGAGTAGTGCCGCGGCCTGAGCTTTCCGCCCCCGATCCGCGACCTCGCGGCCAGGGCGAGGCGGGGCGCTGATCGCTTTTTTCAGCGCTACGGCGGCGCCAGCATAGTCTTTCTGACGCACCAGGAAATCGCCGTAGAAGAAGTTGGCGTCGACCCCGGCCGGGTTCATGGCCAAGGCTTTCTGCAGGTAGCCTCGCGCCTTGCCGGCGTCGCCAAAGCCGACGGGGAACCCCGGTACCTGCGCGTAGAGAGAGCCCAGGCTCGTATAGACAGAGCCGTCGCCCAGAGCGGCCGGATTGATCTTCTCGGCGCGTTCCAGCAGCGCCTTGGCCTCCTTGGCGAGGGCGAGGCCGCCAAGGCCGCCCTTGGCCCCGGCCTCGGTCGCCTTGGCGATCGCCTCCCACACCAGCGGCTCGGCGCGGTTCGGGTTCTGGCGGGCCAGAGCGTCGGCGTCGGCCGCGATTCTGGCGGCGGCGTCGGCTTGGGCGGACTTGTCGCCGATCTCGTAGTTGGCGTGCGCCCAACTGCGGGCGAGGCTGTCGATACGGGCGTCCAGGACGTCCGCGCGGGCGGCGCTGGCCAGGAGGCTGGTCGACAGGACGAGGGCGGTGAGCAGGGTCTTGCGCATGGGTGTCTTCCGTTATTGTCAGCGGGCGAAGAGCCGCGCGGCCTTGCGGTCGTTGGCGCTCAGGGCGCGGTCAACGAGGCCCGGCAGGATGGCGTTGAGGCGGACGAAAAAGCTCTCGGGAAAGCCGAGATAGACGTCGCGCTTGCGCTTGCGGATCGCCGAGACGATCCGGCGCGCCGTGGCGTCCGGCGCGTCGAGATTCATCTGGGTCGCCTTGGCGAACTCCAGGACCTTGTCGGTGATCATGGCGGTGCGCACGGCGCGGGGCGCGACATAGGTGATGTCGACGCCGCTGCCCGCGACCTCCCGGCGCAACGCCTGGCTCAGGCCTCGCAGTCCGGCCTTGGCGCTGGAATAGGTGGCGAAGTGGGCGAAGTTGATCGAGCCAAAGATCGAGCCGATGTTGACGATCTGACCCGACCCGCGCGCCTTCATCCCCGGCAGCACCGCCTGGGAAAGCCGCGCCGGGGCGACAAGATTGACCAGATAGCCCGAGACAAGGTGAGCCGGATCTTCGGACTCGACGGGACCAAAGTGCTGAACCCCGGCCAGGTTGACCAGGATGTCCCAGCGCCCGCCCTCGACGGCCTTGGCGGCGGCCTCAATGCCCTCCAGCGTCGAGAGGTCATGGCGAAGAAAGCCGTCGACGCCCGGCGGGCGCGAGCGCCCCAGGGCCACGACATGGGCGCCGCTCGCCGCCAGATATTTGGCGACCAGTCCGCCCAGCCCACCTGAGGCGCCAGTGATCAGGACGCTCTTGCGCTCAAGCATGGGCGACCTCGCGGGTGTGCGGAATTGCGCGGAACATCTCGGCGAAGCGGACGAAGATCGCCTTGGCCACCGTGATGATCGCCGCCTGGTCCGCCGGATCCTCGACCTCGTTCATCAGGTTTTCGAAGAAGGTCAGGTGCTCCATGTCGAGCGCCCCGTGCGAGGTCAGGTAGCTGAAGCACTCCGGACCCAGGCCCAGGTTTCGGGCGACCGCCTCAGCGCCGTGGGTCGCCAGCTTCACGCTGGTGCCTTCCAGCACGAACACCATTCCAAAGAAGCCCATCGGGTTGACGTTGGCGATGTAGTCGTAGGCGAAGTCGGTCATGGCCAGGGTCGCCGGGCGCGGCTCACCGTTGCGGACCGCGTTGGGATCGCCGCCGCAGTTCTTGATGTCGGCCAGGATCCAGTGCTCGTGCCCGGTCTCCTCGGCGATATACTCGTCGAGCGCCGCGACGAAACGTTGGTGAGCGCCGTCCATCCGGGCGCGGGCCGCCTGCATCAGCGGCACGGTGTGCTTCACGTGGTGATAGGCCTCGGTGAGGTAGGCGATGTAGGTCTCTCGTGAAATGCGGCCGGTCAGTCCGTCCTGGATCTGAGGCACCGAGGCCAGACCCATCTGGCCATCGACCGTTTCGGTCACGAGGCGTTGGTAGAAGCTCACGCGAGATCTCCTGTCGTGGAAGGTTCGAGGAAGTCCTGGTGGCGGGCGCTGAGCACCGCGCGCCGGGGACGTCCGTTGTTGGTCAGCTCGCCCGCCGCCACATCGAAGCCGTCGCGGATGAGCCAGCGACCGACCTGGGCGTAAGGGGGGAGGTTGGCGTTAGCGCGGGCCACGGCGCTGGCGATCGCGGCCTCGTCCATGCCGGGGATCAGGGGGACGATCAGCGCCGAGAGTTCCGCCTGGGCTTCGCCCAGCACGACCGCCTGCCGGATTTCGGGTTGGGCGGTGAGCTCGCTTTCCACCCACTCTGGCGCGACATTGCGGCCGTGGGTGGTGATGATGGTGTTGGTGCGCCGACCCGAGATGCGCAGGAACCCGTCGGCGTCGATCTCGCCAAGGTCGCCCGTGAACACGGGGCCTTCCCGGGTCTCGCCGCCGGCATAGCCGAGGTAGCTGGCGCCCTCGACGACGATCTCGCCATCCTGGATGCGCACGCTGAGGTGGGGCAGGGGACGGCCGACGGTCCCGGCCTTGCGCGCCGCAGGCGTGTTCAAGGCCACCACCGAGGCGCATTCGCTCAGGCCATAGCCCTCATAGACCGGCAGCCCCAGATCGTCGGCGCGGTCAAGCAGCGACGGCGCGACCTTGGCCCCGCCCACCGCCACCAGCTTCAGCTCGGGCAGACGCACGCCGGTGAAGGTCATCACCATCATCAGCGCCCGCAGTAACTCGGGCACCAGGATCAGGCTGTTGGCGCGCTGCTCGCCGATCGCCGCCGACAGGCGCGGAAGGTCCGGGCGGAACGGATCGGAGAGGCCCAACTGGTCGGCGGGCAGGATGTGATAGCGCCCGCCCGCCAGCAGGGTGGTGTAGAGGCCCGCGACGTTCTCGAGCAGGATCGACAGCGGCAGCAGCGGCAGATGCAGCCCCGCATAGTCGGCGCCGATGGCCTCCACCAGCCCGCCCGCGACGGCTTCCATGTGCTCGTGCGACAGGCAGACGCCCTTGGGCTGTCCGGTCGAGCCGGAGGTGTAGGTGATCTTCGCCGTGCCCGTCGGCAAGGAGCGGTGCGGCAGATCCAGCGGCGTCACGCGCAGCGCGGTTCCGGCGAGGCTCAGATCGCCTTCGCCCTCCGGGTCGGCCTCGATCAAAAGGCCCGCGCCCGCGTCGCGCATCGCATGGTCGCGCTGGGCGTCGGTGAAGAAGCCGGGCAGGGGCAGGCTGGTCCAGCCCAGCCGCATCAGCGCCAGATCCAGGATGACCCAGGCCAGACCGTTGGGCAGCCGCACGGCGACGGGCGCGCCGGCGCGGACCATCGGCGCCCACATCGAAAGCTCACGCGCCGCGCCCTCGATCGCCGTCTCCAGCGCGCCGTAGGTCAAAGTCAGGGTCTGGTCGCTCAGCGCGATCCGCTGATCGTCGAGACGCGCGCGCTGGGCGATCGCCGCCAGGATGCTGCTCATTGCGCGCCCCCCAGGCTGGGATGCAGCCGCGCGCAGGGGCCTTCGATCGCGGGCGGCTCCGCCAGCAGCAGTTGCGTCAGGGGCTCCAGCGCGGGCGCGATCGGTCCGGCCAGAACCTCCGGGTCACGTGCGTAGTAGCCGCCCCAGTCGTCAGCTTCGGCGCCGAGCCGCGCGGGATCGGCCGTGGTCAGGCGCTGAGTCGGAAAGCCCACCCGTCCAAAGGTCCGGCGCAGTTGCCGGGTGGCCGTAGCCACGGCGTGATCGCAGCCCAGCTGGTGCAGGTGACCCGCCAGCGCCATGAACAGGAACAGCGAGGCGCCGGCGCTCTGGGAGGCGAGGTTGCCGATCTCGGCGACGCGAGGCCGACGGATCGTGGTTCCAAACGCCTTAGAGATCGCCGTCTCCACCGTCTCGTCGAGATAGCGCTCAAGGAACAGCGGCGCGTCGGCGGCGAGGCGGAAGCCGACGGCCGCATGGATCTCGCCTTGGGCGTCCTGAACGCTCATCAGGGTGGGATAGTGGGCGCGGATACGGCCGCTGAACGCCTCGGCATAGGTGGCCTCGATATAGGCCTCGACCCGGCTGCGCTCGGGCTGAAAGTGGTGATGCAGGGAGATCACCCGGGGCTCGACCGAGGTGAAGCGTCGCACGCGGTCGGCGTCGAACCGCAGGCTGCCGACGGCCGCGCCGTCGCTCATCATGGTCACTTCCAGCACGGGAGCCTCCTGCCCGACGGCGCGCGTCTGCGCCCTTCGACCGGCAAGGACGACGCGCTCGGAAAGGCGCCTCAAAGCTTTCTGCCGTTGCGCGGCGGTTCAGCTTCGGAAAGATTGTCGCAGGTGCGGATTCCCGCAGCTCAAGCCGTAAGGAGCGCGCACGCGCCTTGGACGATCCTGACGTCCATCCCCTGTTGTCCGCCTATATGGAGCGGCGCGCCGATCTGCTGCGCTATTTCCGCGTTCGCCTGCGTTCGGACGAGGCGGCCGAGGATCTGGTGCAGGACATCTATCTGAAGATCGTCGATCGGCCGGGCGAGGCCATCGACAACCCCGTCGCCTATATCTACCGCCTGGGCTCGAACCTGATGCTCGACCGCATCAAGGTGCGCCGTCGCGCCGAGGCGCGCGACGCCCAGTGGCACGGCGCGCATGTCTCCGATGTCGGCGGCGCCCAGGTCGCCGAAGAGGTCCCGGCGGACGAGGCCGCCGCCGCCAAGCTGCAACTGTCGAAGATCCTAGAGGCGGTGAAGAGCCTGCCGCCGGCCGCCCAGGAGGCGTTCCGGCTGCACAAGCTGGAAGGCCTCAGTCACGCCGAAACCGCGCAGGCCATGGGCGTGTCGCGGTCCAGCATCGAGAAGTACATGATGGCCAGCCTCAAGCTGATCGTCACCAAGGTCGGGCGGTGGCCGTGAAACGCTGCAGCAAGATTTTTTTGAGGCGCCTGTCGGTTTGTGGCGTCATTGGGGCGAGCAGAGAGGTTGCAGGCCTTTCGGAACACGGCGTGATGGCATGAGCGGGACCGAGCACGAGACGAAGGAGGCGCTGCGCGACGAAGCGGTCGCCTGGCTCGTCCGCGTTCAGTCGGACGTAGCGACCGCCGACGACTGGTCGGCCCTGACGGACTGGCTGGAAGGGTCCGAGGCGCGGGTTGCGGCCTTCGAGGAGGCGGAGCTGATCCTGGCCGATCTCGACGCACGCAAGGCGGAGGTCGCCGACGCTCTGCCACAGCCTGAGCCGAACGTGGTGAGTTTCCCAAAACGCGCGCCTGTCGGCCCTCGGCGCGGCGTCTGGGCGGGGGCGGCGATCGCCGCGTCACTGGCCGTCATGGTGGGAGGCCCCGCGCTTTGGAAGGCCTCGCAGGGCGAGCTGGCGACCTATGAGACCCGGCCGGGCGAGGTGCGCCAGATCGCGCTGGCCGACGGCAGCCGCGTAACGCTGGATGGCGGCTCGAAGCTTTCTGTCCGTTTGGGCTGGCGGGAACGGCGGGTCGAGATGGGCCTGGCCCAGGCCAGTTTCGACGTCGCCAAGGACGCATCGCGTCCGTTCGTCATCGGGGTCGGCGACCAGCGCGTGCGCGTCGTCGGCACAGCGTTCAACATCCGCCATGACGCCGAGAGCGTACGGGTCACCGTTCGTCGCGGGATCGTCGAGGTCGCGCAGCGCGACAAGACCGGCGCCGTCCCGATCCGCCTGACGGTCGGCCAAGAGCTCCGCCACGCGCAGGGGGCGACGACCTCTTCGGTGCGCCGCGTCGAGCCCGCCGGCGCCTTCGCCTGGGCGCAAGGCCAGATCATCGCCGACAACGAGACCCTGGGTGACATCGTCTCGGACCTGAACCGTCGCTTCCAGACGCCGATCCGTCTGGCGCCGGGCTTGGCGGACAAGCGCTTCTCGGGCGTCCTCGTCCTGGACGACCAGGACACGGTCGTGAGGCTGCTGGCCCAACACGCCGGGGTCGAGGCGCATCGTGCGAATGGAGAAATCGTTCTAAGGTGACGCGCCTTCGGGTTTCGGGAGGGGCGTAGGTTTGCGTCATTGCGCATGTGAGCGCCTCGGTTGGATCTTGGCCGTTGGCTTGAACGCCGCGCCCGCCGCCGCTTGGGCGGGAGCCGACGCCCCCCGCGTTGCCTTCGCGATCCCGGCCGGCGCCTTCAAGACGGCGGCCACCGCGTTCGCCCTTCAGGCCAAGGTTTCGATCGATCTCAGCGCCGCCGGCGCCTGCGGTCCCTCCCACGGTTTCATTGGGCGAGCGGCGCCCGACGCTGTGATCCAGGCCATGGCCCGAGACGCCGGCTGCCTAGCGCGGCGGACGGCCGATCGCGCCTATCAGATTGTACCGCTCCCGGCGTCGCCGCGTGCGACGCCCCCCTCATCGCCGGCGCCCAGGCCGGACTTGGCGCCGCCGCCCCTGTCGGAACTGGTGGTGGTGGCGACCCGACGTCCCGCGCCGACGGATCGTCTGGCCTACGCGGTCAGTGTTCTGGATGAGCGCGCAGCGGCGTCGCGTGGCGTTCGCGACGCAACCGACCTGGCGCTGACCATCCCGTCCATGACGGTCACCAATCTGGGCCCCGGTCGGGACAAGGTGATCCTTCGCGGCCTGTCCGACGGTCCGCTGACCGGGCAGACCCAATCGATGGTCGGGATCTATCTCGACGATGTCCGGCTCACCTACAACGCGCCGGACCCCGACCTGCTGTTGATCGACATGGCCCAGGTCGAGGTTCTGAGGGGGCCCCAGGGCGCGCTCTATGGCGCGGGCTCGCTGGGGGGCGTGCTGCAACTGATCTCGCGCTCCCCCGATCCGAAACGGTTTGACGCCTGGGTGTCTGCTTCGGCCTCGACGACCCAGGGCGGAGAGAGCGGCGGCTCAGCCGCCGCGATGCTCAATACGCCGCTTCTGGGCGGGCGCGCGGCGGCGCGCATGGTCGGCTATGTCGAGCAGTCCGGCGGCTATATCGACGATACGCTCCGAGCACAGAGCAACGTCAACAGCACCCGACGCTCGGGCCTCCGGCTTTCAGCTACGACTCTGGTGGGCGCAAGATGGAGCGCCGACGCCGGGCTCGTCGCGCAGGCGATCAAGTCTGACGACACTCAGTACGTCCAGCGCGACGTGGGAGCCTACACGCGGCGCAACCGTGTCGCCGAGCCTCACGACAACGACTTCTTCCAAGCGCATGTCGGGATTCGGGGCGCGCTTGAGGGACGGCAGGCCAAGCTGACGCTGTCCGTCCTTCGCCACGATATCGCCAGCCGATACGACGCCAGCGCCGCACCGCCGATCCCGCTTTCTTCAGGCGGGCCGGTGGCGTTCGATGATGACAATCATGTCGGCGCGGTCATGGCGGAGGCCTCGCTCGCTTCCGCGCCGGAGCAGCGGATCCAGTGGCAGACCGGGGCGTTCCTCGCCCGGACCCGCCAAGGGCGCGATAGCCTGCTCGTCTCGACCGAGCGCTCGCCTGCGACGCTGGCGCGCGAGACCCGCCGCGATGTTCTGGGCGAGGCAGCCCTGTTCGGCGAGGCCGTGGGACCGCTGGGCGGCGGCTGGAGCCTGACGCTCGGCGGCCGGCTGTTTGCGACCCGCAGCGAGGCCTCGAGCCAGGCGGTGTCCGGGGTTACCTCAAGCCCGTTTCGGGGGCGGCAGAGCTATGTCGGCTTCGCTCCAAAGCTTGTTCTGTCCTACGCCCCAGGGCTTGGAACGCTCGTCTACGCGCAAGCCTCGGAGGGCTACCGTGCGGGGGGCTTCAATACGGCGATCCTTCCTGGCCAGGCTTTCGACGCGATCAACGGGCAGCCGCAGCGTCGTTATGTCGGTGATGAGCTCTGGAACTTTGAGCTGGGCGCGAAGTCGGCGTTGCTCGACGGACGCTTGCGCCTGCGGGCTGCGGCCTTTCAGGCGCGGTGGCGGAACATCCAGAGCGATCAGCTCCTGCCGTCGGGCTTGCCCTACACGGCCAATCTTGGCGACGGCGTCAATCTCGGGGTCGAGTTCGAGGGCGGCTATGTCGCCGGCGGGCTGAGGCTGGACGCCAGCTTTCTGCTCAACAATCCCGAACTGGAGACCGTGAGTCCCGGCTTTCCCGGCCGCCAGGACTTTGGCTTGGCGGGCGTCCCCAAGGTGGCCGCCTCGATCGCCGGGAGCTACGATGGGCGGCTATCGGCTGCCTGGGGGTGGGGCGCGGATTTGCGCGTCGCCTATGTGGGACGCTCGCGCCTGGCCTTGGACGCCGCCACGGCGCTCACGATGGGCGACTACACGACGGTTCGGACGGCGGTCAGAGCGCAGTCTGATCGGCTGACACTTCGCCTAGCGGCCGACAATCTTTTGGGGAGCAAGGGCGACACCTTTGCGTACGGCAATCCGTTCTCGTTGACGTTGTCGCCGCAAAGAACGCCGCTGAGACCCAGAACGATCACCCTGGAGTTGCGAGCACGATACTAGCTTTGATCTCGGCTGACGAGCGGCGAAGCATAGCGCTACGTCTTGCCGAGGGCTCAGGTTACGGGTTGGGACAAGACCAGGGCGGCTAGTCTCGCCCTATGGTTCAGCAGACGTGGACTTGGATCATCGCCGCTAACTGTGACGATGGATTTCGCGCCCTCGCCCAGCGCGTTGAATGTCGGGATCCTGGAGATGCGCCAGTGTCAGCAAATGGCGCAACCCGGGCGCGACATGACAATAGCCCCAGGCCTCGGCGCGACGAGGCCTGGGGCGATCGCGACTCTCAGGTCAGGCCGAGGTATCCAGGTTCGATCTGGCTGATCACGCCTGAAAGGTTCACAGTACCATGGCCCTCAGCCACCTCTGTCCATCGGCTATCGCCGTTGCCATCGGCGTAGACCGTCCATTCTGAGCGTCCATCGTCCCATTCGGTCTTGACGACGAAGGCGCCGACCCGCGCGTAGCTCTCATCACGCTCGATCGCTTCGAACTTCAGCTGGCCGTTCTCCTTGATTTCCGCAACTGCGGTCACCGCGCCATCGGCGCCAAAGGTGAAGACATACTGGTCAGAATCTGACCCGCGCCCGGCTTCATCATCACCGTCGTGATCCAGCGAGCTGTCGTCGTCCCGACCCGGGCCGTGCCAAGCGTCGGCCGAGAAGTCGTTCTCGCCATCATCATCGTGGTCATCCTGCCCCCAGGCGCCGGAGGAGGCGCTCGGCGGGTGGACGGTCTGGGCTGCGGACTTCAGCAGGGTCGCGAGGCCTGGCAGATCGGGCGCTCCATAGCCCGAGGCCAGCTTGGCCCACAGGCCGTCGCGGTCGCTGTCGGCATAGGCGGTCCACTCCGTGGATCCGCGTTCGGTCTCGAGCTTGATGACCAGATCGCCATAGCGATTGTAGGTCTCATTCCGGTCGATCCGTTCGTAGGAAGGCCGACCATTGCCTTCGAGCTCGGCGACGGACGTTACCTTGCCTGACGCGTCAAAGGTGAAAACATACTTTTCTTGGCTCGATTGAGCGCTGTTGTGCTTTCCCGACATTTAAGCTGCCTTCCCTTATGCGAGTTATGTTGTCTCTCCCTGCTAGCACTCGCACCTGAAATGAGCCTGAAATACGTATCTATCGGTCAAAATTTTACTTGGTGAATATTTCAACGTATCTCCTTTATCGTGCAAGGCGATCCGTTTTGAGTAACGCCTCTATGATTGTGCGGCCATAGCCTACACGCGCGGTCTCTTGACGCGCGGGTGACGGTAGTTGTTGGTCCGCCGTTAAGGGCGCTCCAGGCGCCACCGCACGGCCTGTGGTGCAATCTCGGACGGCACGTCGATCTTCAGAACTCGGCATTCATGTGTCCGGCCAGGAGCGAAGGAGGGCGTCGCCACGACGCCCCTCCAGATCGTCGCGCCTGACGCGTCTTCAGCCGTGATGGCGAGACGGCGGAGCGACGCGCCAGGCGCTCGGCGGCACATCCATCCGCGTAGCACCGGGCGATTGTCGAGACGTGGATCGAGGTGGACCGACTTCAGAACGAACGCGCGGCTGCCGATCTCACCCATCACCACGTCGGGCTGTGGTTCCGCCTGTGAAAGCGCCAGGGCGAGCGCAAGGCTGATCATCGCCGTCATTGCGACGCCTCTTCTTCCGAAAGCCAAAGTTCATGGGCGTCCAGGGCCAGTCGCAGCAGTGCGCCCTGGGCCGCGGCGCGGGCCAAGACCTCGGCGCGGCGCGCGTCAAACAGCTGGCGCCGCGCCGCGAGCACGTCCGTCAGGTCCCGCTCGCCGAGCGCGTAGGCGCGCTGCACGCGATCCGAGGCCTGAGCCGCCGCAGTGGCGGCTTCGCGGCTGCGCGCCCAGGCGGCAAGCCCCGATCGGGCCTTCGCCACGTCATTGCGTCCCTCGGCCTCGACGTTACGCGCCACCATGCGATAGCGCGCCTCGGCGGCGGAGGCCGATGCAGCCTGACGTTCAGCTGTCGCCGATCGTCCGCCGCCGCCAAAGGGGATGCTGACGGTGAAACCCGCCCCCGTCTCGGCGCCGCCTCGCTCGTTGAAAACCCGCAGCGCGAGGGTCGGGTCAGGGCGCTGGTCGAGCTTCGCCCGGCGGGCCAGCGCGCCGTCGCGGTCGGCCAGCGCCTTGGCGATGGTGATCTCATGGCTGCGCGCGACGACTACGGGAATCCAGTCGTCTAAAGCGCGGGTTGGCGCCACGGGCTCGGACAGGCTGGGCGCCTGGGCCGGGGCCAGACCCGGGTAGAGCATGTCGAGCGCCGAGCGCGCCGCCTCGGCGCGTCCTTGGGTTTCAGCCAAGGTGGCATGGGCTCGGGCCAGGGCCGCTTGCGCCAGTTCAAGCTCGAGCACGGCGGCGTCCTTAAGTTCGATCCGCCGCCGCAGCGCCGCGACTTCCTTTTGCTCGACGGCGATCTCGTCGCGATCGACCGCCGCGCGGGCCTCGGCCTCCAGCCATTCGATCCAGAGGCCGGCCAGCCGCAGGGAGGCCTGGTGGCGCGCGTCGTCCACGCTGTCGCGCGCCGCCAGGGCTCCCGCCGCGCCCGCCGCCAGGTCGAGCGTGCGCTTGCCGGGCGAGCGCAGGGGGCGGCTGGCCTGCAAGGACCATTCGGCGAAGTCGCCTTCGCCCCGAACCCGGCGCCGGTCGCTTGAGAGACCGATTGTCGTCTCATAGGGGCCGGCCGCCAGACCGCGCTGTTCGGCCTCGGCGCCGCGCTGCAGGGCGCGGGCCTCGGCCAGCTCCGGCGAGCCCTCTAGCGCCGATAGGATATGCGCGTCGCTCGGCAGGAAGTCCGGCCGCGTCCAGCCGGTGTCGGCGGCGTTGGCGGTTGAGGTCAGGGCCAGGCTGGCCGCTGCGGCAAGGAGAAGGGCCTTCACGATGAAGCCTCCAGCACTGCGGCCCCGCGCTCGACGCCGAAGCGGCGATAGAGGATGGGCAGCAGGATCAGGGTGAGCAGGGTCGAGGTCACCAGGCCCCCGACCACGACGATGGCGAGCGGGCGCTGGATCTCGGAGCCGGGGCCGGTGGCGGTGAGCAGAGGCACCAGGCCCAGCGCCGTGATGCTGGCGGTCATCAGTACGGGTCGCAGCCGGCGGCGGGCGCCCTCGGTGACCGCCGTGGCGATGTCGCGGCCGCGCTGCACCAGTTCGTTGAAATGCGAGACCAGGACAAGGCCGTTGAGCACCGCGATGCCCAACAGGGCGATCAGGCCGACCGAGGCGGGCACCGACAGGTATTCGCCCGAGATCCACAGCGCCACCAGCCCGCCAATCATCGCGAAAGGGATATTGGCCAGGATCAGCAGCGACTGGCGCGTCGACTTCAGACTGATGAACAGGACCAGGAAGATCAGGGCCAGCGCCATCGGCACCACCACGCCCAGACGCGCCGCCGCGCGCTTCTGGTTCTCGAATTGTCCGCCCCACGCGATGCGATAGCCGGGCGGCAGTGGAACGTCGCGCGCGACATTGGCCTGGGCTTCCTTGACGAAGCCCACGAGGTCGCGACCCTGGACATAGGCCTGGATCACGGCGAAGCGGGAAGCGTTCTCCCGGTCGATCTTGACCGGACCCTCCCGACGCTCCACCCGCGCTACGTCCCCGGCGCGCACGACGCCGCCATCAGGCGTGGCGATCTGAGCTTGTTCGAACAGGACGGGATCCTCGCGAAGGTCTTGCGGCCCCCGGACCAGGATCGGCGTGCGCTTACCCTGTTCGAAGACGACGCCGGCCGGCGCGCCTTCCAGCTGGGCGCGCAGCTCCTCCTGCAGGGCCTGGGCCGAGAGGCCGACCCGCACGGCGGCGGCGCGATCGACGTCCAGCTGCAGATAGGTCACGCTGTCGCCAGCGACCGTGTAGACGTCAGATGCGCCGCGCGTTTTCTTGAGGGTCTCTTCGATCCGACCGGCCAGATCGCCCAGCGTCTGGAGATCCGGGCCGAACACCTTGACAGCGAGGTCGCCCCGGCTGCCGGTCAGCATCTCCGACACCCGCATCTCGATCGGCTGGGTGAAGGTGGCCTCCACGCCGGGGAACTGGGCGGCGACCTTGCGGATCTCCTCGGTCAGCCAAGCCTTGTCCTTCCGGCGCCAGTCCTTGCGGTCGGCCAGAACCAGGAAACTGTCGGTCTCGTTCAGGCCCATGGGGTCGAGGCCGAGCTCGTCGGAGCCGACACGGGCGACGATCCGCTTCACCTCGGGCACCTGCGCCAGGATCGCGCGCTGGACGGCCATGTCCTGTCTTGCGCTGGCGTCGAGATTGATCGAGGGCAGCTTGGCTAGCTGCATCAGGATCGCGCCCTCGTCCATTGTCGGCATGAAGCTTTTGCCGATCAGCACATAGGCGACCGCCGCCAGCACCATGCCGCCGCCCGCCGCCGCAAACGCGGGCTTGGGCCGGGCCAGGGCGCGGGCCAGCTGACGCTCGTAGAACGGTCCGATCCTGCGCATGATCCAGGACTCCTTGTGCGGATGCGCCTTCAGCAGCAGCGAGGCCAGGACCGGGATCACGGTGAACGACAGCAGGAGGGAAGAGCCCAGGGCGAAGACGATGGTCAGCGCCACGGGCGCGAACAGCTTGCCCTCCAGGCCCTGCAGGCTGAGCAGGGGCAAGAACACCAGGCAGATGATCAGCACGCCGGACGTGACCGGCGCGGCGACCTCGGCGACGGCTTCATAGATCGCGTGCAGGCGGCGCGAGCCGGTGATGTTGGGGTTATCCAGACGCTCGACGGTGTTTTCGACGACCACGACGGCGGCGTCGACCAGCATGCCGATGGCGATGGCTAGCCCACCCAGACTCATGAGGTTCGCGGAGAGGCCGAAGGTCCGCATCAGCAGGAAGGTGGTCAGCGCGGCCAGAGGCAGGGTCACCGCCACAACCGTCGCAGCCCGCAGATCGCCCAGGAACAACAGCAGCAGAATGATGACCAGGATGGTGGCTTCCACCAGGGCCTTGTTGACCGTTCCGGTCGCGCGCTGGATCAGGTCGGAGCGATTGTAGAACGGGCTGACCGTCACGCCCTTCGGCAAGGAGGGCTGAAGCTCCTTGAGCCGCGCTTCGACCGATCGGACGACCGCCTTGGCGTCGGCGCCGCGCAGGGCGATGACGATCGCCTGGACGGCCTCTTCCCGGCCGTTCTCGGTGACCGCGCCGTAGCGGGTCAGGGCGCCTTCGCTGACCTCCGCCAAGTCGCCGAGGCGTGCGACGCCGCCTCCGGGCAAGGCGATGGCGGTGTCCCGAAGGTCGTCCAGGCTGGTGATGGCGCCAGCGACGCGCACGACCAACGCCTCTTCGCCCTCGCTGAGGCGGCCCGACCCATCGTTGCGGTTCGAGGCGGGGATAGCGTCGATGATCGCCTGGGCGGTGAGGCCCGAGGCGGCCAGGGCGGTAGGATCGGGGGAGACCTCGAACGTCTTGGCTCGGCCGCCCAGTACGTTGACGTCAGCCACGCCGGGCAGGCCGCGCAGGGCGGGACGGACGGTCCAATCCAGCAGGGTGCGCTTCTGCTCCAGCGTCAGGCCCTCGCCCTCCAGCGTGAACATGAAGACGTCGGACAGGGGCGTGGAGATGGGCGACAGGCCGCCGCTCACTCCTGCGGGCAGGGCGCCCAAGGCGTTGGACAGACGCTCCGCAGTCTGCTGGCGGGCCCAATAGACGTCCGTGCCCGGCGCGAAGTCGATGGTCAGGTCCGCAATGGCGTACTTCGCCGTCGAGCGCAGCATGGCCTGTTTGGGAATGCCCAGAAGTTCCATCTCCAGGGGCGTGATGACCTGGCTCTCGACCTCCTCGGGGGTCATGCCCGGAGCCTTGAGAATGATCTTCACCTGGGTCGGCGAGATGTCGGGGAAGGCGTCAACGGGCAGCTTCAGGAACGCATCGGCGCCCAGGCCGACGAGGGCGATGGCCAGAACGGCGGCCAGCAGGCGCTGTGAGAGCGCGAAGGCGATGAGCTTGCGCATCCTAGTGGCCCAGCGCCGACTTCAGCTGTGAAGAGCCCGAGGCCGCCACGCGCGCGCCTGGGGGAAGTCCGCTGACGACTGCTTCTGCGCCCGCCGCGCCCACCACGGTCACCGGCCGCGCCTCATATCCGGCGGCGGTCTTGACGAACACGCGCGCGCCTGCGCTGTCCTGAGCCAGGGCGCTGCGGGGAATGGCTTGAGCGCCGGTCGGGGCGGGGCTCAGAACTGTCACCGTGACGGTCTGGCCTGGCGCAAGCCCTGCGGCGGTGTCGAGTTCGGCGCGCAGGGGCAGCGACCGGGTCTTGGGGTCTATGCTGGCGCCTAGCGCCACGATGCGTCCGGCGATGTCGCCGACCCGGACGCGATAGCCGACCTTCAGCTTGCGCGCGATCTCGGGCGACACTCGCGCTTCTACCCAAAGGCGATCGGCGCGATCCAGCGTCACGGCGGGCGCCATGGCCTCGAGGCCGCCGCCAGGCTGGGCGGTCACGGCTGCGACGCGACCCGCGTTCGGTGCGCGCAGGACATAGTCGCCGCTTGTCCCGCCACCACCGGACAGCAGGCGACGACGCTCATTGACCATGGCGCGAGCCTGAGCCAGGCGGGCCTGGGCCTCCTCAGCGCGAGCGCCGGCGATGACGCCTTCGCTGGCCAGTTGTTGCAACCGACGCGCAGCGGCCTCGGCCACGCGCAGCTCGGCCTGGCTCTGGACAAGCTCGGACGACACGGTCAGCGCCTCGCGGCTGAACAAGGTCACCAAAGGCGCGCCGGCCTTGACCGATTGACCCTCCAGTACGTGGACCCGCGTCACCGTCCCCGCGAACGGGGCGGCGACGACCCGCCGGTCGTTGAGCGGGGGCGTGATCGCGCCTGGCAGAGCCGCCAGCGGGGCGCCCGAGGCGGGCTTGGCGGTGGCCAGCACGATACCCATGGCCTTTTCCTGAGCCGCGCTCAACGCCATCGGACCTGCAGCCAAGGCGGAGGTGCTCAAGAGACAAGTCGCGAGCGCGGCGGCGATCAGGGGATGGGCGGGGGGCATGGGCGTCTCGCAAGGCTTGATCCCGCCCTCATGCGCCGCCAGCCTGAAGCCTGTCTGAAGCGAAGCTGAAACGAACCTGAAAGCGCCGTGTCAGGTTCTTTTCAGGCGGTGCTGCTATGTTGAGGCGTCAATCAGAGGAGACCCGCCATTCGCATCCTGCTCGTCGAAGATGATCCGGAGATCGCCCGTCGCCTGGCTGCGGCGTTGGCGGAAGCCAGTTTTGTCGTCGAGCAGGCCAGCGATGGCGAGACGGCTTTGTTCCTGGGGCGGACCAACGACTTCGACGCCGTGGTGCTGGATCTTGGTCTGCCGCGCCTTTCTGGCCTGGAGGTTCTGAAACAATGGCGTCGCGAAGGACGCGATATGCCGGTGTTGGTGCTCACAGCGCGGGATGCCTGGACCGACCGTGTGGATGGCCTGAACGCCGGGGCTGACGACTACCTGGGCAAGCCCTTCCAGAACGCCGAGGTGGTGGCGCGGCTGCGGGCGCTGACACGACGCTCAGCGGGCCGCTCCTCGTCGGTCATGCGCCGCGGCGATATTGTGCTCGATCCCGAGGCTGGAACCGTCCAGCGCGGCGACGCCGCCGTCGAACTCACCGCCCGCGAGCTGAAGGTCCTGGCCTATCTGATGCACCGCGCCGGCCGGGTGGTCTCCCAGGGCGAGCTCATCGACCATGTCTACAGCCTGGATGAGACGCGAGAATCGAACACGATCGAGGTCTACGTCGCCCGCCTGCGCAAGAAGCTGGGCAAGGACGCCATCCGCACGATCCGGGGTCTGGGATACAAGTTCGCTTGATGCGTCAGCTCTGGACCAGTTTCCGCACTCGCCTGATCGTCGGCGCCGCGATCTGGATCATCGCGGGGCTCACCGTCAGCGGCGTCCTGCTGTCCGAGCTGTTCAGGGCTCACGTGACGCAGCAGTTCGACGACGAACTGCACGGCCATGCCGCCGAACTGGCGGCGCTGGTCGACATTGCGCCGGACGGCAAGCTTTCGCTGCATCGCCGGCTCAGCGATCCCCGGTTTCTGCCCAAGGACTCGGGCTTCTATTGGCGTGTAGAAGCAGCGAGCGGCCAGGCCATCACCTCTCCGTCCCTGGCTGGACGGGACCTGCCTCTACCGGATCCGCTTCCTGCCCTCGGCGTCGAGCGCCATGTCTTCATTGAGGGGCCTTCCGGACAGCTTCGTTTGGTGGAGCGTTCGGTGGCCAATCCGCACGGACCGCCGCTACGTTTGGGCATCGGCGTCGAACAGCGCCTTCTCGACGAGGTTCTGGGGCGGTTCAACTGGACTCTCTTTCTGTCTCTGGCGATCGTCGCGTCCGGCCTGATCGGGGCGGCGATGCTTCAGGTCTGGTTTGGCTTGCGGCCGCTCACGCGTATGCGTCATGCGCTGTCGGCGGTCCGTATGGGCAAGGCGAGCCGCTTACCCGAAGATCTTCCCAGTGAAGTGCGCCCCCTGGCGATCGACCTCAATGCTCTCCTGGAGGGCAATCTCGAGATGCTGAGGCGCGCGCGGACCCAAGCCGGCAACCTCGCCCATGCGCTGAAGACGCCGCTGGCCGTCCTCACCGACGAAGCCGAGCGACTGCGCGCCACAGGTCAGCGCGAGGCGGCCGACGTCATCGAGTTGCAATGCGAGCGCATGCGACGGCAGATCGACTACCAGCTCGCAAGAGCGCGCGCCGCCGCCTTGAAACGCTCGCCGGGCGTCGCTGCGGATGTGCAGGCGAGCCTAGATCCGGTCATTACGGCGCTTTCGCGCCTCTACGCGCGCCGCGATGTGTCGTTCAGCGTGACCTATCAGGACCAGCCTACCGTCGCGCTCGACGCCCAGGACCTCAATGAGATTGTCGGCAACGTGCTCGACAATGCGGGGAAGTGGGCCAAATCGCGTGCCGAAGTCGTCGTCAGTCGTCGGGACGACTTCGCTGAGATCATCGTCGATGATGACGGCCCGGGCCTGCCTCCGGAGACCTACGAACATGTCTTTGGCCTTGGCGAGCGGCTCGACGAGCGAACCCCAGGTCACGGGCTGGGCTTGGCGATTGTCCGCGACTTGGTTGAGCTCTACGATGGGCGTGTGACGCTGGGCGTCGCGCAGCTCGGCGGCCTGAGAGTGATCCTCACCTTTCCGGCGATCACGGAGTAGGTGGCTCTATCCGAGCTGGTAGGCGCGCGCGCTGATCAGCGGCTTACTATCGCACCTACGCGAACGGCGCGTTGCTGGAGGCGCGCCAACGTCAGCAACTGGCGCAGGATCGACACTAACTGTGATCAGACAACTTCCCTAGGGCTTCAACCGCCGCCGCCAGCGCATGAAACCGAGGACGAGCAGCGCGCTCGGCGCAAGGCCGATGAGCACGGCTAGAAGTCGCGCAGGAAGACCTCCAGCAGAGGCGTCGTGCAAGGGGTGGATCCAGTTCAGGAGCACGTCATGGGCGCCGGCTTGCCTGGCGTGGGTCACCGCAAGGACCTCGCCGGTGGCGGGGGCGATCCATAAGAAACTGTGCGGGAAACGGCGACTGGGATCGCCCGGCGTCTGCAAGCGTAGGCGATAGACGCCGCTGTCGAGCGATGGAGTCTCGATCCAGGCGAGGCGTGCGCCTGGGAGCGCGCCTTGGGCGATCGCCACGGCCCGATCGACCGAGATGCGCGTGGCGGGATCGAAGGTGATGGATTTGTCGATCGTCGGCGCGCCGGCAGGTGAGCCAAGCACGGGGCGAAGGGCGATCTCAGACTCCTTGGGCAGAGCCAGAAGCACGCCCGTCAGGGTCAGAAGCGCCAGGAGACCAAACGACCACAGTCCGGTCTGCTTGTGCCAATCGTATAGCTTTCGGAGCGGAGCGGCGTGCGGCTTGATCCGTAGAGCCTTGCGCCATCCGCCGCGTCGCGGCCACCAAGCGGTCAGGCCGGCGACCATCAGGACCAGCATGGCCAGTCCCGACCATCCCAGGATCACGCCGCCGGTCGCCTGCAGCAGCAGACGATGATGCAGATCATAGACCCACGTCATCGCGTACTCGCCCCAGTAGTCGCGTCGGACCACCCGCCCGCCGTCAGCGGAGAACCAGACCATCATCGGCGCAAAGTCGCGGTCGGCGCGTTCTGCTGGCTTGTAGTAGCGGGCCGGAATGTCGCCGCCCGCATCGGTCACCTCGAAGCGCCAGGGGCCAGCCTTGTCTGGATAGGTGGCGCGAGCCGTCTGGTAGACCTGCTCCCAAGACGGAGGCGGCGCGGCGCCCCGCAAACGGATCTCCGGATGCAGGGCGTCGTCGATCGCTGTGTAGAACACCAGAATCGAGCCGGTCAGTCCCACCACGGCGAACAGAACGCCGACCGACAAGCCCAGCCAGAGGTGGAGTTGTCGCGCGAACGCCCGAACCGAGGGTTTTGATCGGCTCGCCATGGCTAGTAGCGGACGCGCGCCGAGATGAACGCGGTTCGGCCATCGGCGGGGCTGTGCAGGGTCTGCGCGCCATCCCACCAGACGTACTCGCGATCGGCGTCCGTCAGGTTCTTGATCTGCAGCGAAAGCGCCAGACGCGGACTGACCTTGTAGGTGGCGTCGAGATCGACGGATACGTAGTCGCCAAAGCGACCGCGATTGTTGGTGGTCGTCAGCTCATAGGCGCTTTGGCCGGACGCCGAGGCGGAAAGGGTGAGCTTCTCCGTCGCGGTGAAGTCAACGCCGCCGGAGAACATCCGCGCGGGCACGTGGTCGATCTTGTTGCCCTTCAGAGCCGGCGTGGCCGGATCGGGCGTGCTGATCTTGGCGCTCTGCCAGGCCGCTGCGCCCCAGACCGACAGGCGCGACGTCAGCTTGGCGTCGATCTGGAGATCCACACCTTCGCGCTTGGTGGCGCCCAGGTTGTCGAAGTCACCGCTGGGATCGTTGAGCTTGCGCTTGAGCTCGCCCGTTGCTGTCTGGCCCCAGATCGCCAGACGGGCGGTCAGGCGGTCGGTCGGCGCGTAGCGGACGCCCGCTTCCCAGCCCTCGTTGATCGACGGGTCAAGATCAGTGACGCGGGGCGCGATCAGGTAGGCGCCCGAGCCCACGCCGACCTGGAAGCTCTTGCCCCAGTTGCCATACACGGTGACGCCCTGGGCCGGACGCACGGCCACGCTGAACTTCGGCTGTTGGATGGCACCGTAGTCATTGATGGGGGCGGCAACGCCCGTCAGGCGGTTCAGGAACTGACCATCCACCCAGTCGATGCGCCAGGCCGGCGTCAGGGTCAGCCACGCGGTCGGCTCGATCACGCTCTGGACATAGACGCCGCCGACTGTGAGCGAGAACTTCTGGTTACGGGTCTGACTGGAGACCACGCGCTCGACGGTGTTGAAACGCAGGGAGATGTTGTCCTGCCGCTGGACGTCGCCGCCGATCTCGAACACCAGACGCGACAGCGCGTCGACTTGGGGCTCGTAGCGCAGGGCGGTCATCGCGCCCCAGTGGTCTTCGTCGGCGTAGCGGCGCTGCTGGCTGGAGGTCGCCGAGAACTTCACATAGCGATCGTCGCGCAGCGTGTTCATGTAGACCGAGTTCGACCAGGACAGGGCCGAGGTCGGCGTCCAGTCCAGGTGCAGGCTGTACTGACCCATCTTTCGGGTGTCGCCATCGGTGCGGTTATAGGCGTTGGTCGATCGCGGTGCGCTCGCGGCCTGGGCGGCGGTCAGGTAGCCGGGCTCCTGGGCCGAGCCCTTGTAGTAGCGGACGATCAGGCCGGCGCGGAGGCTGTCGGTGGGGGCGTAAAACCACTTGCCGGCCAGGCTCAGGCGATCCAGTGCGCCATGCTCGCGATAGCCCTCGGCATCGCGATAGGCGACGAGGTAGTTCTGGCTGAACTTGCCTGTTTCATAGCCGGCGGAGACTTGGGTGTCGTAGGTCGCGTAGGAGCCTGTCAGGACCTTGGCGTCCAGATACGTGCCGCCGACCCGGGTCATGATGTTGGCCGAGCCCGCGATCGCGTGCAGACCATAGCGCGGATCGCTGGTGCCGCGCACCACCTCGACGCCCGCAATGTCCAGCGGGAACACCATGTCGAGATAGGGCATGTTGCCGTCGTTGCCGTTCGACGGAACGCCATCGATCAGCAGCTTCACCGCATTGATCTCGCCTTCGCCGTTGAAGCCGCGGAACGAGAACTTGCCGCTGGTGGTGCCTTGGTTGAAGTCGGTGACCAGAACGCCCGGCATCTTGCCGATCAGCTCCCAGGCGTAGTCGACATTGGCGGCTTGCGCGACGTCGCCGCCCAGACGGTCCACCGAGGTCAGCAGGGACTTCGCTGAGCCAGCGGCGCCGGCGGCGCTAATCTGAACCTCGCCGACGGTGAAGGCGACGCCGTCCTGCGAGGCCCTGGCGCTGGGTTGAGCGTCCTCGGCGAAGGCCGGAGCCGCCAGGGCCAGAGATGCGGACGCCAACAGCGCGATGCGAAAAGACATAGAAAGATACCTTGTGGATTAGGCGAGACTCAGAAACCGCCCGAGATCGAGCGGTGTATTCGGAAAGCGTTTGGCGCTTGGGTTAGAGCGGCTTGAGCTTGTCCACTTCGGCCCGGAAGGCGGTGAACATGTCGCTCATCGGACCGCCGACGGCTGGATCGGTATTGGCCAGCGTGCCGCCCGGGAAGGGCGGTGCGGGGCTGTACTCCGCCTGAAGCATCAGGGCCGCAGCGTAGGGGCGTCCGCGCAGGATTTCGACCACGGCCAAGCCCAGATCCAGTCCGGCCGAAACCCCGGCCCCGGTGATGATCTTCCCGTCGCGAACGACGCGCTGGTCGACCGGAGTCGCGCCGAACCTGGAGAGCTGGTCGCGCGCCACCCAGTGCGAGGTCGCGCGTCGGCCCTTCAGAAGTCCCGCCGCGCCCAGGATCACCGAGCCGGTGCAGACGCTGGTCACGCACTGGGCGCGCGCAGCGCGATCCGCGAGGAAGGCCAGGGTGGCCGGGTCGGAGGCCGCACCGATCGTGCCGTGGGTTCCGCCTGGGCAGAACAGCAAGGTGAGGTCGGCCGGACAGTCGGCCAGTGTCGTGGTCGGCGCGATGGCGAGTCCCAGATCGCTCGCCACCGGCGCCAGGCTGGCCTGGTTGGTCACGAGATGCACCTTCGCGCCCATCATGCAGGCGAAGAAATAGTGCGGGCCGACAAGGTCCAGCGCCGTGAACCCCGGATAGAGCAGCATGGCGACCTGTTCGTCGCCGTGCATGCGCAGGCCCGGAACCTGCATCAGCCGTTCGTGGGCTTCAGCCGAGGCTGCGACGGGGTCCTGCTGCGCGGCCACGGCGGCGGCGGCGGACTCCAGGGTCAGGAAGGGCGCCAGGGCGGCCATCCCGGTCAATCCGCCCAGCAGGGCGCGGCGATCTGTTTGCATGGCTGTTGCTCCGCTTAGGGTTTGGCGAACGGGTCGCGATTGGGATCGTCGCGCCACTCGTATTCGAGGCTTCGGGCCAGGGCCTGGGCGTCGGCCTTGGTGGTCAGGCGGGCGATCAAGCCCAGCGCCATGTCGGTTCCGGCCGATACGCCCGAGGAGGTGAAGTACTTGCCGTCCTCCACCCAGCGGGCGCTCTTCATCCACGTCACAGAGGGGTCCTGATCGACCGCGAGCGAGAAGAACGCCTTGTTGCTGGTCGCCTTGCGGCCCTTGAGCAGGCCTGCCTTGGCCAGCAACGCCGATCCTGTGCAGGCCGAGGTCGTGAACTCGGTCTCAGCGTCGCGCGCCTTGAGGAAGGCCATCAAGGCCGGGTTCTCCAGCTGGCCATAGGTGCCTGCGCCGCCGGGCACCATCATGATCGCCAGCTTGGGCGCGGTGGCGAAACTGTAGTCAGTTTGCACCACGGCCCCCTGGGCCGAGCGCACGGGACCGCCGTCCTGGGAAATCATCACGACCTCCAGGCCCGGGGTGTTGGCCCACATCTCGACGGGGCCAAACACGTCCAACACTTCGAAGCCGGCATAGAGCACGATCCCGACCGTGCGGGTCTGAATCTCGGCGGGCTTTGCGGCCGCTGGCGGCGCGGCGGTTTTGGCTGGCCGGATGCTTGGATCGAGCGCCGCGCGCAGGTACGCCGCCCGGCCGTCCTTGATCGTCGCCGCGTATTCGTCGCGGTTCGAGACACCGTCTCCATCGGCGTCGCCGTCGGCGGCCAGATAGGGCGTCAGGGCGCGCGCCAGCGCATAGTCGCCCTTCATTGGCGCGCCAAAGGCGCCGGCCATGGTGTTGAAGGCGAGGTAGGAGTGCTCGCCCAGCAGAGCGTAGCCCGCAGCAACCTGGGGCGCAGAGGGCCAGGTCTTGGTCAGGCGTGCGAGGTCTGCTCCCGCGCTGGCCATGGCCTGATCGTAGGCCGCGACCAGCCTGGCGCGATCAAGGCCGCCCTTGGCCTCAAGATGGCTGTCGGGATCATTGAGGATCGCCGCCGCCAGGGCCATCTCGTCGGCGTCGAGCAAGCCGTTGGCCTTGCCCTTGGCGCCTTGGTTGCCGTCGACCTTCTCAGGCTTGAACTTCAGGCCACGAAGGGCGGCGTCGAAGTCGATGCCAGAGGCGGCCGGCGTCTGGGCTGGAGATGGCGTGGCCATCCCCAGCACCATGACCGCAGCAAGCGATCCAAGGAGGCCGCGCCACAGGGGCGATTGAAACGTCGTCATGGTTTGGCCTCCCCGGCGTCTTGGCTTTAGAAAGCCGTTCGCAGGCTGACGAACGCCGAACGGGGTTGGGTCGGGATCACATAGGGGCCGCCGAAGTACTGGTAGGGCTCGAAGCCCTTACGGCCGGACAGATTGACCACTGACAAGCCGATACGGACGACGCCCAGGTCGTACGAGGCCTGAGCGTCGATCAGGGCCAGACCCTTTGCAGCGACGGTGTTGGGCAAGGTCAGTTCGCGGCTGGACGTGGCGGTCAGGCCGCCGCCGATGCGCAGGCCCTTCAGGTCGCCGGCCAGGAAGCGATAGTTGGCGGCCAGGCGCCCCGAATGCTCAGGAACAGCGCGCAGGCGGTCGCCGACCGGCAAGGTGTTGTCCTTGCTGATCTCCGCTTTGGTGTAGGCGTAGTTGAACAGCACCGAGAGGGCCGGCGTGGGCTCGTACACCAGATCGGTCTCGACGCCCTTGGAGCGCTGTTCGCCGGTCTGCACCGAGATGAACGGGATCGTCGGGTGCGCGGTGATCACGTTCTGGCGGGTGATCTGGTAGAGCGAGACCGTGCCGGTGAGCCCCTTGATGGGGGCGGCGAACTTCAGGCCGCCCTCATAGGACTGGGACGTCTCCGGCTTGGGGGTGATGCCGTAGAAACCGCCCGCGACCACGCCCTTGAATCCCTCGGCGTAGCCGGCGAAAGCCGAGACGCCCTTGCCGATCCGATAGGTGACGCCGATGCGCGGCGTCAGGCGCTTGTCGGTGTCGGCCGTGGCGGCGCCGACGTTGCTTTGGATCTTCAGCGTCGTCCAGCGCAGACCAGCCGTGATGTCGAGGCGCTCGCCAATGGCGATCTGGTCCTGCACGAACACCGCCGTCGTGCGCATGCGGTCGTTCTGGTCGAAGAAGAACGGCGGATTGCCGCCAAAGGCGGCGTACGGGCGCGCGGCGGCGTAGTCCAGCGTCGCCCAGACCGGGTTGAAGTACATCGCCCCGAAGTAGCGCGTCTTGTCATAGTCAGCGCCGATCAGGATCTGATGACGGACAAGGCCTTCACCCAGACGCGCGGTCAGGCTGCCGGTTGCGTAGGTCTCGGTCGTGTCCGAGGGCAGATAGGCCGTGCCGAAGTTGTAGACCGAGCCAGAGATCTGGCCATAGGGGAAGGAGGAGTACTCCTTGAACGCGCCCTCGTAGCGGCTGGCCGTGAAGTTGGCCTCGACCTTGTCGGAGACCTTGTGCGTCAGGTTGGCGGTCAGCTGCTTGTTGGTGATCCGCGTGCGCGGGGCGTCCAGCGCGCCCGCGAAGGTGTAGCGGTCGATGACCAGCGACGGCGCGAAGGTCAACGATGCCGGCACGCCGGCATATTCGCGCTGTTCAAGATGGTTGTAGCGGCCACGAACGACCAGGCGCGTCTTGTCGCTCAGCTCGACGGCCAGGGTCGGGAAGATCGCGTAGCGCCGGCTGTCGATATGGTCGATGTAGCTGTCGGCCTTCTCGGTCATGCCGGCGATGCGCAGCCCGACCTTGTCATTGACCGGCAGGTTGATCGCCGCGTCGGCCCCCAGGGTGTTGAAGCTGCCGGCGCGCAGGGCGACCGTGCCGCCGAAGGTTTCGCCCGGATCCTGGGAGACGACGTTGATGATCCCCGAGAGCGGGGCGCCCGAACCGCCGCCATAGAGCGTGCTGGTCGGACCCTTGGCCACTTCGATGCGCTCGACATTGACCAGAGTGGCAGGGTCGGCGACACCGGCCGGCAGCTGGTAGGTCGGCGCGCCGTCGAAATAGTAGCTGACCGGGAAGCCACGGATGATGGGCGGCTGCAGCACGGTCTGTTCGGTGCTGGTCGGGGTGACGCCCGAGACATTGACCAGGGCGCCCGACAGGGTTTGCAGCGCCTGGTCTTCAATGAGCCCTCGGGTCAGGGTCTGGATCGATTGCGGGATCTCCTCGACCGGGGTCGCGGTCCGCGTGGCGCTCAGCGCGCTGGGCGCGGTGAAGCTGCCCTTCGGGCTGGTGATCACAACCTCGCTGACCCAGCTGGAGGGTGAGGTCTGCGCCAGGCCAAGTGACGGCGCCCCGATCACAGCGATGGCGCTACCGAGAAAGAGTGCGGTTTTCATGGTGTTCAAGCGCCCCCGGCGCAGCTTCTGAGAGACAGGTGTTGGAGGGAGTGGCGCGCTTAGCGCGCGGCGGCTTCGAACAAGGCGTTGGCCTTGTGCCAGTTCACGACCTGCCACCAGCCGCCGAGATAGGCGCCGCGGTTGTTCTGGTGTTTCAGGTAGTAGGCGTGTTCCCAGACATCATTGGCCAGGATCGGCGCGCCCTTGACCGGCGCATCGTCCATCAGCGGATTGTCCTGGTTCGGCGTGCTGACGACGCGGAGCTTTCCCTCGCTCCAGATCAGCCAGGCCCAGCCCGAGCCGAAGCGCTGCAGGCCAGCCGTCTCGAACGCCTTCTTGAAGGCGTCCAGGCCGCCGAGGTCCTTGTCGATCTGGGCGAGCAGCTTCTGAGACGGCGCGCCGCCCGTGCCCGGCGCCGTCATCAAGCCCCAGAAGAGCGTGTGATTGTAGTGGCCGCCGGCGTTATTGCGCACGACCGGCGGATGCCGCGAGACCTCCGACAGGATCGTGTCCAGCGACTTGCCCTGCAGGGCGGGGGTAGCGGCCACGGCGCCGTTCAGCGCGTTCACATAGGCCTGATGATGGCGCCCGTGGTGGATGCGCATGGTCTCGGCGTCGATCACCGGCGAAAGGGCTTCATAGGCGTAGGGCAGGGGCGCCAGCGCGAATGCGGGTTGCGGCGCGGCGGCGACCTGCGGCGCTGTCGAGGTCTGGGCCAGAACCGGGGTGGTGATCCCAAGCGCCGAGATTGCGATGGCGGTCAGCAAACGTTGCATGAGGGGCTCCCTGTGCGGTGAAGAAGGCTTTGGCGTCGCGAACCTCCGACAAGGCTCGCGACGCCTGGACGGCGCTCGGCCGGTGCGGGGGGAAATCGCCACGCCGCAACACCGTCCACGACCGGGCGCTAGGCGCCCGTCGTTCCGTTGGCGGCTTGGTCTGGCAAAAGGCTGGCGACCAGCGACTGCATGGCCTGGATGTTTTCGCCCAACAGCAGGGCCGAACACTCAAGGTCGCCCGCCGCGACGGCGTCAAAGAGGCCTTGATAGCGCCCGAGCCAGGCCTCGCGTTCGAGGACGGGGAGCTCGCTCGCCAGGTAGATACGATCGACCGCGTTGCGCAGGTTCTGCACCGTCATCAGGGTCAGGTCACGGTCGGCCGGCGCGTAGAGCGCGGCGTAGTAGCGACGGTCAGCCGCGATCCAGGCGCGAGGGCCTTCGTCGTCTTCGAGCTCTAGCATCACCGCCCTGACCGCGCGCAGGCTTTTGGGGGTGTGTTGGCCGATCGACCGAGCCAGCATGTCGCTTTCCAGGAGGCGACGCAGGTCGAAGATCTCAAGGCAACGCGCAACGCTCGGGGTGGAAACGAACGCCGCGCGGTTGGGCGAGATCTCGATCAGGCCTTCGGACTCAAGCTTGGCCAGCGCGTGGAAGACCGGGATGCGGCTGACGCCCAGTTCGGCGGCGACGGCTTCCTGGCGCAGAAGCGTGCCTGGGCGGAGCAGGCCTTGAACGATCTGGTCGCGAAGATGCACGGCGACCGCAGCGGCTGCGTTGGGGGCTGAGCGGATCATGCGCGCGGCCCCTTTGCGATGAGGACGGCATGAGGCGGGCGCGCCGGAACAGGTCCGGACTGGGAGCGCAGGGAGGGCATGGGGCTATCCGATGTGATCTGACGGGGGCGCGCGACGCCGCGAACGGCGCGCACGAGCGACGGGTCAGATTGCGGTCGGAGGGCCTGTTTGGGGGGGCGGCCGCGCGCGCAGCGGCAGGGTCATGACCCGCCCGAGGACCGGGCCGAGGGTCTCGGCGGCGATCAGGCCTGCGGTCTGCAGGAAAAGGCTTGGCGTTACGGGCGGGGCGACATGGATGAGCCCGGCGAAACCGCAGTCGGTTTTGGTCTTATGGTCGCCGCCCTCAGTTGGCGCGCTCGCGTCAGGAGCGCCTGCGGGCGCGGTGATGACTTTCGCGCCGCCGCTGGAGCAGATGACCATGGTCGGCGCGCCGTCCTGGCCAAAGACGGGCATGTAGCCGATCGGAATCAGGACGCGCAGGCAGACCGCCACGAGGGCGAACGCCATCGCAAGATCGGTCCACAGAGGCTTATGTGCGGCCTTGTCCACGTACGTCTCGTAGCGCTCCTGACCTAGCGGGCCAAGATCGATTCCAGTCCGCTACGAATGTATTCGTGCATACAGAACGGGTGGAGCGCGCGCCTAGCAGTGCGTCTGACGACGTCGACGCGTGCGGTCGATGGTCAGCGCCAGCAGCGTCGCAAGGGCGCCCGACGCGAGATACAGCCCAATCGCCGGCAGCCCCCAAAGGGAGGCCAGCCCGAGCGCCGCCAACGGCGCAAAGCCTGCGCCGATCAGCCACGAGAGGTCTGAGGTCAAGGCCGCGCCGGTGTAGCGATAGCGCTTGGAGAAGCCCGAACTCACCGCGCCGGCGGCTTGACCAAAGGACAGGCCCAGGATCGCAAAGCCGATGACCACATAGGCCGTTTGTCCGGCAGCGCCGCCGTCCAACAGGCGCGGCGCCAGCAGGCTGAACGCGCCGATCAGCAGGGCCGACAGGGCGAGCTGGTTCTGCCGCGTGATCCGGTCGGCGATCCAGCCCGAGGCCAGGATGCCGCCGACGCCCACCAAAGCGCCAAACAGCTCAATGCGTAGGAAGTTGAGCGCCTGCTGCGCATCACCGTGCAGCACCACCCACGACAGCGGAAACACGGTGACGAGGTGGAACATGGCGAAGGTGGCCAGCGGTGCGAACGCGCCGATCAGCACATTGCCGCCTTCGGCGCGCAGCAAGCTGGCGACGCGTGTCGGGCGCAGCTCGCGCTTCTCGAACAGCGCCCCGAATTCTTCGGTGGCGACAATGCGAAGTCGGGCGAACAGCGCCACGACATTGATCGCGAAGGCGGCGAAGAACGGATAGCGCCAGCCCCAATCGAGGAAGTCGGCCGGCGCCAGGGTGGCGACAAAATAGGCGAACAGACCGCTGGCCAGCATGAAGCCGAACGGCGCGCCCAGTTGCGGAAGCATCGCATACCAGCCGCGCTTGTTCTCAGGCGCATTGAGCGCCAGCAGGGAGGCCATGCCGTCCCAGGCGCCGGCCAGGGCCAGACCCTGGCCGATCCGGCAGGCGGCCAGAGCCCAGATGGCGATCGGGCCGACGGCGGCGAAGCTGGGCAGCATGCTGATGACGGCGGTGGAGCCGCCCAGCAGGAAGAGCGCGATCGTCAGCTTCACGCCTCGCCCATAGCGCTGGTCGATGGCGCCAAAGATCACGGAGCCGAAAGGACGGGCGATGAAGGCCAGGGCAAACAGGCCAAAGGCCAGCATCACCCCGGTCAGCCGGTCGACAAATGGAAAGACCAGTTGGGGGAACACCAGCACCGAAGCGATGGCGTAGACGAAGAAGTCGAAGAACTCCGACGTTCGGCCGATCACGACACCCAGAGCGATCTCGCCGGGACGCACGCCCTTGTCATCGGCGTGCAGGCTCCGCGCATCACGCTCGAGGCCTGAGGATGTTGGTAACGCCAGTTCGCTCGCCATCAGCAGCCCTGTCCTTGTCTTTCGTTTCCGCCCGGTCGATGCATGCCGCCTTGTCGGCGATCTGAATGCGAGCATGCGACGAGGCAGGACCGATAGGCAAACGCCTTCGTCGGCGTTTCGCCGCCAACCGATCAATTTGGCGAGAGCGCATTGACCTAGGACAAACCGTCCAATGTCGCGCTGCAGCGCGGTGGCGTATCGCGCGCCATCATGCGTCTCAGCTTCAGCTCCCCCCTGTCGTCACGCGCTCTCAAGTCGTTGTTGCTCATGCCCGCTGTGCTGGCTTTGGGCGGTTGCGACTGGGTGGTGATGAATCCATCCGGCGACATCGCCGCCCAGCAGCGCGACCTGATCATCCTGGCCACCGTGCTGATGTTGCTGATCATCGTTCCGGTGATCGTTCTGACCCTGTTCTTCGCGTGGAAGTACAGGTCGTCGAACGAGGAGGCGACCTACGCCCCTGACTGGCATCACTCGACGCGTCTTGAGATCATCATCTGGGCCGCGCCGCTGATCATCATCACCATCCTGGGAGCGGTGACCTGGAGCAGTACGCACCTTCTTGATCCCTACCGCCCGCTGGACCGGATCGCTCCGGGGCGCTCGGCCCAGAACATCAAGCCCCTGAAGGTCCAGGTCGTCGCGCTGGATTGGAAGTGGCTGTTCATCTACCCGGAGCTGGGGATCGCCACGGTCAACGAAATGGCCGCGCCGGTCGATCGCCCGCTAAACTTCGAGCTGACCAGCTCGTCGGTGATGAACTCGTTCTACGTGCCGGCTCTCGCTGGTCAGATCTACGCCATGCCCGGCATGAAGACCAAGCTTCACGCGGTCATCAACAAGCCTGGCCAGTTCGAGGGGTTCTCGGCGAACTACAGCGGCGACGGCTTCTCGCACATGCGGTTCAAGTTCCACGGCATGAGCGAGGCCGACTTCAAGCGCTGGGCCGACGGTGTCCGGGCCGGCTCGGGTCGCCTGGACCGCAGCCGCTATCTGGACCTGGAACGCCCTAGCGAAAAGCAACCCGTCCTGCGCTTCGCCTCGGTCGACTCGGGCCTGTTTGGCGCGGCGGTCAATCGGTGCGTTGAGCCAGGCAAGATGTGTCACCACGACATGGCGGCGATCGACGCCCGGGGCGGTCTTGGCATGGCCGGCGTCTACAACGTGACAACCCTTGAATACGACAAGCGCACCCGACGGGGCGAGGGCGGCGGCTTCCGCTCGTTCGTCGCCGCCCTTTGCGCGCCCATCACCGGCGCCTCGGCCCGCTGATCCATCGAAGGCCACCTCATGTCCCCGGACCTCGTCAAATTCATCTTCGGCCGTCTCACCTGGGACGCAATCCCGCTGCACGAACCGATCCTGATCGTCACCTTCGCGATGGTCGCGCTGGGCGGTCTGACCGTGCTGGCCCTGCTGACCCGCTACAAGCTGTGGGGCTATCTGTGGCGCGAGTGGCTGACCAGCGTCGACCACAAGAAGATCGGGGTGATGTACATCATCCTGGCGATCATCATGCTGCTGCGCGGCTTCGCCGACGCCCTGATGATGCGCGCCCAACAGGCGATGGCGTTCGGAGACGCCGCCGGCTACCTGCCGCCAGACCACTACGACCAGATCTTCACCGCCCACGGCGTGATCATGATCTTCTTCGTGGCCATGCCGCTGGTCACGGGCCTGATGAACCTGGTGGTGCCGCTGCAGATCGGCGCGCGCGACGTGTCGTTCCCGTTCCTGAACAACTTCAGCTTCTGGATGACGGTCGGCGGCGCGGTGCTGGTGATGGCGTCGCTGTTCGTGGGCGAGTTCGCGCGCACGGGATGGCTGGCCTATCCGCCCCTGTCGAACATCGCCTACAGTCCAGGCGTCGGGGTCGACTACTATATCTGGGCGCTACAGATCGCCGGGGTCGGCACCCTGCTATCCGGGATCAATCTGGTCGTGACCATCGTGAAGATGCGCGCCCCGGGCATGAGCCTGATGAAGATGCCGGTCTTCACCTGGACGGCGCTTTGCACCAACGTGCTGATCGTCGCGGCTTTCCCGATCCTGACCGCCGTCCTGGGTCTGCTGTCGGCCGACCGCTATCTGGGCACCAACTTCTTCACGAACGACTTCGGCGGCAACCCGATGATGTACGTGAACCTGATCTGGATCTGGGGTCACCCCGAGGTCTACATCCTGATCCTGCCGGCCTTCGGCGTGTTCTCCGAGGTCGTCTCGACCTTCTGCCGCAAGCGGCTGTTCGGCTACAGCTCGATGGTCTACGCGACCGTGGTCATCACGCTGCTGTCCTACATCGTCTGGCTGCACCACTTCTTCACGATGGGCTCGGGCGCATCGGTGAATGCGTTCTTCGGCATCACCACCATGATCATCTCGATCCCGACAGGGGCGAAGATCTTCAACTGGCTGTTCACGATGTACCGGGGTCGCATCCGGTTCGAGGTGCCGATGCTGTGGACGATCGGCTTCATGGTCACCTTCGTGATCGGTGGCATGACCGGCGTTCTTCTGGCCGTCCCGCCCGCCGACTTCGTCCTGCACAACAGCCTGTTCCTGATCGCCCACTTCCACAATGTGATCATCGGCGGTGTCGTGTTCGGCATGTTCGCCGGCATCGTCTACTGGTTCCCCAAGGCGTTCGGTTTCCGCCTGGATCCGTTTTGGGGAAAGCTGTCGTTCTGGTTCTGGCTGAGCGGTTTCTACTTCGCCTTCATGCCGCTCTATGTGTTGGGCCTGATGGGCGTGACGCGCCGCGTCAGCCACTTCGAGGACCCGTCCCTGCAGATCTGGTTCGTCATCGCCGCCTTCGGCGCGGTGCTGATCCTGCTTGGCATCATCGCCTTCATCGTCCAGATCGTGGTCAGCATTCGCAATCGCGAGGCGCTGCGCGACGAGACGGGCGACCCTTGGGACGGCCGCACCCTGGAGTGGTCGACCTCGTCGCCGCCGCCGGCCTATAACTTCGCCTTCACGCCCGTCGTCCATCAGCTCGACGCTTGGTGGGACATGAAGCAGCGCGGCTATGTGCGCCCGACCAGTGGTTTCATCCCGATCCACATGCCGGCCAATACCTGGGCGGGCGTGGTGCTCGCGGGGCTGAGCGTGGCCTGCGGCTTTGCGATGATCTGGCACATCTGGTGGCTGGCGGTCTTGAGTTTCGTCGCCCTGGTCGGCGCTGCGATCTTCCACACCTTCAACTTCAAGCGTGACTATTACGTCCCGGCTGAGGAGGTCGTTCGCGTCGAGGACGCGCGCACCGAAGCCCTGCGGAGCCTGACCTGATCATGGGCGCTCATTCCCACGCCGCGTCGGCGGCTGATCCCGACCAGTTCTACACGACCAAGGAGCATCATCCGGAGAACGGCACCCTTCTGGGGTTCTGGATCTACCTGATGAGCGACTGCCTGATCTTCGCGGTGCTGTTCGCCTGCTACGCGGTCCTGGGCCGAAGCTACGCGGCCGGACCGTCGGGCGCGGACCTCTTTGATCTGCAGTTGGTGGCGATCAATACGGGCCTGCTGCTGCTGTCCTCGATCACCTACGGCTTTGCGATGATCGCGGCTCAGGCCAAGAAGGTGAAGCCGGTGCTGATCTGGCTGGGCGTCACCGGCTTGCTGGGCCTAGGGTTTCTGTCGCTGGAAATCTATGAATTCGCGCACCTGATCCACGAGGGGGCGGGACCGCAGCGCAGCGCCTTCCTGTCGGCGTTCTTCCTGCTGGTCGGAACCCACGGTCTGCACGTGACCTTCGGGGTCCTCTGGCTTGTGACACTGATGGTTCAGGTCGGCCAGCGCGGCCTCGGCGTTGAGATGCGCCGTCGCCTGATGTGCCTGTCGATGTTTTGGCACTTCTTGGACGTCATCTGGATCGGCGTCTTCTCGTTCGTCTACCTGCTGGGAGTGCTGAAATGAGCGCTGCTTCACATGACGCCCACCCCCATGACGATGCGCACGAGGGCGCCCACGGCACGCTAAAGGACTATGTCATCGGCTTTGTCCTGGCCGTGATCCTGACGGCCATTCCGTTCTGGTTGGTGATGGGCGACGTCCTGCCCAGCGCCCAGATGACCGCCGTGGCGGTGATGGGGCTCGCGGTCATTCAGGTCGTGGTCCACATGATCTATTTCCTGCATATGAACACCCGGTCTGAAGGCGGGTGGACCATGCTGGCGCTGATCTTCACGCTCATCCTGGTGGTGATCACGCTCGCTGGCTCGCTTTGGGTCATGCACAACCTCAACACCCACATGATGCCGGAGATGATGCCCGACATGCGGCAGGCCCCGTGAAACCCCGCCTGACCGCGAAGACGACCGCGCTGGTCAGCCTTTGCGTCGGCTTTGCGGTGTTGTTCGCAGGCCTTGGAGCCTGGCAGCTCCAACGCCGGGTCTGGAAGCTGGACCTCATCGCTCAGGTCGAACAGCGCCTCGCCGCGCCGCCCGTTGGCGCGCCGGGGCCGCTGGACTGGCCGCATCTGTCGCCGACGAACGACGTCTATCGCCGCGTCGTGCTGAGCGGGGTCTTCGATCATGATCGTGAGACCCTGACCCAGGCCGTGACGGTCCTCGGGCCGGGCTTTTGGGTGCTGACCCCGCTACGCACCGACCAGAGCTTCACCGTCCTGGTCAATCGTGGCTTTGTCCCCGCCGAGAGAGCCGCCGCCGGCCTCCGCGCCGCCGGGCAGGGCAGGGGCGAGACCCGCGTAGTCGGCCTCCTGCGCTTCACCGAGCCTGGCGGCGGGTTCTTGCGGCGAAATGATCCCGCCGCCGGCCGCTGGTACTCCCGCGATGTCGCTGCGATCGCCCAAAGCCAGGGTCTTGGCGTCGTGGCGCCGTACTTCGTGGACGCGGACCGCGCGCCTAATCCGGGCGGTTGGCCGCGCGGGGGGCTGACGGTTGTGCGTTTCCCCAACAGCCACCTTATCTATGCGCTGACTTGGTTTGCGCTCGCGGTCTTTTCGGCGGGCGCCGCTGCCTATGTTCTCGCCGACGCGCGCCGGAGACCCATGGAAGACGCTGCATGACCCCTTCCGCCAACCTGGTCCTGAGCGGGGTTTCAGGCTGGCTGTCGGGCGCGCGCGCCGCCGAGAACGCCAATGGCCCGGCCGACGCCATCGCCCGGCAGAACATGCTGCAGCTGATCCACCTGCGCTGGATCGCCGTCGCCGGTCAGGTCGCGACCATCTTGGTGGTGCATTTTAGCTTCGGCTTCCGGTTGCCGCTGGCGGCGATGATGCTGGTTCTGCTGGCCCTGGTCGTGTTGAACCTCCTCAGCCTGTTGCGGCTAAAGCGCGTCGAGCCTTTGGGGCGCTATGAGCTGTTCGCCGCCCTGGCGATCGACGCTCTGGCGCTGACCATCCAGCTATACTTCAGCGGCGGGGCCACCAACCCCTTCACGACCCTCTATCTGCTGCACGTGATCCTGGGCGCGGTGCTGCTGGAGGCGCGCGCCACTTGGGCGATCGTCGCGCTGATCAGCTTCTGCTTCGTGGCCCTGATCGGCTTCAACCGGCCGATCATCGCGCCGGGCCTCAGCGACCGCGCGTTCTTCGAGCTCTACATCATGGGCATGCTCGTCGGCCTCTTGCTGGACGCGGTGCTGCTGGTGACGTTCGTGGGCCGGATCAACGCCAACCTGCGCAGCCACGACGCCCGCCTGGCCGAGCTTCGCCAGCGCGAGGCCGAGGAGGCCCATATCGTCCGCATGGGGCTTCTGGCCTCCGGGGCCGCCCACGAGCTGGGCACGCCGCTGGCCACCCTCGATGTGATCCTGGGGGACTGGCGACGCGTTCCGGCGATCGCGAGCAACGCCGAACTGGCGCAAGAACTCGAGGACATGCGCGGTGAGGTCCGGCGCTGTAAGGCCATCGTCACTGGGGTTCTGCTTTCGGCGGGCGAGGCGCGCAGCGGCGAGGTCCGGGTCAGCACGCTGCGCGGCTTCATGGACGAAGTCGTGGCCGAATGGCGCGCCAGCCGCGCTGACGCCCCGCTGCTCTACGAAACCGACCTGCGTGACGCCACGCCGATCGTCGCGGAGTCGACGTTGAAGCAGGGCATCCACAACGTGCTGGACAACGCCCTTGAGGCGTCAGGGCGCGCCGTACGGCTGAGCGCCGCCACGCGCGACGGCTGGATCCGGATCGTGGTCGAGGATGATGGTCCGGGCTTCACGCCGGACGCCCTGGCCGACTTCGGAAAGCCCTACAACTCCACCAAGGGGCGCGCCGGCGGCGGGCTGGGCCTGTTTCTGCTGGTCAACGTCCTGCGCAAGCTCGGCGGCGCCGCCGAAGCGGAAAACTTGGCGGGCGGCGGCGCGCGCGTGTCGATACGCCTTCCGATCGCCATGCTGGAGGTCGCCCGCCATGGCTGAGCCCAAACGCCTGATCCTGATCGAGGACGACGAGAAGTTCGCCGCGACGCTGAAGCGCTCGTTCGAGCGCCGGGGCTACGAGGTGGCGCACGTTCAGGGCCTGGAGCAGGCCCTGGAGACGCTGCGGACCTTCGCGCCGCGCTACGCCGTGGTCGATCTGAAGCTCTCCGGAGAGTCGGGCCTGGCCTGCGTGCGGGCGCTGGCCGAGCGCGACCCCAACATGTTGATCGTCGTGCTGACCGGTTTCGCCAGCATCGCCACTGCGGTCGAGGCGATCAAGCTGGGCGCCTGCCACTATCTGGCCAAGCCCTCGAACACCGACGACATCGAGGCGGCGTTCCTGAAACGCGAAGGGGACATTGACGCTGCGATCGGCGGCCGCGCCACCTCGATCAAGAACCTGGAGTGGGAGCGTATCCACCAGACCCTGGTCGAAACGGACTTCAACATCTCCGAGACGGCGCGCCGGCTGGGCATGCACCGCAGAACCCTGGCGCGAAAGCTCGAAAAGCGCCGGATGTCGTAAAGTCGCGGGTCGAGCGCAGACAAAGCTCCTGAACAGCAGATGCCCGAACCCGGGAAGACCAGTCGCGCCCGTTGGGCCTTAAACCCATTTTCTCACGGGGCGGTTGCCAGTTGGACATCTGCGGAATGACAACCGTCCAGATGGCAAGCTCAGGCGTCGCCAGCATTGCTGCGAAATCCAGAGTTTGGCGTTGGCCATGTCGGCTCGGCATTGTCAGAGCCTCTGCCAGCCAGATGTGATAGGGTGAGCCGAGGGGAGTAGCCAATTCGCAGGAGGCGAACATGGCTCAATTTGACCTCTTCCTTCCGCCCAAACATCCTTGGAACACAGGCCGTATCATCGGTCCTAAGCCACCCTTCAAGCCCCGGCACATCTGGGGGATACGGCAGCAGTTGAAGGCGAACGGGCGGGTCCGCGACCTCGCGATGTTCAATTGCGCCATAGACGCCAAGCTCAGAGGCTGTGACCTAGTGAAGCTGCGTGTCAGCGACGTAGCGCCTGGTGGATTGCTGCGAGCACGCGCCACGATCATCCAGCAGAAGACTGGGCAGTCCGTCCCATTTGAGATTACCGAACCTACGAGAGAAGCATCGGCAGTTTGGTTGAAGACGCGTGGGCTGCGCAACGACGACTGGCTATTTCCCAGCCGCAGTCGGCCCGGCGATCACGTCAGCACGCGGCAGTAGGCCCGACTGGTCGATAAGTGTGTCTCGATGATTGAACTCGAGCCCAGAGCCTATGGCGCTCACAGCCTCCGTCGAACGAAGGTTGCGCTGATCTACAAGAAGACCGGCAACTTGCGCGCATGCCAGCTTCTACTCGGGCACCGGAAGCTTGAGAGCACAGTCCGATACCTTGGCATCGAGGTCGATGACGCACTGGAGATGTCCGAGCAGATCGATCTCTAGCGGATGAGCTCCGGCTTCACGCGGTTTGAGGTACGGCGCGCCTCCACCGAATGTCGCGTTCCTGGAGGCGCACCAACGGCAGCTGATGGCGCAAGTTGGAGTCTGAAGGCGAGCTCAGATCCATTCGCTATTCTTCGGTGATGGTTTAGACCGCGTCGATCGGCAGCTTGAGATACCGAACGCCAGTGGCTTCGGGTTTCGGAAGATGGCCGGCCTGGATATTCACCTGGACGGACGGCAGGATGAGCCGGGGCATGGGCAGGGTTGCGTCGCGAGCGCGGCGCTGAGCGACGAACTCCGCTTCGCTGACGCCCGCATGAAGGTGGATGTTGCGCGCGCTTTGCTCGGCGATCGTGGTTTCCCACTGATACGCCGTGCGTCCCGGCGGCAGGTAGTCATGGCATAGGAACATGCGGGTCTGGGGCGGAAGCGATAGAAGACGACGCACCGAGGCGAAGAGCGTGGCCGCATCACCGCCCGGAAAGTCACATCGCGCCGAGCCGTAGTCGGGCATGAACAGGGTGTCGCCCACGAAGACGGCGTCGCCGATCACGTAGCTGACGCAAGCGGGCGTATGACCCGGCGTATGGAGTACGACGGCTTCCATGGCGCCGATGCGGAATTGTTCGCCGTCTTGGAAGAGGCGATCGAATTGGTGACCGTCGGCCGAAAAGTCCGCGCCAAGCCCAAACAGGGCGCCAAACACCCGCTGCACGTCTGTGATATGGGCGCCGATGGCGATCTGGCCGCCTAGCGTCTCTTGGAGATAAGGCGCGGCCGATAGGTGGTCGGCGTGGGCGTGTGTCTCCAGGATCCACTCGACGTCCAAACCTTCGCGTTGGACATGGTCTATGATCTTATCGGCGCTGGAGCGACTGGTGCGCCCTGAAGCCGGATCGAAATCGAGGACGCTGTCGACGATCGCGCAGGCGTTGGACGCAGGATCCTTGACGACATAGGAGACGGTGAAGGTGTCTGGATCGAAGAAGGCCTTGACCTCCGCCGCTGTTGAGGCGTCGGCCAAGCGACGGGCGGTCTCCAGGGCGATGTCTGGCGCGGCCATGGTCTAGTTCCAGCTTGATATTCAGTCTGTTCATATATATTCGAATGTTTGAATATATCAAGCCTGATTGAGGCGCGTATGGACATCCAAACTGTCGCCGCCACCCTGGCCAGCGGCGCCTTGGTTGGGGCCCTGCTGGGTCTGTTTGGCGGCGGCGGCTCAGTCTTGGCTACGCCGCTCTTGCTGTATGTGATCGGCGTGCGCGACCCACACGTGGCCATCGGCACCTCGGCCGCCGCCGTCGCAGTCAACGCCGCAGCAAACCTTGCCGGTCATTGGCGCGGCGGGCGGGTCAAATGGCCTTGCGCCAGCGTTTTCGCAGCCGCGGGCCTGCTCGGATCCTTCCTGGGATCCAGTGTCGCCAAGCTAATAGACGGGCAAAGGCTGCTGCTGTTCTTCGCCTTGGCCATGGCCGCTATCGCTGTTTCGATGATGCGCAAACCGCGCTCAGAGGGCGATCCTGATGTCCACATCACCTGGCCGCTGGTTCGACGTCTGGCGCCGCTGGGGGTCATGACCGGGGCGGCGGCGGGATTCTTCGGTATCGGCGGCGGCTTTCTGATTGTACCGGGTCTGATGGCGGCTACGGGCATGACCTTGGCCAATGCGGCGGCCTCGTCCCTCGTTTCGGTCGCGTTGTTCGGGGCGGCGACGTCCTTCAACTATGCGCTGTCAGGCTGGGTCGACTGGAAGATCGCCGGCGTCTTCGTGCTTGGGGGCGCGGTCGGCGGGATGGTGGGCGTCCGGGGCGCGGCCCTGCTGGAGGGGCGGGCGCTGTTGGCGCGTCGGCTGTTCGCCGCGCTCGTTCTGATCGTGGCGGCCTATGTCGCCTGGCGTGCGATGGGCGACCTTTAGGTCTCAGCCGGCGGTGCGGTAAATGTCCGACAGCGTGCCCAGCACGCGCGCGGCGTTGGGATCACTCAGGCTGTAATAGATCGTCTGGGCTTCCCGACGGGTGGCCACCAAGCCCTCGGCGCGCATCTTGGCCAGATGCTGCGAAGTCGCCGACTGGGCCAGGCCTGCATGTTCCGAGAGCTCGCCCACCGACGCCTCGCCATCGGCTAGCCGGCAAAGGAGCAGCAGGCGCTGCTCGCTCGCCAGCAGTTTCAACAGGCGCGCGGCGTCGCTGGCGCAGGCGCGCAGATCAGCGACGTCGGACGGCGAATGACAGAAAACGGTGCGAGCGGTCATTGGAGCCAATGTAGAAACGAGGGAGGCGTGATCAAGCGGCCTTGGGCTTCACGGGCGCGTCCGGGTCGCGCAAAACGACATAGATCGCCGGGATGACCAAAACCGTAAGGACGGTGGAAGAGGCGAGGCCAAACAGCAGCGAAATCGCCAGGCCCTGGAAGATCGGATCGGTCAGAATCACCGCCGCGCCGATCATCGCCGCCAGAGCGGTCAGCAGGATCGGCTTGAAGCGGATCGCCCCCGCCGTCAGCAGCACCTCGCGAAGCGGCGCGCCGCCCTCGGCGCTGTGGCGAATGAAATCCACCAGCAGGATCGAGTTGCGCACGATGATCCCGGCCAGGGCGATGAAGCCGATCATCGAGGTGGCCGTGAACGGCGCCCGGAACAGGATGTGCCCCAGGACGATGCCCACAAGGGTCAGCGGAATGGGTGTCAGGATGACCAGAGGCAGACGGAAGCTTTTGAACTGCGCGACCACCAGCACATAGATGCCCAGGATCGCCACGCCAAAGGCCGCCCCCATGTCGCGGAAGGTCACCCAGGTGATTTCCCATTCGCCATCCCACAGCACCGTGGGGCGGCTTTCGTCGGTCGGCTGGCCGTTCAGACGGATGTCGGGCTTGGCCGTGGCGCCCCAGTCCATGTCGCGCAGACGCTTATTGACGTCCATCATGCCGTAGATCGGCGCCTCGTAGGCGCCGGCCAGCTCGGCCATGACCATGTCGACGTCGCGGCCATCGCGGCGGAAGACATGCGTTGAGCCGGCCTCGCGCTTGGCCTCGACGACCTCGGACAGTTCGACGAGACGGCCGTTTGCGGCGCGGGCGACAGGCGTCGCGCCCAGTCCCTCGCCCCAGGTGCGGGCGCTCTGCGGCAGGCGGACGGCGATCTCCAGCGGATCCCGGCCCTCGCCACGATGGGCGTAGCCGACCACCTGACCGCCGAAGGCCGCGCCGATCGAGTCGAGCACCTCGCGGTCGGAGACGCCCAAAGCTTCCAGTCGCGTGCGATCGGGGACAAGGCGCAGGGTCGGGCGGGGCGCGCCCCAGCTGTCGTCGATGTCGACAATGTAGGAGACGGCGTGGAACTCGGCCTTGACCTTTTCGGCGACCGCGCGGCGCGTGGCGGCGTCGGGGCCGTAGATCTCAGCCAGCAGCGTCGCCATCACGGGCGGCCCTGGCGGGGCCTCGACAACCTTGATGGCTGCGCCAGCGGGGAGGGAGAGGCGCGACAGGCGTTCACGCAGATCCAACGCGATGGCGTGGCTCGACCGCTTGCGGTCATGCTTTGGGGCGAGGGCGACCGAGAGATCGCCCTGCTCAGGACGGCTGCGCTGGTAGTAGTGGCGCACTAGGCCGTTGAAGTTGAACGGCGAGGCGGTCCCGGCATAGGCGTCGATGGCCACTGTCTCGGGGAGTGCGCCAGCCAGTGCGGCGGCCTGCGCCAGAGTGCGCTGGGTGATCTCCAGCGACGTACCCTCGGGCATGTCCAGAACCACCTGGAGCTCGGACTTGTTGTCGAACGGCAAGAGCTTCACCGTCACGGTCTTGGTGGCGAACATGGCGCAGGCCAGCACCGTGGCGAGGCCGACGCCGCCCAGGAAACTCCAGGCGGTGCGGCGGTCACGGATCACCCAGCCGGCGACCCGGCGGTAGAGCGCGCCCAGCTTGCCTTCATCGTCATGGCTATGGCCATGAGCGCCGCCTTCCAGCGCCTTGCGGGCGAAGCGAACCATCAGCCACGGCGCGATGACCACGGCGACGAAGAACGAGAACACCATGGCGGCCGAGGCGTTGACCGGGATCGGCGCCATGTAAGGGCCCATCAGGCCCGAGACGAAAAGCATCGGCAGCAGCGCCGAAACCACGGTCAGGGTGGCGACGACCGTGGGATTGCCGACCTCGGCCACGGCCTCGACGGCGGCCTGGATCCGGCCTCGACCATCGTTGATGGCCCAGTGGCGGGCGATGTTCTCGATCATGACGATGGCGTCGTCGACCAGGATGCCGATCGAAAAGATCAGGGCGAACAGGCTGACCCGGTTGATGGTGTAGCCCATCAGATTCGAGGCGAAGAGCGTCAGCAGGATCGTGGTCGGGATGACCACGGCGGTGACGGCGGCCTCGCGCCAGCCGATGGCCAGACCGATGAGCACGACGATCGAGACCGTGGCCAGCCCTAAGTGGAACAGCAGTTCATTGGCCTTTTCATTGGCCGTGGCGCCGTAGTCGCGCGTGACGTCGACGTTCAAGGAGTCGGGCAGTAGTGAGCCTTTCAGCATCTCGACGCGGCTCAGAACGGCTTCAGAAACGACAACGGCGTTTGCGCCCTTGCGCTTGGCGATGGCCAGGCTGACCGCCGGAGCCTCGCTCCAGCCGCCTTCCAGTCGCGCATAACGGCGCACCTGGGTCTGGTCCTCACGGGGACCTTCGGTGACGTCGGCGACGTCGCGCACATAGACCGTTTCGCCCTTGACGGAGGGCAGGGCCAGAAGGCCGATCTCGGTGGCGGTCTTCAGGTCGCGGCCGGCGGTGACAGCGACCGCCTCACCGCCGTTGCGCACGTCGCCCGCCGGAAAAGCGCGCGTCGCCTGCCGGATCGTATCCATCAACGCGCCCATCGACACGCCGCGCAGCGCCAAGCGGGCTGGGTCGGGCGTGACCTTGACCTCCCGCGGGCGCCCGCCGACGATGAAGGTCAGGCCGATATCGTCCACCTTGGCGACCTCGGTCTTCAGCTTGCCGGCGATCTCGCGCAGCGCTTCGTCGGTCCAGCGGCTCTCGAAGCCCGGCCTGGGCGAGAGCGTCAGCACCAGGCTCGGCACGTCGTTGATGCCGCGCGTCTGGATCAAGGGCTCAGGAACGCCAGCGGGGATTTTGTCGTAGTTGGCGCGGACCTTCTCATGGATCCGCACGGCCGCTGCGTCGGGATCGACGCCGACCTTGAAGCGCGCCGTGACCATCACCTGGTGGTCGTCGGCGAAGGTGTAGACGTGCTCGACCTCGTTGACGCTCTTGACGATCGCTTCCAGCGGCTTGCCGACCAGCTCGACCGCGTCAGGCGCGGAGAGGCCGGGCGCGGCGACCATGATGTCGACCATGGGCACGCTGATCTGCGGCTCTTCTTCGCGGGGGATCGAGAACAGCGCCAGGAGCCCGACGGCGATCGCGGCCATCAGAATTAGAGGCGTCAACGGCGAGCGGATGGTGGCTTTCGTCAGCCGGCCGGACAGTCCAAGGTTCATCGGCGGGGCTCCGCGGGGGTCAGAACGTCGCCAAGGCGCAGGCCGGAAAGTACCTCGACCGATCCGGGGGCGGCGGCCGGGGTCGTCTGGACGGGGCTATCGACGGCGGCGCCGTCCTTGCCGACCAGGCGGACATAGTCGACGCCAAAGCGTGTCGCGATATAGCGGCGCGGGATGACCACGGCCTGGCGCTGGCCAACCGCAACGAAGGCGCGGACTTTTCGGCCGACAAGGGCCTGTGGAAGGCCTGTGGCGGTTACGTCAGCAATGATCTGGCCGCCGGTTACGGCAGGATAGACCTGGGTGATCTGCCCCGTCGCCGCGACGCCGCCCAGGTCCTCGGCGGCGAGGCGGACCGTAGCGCCAACCTTCAAGGCGGCGGTTTCGCCTTCGGGGACGGTAATACGGACGACCGGCGGACCCGCTGTGATCGTGGCCAGGGACTGACCGGGCATGACAACCGACCCCAGCGGGACATCGGCGGTCAGCACTCGGCCGGCGGTCGGGGCCAAGACAGCGCCTTGATGGCCTAGCTCCGCGCTGGCGCGAGCTTGGGCGCGGGCTGCGGCGAGGCCCGCATTGGCGGCCTTGGCGGCGGCTTGCACCTGATCCAGGCGCGCCTTGGCGTAGACGCCGTGGTCATAGAGGTCTTGGGTCCGGGCGAGATCGGCTTGGGCTTGCGCGGCTTGCGCCGCCGCAGCAGCGACCTGCGCGTCATAGGCGGATGTCTGCAGGCCGATGCGATCGTCGCGAACGACGGCGATGGTTTGCCCCTGGCGGACCGTGTCGCCTTCCTTGACCAGCAACTGCGTCACCGTGCCGCCGATCCGAGCGCGGGCGTCGGCCATGTCGCGCGTGGTCAGGGTGGCGGGGACCGGCTTGAGGTCGTCGACGACCGAGGCGCGCACCGTTAGACGATCGGTGGCGGGCGCCATAACGGTCGCCGGCTTAGGCGCGGCTTTCTCCTCGCCACACGCGCTCAACAGCGTGGCCAGGCCCAGCGCGCCGATCAGGAAAGGTTTGGCGGTCATCGGAGTCCCCCAGGGCGTTGTCGGATCAGCCGCGGTCGCGGACTTGGCCGCTCTCGCTGTCGAGGCTGATGGTCGGCAGGCCGGCGGCCTTCCAGGCCATAATGCCGCCGCCCAGATGGCTTTCCAGCTTGTGGCCCGCCGCGCGGCAGCGCTCGATCGCCATCGCTGAGCGCTTGCCCGATCCGCACTGCATGATGATGCGCTTGTCGTCGGCCAGGGGCAGGGCGGCCGGATCGAAGGTCGACAGCGGGAAGTTCAGGGCCCCGTGAATCCGTTCGGCTGCGAACTCCGCCGGCTCGCGCACATCGATCAGCAAAATATCGCCAGCGTCCAGGGACGCCTTCACATCCGCAGGCGTGAGGTCTTTCACTTTGGGGGCGCCAAACATGATTGTCTCCGTCAATGGGCCGCAAGGCGGCCTTAAAATTCGTAATTGCGTATATGCGAGAATTGTCATATTAAGTCAAGCGCGGCTGCTTTGAAAGCGTTATGGCCGCTCCTGCCGGCCACGACGCTGCGCTGGATCAATCAGCAGGGAGACGCCAAGGTGGCCAAGCCTCGCATAGTCGTTTTGGGCGCAGGTCTGGGGGGCGCGATCGCCGCCTTCGAGATCAAGCTCGCGGTCGGCAAGCGCGCCGACGTTCGGGTGGTCTCGGAGGGAGACACCTTTCATTTCGTGCCCTCTAATCCTTGGGTCGCGGTTCGCTGGCGCAAGCGCGAGGCCATCGAGGTCAAGCTGCCGCCCGTGTTTGAGAAGAAGGGCATCGAGTTTACGGGCGTTGGCGCGACGCGCGTCGATCCGAAGTCGAACACGCTGGAGCTCCGCGATGGTTCAGTCCTGCCTTACGACTATCTGGTCATCGCCACCGGCCCCGAGCTAGCTTTCGACGAGATCCCGGGCCTTGGCCCGCACGGCGGCCATACCCAGTCGGTCTGCCACGTTCAGCACGCCGAGGCGGCGGCGGACGCTTTCGACAAGTTCTGCGAAAACCCCGGGCCGATCGTTGTCGGCGCCGTGCAGGGCGCCTCTTGTTTTGGTCCGGCCTATGAATTCGCGCTGATCCTCGACACCGAACTGCGTCGTCGCAAGATCCGCGACAAGGTCCCGATGACCTTCGTCACCTCCGAGCCCTATGTCGGCCACCTGGGTCTGGACGGGGTGGGCGACACCAAGGGCCTGCTCGAGAGCGAGATGCGCCAGCGCCACATCAAGTGGATCACCAACGCCAAGGTCGCCTCGGTCGATGAAGGGCTGATGCACGTCGATGAGATCGCCGACGACGGCTCGGTGCGCGAGCGCCACGACGTGCCGTTCGGCTACGCGATGATGCTGCCGGCGTTCCGGGGCGTCGAAGCGGTGCGGGGCGTCGAGGGACTGGTCAATCCGCGCGGCTTCATCCTGATCGACAAGCACCAGCGCAATCCGACCTATCCGAACGTCATGGCGCTGGGCGTCTGCGTCGCCATCGCGCCGACCGGCAAGACGCCCGTGCCCGTCGGCGTGCCCAAGACCGGTTTCATGATCGAAAGCATGGTCACGGCCATCGCCCATAACTTCAAGGAGATCCTCGACGACAAGCCGCCGACGCACGAGGCGAGCTGGAACGCCATCTGTCTGGCCGACTTCGGCGACGGCGGCGTGGCCTTCGTGGCCCAGCCTCAGATCCCGCCGCGCAACGTCAACTGGTCGGCCAGCGGCAAATGGGTCCACCTCGCTAAGGTTGGCTTCGAGAAGTACTTCCTGGGCAAGGTCAAGCGCGGCGAGAGCGAGCCGTTCTACGAGAAGCTCGCCCTCGACATCCTGGGCGTTAACAAGATCAAGGGCGCTTGAGGCTATGCGCCAGCTCGTGTGTCCCAGCTGCGGGGCGGGGAATCGGGTCCCAGTCGATCGCGATCCAGCCTTGGCGCGATGCGGTCGCTGCAAGGCCGAAGCGCTTTCGGGGGCGCCGCTGGATGTGGAAGCCAAGGCCTTTGCGCGCCACCTTGCCGGCACCAAAGGCGTTTCAGTGCTCGTCGATGTCTGGGCGCCTTGGTGCGGACCCTGTCGGGCCATGACGCCCCAGTTCACCGAGGCCGCCAAACGGGTCGGGGCTGGCGCGCGCTTCCTCAAGCTCAACGCCGACGAAAACCCTGAGCTTTGCGCGCAGTACGCCGTGCAGGGAATTCCCGCGCTGCTGCTGTTCCTGGACGGCCGACTGATCGCCCGCAAGGCGGGCCTGATGTCCGCCGATCAAATTGTGGATTGGGTGAGCCTAGCCACCGCCAAAGCCGCCGTCTGATATCGAAAAGGAGACGAAAAATGACCCTGGATCGCGCCGTGCTGGCCTTCGCCGGCCTAGTCGTTCTGCTCGGGCTGGCGCTCGCACACTTCGTTCATCCCTACTGGGTCGGACTGTCGGCGTTCGCTGGCCTGAACATGATCCAAGCTGCTTTCACGGGCTTTTGCCCTGCGGCGATCATTTTCAAGAAGCTCGGCGTCAAGCCGGGGACGGCGTTCCGCTAATGCGCCGCGTCGCTCTGATCGCGGCCGGCGCGTTGCTGGCCTTGCCGCCTCTCGCCAAGGCGACCACGCTTGAGGAAGCGATCGCGGCGGCGCGCGCGTATAATCCCGACCTGCGTGCGGCGAAAGCCCACGCGGATTCAGCTGGCGCGCGCTTGGATGCGGCCAAGGGCGCGCGGCTTCCGACCCTTGGTTTGGCGGGTGAGTATATGAGCGGCCGCAACGATCTGGGCGGCTTCTTTGGCTTCGCCGCCGCGGACGTTGATCCGCGCGCGGTGCGATTGGAGGTCGCGCAGCCGCTCTACTCGGGCGGCGCCATTTTGGCGGGGGTCGACAAGGCCAGGGCGGGGCAGGTTGGCGCCAAGGCTCAGCTTGTCCAGGCTGACGACGCGTTACAGGTGGCCGTCGCGCGCGCCTATGTCGGCGTGCGAACAGCACAGGCCTTGTTCGAAGCGAGCCAGGCTCATGCCAGGGCGTTCGATGAATGGGCCCGTCAGGCGCAACTGAGGTTCGCGGCGGGTGAAATTCCACGTAGTGACCTCGACTTGACGCTCGCGCGCAGCGCCGAGGCGCGCGCCGGGACGGCGAGGGCGCAGGGCGCACTGGAAGTGGCGCGCGCCCAGTACGCAGCGCTCGTAGGGGGCGAACCGATCGCGCTTGAGCCGATCGCTGACGACAGCGCCTTGCCCTTGCTGGACGAGGCCCTGGCGCGCGCTGAGGCCGTTAGTCCTGCTCTTGGCGCTGCGGAGGCTGCTGTTCGCGCGGCGCAGGCGGCCGCCAAGATCGCTTCGGCTCAAGGCTTGCCCAGCATCAGCGTCGCGGCCAGGGCCGAACAGGCGCGAGATCAGTTTTTTCCGGGTTATCGCTCGGACGCCCTCACGGTCGGCCTGCAGGGGCGCTGGACGTTGTTCGCCGGCGGGCGCGTCCAGGCGGCCAAGGCTGAGGCGTCCGCTGAAGTCCGCGCCGCGGAAGCCCGGCGCGACGCGGCGCGCGCGGCGCTGAAGACGGCGGTCATCGCCGCCTGGAGCGATCTTCAGACCAATCGCCTCACGATGGTCGCCGCGCGCGATCAGGCGCAGGCCGCAAGGCGGGCGGTCGAGAGCTTGCGTCAGGAGGTGCGGGTCGGCCAGCGCCCCTTGGTGGACCTTCTGGACGCCGAGCGCGAGCAACTTGTCGCGGTCGCCCGTGCTCTGGCCGCAGAAGGTGAGGTGACGGTGAGCGGGCGCCAGCTGCAGGTCTTGGCCGGATCTGGACCCGCGCGCCGCTAGCGCGACACGTCTTAAGCCCTGCACTCAGCATAAGTACGTATTTGCGAATGTATTAATGTTGTGGGATTTACGCGACGCCCTTCAGGAGAATTGACATGGCGTTCGACCCCGCTGTCGTAGACCTGTCGCGACTACAGTTCGCGCTCACCGCCCTCTACCACTTTCTGTTCGTGCCCCTGACGCTGGGGCTGTCGTTCATGCTGGTCATCATGGAGAGCATCTA